>NZ_JBIBWV010000026.1:0-114222 GCF_043081625.1 Streptomyces sp. NPDC014861
GACCCGCACCCCAGCAAGTTCCCCAGCCCTCATACGGCCAGCGAACTACCGAACACAAGCCGTGACAAGACCACCTAACAAAGCACTACTAGGGCTCGTCCTCCGGCGGGGCGCCTTCGAGGAGGCGTTCGCCGATGTCGTCGGCCCAGCGCTGGGCCCAGGCGCGCAGGGCGTGGATCCGTTCCTCGTCGAGGCCGTGCGCGGTGAACTCGGTGTCGTCGATCCACTCCGCGCCGGCGAGCTTCGTCCGGAGCTCCTCCAGGTCGAAGCCGTCGCGGGCGTGCTGCCGGCCCAGCCCTTCCAGTTCCTCGGGGCTCCAGCCGCGGTCCGCCGCGGCCTGGACGTCGATCAGGTCGCGGGCCATGCCCCGGTCGGCCAGGGCGCGCACCTTGGTGCCGACCACATCCCGGAGGGAGAGGAGGAGGCCGAACTCGCGGTGCTCGGGAGGGCCGCAGAGGACTTCCTTGAGGACGTCGACCTCGCACTCCTCGCCGCTGTCCGGATCGGTGACGATCAGCCGGGCGGAGAGCGGGTCGGTCTCCAGGGTCCGCACCCGCCAGCCGCCGGCCTCCAGCGCGGCCCGCAGGCGGGCGGCGATCTCGGGCATGGGCCGGGGGCTCTCGGTGGCGACGTCGAGGTCCTGGCTGAGGCGGTCGACCAGGCCGTGCGCCTGGACGGCGTAACCGCCGGTGAGGACGAGGGGGTACTCGGTGCCCGCCGCGAGGACGTCGTCGAGGAGGCGGCGGTGCAGCCCGGTGAGCTTCACCCCGCGCGCCCGGCCGCCGTCGCCATCGGCGCCAGTTCGTGGAAGGCGTCCTCCCAGACCACCCGCAGGTCCTTGCTCACGAGGGTGCGCAGGACGGGCCACAGCTCGACGAGGAGGTCCCGGTTGAGGTGCCGGACTAGGTCGTCGTGGCCGCCCTCGGCGAGGACCGTGCGGTAGCAGCTCATCCGCAGCCGGGGCCGGTCGAGGTCGTACTCGGTCAGCCCGGACCAGGCCAGGTGCAGGGGAAGCCGGACCGACCCGTGCCCGGGTCCGCGCAGTGCGGACAGGTCGGTGGGGAGTCGTCGTGCGTACCGTTCGCGCCGTACCTCGGAGACGGTCGCCGTCTCGTGTGCCATGCCTCCGATTATCCCCGCGCGCGGCCGTCCCGGGGGCAACACGCGGCACCTCCGTCACGGGCGGGTTCCCGTCACGTCAGGGGCGGGGCGGCGGGAAGCCGATCTCCGCGATGTCCTCGGCGAGGTCCGTGAGGGTCGCCGCCGGGTTGAGGGCCGTCACGACCTCCGGGGTCAGCGGGCGCAGGGCGAGGACGTGGCGGACGGCTTCGACGGGGACGTCGGTGCCGTAGTGGTCGGAGGCCCAGGTGGCGTACGCCTCGGGGGTGCGGTCCAGGAGCAGGTGGAGGAGGCGGCCGGAGCCGTCCGGGTCCGCGTGGCCGTCCGGGTGGTCGTCAGGGTCGGGGAAGGCGACCGGGCCGGTGCGCCAGGCGGTGTCGGCGGGCTCGCGCCACAGGCAGGCGGTGGTGACGTGGACGTCGTCCTCGTCGAGGAAGGCGGGCTCCGTCAGGTACTCCGAGAAGGCGTCAGGGACGCCGTCGAGGACCCCGGGCCAGGTCGCGCCGTCCGCGAGGGGCCCGTAGGGGCTCAGCGGCGACTCGTGGTCGAAGACGCGGGCGAAGGCGCCCGCCGGGGAGAGGACGATGGTGTACTCGCCGCCCTCGCCGTCCTTCATCGACGCCAGCTGCTCGGTGTCGGACCAGTGCGCGTCGAAGGAGTAGTACCGGCGCTCCCATACGGGGCTCAGCACGGCGTCCAGCATCGCGAGGCTCCGGGAGTGGTCGCGCAGTTCCTCGATGCCCGGCAGCGCCCGGGCCGTGTCGTAGACGGTCATGGGTCCCATTGAAGGGGGTCGCGCCGACATGCGCGGCACCGCCCCCGAACCTACGCTGGCCACGACGCAACCCCGTGAGAGAGGGAGTCCGATGGCGAAGCGAGGCAACAAGAGGCGGGCTCGCAAGAAGAAGAAGGCGAACCACGGCAAGCGGCCCAACGCCTGAGCCGTGACGACGACGGAGGCCGGGCCGGTACGGGCCCGGCCTCCGTCGCGCCGGAGAGCGCGTCGGAGGGCGCGGCGGCCGTGCGTCAGCAGGTGTGGCGGCCGTGCGCCGGTCGTGCCTCGGCAGGCGTGGCGGTCGTGCGCCGGGGTGCGGCGGCCGTGGGTCAGCAGGTGTGGCGGTCGCGGGCCGGGTCGTAGAGGTGGCTGTCGCGGAACTCGGAGGCGGCCAGGGTGCGGCCGACGATGATCACGGCGGTCCTGGTGACGCCGGCCTCCTTCACCTGGCCGGCGATGTCCGCGAGGGTGCCGCGCAGGACGAGCTCGTCGGGGCGGCTGGCCATGGCGACGACCGCGGCGGGGCAGTCGGCGCCGTAGTGGGGGACGAGTTCGGAGACGATCCGGTCGGCGTAGCGGGCGCCGAGGTGGAGGACGAGCAGGGCGCCGCTGCGGCCGAGGGTGGCGAGGTCCTCGCCCTCCGGCATGGGGGTGGCCTGCTGGGCGATGCGGGTGAGGATGACGGTCTGGCCGACCGTGGGGACGGTGAGTTCCCGCTTGAGGGCGGCGGCCGCGGCGGCGAAGGCCGGGACGCCGGGCACGACCTCGTACGGGATGCCGGCCGCGTCGAGCCGGCGCATCTGCTCGGCCATGGCGCTGAAGACGGACGGGTCGCCGGAGTGGAGGCGGGCGACGTCCTGGCCGGCCTCGTGGGCGGCGGCGATCTCCGCGACGATACCGTCCAGGTCCATCCGCGCCGTGTCGACGAGCTTCGCGCCGGGCGGGCACTCGGCGAGCAGTTCGCGCGGGACGAGGGAGCCGGCGTAGAGGCAGACCCCGCAGGCCGCGAGGGTGCGGGCGCCGCGCACGGTGATGAGGTCGGCGGCGCCGGGGCCCGCTCCGATGAAGTAGACGGTCATCCCTCTTCAGAACCTTTCGTTACGGACCACTGGGTCACGGGCATCGCCGTACGCCAGCCGGTGAAGCCGCCGACGGGCACGGCGGCGGAGACGGCGAGCCGGACCAGTTCGCCGCCGTGGCGGCGGTAGCCCTCGGCGAGCAGGGCCTCGGATTCGAGCGTCACGGTGTTGGCGACGAGCCGGCCGCCGGCGGGCAGGGCGTCCCAGCAGGTGTCGATCAGGCCGGGGGCGGTGAGCCCGCCGCCGATGAAGACGGCGTCGGGGACGGGGAGGCCGGCGAGGGCGGCGGGGGCCGGGCCGGTGACCACGCGCAGGGCCGGGACGCCGAGGGCGGCGGCGTTGCGGGTGATCCGCGCGGCGCGCTCGGGGGACCTCTCGACGGCGATCGCCCGGCAGTCGCGGTGTGCCCGCATCCATTCGACGCCGATGGAGCCGGAGCCGCCGCCGACGTCCCAGAGGAGTTCCCCGGGGGCGGGGGCGAGCGCGGCGAGCGTGGCGGCGCGGACGTAGCGCTTGGTGAGCTGCCCGTCGTGCTCGTACGCCTCGTCGGGGAGGCCGGGCGTGGTGCCGAGCCGGAGCGTGCCGGGGTCGCGGACGCAGTCGAGGGCGAGGACGTGGAGGGCGTCGGTGCGCTCGTGCGGCCAGTCGGCGGCGGTCGCGTCGAGGAGTCGTTCGGCGGGGCCGCCGAGCTGTTCCAGGACCCGGATCCTGGTGCCGCCCCATCCCGCCTCGCGGAGCAGCGCCGCGACCCGGGCGGGGGTCCCGGGGCCCTCGCCGAGGAGGAGGAGCCGGCGGCCGGGGTGGAGGGCGGCGCGGAGCGCGTCGAGCGGCCGGGCGACGAGCGAGAGCGTGTCGACGGCCTCCAGCGGCCAGCCGAGGCGGGCACAGGCGTAGGAGACGGAGGAGGGGTGCGGGCGGACGTCGAGGCGGTCCGGTCCCGCGGTCTCGGCGAGGGTGCGGGCGATGCCGTAGAAGGAGGGGTCGCCGCTGGCGAGCACGGCGACCGCGCGGTCCGCGTGCGCGGCGAGCAGGCCGGGGACGGCGGGGCGGAGCGGGGACGGCCAGGCGATCCGCTCGCCCGGGCAGGCGTCCTCGGGGAGGAGGTCCAGCTGGCGGGGGCCGCCGAGCAGCACCTCGGCGCCGCGCAGGACCCGGCGGGAGCTCTCGGGGAGCCCGTCCCAGCCGTCCGCGCCGATTCCGACGACCGATATCGCACCGTTCACGTCGGGGACTCTACGTGAGGCCCGCAGGCCGGCGGCACGTGGCGGCGCTCACCTCGGGGCGGGGCCGCGGGGCCCGGGCCGTCACTTCTGGGCGTTCTGTCCGACGTGGAAGAGGATCCAGACGAAGCCGGCGAACGCGTGGGTGGCGAAGACGTACACGAAGACGCGGAGCATCACGCCCCGCTCCTTCCAGCCCTCGTCGTCGTGCGCCTTCTCGGTCATGGCCTCCAGGGTACGGCGACCGCATGCCCGGGCCGGGGGACCGGGGAGGCGCCGGGCGGAGGCACGGGCCGGGGACCCGGGAGGCGACGGAGCACGGGCCCCGGAGGCGCGGAATAGGGAGGCGGTCGGCACCGTTGGACGGGATAGTTTAAGCTTCAATCACTATCGAGGAACGCGAGAGGTGACCACGATGCAGTTCGGGATCTTCACCGTCGGCGACGTGACGACCGACCCCACCACCGGCCGCACCCCCTCCGAGCACGAGCGCATCAAGAACACGGTCGCCATCGCGCTCAAGGCGGAGGAGGTCGGGCTCGACGTCTTCGCGACCGGCGAGCACCACAACCCGCCCTTCGTCCCGTCCTCCCCGACCACCCTCCTCGGCCACATCGCGGCCCGCACGGAGAACCTGATCCTCTCCACCTCCACGACGCTCATCACCACCAACGACCCGGTGAAGATCGCCGAGGACTACGCCACCCTCCAGCACCTCGCCGACGGGCGGGTGGACCTGATGATGGGCCGCGGCAACACCGGCCCGGTCTACCCGTGGTTCGGGCAGGACATCCGCCAGGGCATCCCGCTCGCCATCGAGAACTACGCGCTCCTCCACAGGCTGTGGAGGGAGGACGTGGTCGACTGGGAGGGGAGGTTCCGCACCGCGCTCCAGGGCTTCACCTCCACCCCGCGCCCGCTCGACGGCGTCCCGCCGTTCGTCTGGCACGGCTCCATCCGCTCCCCGGAGATCGCCGAGCAGGCCGCGTACTACGGCGACGGCTTCTTCGCCAACCACATCTTCTGGCCCAAGCAGCACACCGAGAAGATGGTCCGGCTCTACCGGCAGCGGTACGCGCACTACGGCCACGGCACCGAGGAGCAGGCGATCGTCGGCCTCGGCGGCCAGGTCTTCGTGCGGAAGAACTCGCAGGACGCGGTACGGGAGTTCCGCCCGTACTTCGACAACGCGCCGGTCTACGGCCACGGCCCCTCCCTGGAGGAGTTCAGCAGCCAGACCCCGCTGACCGTCGGCTCCCCGCAGGAGGTCATCGAGCGCACCCTCTCCTTCCGCGAGTACGTCGGCGACTACCAGCGCCAGCTCTTCCTCGTCGACCACGCCGGACTGCCGCTGAAGACCGTCCTGGAACAGCTCGACATCCTCGGCGAGGAGGTCGTCCCCGTCCTCCGCAAGGAGTTCGCGAACCTCCGCCCCGCCGGCGTCCCCGCCACCGCCCCGCTCCACCCCGCCCTCTCGCAGAAGAAGGAGGCGTGACCACCGTGCGTACGCTCAAGCTGGTCGCCGTCTCGGCCGGGCTCAGCAGCCCCTCCTCCACCCGGCTCCTCGCCGACCGCCTCGTCCAGGCCGCCCGCTACCGGCTCGCCGAGCAGGAGTACGCGGTCGACGTCGAGGTCGTCGAGGTGCGGGACCTCGCCGTGGACATCGCCAAGCACCTCGTCACCGGCTTCCCGTCGGAGGCGCTGGGCAGGGCGATCGACGCGGTGACCGGCGCGGACGGCGTCATCGCGGTGACGCCCGTCTTCACCGCCTCCTACAGCGGTCTGTTCAAGTCCTTCTTCGACCTGATCGACCCGGCGGCCCTCACCGGTACGCCGGTCCTCCTCGGCGCGACCGGCGGCACCGCCCGCCACTCCCTCGTCCTCGACCACGCGCTGCGCCCCCTCTTCGCCTACCTGCGGGCCCGGGTCGCCCCGACCGCGGTCTACGCCGCCTCCGAGGACTGGGGCAGCGGCGGCGACGAGTACACCGAGGGCCTGCCGCACCGGATCACCCGGGCGGGCGAGGAGTTCGCGGAGCTGGTCGCGTCGGCGGCCGACCGGAAGGACGGAGCGGAGGAGGACGCGTTCGTCCCCTTCGAGAAGCAACTGGCCGACCTCCGGCTCGATTGACCGGTTTGTTAGGTTGTGAGAGGTAGTTCCCGACGACGGACGGAGGTCGGCGATGGCCGGCGGCAGGATCGTGGTGGGCGTGGACGGCTCGGAACCGTCCCTGAAGGCGCTGAAGTGGGCGGCCGCCCAGGCCGCCCTCACCGGGGACACGCTCCACGCGGTGATCAGCTGGGAGTACCCGGCGTCCTGGGCGACGCTGATGCCGGGCGTGCCGCCGGAGTTCGACCCGGAGCGGCTCGCCAAGCAGATCCTCGACCAGTCCCTGGAGCAGGCCCTCACCCCCGAGCAGGCGGCCGCGACCACCCGCACGGTCGTCGGCGGCAACGCGGCGCAGGCCCTGGTGGACCAGGCGGCGGGCGCGGAGCTGCTGGTGGTCGGGGACCGGGGCTACAGCGGCTTCAAGGCGGCCGTCCTGGGCTCGGTCTCCACCAACGTCACCCAGCACGCCCCCTGCCCGGTGGTGGTCGTCCGCACCCACGGGGCGGCGTGACGCCCGGGGCGGCGTAACCCTCGGGGCCGCGCGACCCTCAGGGGCCCGCGTGTCCCTCGCAGCATCCCGGCGGGCGGGCATCGCCCCCCGGGGGGTCACCCCCGCGCCCGCTCCGCCGTGCGAAGGGCACCGCACCGACCGAGGATGCCCTCATGGGCACCATGGACATCAAACTCGAACTGATCGGCGTCCCCGTCACCGACGTCGACCGCGCCAAGGCCTTCTACGAGCAGGCCGGCTTCCACGCCGACCACGACGTGACCGTCAGCGAGGACATCCGCTTCGTGCAGATGACCCCGCCCGGGTCGGCCTGCTCGATCGCCTTCGGGAAAGGGGTCACGCAGATGGCCCCGGGCTCCCTCGACAACATGCAGGTCTGCGTCGACGACATCGAGCGGGCCCACGCCGAGCTGACCGGCCGCGGCATCGACGTCGGCGAGATCGACGACCAGCCCTGGGGCTCGTTCGTGTACTTCGCGGACCCGGACGGCAACCGCTGGGCGGTCCAGCAGAAGACGCCCCGCGCGGGCTGACGCCTACTTGCGGTTGTAGAGCCGCATGGTCACCGCGCCGAACACGGCCACGAAGACGGCCGACCACCCCAGCGACCAGGCGATGTCCGCCGCGGGCCAGTTGCCGGCCATCAACTCCCGCACGGCCGTCGCCAGGTGGGTCACCGGGCTGTTGTTCACGAAGGCCTGGAGCCAGCCCGGCATGGTCTTCGGGTCGACGAAGACGTTGGAGAGGAAGGTCAGCGGGAAGATCACCATCATGCTGACGCCCATGACGGACTTCTCGCTGCGCAGCAGCAGCCCGAACATGGTCCAGATCCACGAGAACGAGAACGAGAAGACCAGCAGCAGCGCCACCCCGAGCAGCACGCCCACGATCCCGCCGTCCGGGCGGTAGCCGATGAGGAGCCCGACGCTCAGCATCACGGCGGAGGCGATCACATAGCGGACGACGTCGCCGAGGAGATAGCCGACCATCGGCGCGGGCCGCCAGATCGGCAGCGTGCGGAAGCGGTCGAAGACGCCCTTCTCGATGTCGGTGTTGACCGAGATGCCCGTGTACATCGTGATCATGACGACGGACATCACGAGGATGCCGGGCAGCAGGAACTGGATGTACTCCGTGACCGAGCCGGCCAGCGCGCCCCCGAAGAGGTACGTGTACATCAGCACCATCATGATCGGGAACGCGGTCACGTCGAACAGCTGCTCCGGCACGTGCTTGATCTTCAGCATGGCGCGCCAGCCGAAGGTGAGCGACGCGGAGAGCGCGCTGGGCCGGGGCGGCCGGTTCTTCCCGACGAGCAGCGCGGCGAGTTCGTCGGCGCGCGGCGCGGCGAAGTCGGTGCCGGTGGTCGCGGTGTCGGTCGTGCCGGCCGGTCCGGTGGTGCCGGTCGTTCCGGTCGTGTCGGTCGTTCCGGTCGTGTCGGTCGAGGTGGTGCCGGTACTCATGCGGCCGGCCCCTTCCGGTCGGTGAGGGCGAGGAAGACCTCGTCCAGACTCGGCTGGCCGAGGGCGAAGTTGTCGACGGTGATCCCGGCGCGGGCCAGTTCGGCGAGGGCGCGGGCGGCCTGTTCGGCGGCGCCGAGCTCGGTGCCGTGGCCGTTGACGGTCGCGGTGAGGGCGACCGGGTCGGGGTCGAGCTGGACGGAGGCCCTGAGGGCGGTGGTGAGGACCCGTTCGGCCTCGGGCCGCTGCTCCGCGTCCCGGAGCCGTACGTGGACGGAGCCCGAGCCCACCGACGCCTTCAGCTCGCCCTTGGTGCCCTCCGCGATCACCTTGCCGTGGTCGATGACGGCGATCCGGGAGGCGAGCTGGTCGGCCTCGTCGAGGTACTGGGTGGTGAGGAGGACGGTCGTGCCCTGGGCGACGACGGCCCGCACGATGTCCCACACCTGGTTGCGGCTGCGCGGATCGAGGCCGGTGGTCGGCTCGTCGAGGAAGAGCAGGTCGGGGGTGTTGAGGATGGACGCGGCGATGTCGATACGGCGCCGCATGCCGCCCGAGTAGTTCTTGACCTGCCGGTCGGCGGCCTCCGAGAGCCCGAACGCGCCGAGGAGCTGCGCGGACCGCTCGCGGGCCTCGGGCCGGCCGTGCCCGAGGAGCCGGGCCAGGAGGACCAGGTTCTCGGTGCCGGTCAGGTCCTCGTCGACGGAGGCGTACTGGCCGGTGAGGCTGACGCGGCCCCGGACGGTGTCGGCCTCCGCGACGACGTCGTGCCCGAAGACGCGGGCGCGGCCGGCGTCGGGGCGCAGGAGGGTGGCGAGCATCTTCACGGCGGTGGTCTTGCCGGCGCCGTTGGGCCCGAGCAGTCCGTAGACGGTGCCGGCCGGGACGCGGAGGTCGACGCCGTCGACGGCCCGGTTCTTCCCGAACGTCTTGACGAGACCCTCGGTCTCGATGGCCGCGCCCTCGCTCATGCCGCCTCCCTCGAACCCTCCCCAGTCTCCCCCGGCCCGGTCCGCACCGCACCCGCGCGGCGGGGGGCGGCCCGGTCCGCACCGCACCCGCGGCGGGGGACGGCCCCCGCCGCGGGCGTGTCCGGCACGGGCGGGGTCAGTACGGCGCCGGGTGACCGGCCGCGTCCTCGTGCGTGTAGTAGAGGTAGAACATCCCGGCCGTGACGGCCGCTGCCATGGCCAGCCCCAGGCCGCTCGACGACAGCACGCTCGCTCCCGACAGGCTGAAGAGGAAGCCGGTCGCACCGCCGACGAGCGCGCCCCACGCCGGTGCGCGCAGCTCGCGCCGCAGCGCGTGGCCGTAGGTGCGGAGCGCGTACACGCCGCCTCCGAGGAGGAGCGCGGAGACGATCCCGAGCCAGAGCTGGCCCCAGGTGAGCGCTCCGCCGTGCCGGGAGACGGTGGAGGTGTAGAGGCCGTAGGCGATGCCGATGACGGCGGGCAGGACGGCACCGTGCGTGCTCACGTGGCGCCGGGCGGGTACCGCTGCGTGTGCGGCCATGGCGGAGGCTCCTTCGTGTCGTCCCCCCGCTGCATCCTCCAGGGCACACCCGCCGCCCGGCCGCCGCAAGTGGATCAGGCCGCGGGCCGTACCGCCACCGCGTCGATCTCGAAGAGCATGCCCGGCAGCGCCAGCGAGGCGACCCCGCTGAGGGTCTGCGCCGGCAGCCGCTCCCCGAACGCCTCGTGCAGCGCCTTCCCCAGCACCTCCAGCTTGCCGAGGTCGTGGTCGACGACGTACGAACCGAGCCGCACGACGTGCTCGAAGCCGAGTCCGACGCCTTCGAGGGCGTGCCGCAGGTTGGCGAGGGAGCGCGCGACCTGGTCGGCGAAGTCGCCGGGGACGGGCGCGCCGCCGGCGTCGGAGGCGTACTGCCCGCCGATGAAGACGAGCTCCCCGGGGGCGGAGGCGGCGTGGCTGTAGCCGAAGGGGGTGGGGTCGTGGAGGGTGGGCGGGTTGGTGAGGGTGCGCTGATCAGCCATGACGGATCGTTCCTTCCACAGACGAGCGACAAAGGACGGGCACTTCTCGGTATTTCTTGATGTTCGATGTCCAGAACGAGCCGGTGGATCGAGGGGCGCGAGCCCCGTCACCCCCCGTTCGCGAACCATCGCCGGATCCGCTCCGGCGCGTCCGGGGCCTGCTCCTCGGCGCGGGCGCGGACGCCGTCCAGGGTCTGGGCGGCGAGTTCCCGGCGCCAGGCCAGTTCGGCGCGTCCCATCGCGCCGGCGATGGCGCACTCGGCGGCGTACGCGCCCGCGGGGCCCGCCCCGGGGCCCTGTCGGCGGATCTCCGCGCAGCGGAAGGCCTCTTCGGGGCCCTCCACCGCGGTCACGACGTCCATGAGGGTGATCCGGTCGAGGCCCCGCGCGAGCCGGAAGCCGCCCTTGGGGCCGGAGACGGAGCTGAGGATGCCGGCCCGGACGAGGGCCTGGAGCTGCTTGTTGAGATAGGCGGCGGGCAGCTCGTGGTACGCGGCGAGCCGCGCGGCGGTCACGGCCCGACCGGGCCCGATCCAGGCCAGGTTGAGGCAGCTGTGGAGCGCCCATTCCACGCCTTCGTTCATCCTCATGATCCTGGACTTTACACATCCAGAATAAGAGAGGCAAGGGAAGGACGATCACCCGTCCGGCCCTATCAGAAGGTCGAAATCATCCGATTGCTCCCACGATGGGGCCATGAGCCAGAACAGCACACCTCCGCGCCCGGACCCCGCCCCCCGCTCCCGCCCGTCGGGCACGTCGAGCACCTCCGGGGCGTGGGCCTCCGGCGGCACGCTCTTCGCCGGTGTCCTCATGCTGGTCACCGGCATCATGGACGTCTTCCAGGGCATCGCCGGGATCGCCGAGGACGACGTCTACACCCGCGTCGGCGACTACGTCTTCAAGTTCAACCTCACCACCTGGGGCTGGATCCACCTGGTCATCGGCATCGTCGTCGCGATCGCCGGCTACGGGATCCTCAAGGGCGCCGAGTGGGGCCGGGTCGCCGGTATCTGCCTGGCGTCCCTCAACCTCCTCTCCCAGTTCCTCTTCCTGCCCTACCAGCCGTGGTGGGCGCTCTTCTCCATGGCCGTCTCGATCTTCGTGATCTGGGCCCTCGCCACCGACGACGCCTACGGCCCCGGCGAACGGTACTGACCGGCGATGCCCCCACCCGCACGGGAAGCACCGGCACGAGGGGCGACCGGACGGCCCCGGGGACGGCGACCGGCCACCGCGGCCGTCCTCCTCCTCGCCCTCGCCGCCACCGGCGCGACGACCGGCTGCGACGCCGCCAAGGAGACCGCCGGCGACATCGTCTCCTCGGCGACCGCCGCCGTCGCCTCGGCCGCCCAGCGGAAGATGGACGAGATCAAGGACGGTGTGAACGCCTCCGGCGACGTGACCGCAGGCCCCACCTCCGTCGACGGCGACCGCACGGTCGCCACGATCACGGCCACCAACCCCAAGGACGGCACCGCCGACTACACGGTCATGGTCGTCTTCCGGGACGACGGCGGGAACCTCCTCGACACGGTCGTCCTCACCATCGACCGCGTCGGAGCCGGATCCTCCAAGTCCGGTACGGCGCGCAGCAATCGGACGCTCGGCGGAGCGACGACCGCGGAGATCGCCCAGGCCCTGCGACACTGAGGACGTGGACCGAGCAGCCCCGACCACGTCGCCCGGCACGCCCCCGCCCGCGACACCGACCGCACCCGCCGTACCGCACCCGCCCCTCCGGCCCAGGCACCGCGACCGCGCGCTCGCCTGGGCCGCCGGGCTGCTCCTGTCCGCGCCCGCGGCCGTCGCCGCCTGCCGGGCGCTGGACGAGGACGGCATCACGCCCCTCCCCCAACTGCTCTCCTTCCTCCCCTGGCTGACCGTCCCCGCCGGCCTCGGACTGCTGCTCGCGGCCGCCGCCCGCCACCGGGTGCTCGCCTTCGTCGCGGTGCTCGTCCTCACCGGCACCGCCTGGGCGTCGCTGCCGTACACACCGCTGCTCGCCGTCCCCTACGGCCCCTCGCTCGCCCGGATCCGCGTCATCGCCGCGAACGTCGAGTTCGGACAGGCCACCGGCTCCCTCATCGCCCTCGCGCGCAGGGAGCGCCCCCAGCTCCTGTACGTCTCCGAGTGCGACCTCGCCTGCGGGCGCGCCCTCGCCTCCGCCCTCTCCGGCCTGCTCCCGCACCGGGTCTCCGTCGACGCGGAGGGCTCCGCCGGCTCCATCCTGCTCAGCACCTACCCGCTCAGGGACCGGTCCGTCCTGCCCTCCACGATGGGCATGCCGGGCGCCACCGCGACCGTCGCCGGGCGGACGGTACGGCTCCAGCTCGCCCACCCGATGCCGCCCGTCCCCGGCCAGGTCGGCCTCTGGAAGGCCGAACTGGCCCGGCTGCGCGACGAGGTGGCGGCCCGCCCCCACGACGAGTCGCTGATCGTCGCCGGCGACTTCAACGCCTCCCAGGACCACGCCGCCTTCCGCTCCGTCGCCGCCGCCGGCCTCCTCCTCGACGCCGCCCGCGCCACCGGCGCCTCCCGCACCCCCACCTGGCCCGCCGAGGGCCCCCTGCCGCCCTACGTCCAGATCGACCACGTCCTCACCACCCCCGACCTCGCCGCCGGGGCCACCCGCTTCCCGCCCCTCCCCGGCAGCGACCACCGCGCCGTCGTCGCCGACCTCGACCTGCAGGAAGGACGCTGATCGGCGACGCTGGGAGCATGGACAACGAGCAGATCCTCGACGACATCGGAGCGCTCGTGGAGGAGGAACGCGCCCTCCGCACCCGCGCCGGCGGCCTCCTCCCGGAGGAGCTCGAACGCCTCGCCGCCCTGGAGGTCCGCCTCGACCAGTGCTGGGACCTGCTCCGCCAGCGCCGCGCCAAGGCCGAGTTCGGCGAGGACCCCGACACCGCCGCCCTCCGCCCCGCCTCGGAGGTCGAGTCCTACCGCAACTGACTCCCGCGCCTCCCGCGTAACTTGGACGCATGGCACGCCCCGCACGATCCGTACGCGTCGCTCCCCCCGCCTGGCTGACCGCGGGCCTTCGGCCCGCACCGGCGCCCGTCCCGTGGGCCGCCGTCGTGCGGGCCTCGCTCGCGATGTCGCTGCCGCTGGCGGTCGGGCTGGCCGTGGGGGAGCCGACGTACGGGGCGCTCGTGTCGATGGGGGCGCTGTCGGGCGTCATCGGCGACACCGCCGACGCGTACCGGATGCGGGTCTTCAACATCGCCGTCCCCCAGCTGTTCGGCGCGCTCGGGGTGACGCTCGGGACGCTCGTCTTCGGGCAGGGGTGGCTCGCCGTGGCGACGCTGACGCTCGTCGCGCTCGTCTCCGGGATGATCTCCTCGATCGGCGCGGTCGCCTCCGCCTCCGGACTGCTGCTCCTCCTGAACGCCGTGGTCGGCGCCGGCCTGCCCATGCCGGAACCCTGGTGGAAGGCGCCGCTGCTGCTGACCGCCGGCGGGCTCGTGGTGCTGGTCCTCACGCTGCTCGGCTGGCCGCTGCGGCGGGCCGCGCCGGAACGGGCCGCGGTGGCCGCCACCTACCGGACGGTCGCCGAACTGTACGAGGCCGCGGGCTCGGAGGCGTACCAGGAGAAGCGGCACGCGGTCACCGCCTCGCTCAACCAGTCGTACGACCTGATCCTGGCCCGCCGCACCCGCCAGCACGGCCGCACCACCTCGCTGGCCCGGCTGCTCGCCCAGCTCAACGTGCTGGTGCCGCTCCTGGAGGCGGCACCCGCCGCCGACCTGCGGGTCCGCCTGTACGGACCGCTGGCGCCCGCCGTCGCCGCCACCGTCCGCGACCTCGCGGACGCCGTCGAGACCGGCCGGACCGAGCGCCCCGAGCTCGACCTCCCGCCGTCCACCCGGCCCGCCGAGAAGGCCGTCGAGCACGCCCTCCGGCACGCCGCCACCGTCGTCCACGAGGCCGAACCCGACCCCTACAACGTCGACGACAGCCTCGGCCGCCCCGCCTCGCTCACCGTCCGCGCCCGCCGCGCCACCCGCACGATGCTGCTCTCCGCGCCGTCCTGGCGGTACGGGCTCCGCCTCGCGCTCTGCATCGGCCTCGCCCAGGCCCTGGTGTCGCTGGTCGCCGTGCCGCGCTCGTACTGGGTGGCGCTCACCGTCACCTTCGTGATGAAGCCGGACTTCGGCTCGGTGTTCTCCCGGGCCGTGCTGCGCGCCGTCGGCACCTGCCTGGGGCTCGTCTCCGCCGCGCTGGTCCTCGCCGAGGTGCCCCGCGGCTGGTGGGACGTGCCGGTGATGATGGTGCTCGCCGCGCTCATCCCGGCCTTCTCCGCGAAGGGATACGCCTTCCAGACGGCGGCCATCACCCCCGTCATCCTGCTGCTCTCCGACGCCCTCAACCAGCAGGGCTTCGACCTCGTCCTGCCCCGCCTCTACGACTCCCTCATCGGCTGCGCCATCGCGCTGATCGCCGGCTACCTGCTGTGGCCGGAGTCCTGGCACAGCCGGATCGGCGACCGGCTCGCCGACGCGGTCGCCGACTCGGCCGCGTACGTGGACCGCGCCTTCGGCGCCGACGCCGACGCCGGGCGGCTGCGGGCCCGCCGCAAGCTGTACCGGGACCTGTCGGCGGTCCGCTCCGAATTCCAGCGCGCCCTGACCGAGCCGCCGCCCACCGGCACCCGCGCCGCCGCCTGGTGGCCGCTGGCCATCGCCGTCGAACGGATCGTGGACGCCACCACGGCCGCCCGGATCCGGGTGGCGCACGGCGCCGCCCCGCCGGACCCGAAGGAGGTGACGGAGGTGGCGCGGGAGCTGCGCGAACTCGCCGAGGGGCTGCGGGCGACCGACACCCTCTTCGCCGTCCGCGCCGAGCTGCCGGACGACCAGGACGGCGTCCTCGCACCGCTCCGCCAGGAGGTGCGCGCGGCCCGCGCGATCGCCGGCCCTGAGCTGCGCTGACCCGCAGCGGGGCACCGCCAAACCCCTTCCGCGACCGTACGCGGGGCGCGGAGAAGGACTTACCGGCGGTCACGGAACGGAACCCTCCTGCCACCGTTACCGGAATCCACCGGGACGACTACGATGCGCTCGACCGCCCCGACGTGATCAGCGCCCACTCCCCTGCCCGCGCCCGCATCCGGCCGGCCGACCGCCTCGCCGGACGGGCCGCTTCACCCTGCCTCGCCCCACCGCCGCCCGCGTCTCCCCCGCACCCTCCTCAGCCCCCTCTTCTCCTCAGCCTCCTCACCCTCCGTCGTCCGGAACCCCCCACACCCGCTCCCAGGACTCCGAGGACACCGTCATGCGCACGACCACCAGCAGAGGGCTCCAGCCCAATGTCCTCGGCACCTTCGACACGATCGTCATGGCCGTCGCGGGCAGCGCCCCCGCGTACTCGCTCGCCGCCACGACCGCCGTGCTCTTCGGGGCGGTCGGGCTCGCGGGTCCCGCCGCGCTGCTCTACGGCGCGATACCCATGTTCGGCATCGTCCTCGCCTACGCCCGCCTCGGCCGGATCGACGTCAACGCGGGCGCCGGCTACTCGTGGGTGGGCCGCACGCTCCACCCCTTCCTCGGCTTCCTCTCCGGCTGGGCGCTGGTCCTCGCGGCGACCGTGTTCATGGTGGCCGGCTCGCTGCCGGCCGGGGCGCTGACCCTCGCCCTCTTCGACGCGGACCTCGCCGCCTCCACACCGCTGGCCGCCGCCGTCGGCGCCTGCTGGTTCCTGCTCATGCTCGGCGTCGTGCTGGGCGGCGCCCGGCTCACCGTGCGCGCCCAACTCGTCATGTCCGGCATCGAGATGGCGATCCTGCTGGCCTTCGTCCTCGCGGCCGTCGCCCACCGCGGCCGGGCGGTCGCCTTCGACTGGTCCTGGTTCGGCCTCGGGCACTTCGACGGGCCGGAGGGCTTCGCGGCGGGCGCGCTGATCGCCGCCTTCTACTACTGGGGCTGGGACGTCACCAGCAACCTCAGCGAGGAGACCCGGAACAGCCGCCGCACGGCCGGGCTCGCCGCCCTGGTCGGCGTCGGCTTCGTCTTCGTCCTCTTCGTGGCGTTCACCGTCGCGGTGAACGTGCTGCTGCCCGCCGACCGGATCCTCGCCGCGGGTCCGAACGTCCTCGCCGTCCTCGGCCAGGAGATCTGGCCGGGCGTCGGCGGGAAACTGCTGGTCGTCGCCGTGATCCTGTCCACGGTCGCGACCCTGGAGACGACCCTGCTCCAGGTCACCCGCTCGCTCTTCGCGATGGGCCGCGACCGGACCCTCCCCGCCGCCCTCGGCCGGGTCCACCACCGCTGGAACACCCCCTGGGTCGCGGTCGCCGCCGTCGGCGCCGCCGCCCTCGTCCTCTTCGTCGCCGCCGCCTCCGCCGGCTCCGTGCAGCGGATCCTGCGGGACGCGGTCTCCGCGATCGGCCTCCAGATCGCCTTCTACTACGGCCTGGCGGGCATCGCCGCCGCCGTCGCGTACAAGTCGCTGCTGCTGCGCTCCGCGAAGAACCTCCTGCTGGGCGGGGTGTGGCCGCTGCTCGGCTCCGCGTTCATGCTGTGGGTGTTCGTCGAGTCGCTGGGCGAGCTGTCCACCACCGCCCTCACCATCGGCCTCGGCGGACTCGCCGTCGGAGTCGTCCCGATGACGGTGTACTGGCGCAAGGGCAGCGACTACTACCGCCCCGCCCGCCTCGACGCCTCCCGCGCCCTCGCCGCCGCCGACGAGTCGGCCCCCGCCTCCCCGCACACCCGTCTGCGGGACAAGAGCTACGCCACGGATTTCTGACGCACCGTTCTCCTCCACCCCCTCCTCTCTTCAGAGACACCGACCGAAGGAGGTCCTCATGGGCGTACGCCGACGCGCCCTCAGACGGTCCCGCGGAGAGCGGTTCACGCCTGATTTCGACCCGGACTTCGGTGACCGCGCGCTGACGGAGGCCCGCCACGACATCGTGATCGGCCGCTGGCAGGGCGTGCGGGACCTGATCGCCGCGACCGGGGACGACTGGGCCCGCCGCACCCACCGGATCCGGCTGCTCTCGCACGCCGCCGCCGGCAGCTCGACCGTCGAGACGTGGCGGGCCGCCGAGCCCCACAGCGCCGACGCGGCGGTGCTGCGGGCCGCGACCGAGGTGGTGCGGGTCTTCGACGCGGCCATCGCGGCCGGCCGGGGCGCCGCCGTGGACCGGGCCCTGCTCGACGCCGCCGTGGACGCCTGCCGGGGCGCGGCGGACGCGGCCCCCGCCGACCCGATGCCGTGGGTGTCGCTGCTGTCGGTCGCCCGGCTGTACGAGGGCGGGGTGCCGCGCCGCGAACTGCGCTACTGGTTCGACGAGCTGCGCCGCCGCGACCCGTACAACACCGAGGGCCACGTGCAGGTCCTGCGCTATCTGTCGGCGCGCTGGCACGGCACCCACGGCTCGATGTACGACTTCGCACGGGACGCGGCGGGGGTGGCGCCGCCCGGCTCCGCGCTGCCGGTCCTGGTGCAGGTGGCGCGGGTCGAGGAGTACCGCTACATCGCGGACGGGGCCCTGGGCCGCGGCCCGGTGCGCGGCTTCGACCAGCACTGGAAGCACGAGCTGGCCGTGACCGAGCTGCGCCGCACCTGTGACCGCTGGATCGGCGGGCGGGACCGGTCCCGGCCGGTCGCGCCGGAGGAGGTCGGAGACCTCAACTTCCTCGCCCACGCCGCCTGCTACGCGGGCCAGGTGGAGCCGGCGCGGGAGCTGCTCGGCCTGCTCGGGAAGCGGGCGGCGTGGGTGCCGTGGGCCTACACGGGCGACCCGGAGGAGCAGTTCGTCCGCTTCCGGGAGGGCCTGGGGGTCGGCTGACCACCCCCAGACCTCCCGGGCCTCCCGGGCCTCCCGGGCTTACGGTTCCGGCGCCGGTCGGACGCCGGTCAGACGCCGATGTCGCGGCCGTCGTTGCGCCAGACGGCGACGACGGACGGGCGGACGATCTTGCCGGGGCCGTCGGGCCAGGCGGAGGCCGGGTTCTCGACGGTGGCGCCATCGAGCTCGCCCGGGTGCTGCACGGCGACCAGGACGCGGCGGTCCTGGATGATCGGGCCGCAGGTCTCGGCGCCCCGGGGGACGGTGAGGAACTGCTTCAGCTCGCCGCGTCGCTCGCCGTGGGTGGCGACGCCGAACAGGCCGTCGTGGGTGCCGAGGGCGTTGCCGTCGGTGGAGATCCACAGGTTGCCGTGCGGGTCGAAGGCCACGTTGTCCGGGCAGGAGATCGGGGAGACCTTCTCCTTCGGGTAGCCGGCGAAGTAGGTGGCCGGGTCGTTCGGGTCACCGGCGACGAGGAAGAGGCGCCAGGCGAAGCCGTCCGAGGTCGGGTCGTCCCAGTGCTCGGCGAGCTCCAGGACCTGGCCGTGCTTGTTGAGGTTGCGCGGATTGGCCTCGTCGACACCGGGGTTGGTGCCCTTGCCGCGGTTGGTGTTGTTCGTCAGGGCGACGTAGACGCGGCCGGTGCGCGGCGACGGCTCGACGTCCTCGGGGCGGTCCATCTTCGTGGCGCCGACCTTGTCCCCGGCGAGGCGGGTGAAGACGAAGACCTCTTCGGCGGTCATCCCGGGCACGTGCGAGACGGCGCCCTTCGGACCGGCCGTGGCCAGCGGGATCCAGGTGCCGGACCCGTCGAACTCGCCGTCGTTCGGGAGCTTGCCGGTGCCGTCGATCTCGGCGGCGGGGGAGTCGCCGGTCAGCTTGGCGACGTAGAGCGTGCCCTCGTCGAGCAGGGTGAGGTTGTGGGCGTGCGCCCGGCGGGAGTCGCCCTTCATCATCCGCTTCGAGGAGACGAACTTGTAGAAGTAGTCGAACCGCTCGTCGTCGCCCATGTAGACGACCGGGCGGCCGTCGGCGGTCAGGCGCGGCTGGGCGGCCTCGTGCTTGAACCGGCCGAGCGCGGTGCGCTTGCGGGGCGTGGAGTCCGGGTCGTACGGGTCGAGCTCGACGACCCAGCCGAAGCGGTGGATCTCGTTCGGCTCCTGCGCGAGGTCGAAGCGCTTGTCGAAACGCTCCCACTTGCGCTCGGAGGCGCCGGTGCCGACGCCGTAGCGCTTGTCCGTG
This sequence comes from Streptomyces sp. NPDC014861, assembly GCF_043081625.1. Lineage (NCBI taxonomy): Bacteria > Bacillati > Actinomycetota > Actinomycetes > Kitasatosporales > Streptomycetaceae > Streptomyces > Streptomyces sp. NPDC014861. The sequence continues at coordinate 19,311 of NZ_JBIBWV010000026.1, forward strand.
GCGGACGAGCCGTTGGCGAAGTACTGGTTGAAGTTCTCCTCGCCGGACAGGATCGTGCCCCACGGGGTGGTGCCGCCCGCGCAGTTGTTGAGCGTGCCGAGGACGGTACGGCCCCGGGGGTCGGCGGAGGTCCGGACGAGCGCGGAACCCGCGACCGGCCCGGTCAGCTCGAACGCGCTGCTCGTGTGGAGGCGGCGGTTCAGGTAGTGGCGGGAGACCGGGGTGAGCTTGCCGGTCCGGCGCTCCTCCTGCACCACGACGACGGAGAGGCCGTGCGCGGCCCAGGCTATCTCCACCTGCTCCCGGGTCGGGTTGGCGGCGTCGTAGCCCCGGAACATCAGCTGCTCGTCGGTGTACTCGTGGTTGGCGACGAGCACCTGCCGGCCGTACTCCCCGCGCAGCGGCAGCAGGGAGAGGAAGTCGTTGTTGTAACCGAACTGGCCCGCCTGCGCCTTGGCGGTCTGCTTCTCGGAGTCGAAGGCGGGGGCGCCGCGGAGGATCGGCTCGCCCCAGCGGATGACGACGTTCTGCCCGTACCCGGACGGGACGGTGACCTGGTCGGCGGTGTTCGGCGCGACCGGCGCGAAGCGGAGGCCGCGGGCGCCGTCGGCCTTGGGGGCGGGCCAGTGGGGCTTGTGCCCGCCGTGCGCCTGCGCCTCGGGCGCTCCGGCGACCACCAGCGAACCGCCGGCGGCGGAGGCCACGGTCACGACGGCGGCGGCCCGCAGCGCGGAACGGCGGGACAGCACACCGGCGATGACGTCGCCGACGTACTCGTTGTCGCTGGTGTTCGGCACCTCCTGGAAGCAGGCGTCACCGCAACGGAACCGGCAGGTGAGCGCGGAACGACCGCCCGCGTGGGAGTGGGAGCCGATCATCGGCAGCAGCTTGCGCACTTCGTCCTCCTCCGGCGCAGAAGTGCGCCGACATGGTGTCGGGAATCCATTCGGCCGTGACGGTATGTGCGCACATCTGCACGCGGGCGGCGGCGGAGTGAACGCCGGATGAATGAGCAGCAACCGTGACCGACGGGGTCCCGAGAACCGGAGGACGTGGCCGCTAACCTTACGTGTCCGCCCTGGCCAGGGGTGAAGGACGCATACCGCATCCAACTCATGCGAAAGGGTTCGCCCATGGGTATTCGGAGCTTGCTGCGCAAGGTTTTCGGCCGCGACCGCGAAGATCCCGCGACCCCTTCCGTCCCGTCCCAGTCCCGCGAGCCCGGCGACGCGCCCGTCTCCGCGCGGGACGAGACCCCGGAGTCCGCCGAGGCGCCGGCCCCGGAGCCGGCCGCCGCACCGGCGCCCGCCGCGGAGGTCCCCGAGGACGCCGCCCGCAGGACCGCCGACGCGATGGTGGCCGCCGCCTTCGACAACCCCCAGGTCCCCAAGGCCCGCACGGCCACGGACGCGAAGCCCGCGGAGCAGACGCCCGCGACTCCGTCCGCCCCCGAGTCGGCCGAGCCGACGCCGGACCGGGCCGCCACCCCGCAGCCCGACGCCGCCACCGAGACCTCCGAGCCGACCCCGGCAGCGGCCCCGGAGGCCGTGACCGCCGTCGCCGTCGCCGACACGGAGACGGAGACGGTCCGGGGCACGGACGCCGTGCGGCCGGAGCCGGAGTCCGAGACGACCGGGACGGCCGAGGTGAAGCAGGCAGCGGCGACCGCCGCAGTTGAGACGGAGCCGTCCGAGTCCGCCGCCCCGACGGCCGGGACCGTCGAAGCGGAAGCGGAGCAGGCCACCGACGCGGCGCCGGAAGCGGCCGCGCCCGTCGAGACGCAGCCTGAGCCCGGCTCCGCCGAGACCGCCCGGACGGAGCCGACGGCCGAGGCCGCCGAGACTGTCAAGGCCGTCGAGACCGCCGAGACCGTGCCGGAGGCGCGGGGCGAGGACGCCGCCGAAGCGGAGCCGCAGGCCGGTGCCGCCGCGAGCGAGACCTCCGGAGCGACCGCGACCGCGACCGCGACGGACGCGCAGGCCGCCGCAGAGCCCGCGCCGCAGGAGGAGACGGGCACCGCCGCGAGCGGGACGGTCGTCACCGACGAGACCGCGCCGGCTGTCCCCGCCGAGGCGGAGCCCAAGGCGGTCACGGACGAAACCGCCCTGGCAGAGCCGGCGAGCGTCGTCACCGTCGTCACCGACGAGACCGCCCCCGCCGCCCCGGCCGACGCGGCCCCGGAGGCCGACACCGCCGAGGCCGCGCCGCAGGCGCAGACCGAGGCGGCCAACGAGGCGGCCACCGACACGGTGGCGGAGGCGCCCGCGGAGGCTGACCCCGTCGCCACGGACGACAGCACCGCCGTGGAGGCGGAGGCCGAGGCCGGTACGGACGCGCCGGACGCGGCCTCGGAGGCGCAGCCGGCGATCGTGGCCGACGCGTCGGAGCCCGCCGCCGAACCGGAGTCCGCGCCGGCGGCCGAAGCCCCCACCGACGAGACCCCCCAGGCGGAGCCGACAGCCGCCGCCACCGACGAGAGCGCGGACGTCCCCGCCCAGGCGGAGCCGGTGGCGGTGCTCGCCGACGAGGCCGCACCGGAGGCCGCGCCGCAGGCTGCGCCGGAGGCGGTCGCCGCAGGGGTCGCGGGCCGCGGGTCCGCCCTCTCGCTCGCGCGCGTCAGGAGCGCCGCGCCGCAGCTCGCGGAGGCGTACAGGGCCGCGGGTGGCGTGCTGCGGAAGGAGGGGCTGGAGGGTGCCCGGGCCCAGGTGTATCTGGTGGTCGACCGGTCCGGGTCGATGCGCGGGTACTTCAAGGACGGCTCCGTGCAGCGCCTCGCCGAGCAGGCCGTCGCGCTCGCCGCGCACCTGGACGAGGAGGCGACGGTGACCACCGTCTTCTTCTCGACCGACATCGACGGGGTCGTCGACCTCACCCCCGCCGGCCTCACCCCCACCCGCGTCGAGGAGATCAACGCCGGTCTCGGCCGCCTCGGCCGGACGAACTACCACCGTGCCGTCGAGGAGGTCCTGGCCCGCCACGAGAAGGCGGACCCGGCCCGCCCCGCGCTGGTGATCTTCCAGACGGACGGCGCCCCCGAGTCCCGTACCGCCGCGACGCAGGCCCTCGCGGAGGCGGCCGGCCGCCCGGTGCACTGGCGGTTCACCGCCTGGGGCGAGGAGGACGGCAAGGCCTTCGACTACCTGCGGAAGCTCTCCGCGGACCGTACGGCGACGCACTTCGCGGGCCCGGCGCCGGTCGAGACCCCGCACGCGGACTTCTACCGGGGCGTCGTCACCGGCCTGTCCCTGTAGCCCCGCCGGAAGGCCCCGCTCCGCCCCCTGCTCCCGACTCGCTCGATGTGAGTGGATCTTCGTACGCCCGTTAGGATTTCGACCATGGCGGCCACTGGATCCGAGAAGCAGGGGGCGAAGGCGTTCTACGTCACGACCCCCATCTACTACGTCAACGACGCTCCTCACCTGGGCCACGCCTACACGACCGTCGCAGGCGACGTGCTCACGCGCTGGCACCGTCAGCGCGGCGAGAAGGTGTGGTACCTCACCGGCACGGACGAGCACGGTCAGAAGATCATGCGCACGGCCGAGGCGAACAACGTCACGCCCCAGGCCTGGTGCGACAAGCTCGTCGAGGAGGCCTGGAAGCCCCTCTGGGAGCACCTGGGCATCGCGAACGACGACTTCATCCGCACCACGCAGAAGCGTCACACGGACCGCGTCCAGGAGTTCGTGCAGGACCTGTACGACAAGGACGAGATCTACAAGGGCGGCTACGAGGGCCCGTACTGCGTCGGCTGCGAGGAGTTCAAGCTCCCGGGCGATCTCATCGAGGCGGAGGACGGCACGAAGCTGTGCCCCGTCCACAAGAAGCCGGTGGAGATCCTCAAGGAGGAGAACTACTTCTTCAAGCTGAGCGAGTACGGCCCGAAGCTCCTGGAGTTCTACGAGGCGAACCCGGGCTTCATCCAGCCCGAGTCGGCCCGCAACGAGGTCGTGAACTTCGTGAAGCAGGGCCTGGAGGACCTCTCCATCTCGCGCTCGACCTTCGACTGGGGCATCCCGGTCCCGTGGGACAGCGAGCACGTGATCTACGTGTGGATCGACGCGCTGCTGAACTACGCGACGGCGGTCGGCTACAACGAGAACCCGGAGAAGTTCGACGAGACCTTCCCCGCGAACGTCCACCTGATCGGCAAGGACATCCTCCGCTTCCACGCGGTGATCTGGCCGGCGATGCTGATGGCGCAGGGCCTCCCGGTGCCGGGCAGGGTCGCGGCCAACGGCTGGCTGATGGTCGGCGGCGAGAAGATGTCGAAGTCGAACCTGACCGGCATCAAGCCGCAGGACCTGACCTCGCACTTCGGCGTGGACGCGTACCGCTGGTACTTCCTCCGCGCGATCGCGTTCGGCCAGGACGGCTCGTTCTCGTGGGAGGACTTCTCCGCCCGCTACACCTCCGAGCTGGCCAACGACTACGGCAACCTCGCCTCCCGCGTGGCGGCGATGGTCGGCAAGTACTTCGGCGGCGAGCTGCCGGCCTCGGCGGCCGACGGCGACGCCGAGAAGGCGGTCCAGGAGGGCCTGGCCAAGGCCGTCGCGACGGCCGACGCCAAGATCGGCGAGGAGCTGGACTTCCAGGGCGGCATCCTGGCGGTCTTCGACTTCGTGAAGCAGGTCAACGGCTACATCACGGAGCAGGAGCCGTGGAAGGTCGCGAAGGACGAGTCGGAGGAGGGCCGGGCCCGCCTGGCGACGATCCTCTACACGGCCGCCGAGTCCCTCCGCGCCGCCGCCGTCCTCCTCAATCCGATCATGCCGGAGTCCTCCCAGAAGCTGTGGGACTCCCTCGGTGCCGAGCCCGAGCTGGGCGCCCTGGCCGCGCAGCCGGTCCAGGACGCGGCCCGCTGGGGCCAGCTCCCGGCCGGTGCGACGGTGACGAAGGGCGCGGTTCTCTTCCCGCGCCTGGAGGAGCCGAAGAAGGACTGACGTCCGCGCCGACGTCCGCACCGACGTCCGTACGTCCACCGTGAAGGCCGCCGCCCCGCCCGGGTCGGCGGCCTTCGCCGTCCCCAAAACGGCGGAGCCCGCCCCGTCGGCGTGACGGGGCGGGCAAAGACCACGAGGGCCACGAGCCGCGCGGGCGCGCGGTGTCAGAAGAGCAGCTCGCCGGTCGGGTAGCTGTAGCCGATCTGGGTCCGGGGGGCGTAGTAGCCGGCGCCGTCGCCCTTGTAGAACCACAGACCACCGGACGCGTCGCGGCCGATCAGGTCGGCCCTGCCGTCGCCGTTGATGTCGCCGGGGGCGGCGAGCGCGGTGTAGATCTGCCAGCCGGAGCCGATCTGGGTCCGGGGCGCGTAGTAGCCAGCGCCGTCGCCCTTGTAGAACCACAGACCACCGGACGCGTCGCGGCCGATCAGGTCGGCCCTGCCGTCACCGTCGAAGTCGCCGGGGGCGAGCAGGCTGTCGAAGGTCTGCCAGCCGGAGCCGATCTGTTCGCGGGCCCCGTAGCCGTTCGCGCCGTCGCCGGGGTACAGCCAGAGCGCACCGGCACTGTCGCGGCCGATCAGGTCGCGCTTGCCGTCGCCGTCGAAGTCGCCGGGGGCGAGGAGCACGTCGTTGCCCTGCCAGCCGGTGCCGGCCTGGACGCGGGTGGACCCGGAGTAGCTGCCGGTGGCCGGGTCGGCCGGGTAGCGCCACAGGGTGCCGGAACCGTCGACGGCGACGAGGGTGGTGCCGTCCTGGGCCACCTTGCTCATCGTGCCCCAGCCCACGCCGACCTTGCAGGGCGCGGCGATCTTGCCGTCGGCGCGGCCGGCGTAGCGGTGGAGGGCGCCGCTCGCGTCGCGGCGGAAGAGGCCGTCGGTGGCACCGGCCGGGCCGCAGTCGGCCCAGGTGGCGGCGGCGCGGACCATGTCGTGGTCGGAGGCGTCGACGACCCTGGGCAGGACGTCGCCCTTGACGTTCTTGAAGTGGGCGCCGGAGAGGAAAATGTAGTCGATCTTCCGGCGGCTGGCGCCGAAGGTGGTCTCGCCGCTGCGGCAGCGGGTCGCGCCGGCCGCGGTGCACGCGCTGGTGAACCAGTCCTTGTCCGTCTCGTCGGCCTCGACGAAGCGGCCCTTCCCGGAGCCGTTGCCCGGCTCGTAGAAGGTCCCGGCCATGGTGGACCCCGGGGTGTCGTTGAAGTCGCCTCCGAGGACGACGGGGAGGCCCTGCTCCTGCCAGGCGGCGGCCTGAGCGGCGAGGAACTCGGCTTCCTTGTTGCGGAGGGTGGGGTCGGAGGCCCAGTAGAGGTGGACGGAGCAGGCCCAGTTGGCGCGGCCCTGGGTGTAACTCTTCACGCAGGGGGCCTTGATGGGTTCGCTCTCGCCGCCGGCGGTGAGGTCGAGGACCTTGCGCTCGGACACGGTCCCCTTGACGAAGAGGGCCATGCCGTAGTCGCCCTTGGTGCCTTCCGGCCCCTTGGCGCACAGCTTGGAGGCCGTACCGAGCTGCACCGTGGTGGTGTAGAGCCCTTCGAAGCCCTTGGGGGCGAGGTCGCCGGCGAGCTTGTCGTACTGGTAGCGGCAGACCTCCTGGAGGAAGATCTGGTCGGCGCCCCAGACGGACGGGTTGGTCTGGTCGAGGATGGTCGCGTACTTCGCCGCGTCGGTGTAGCCGAGCTCGTCGGTGCACGGGCTGCCGCTGCCGCACATGTTGTAGCTGACGAAGCGGAGCGCGGGCGCGGTGCCGCCGGTCACGGTGTCGGCCTGGGCGGCCGGGGTGCCGAGGGCGAAGGCGGCGGCCACGCTGCCGAGGAGGGCACCGGCCGCGCCGAGAGCCTTGCGTAGTCTCATGGATGACTCCTGGTGGGAGGGGTGGTCCGGGGGCGGCCGGTCACCAGCCGGTGCCGATCTGCGTGCGGGAGCCGCCGTTGTAGAGGGGGCCGGCGTAGCGGTAGAGGTTGCCGTTCGCGGTCTCGACGGCGAGGAGGTCCGGGACGCCGTCGCCCGTGACGTCGCCGACGCCCGTCACGTTCGACATGGCGTCCCAGTTGACGCCGAGCTTCACGCGGGAGCCGCCGTTGTAGTTCGGGCCGGAGTAGCGGTAGAGGTCTCCGTTCGCCTTCTCCACGGCGAGGACGTCGGCGACGCCGTCGCCGGTGAGGTCGCCCACGGACGCGAGGGCGGACATCGAGTTCCAGGCGACGCCGATCTTCACGCGGGCGGTGCCGCCGGTGAAGGCCGGACCGGCGTAGCGGTAGAGGTCCCCGGTCGCCTTCTCCACGGCGACGAGGTCGGGGACGCCGTCGCCGGTCTGGTCGCCGACGCCGTTGACGTGGGCCATCGCGTCCCAGTTCGAGCCGACCTTGACCCGGGAACCGCCCTTGTAGGTCGGGCCGGAGTAGCGGTAGAGGTCTCCGGTGCCCTTCTCGACGGCGAGGATGTCGGCGACGCCGTCGCCGGTCTGGTCGCCGACGGCGACGAGGTCGCTCATGCCGTTCCAGCCGTAGCCGAGCTTGGTCCGGGCGCCCATGCCGACGTAGCCGGGGCCGTCGTAGCGGTAGAGGTCACCGGTCTTGGCCTCGACGGCGACGATGTCGGGGACGCCGTCGCCGCTGAGGTCGCCCACGGAGGTGAGGTGGGCCATCTTCGTCTGCGGGGCGGCCGGTTCGGCGGGGTACGGGTCGGCCGGGTCGGAGCCGAGTCCGGCCCTGGGCCCACAGGTGGGCCAGGCGCGCTCGCCCTGGGTGGCGAGGACCTTCTCGCCGATGCGGATCTGCTGCTCCTTGGTCGCCTGGTGCGGGTACGTGGCGTACGCGCTGCCGCCGAAGGCGTCCCAGGTCGACTTCAGGAACTGCAGGCCGCCGTAGTAGCCGTTGCCGGTGTTGATGGACCAGTTGCCGCCGGACTCGCACCGGGCGACCTCGTCCCAGGTGGCGACGGAGGCCGCCGAGGCGGGCGGGGCGGTGAGCAGGCCGAGGGCGAGGGCGGCCGACGGGAGTGCGACGAGGGCGGTGCGCGGGGAGAGGCGGCGCTTGCGGGGGCTCATGGGGTTCCTCTGCGGGTGGTACGGGAGGGCACGTACGGGAGGGAGGGCGGGCGCGGTGCCGCGCGACGGGCCGGGCCGGGCCGGACCCGTGCCCGGCCGGCGGCGCGGGGCCGCCGGCCGGGGCGCGGGGTGGGGCGGGGCGAGGTGGGGCGGGGTGGGGCGGGGTGGGGCGCGGGGTCTACCAGCCGGAGCCGATCTCGACGGCCGAGCCACCGTTGAAGGACGGGCCCGAGTAGCGGTAGAGCTTCTGCGTGTCGGAGCGGACGGCGATGAGGTCCGGCACGCTGTCGCCGGTGAGGTCGCCGACGGCGGTGATGTTGGTCATCGCGTCCCAGTTGGTGCCGATCTGGACGCGGGTGCCGCCGTTGTAGTTCGGGCCGGAGTAGCGGTAGAGGTTGCCGGTGGACCGCTCGACCGCGACGATCTCGGCGACGCCGTCGCCGGTGAGGTCCCCGACGCCGACGAGGGTGGACATGCCGTTCCAGGCGTTGCCGATCTGGACGCGACCGCCGCCGCCGACGTAGTTGGGGCCCGAGTAGCGGTAGAGGTTGCCGGTCGCGGTCTCGACCGCGATGATCTCCGGGATCCCGTCGCCGGTGAGGTCGCCGACGCCGGTGATGTTGGTCATCCCGTCCCAGTTGGAGCCGATCTTCACGCGGGCGCCGCCGTTGTAGTTCGGGCCGGGGTAGCGGTAGAGGTCTCCGGTGCCCTTCTCCACGGCGATGACGTCGGCGACGCCGTCGCCCGTGACGTCCCCGGTCCCGACGATGGTGGACATGGTGTTCCAGCCGTTGCCGATCTTGGTGCGGGCGGCCATGCCGACGTAGCCGGGGCCGTTGTAGCGGTAGAGGTTCCCGGTCGCGGACTCGACGGCGATGATGTCGGTGACGCCGTCACCGGTGAGGTCGCCCACGGCGGTCAGGTTGGTCATGCCCTTGTCGACGGGCGCGTCCACGATCCGCTTGTACCGGAGCGCCTTGTAGTCGCCGTTCGGGTGGCTGTCCCAGGTGGCCGCGTTGATGGAGACGCCCGTGACGTGCTTCACCGGCGTCGAACCGAAGGAGTAGTAGGAGAACTTGGTCTTGGCGGCGTCCTCCCACTTGTCGAAGAGGAAGACGTGGTCGTAGTAGCTGTTGAGGATGTCTCCGGGCTTGAGGTCGCTGCGCGGTATCTCGTAGGTGTCCGCGCTGTCCTCGAGCGTCCGGGTACTGAGGCTGGTGGTCAGGTGCCAGGCCATCGAGACGTAACCGGAGCAGTCGGTGCGGTAGTTCTTGCCGTCGGAATCCGGGTACGTGGCGCCCTGGTTGTACGGGATGGACTTGCCGAGCCAGTGCTTGGCGCGCTGGATGACCTCGTCGCGGGTGATCGAGCCGCCGACCGAGGAGTCGGCCGCGACCGCGGTGACCGCCGTCGTGGCGGCGGCGAGGCCGGCCGGGGCGGCGGCCTGGGCGGGGGTGGTGACGCCGAGGACGACGGCGGCGAGGGCGGCCGCGGAGGTGAGGGAGAGGACGCGGGCACGGGTGTTCATCAGGGCTCCTGGGGTGCGAGGACGGAAAGTCTTGAAGCGGGCATGACAGAGCATGGGGTGCTGTGCGCCCGGGCGGGGAAAGGGGTCGGAGACGAAGGAAGCGTGAGGACGACCGGAAGGCCGCGGCGAGCCCGGAGACCGGCCCGCGCCCTCACGGCACCGACAAGCCCCGGCGGGAACCGGCGAGGCCGGCGGGGCGGCGGGACCTAGCGGGCGATGCCGCCGGTGAGGCCGTGCCGGGCGAACGGCTCCCTCACGCGCTCCAGCAGCACCTCGGCGGACCGGATGGCGGCCTCGTCCGTGGATGCCTTCAGGAAGAGGACGACGTCCAGGCCATGAGGGAGTTGGCGGGTCCGGACGTGTTCCAGACCGTCGGCGGGGAGGGCGTGTGCCCAGAGCAGGTCGTGGATCAGGCTGGGGAGCGCGGTGAGGCGGGGGCCGCCCGCCGGTCCCTTCAGCAGGACACAGACCATGCGCATGGGAGGACTCTCGGAACGACGGTGGGGGGAGGAAGGAAGGTCGACGGAAGGCCGGAGGGAGGTCGGAGGACTGTCAGAGGGAGGCCCGGATCGTCCGGTCAGTCCCAGCCGATGGTGTCCGAGGAGGCCGCGAGCGTCGTCCCGCCCGCCGGGGCCGAGTCCCAGCCGATGGTGTCGGCGGGAGCGGCGACGCCCGCGCCGGCCGGAACGGCGTCCCAGCCGATGGTCTCCCCGGTGGCGAAGCCCGCGAGGGCGAGGACGAGGGCGGCGGTGGCGAGGGGGCGGCGGGCGGACGTGAACACGGGGTTTCCTCTCGGGCGGAGCACCACGGACGGCGCGGAATCGAAGGGGACCGACTCCTCGGGGAGCCGGTCCGGTCCACTCCGGGCGCCTCCCTTTCGGTGACACCATCCTGTTCACCCGCCACCCCCGGGTGAAGGGCTTCCCGGCGTCACCTAAATGCCTGGCACCAAGGTGCCGCACCCCGGCTCCCGGCGAGTGGCCATGACATGGCATCAAGGTGACGTACTCGCCCGCCCGAAGGTCCGCTACCGCCGGGGGGATGACCTTCCCGAACCGAACGCGTTCTAAAGTGGGCCCCATCGGGGTGGTGCCACTGGGGGGTGGGCGATCATGCAGGACACTTACGGCCTTGAGCTGCTGGGACTCGGACCGGACCAGGAAGCGGTCTACCAGAGCCTGCTGAACTGCGGACCGGCCGGCGAAGCGGTCGGCGTCGTGCGGCTGGCCGAGCGGCTCGGCATCACGGAGTGCCGGGTACGCGAATGCCTGGACGACCTGGTCGACCTGGAGCTGCTGCGGCCCTCGCGGGACGCGCCCGGCATGCTCCGCGCGGTCAGCCCGGAGACCGGCTTCGACTCCATCCTGCGCCGCCAGGAGGCCGAACTCCTGCGGCGCCAACAGCAACTGGCCCGCAGCAAGGAGGCGGTCGCCCGTACCGTCGCCGCCTACGCGGCCGACCGGTCCGACGCCGGCGTCGACGGCGCCGAACGGCTCGTCGGCCTCGACGCCATCCAGTCCCGCCTGGAGAGCCTCGCCCGGGACCTCACCGACGAGTGCTGCTCCATCGAGCCCGGCGGCGCGCAGTCCCCGGCCAGCCTCGCCGCGGCCCGCCCCCTGGACGAGCGCGCCCTCGCGCGGGGCGTGACCCTGCGAACGATCTACCAGGACAGCGCCCGCAACGACCCGGCGACCTTCGCCTACGCCCGCTGGCACACCGAGAACGGCGGGCAGATCCGCACCTGCCCGGAGACCCCGCCGCGGATGCTCGTCTTCGACCGCCGCGTCGCCGTCGTCCCCATCGACCCGGCCAACACCCGGCTCGGCGCGCTCTGCACCAGCGCCCCCGGCATCGTCATGCCCCTCCTCGCCCTCTTCGAGCAGACCTGGGAGATGGCCGTCCCGCTCGGCGCCGACCGACGCGCCGCTCACGCCGCCGCCGACGGCCTCTCCCCGGCCGAGAGCGCCCTGCTGAAACTGCTGGCTTCCGGCATGACGGACGAGGCCGCGGGCAAGCGCCTCGGCGTCTCCCTGCGGACGGTACGCCGCCAGATGGCCGCGCTGATGGAACGCCTCGACGCGACGAGCCGCTTCGAGGCCGGCCTCAAAGCGGCCCAGCGCGGCTGGCTCTGACCCCGTCCCGCCCGCCGCGGGCGGCTCCCGCCGCGAACACGGCTTCCCGCGGAAGAACTGACCAGTCTCGAATCGGCGCTCCACAAGGCCCTGAATCCCCTGGCCACCGCCCTCCGCGCCCACACGACCGGGCAGCCCGAGGAGCAAATGTGGCGGGGCGAGCCGGTGGACATCGCGCTCTCCGTCCTCGCCGCCTGGAAGGTGGTCGACCAGGAGGTCAAGCGCCTCACCTCCGTCGCCGCCGGCACGGCCGGTTCCTACGGCGCGAGCTACGAACAGCTGGGCGCCGTCTGGGGCATCACCCGCCAGGGCGCCCGCAAGAAGTGGCCGGCCGCGGTGACCCGCCCGACCCCCGGCACCACCACCCCCGCCCTCTTCGGCGGACAGGCGGAGCTCTCCCCCTCCGCCGACGCCTGGACGTGGACGGCGACGGCGGCCGACGGCACCAGAAGCGACAGGGCCGCCGCCCCCACGAAAGAGGAGGCAGCGGCCCTGGCGGGCGCGTTCCTGAAGGACCACGCCCGCTGAATCCCGACGGGGTCCGCGTCAGCCGTCGCCGCGCGCGAACCCGACGAACCCGGCCCACGCCGCCGGCGAGAGGACGAGCTGGGGCAGGCCGATGTCCTTGGAGTCCCGGACGCGGACGGCGGCGGGGGCGGTGGCGACCTCGACGCACGAGTCGCCTTCGCTACTGCTGCTGTGGGAGCTCTTGAACCAGACCGGATCAGAGCCATCCCCGAGTGAGCTGCGGTGCGTCACGTCTCTCCTAGCAGTTGCTCGATGACGGAGGCGGACTCACGGGGGGTGAGAGCCTGCGTCCGGATGATCCCATAACGCAGTTCCAGAATACGGAGCTGCCGCAGGTCGGTCACGGGCCGTCCGCCGGCGATCGCCGGCGAACGCCCCACCGCTGTCCCGTCCTCGAACTTCAGCACCTCGATGCCGCCCGCGAGGCCCGCGTGCTCCTCCCGGCTCAGTGGCATCACTTGAAGCTCCACCTGCCTCGACTCCGCCACGATCAGCAGGTGTTCGAGCTGACGGCGGAGTATCCCCCGCCCGCCCAGAGGGCGCCGCAGCGTCACCTCCTCCAGGACGAAGCTCAGCTCGGGCGCCGGGTCCCTGTCGAAGACGGACTTCCGGGCCACCCGCGCCGCCATGTACCGATCCACCTCGTCCTTCGTGTACGCCGGACGCCGCATCATCAGCAGCCCGCGCGCGTACTCGGGCGTCTGCAACAGGCCATGAACGTTGAGCGGGTCGTACAACTGCATCTCCACCGCCCTCGCCTCCAGCGTCGCCAGCTCGCGGACCTTCTTCGGGTACCGGACCTTCGCCACGTCGTCCTTCATCGCCGACAGCAGCCCCTCCGCCCGCAGCACCCCGTCCGCCTTGTCCAGGTATTCGGGGCGAGGAATCCGCTTTCCGCCCTCGATCTTGTAGACGAGGTCCTCGCCGTAGCCGAGCGCTTCCCCGAACTCCGCACCGCTCATACCGACCGACTCGCGCCGCAAGCGCAGTTGGCGACCCACCGTGGCGACGACGGCGACACCCCACTCATCGTCCGGATCGACTTCCCAACCACTGTCCTCAGCCGACATCCTGCACCCCTCCGCATGTCCTGTGTGGCCGCAACCCCCTACCCGCCACGGGGCCCCCGACAGACCGGACAGCAGTGGACAAGGCCCGGACAGTCACCCTACGTATCGACGGAGTGACTGTTCACGCTAGCCGCACGCGGCCACGCTCGGTGACGTGAACCGAGAGAAAGCCGCCCTCCAACTGGCCGCTCCCGAAGTGCAGTTCGACATCCAGCTGTCCTCGACTCCGCGCGGCGCGCGGCTCGCCAGACTCCTGGCGGTCGAGTGGCTGCGGCCCCGCCAGGACGTCCCGTACGACGTCACCGAGGCCGCCGCGCAGATCATCGCCGAGCTGACGGCGAACGCGGTGACGCACGGCAGGGTCGCCGGCCGGGACTTCCGCCTCGCGCTGGCCGCACTCCCCGGGCTGCTACGGATCGAGGTCAGCGACACCCGAGGGAGCGACCTCCCCGAACTCCCCGAAGCCCACGCGGGAAGGGGCCTGTTGCTGGTGGAGAAGCTGGCGGATCGCTGGGGCGTCGCGCCGGGACCCGTACCCCGCAAGACGGTGTGGGCGGAACTCGATCACCCTTCTGACCTGTGATGTTCTCCCGCCCCACCGGAGCCCGACCGACCGGGCTCCGGTGAGCCGGGCGCCGCCGGGGCGGGCGGCAAAAAGACAAAGAACCGAGGGAAAGAACTCCCACCCACCCACCCTCGCGCGGGCGTGGGAGCGCGGTCACTCACGAGAGTGAATATGCCAACTGATGGCGTTTCGAGGCGGGTTGGTTGGTCTAGTGTCAGCGCCATACCAACCGTTCGCAGAAATGCGTCGGCCCCCGCCGGGATTGCAGTCCCAGTGCGAGGGCCTACCAACAAGGAAGCCAGAACCTTCCCGATGGATACCCGACAGCCTAGTCGGCGGCCGCGCCCCGCGTCCCGCTCACACCCCAAGAACCACTCTTCCCGGCGTACTTCCGGCGGTGTGTGCCACGAGCGGACCCGCCTCACCCGCAACTTCACGGTCCTCGACAACGCCCTGCTCCAGCACAAGGGGCTGGACGGCGTCGCGATCGGCGTCGGCGCCTACATCGCGTCACTGCCCGAAGGCACCGCCGTGGACATCAAGACCCTCTCGCACGAGCTCGACCTCGGCAGGACGACCGTCGCGAAGGCCCTGAACGCCCTGGAAGCCCACGGCTACCTGCGCCGCACGGTCATCCGCACCCCCGACGGCCGCGTCGCGACGCACACGGTCTTCTGCCACCGCCCGGCCCAGAACCGGCCTCCGGCAGACAGGCCGGCCCGACGCCGAATCCCCACCCCGCCCCCGGACCCGACCCCGTCACCTCCGGACCCGGCACCCTCGCCCCCGGCCCCGGCCCCCTCGCCCCCGGACGCGGACCCCACCCCGCCCCCGGCCTCGCGGACCGCCACCCCACCCCGTCGCCCCCTCCCACCCGTGCCCAGCCCCGGCTTCCCCGCCCGCGAACTCCTCCGCTCCGCCCTCCACGTCCTCATCGGGCTACGCGAGACGGACCCCCGCCTGTACTGCTCCGAGGCCGACGCCGAACACCTCACCCCCGGCGTGGCCGCCTGGCTCGAACGCGGCGTCTCACCGGAGACCATCCGCCACGCCCTGACGGCCGGGCTCTCCACCACCCCCATCCACCACCCCGCCGCACTCCTGGCCCACCGCCTGGCCGCCCAGCTCCCCCCAGCACCCCCACTCAGCGCCCCCTCCCCGAATCCGCACCCGTCCCCGCCCCCGCCCACCCCCACCCCCTCCACTACTGCGAACCCTGCGACATCTGCTTCCGAGCCCCCGACTCCACCCCCTGCCCCACCTGCGGCAACCCCGACACCAACCCCGCCCTCCCCCCACACCACGACCAACTCCCCTCTCGCCGCTGACGAAAGCGCAACCACCTGACGGTCCAGGAGGGCACCTCCCGCTCTGGCAGTCTCCAGCACCCCGCGCGCACGCCTACCGCCCCGACGGCGGCCTGACCTCCGTCGCCGAAGCCTTCTCCGGCCCCCGGCACCTCGACCTGGACGGCGCGGGCAGGGGCACGACAGCGCGCGGCCGGAGAGGCGGAAATCGCCGGAGGCGGGGGTCAGTATTTCGGAATGGAGATCAACAATCAGAGCGGCCACTACTGGCCATCCACGGAGAGCCTCGACATCGGAAAGGAAGAGTTCGAACGTGCGGGAATATCCTTCTTCTGACGGACCGCCCTCCACACCGAGTCGACCCAGGGGTCCCCATCGGGCCCACGATTCTTCGCTCGACGCCCTGGAGACGTTTCTGCACAGTCCGGAGGCGCGGACGTGCACGGCCGAGCATTGGGAACAGCTTCGCGACCGAGCGGTCGGTCAGATGCAGCGCTCTGACGAAACCGACGGGAACAGGCTGCGCTGGGCCCGTCTCGCCCTCGCAGCTGTCTCAAGGAAGCATCAGGGCGGCGCACCGCAGCTTTCCATGACCGAATCGGTAGCCATCCGCGCCTATCTGATCCGCGAGTTCGGGGTCGACTCCAGTGATGCGGACCGAAGCCTCGCCCTGCTCTGTTCGGACGTACTCGAGAATCTTGAACTGCCCCTGGAGACGGCGGGCCGGATGGCCGAGCGCTGGCGGGAGACGACACGGGAGAGAATGCTGCAACTGCGCAGGGCGAAGAATCTCCTCACTCCGCTTCTCCCCATCCGGGCGATGCTCGACAGCGGCGATCTTCCGACCGAGGAAATCCACTCATGGCTGGATTTGATTCCAAAGCTCCCCTGAGGAGGAAGGCCCAAGGCGTTCGATCCCCCGAGGTAGTGTCACGCCCCGGCAGAAGCTGAAACGGTGCGGGTGGCATGGAGGCTCGGAGCATGCGGGGCGATGTCGTCGTCGGAGTGATCGGTACCGAGCGGCTGGAGTTGGTGCCGTTGGAGGTGTCGCACGCCGAGGAGATGGCCGGGGTGCTGGGGGATCCGGCGCTGCACGCGTTCATCGGGGGTGTGCCGGAGAGCCTGGAGGAGCTGCGGGCCCGGTACACGCGGTGGGAGGCCGGGGCGCCGGACCCTGACACCGCGTGGTGCAACTGGGTGGTGCGGGAGCGGGACGGCGGGCGGCTCGTCGGGACCGTGCAGGCGACCGTGACCGGCGAGGGGGCCGAGGTCGCCTGGGTGGTCGGGAGCGCCTGGCAGGGGCTGGGGTACGCCTCCGAGGCGGCCCGCGCGCTCGTCGGGTGGCTGCGGCCCCGGGTCCGTACCGTCGTCGCGCACGTGCACCCCGATCACGCCGCCTCCGGCGCCGTCGCCCGCGCCGCCGGGCTCGTACCGACCGGGGAGATCCACGACGGGGAAGTGCGGTGGGAGGCCGCCACCGCCGGGTGAGCGGCTGAGCGGCTGAGCGGGTGGACGCGAAGGGCCCGGGATCCGTGTGCGGATCCCGGGCCCTTCGGACGGGCGGAGACCTACCGCGCCGCGTCCGGGTGGACCGACTCGGTCACCGGGCGGTCGTCCGTCTTCACGGACGGCTTCTCGACCGGCTTGCGGAGCTGGATGTTCAGCTCGCGCAGGCGGGTCTCGTCGAGCTCCGTGGGGGCGCCCATCATGAGGTCCTGCGCGTTGCCGTTGAGCGGGAACGCGATGGTCTCGCGGATGTTGGGCTCGTCGGCGAGGAGCATGACGATGCGGTCGACGCCGGGGGCGATGCCGCCGTGCGGCGGGGCGCCGTACTGGAAGGCGCGCAGCATGCCGGCGAACTCGCTCTCGACGGTCGCGCGGTCGTAACCGGCGATCTCGAAGGCCTTGAACATGATGTCGGGCTCGTGGTTCCGGATGGCACCGGAGGAGAGCTCGATGCCGTTGCAGACGATGTCGTACTGCCAGCCGAGGATGTCCAGCGGGTCCTTCGTCTCCAGGGCCTCGAGGCCGCCCTGGGGCATGGAGAAGGGGTTGTGCGAGAAGTCGATCTTGCCGGTCTCCTCGTCCTTCTCGTACATCGGGAAGTCGACGATCCACGCGAAGCGGAAGACGTTCTCCTCGAACTGGCCGGCGCGCTTGGCGGCCTCGACCCGGACCGGGCCCATGATCTTGGAGACCTCGTCGAACTCGCCGGCGCCGAAGAAGATCGCGTGGCCGGGGGCGAGGCCGAGGCGCTCGGTGAGGACCTTGACGTTCTCCTCGGTGAGGAACTTGGCGATCGGGCCGGTGAGGGCGTTCCCTTCGCCGACGCGGACCCAGGCCAGGCCCTTCGCGCCGAGGGAGACCGCGAAGTCGCCGAGGCCGTCGAAGAACTTGCGCGGCTGGTCGCCGGTGTCCGGGACGGCGAGCGCGCGGACGTGCTTGCCGGCGAAGGCCTTGAACTCGGAGTCCGCGAACACGTCGGAGATGTCGACGAGTTCGAGGGAGGTCCGCAGGTCCGGCTTGTCGTTGCCGTACTTGAGCATCGACTCGCGGAACGGGATCCGCGGGAAGGGGGAGGTGACGTGGCGGCCGCCGCCGAACTCCTCGAAGAGCTCGGTCATGAGCTTCTCGATCGGCTGGAAGACGTCCTCCTGCTCGACGAAGCTCATCTCGACGTCGAGCTGGTAGAACTCGCCGGGCGAGCGGTCGGCGCGGGCGTCCTCGTCGCGGAAGCAGGGCGCGATCTGGAAGTAGCGGTCGAAGCCCGAGATCATGAACAGCTGCTTGAACTGCTGCGGGGCCTGCGGGAGCGCGTAGAACTTGCCCGGGTTGAGACGGGACGGGACGACGAAGTCACGGGCGCCCTCGGGGGAGGTCGCGGTGAGGATCGGGGTCGCCATCTCGTTGAAGCCGAGGGCCACCATCTTGGAGCGGATGGCGGCGATGACGGCGGAGCGCAGCATGATGTTGCGGTGCATGCGCTCGCGGCGCAGGTCGAGGAAGCGGTACTCCAGGCGCCGCTCCTCGTTGACGCCGTCGTCGGCGTTGATGGTGAAGGGGATCTGCTTGGCGGCGCCGAGGACCTCGACCGCGCCGACCTCGACCTCGACCTCTCCGGTGGGGAGTTCGGGGTTGACGTTCTCCGCGCCGCGCGAGACGACCTTGCCGTCGACGCGGACGACGGACTCCTTCGTCAGCTTGTCGAGCGCCTCGTAGGCGTCGGTGCCGGGGCGGGCGACGAGCTGCGTGATGCCGTAGTGGTCGCGCAGATCGATGAAGAGGATGCCGCCCAGGTCGCGCCGATTGTGCAGCCAGCCGCTCAGCCGGACGTCGGTGCCGACGTCAGAGGCGCGGAGCTCGCCGCAGGTGTGGGACCTGTACCGATGCATCGTCGTTCATCCAGTCTTCGGGATCGTGGTGTGAATCCCGACCGCGCCGGAGGGCAGGGTCAGGGCGGTCCCAGCCTACCGGGACACCCAAGATCGCGATTCGGTTACTGTCGGTCGTGCCCGGCGGGGGCACGGTGGCGACACGCTGTCCGATATTCATAAAGTGGGGCAATGCGTACCGAGGACGTCCTGGCCGCGATCGCCACGGGCCTGTGGCGCTGGGACAACGCTTCCGGGACCGTCTCGCTCGACGCCGAGGCCGCCCGGCTGCTCGGGCTGCCCGCGGAGCCGGTGCGGCTGAGCGAGGCGGCGGTGCGGTCCCGCTTCCATCCGGTGGACTGGAACGAGATCGACGGCGTGGTGAACCTGGCGGTGGCCGAGGGCACGCTCGCCGAGGCCCGGCTGCGGATCATGGACGGCGAGGGCCGGGTGGTCCGTACGGTACGGAGCCGGTCCAAGCCGCTGATCGAGGGAAGCGACTACCAGCTGGTCGGCACGCTCCAGGAGGTGGCCGATCCGCAGCCCGGGACGGCCGGGCCGCACACGCCGATCACGGGCGACTGGCGGCGGTCTCGGGAGGCGTTCCTGCTGGACGCGGGGCGGGCGCTCGCGGAGGCGCGGTCCACGGCGGAGGTGCTGCGGGTGGCGGCCTCGCTGTCGATGCCGGGGTTCTCACCGGACGGGCTCGCGGTCTTCGGGATGTCGGGCGAGCGCCTGACGGTGATCGGGCACCACGGGCAGCGGGACGGCGACGAGGGCCCGTTCACGTCGATGTCGCTGGCGACGGACTACCCGGCGGCGGAGGTGGTGCGGACCGGGCGGGCGATCTACCTGCCGTCGCCGGAGGAGTACCGGCGCCGCTTCCCGATGACGTGGCCGCTGGCGGAACGTTTCGAACGGCACTCGTGGGCGTTCGTGCCGCTGGTGGTGGCCGGGCGGACGATGGGCGCCTGGATGGCGGCCTTCGAGCACCCGGTGACGTTCACGCCGGACGAGCGGTCGGTGCTGACGACGGTGGCGCGGATGCTGGCGCAGGCGCTGGCCAGGGCCGGGGTGGCGGAGTCGGAGCGGGAGCTGTCGCTGGGGCTCCAGCGGACGATGATGCCGGTGCTCGGCCCGGGGATCCCGGGGATCCGGGTGGCGGCGCGGTACGTGCCGACCGGCGGCGGGCTCCAGGTGGGCGGCGACTGGTACGACATGATCCGGCTGCCCGGCCGCACGGGCGGCGGCGCGGGCCGGATCGCACTGGTCATCGGGGACGTGCAGGGGCACGACGTGCGGGCGGCGGCGCTGATGGGGCAGCTGCGGATCGCGCTGCGCGCGTACGCCTCCGAGGGGCACCGGCCGGACGCGGTGCTCTCGCGGGCCTCGCGGTTCCTGTACGGGGTGAACGACGGCGACGACGGCCCGGACGGGGAGGGCGGAGAGAGCGGGGTGAGCGGGGAGGGGCGCGGCGGCGGGCCGCGGTTCGCGACCTGTCTGTACCTGGAGGTGGACCTGGAGTCGGGGACGGTGGACATCGCGCGGGCGGGCCACCCCGACCCGGCGGTACGGATGCCCGACGGGACGGTGCTGCTGAGGCCGACGGCCGGCGGGCTGCCGCTCGGCATCGACGCCGACACCGACTACCCCACCACCCGCCTCACCCTGGAGCCCGGCGAGACCCTCATGATCTGCACCGACGGGCTCCTGGAGACCGGCGGGCACGATCTCGACAGCGGCTGGGAGCGGGTCAGGAAGCTGCTCGAACAGCACCGGGGCGACGACCTGGAGGAGCTGGCCGACACGCTCGTGGAGGCCGTCCACGGCCCCGGGTCGCACCACACCACCGGCCCGCTCGCGGACCGGCGCGAGGACGACATCGCCGTCCTGCTGCTCTCCCGGCGGCCGGCGACGACGGTACGGGAGGCCCCGCGCCGCACGCTGATGACGATCGCCCAGGCGGAGCCGGAGCGGATCGCGGAGGCGCGGGAGCAGGTGCGGCAGCTGCTGCACGACTGGGCCGACAAGGACCAGCTCGACTCGGCGGTCCTGATGGTCTCCGAGATGGTCACCAACGTGCTGGTCCACACGGACGGCGACGCCCTGCTGACCGCCGGGGTCACCTGCGGCGACAAGGGCCGCCGGCTGCGGGTGGAGGTCTCGGACGCCAGCGACGAGCTGCCGCACAAGCGCCACCCGGGCGAGATGGCGTCCAGCGGGCGCGGCCTGGTGCTGATGGAGATGCTGGCGGAGGCGTGGGGCGTGGAGCCGCGCGGCGAGGGCAAGACGATCTGGTTCGAGCTGACGGAGCCCACGGGGGCGGAGGGATGCTGCCCGTAGGGGCGGGGTTGTCCACTGGTTCGGGGGCTGCCCGTAGGGGCCGGGACCGCCCGTGAGGGGGCTGTTCCGGGGGGGGGAGGCCGGGACCGCCCGTAGGGGCCGGGACCGCGTCCGTACGGGGCCGGGGCTGCCTGGAGGAGGGGCTGAGGCTGCCGCTCGGACGGGGCAGGGCCGCGCCGGTCTAGGCGGTGCCGCGGGGTTCCGTGCGGGCGCCGTACCGGGCGCGGAGCTCGCCGAGGATGCCGGTGGCCGCGGCGGTGAGCGGGACGGCGAGGAGCATGCCGAGGATGCCGGCGACGGAGGCGCCTGCGGTGATGGCCAGCATCACCGCCGCGGGGTGCATCTGGACGGTGCGGCTCTGGACCATGGGCTGGAGGACGTTGCCCTCGATGACCTGGACCGCGAGGACGATGCCGAGGACCCACAGGGCGATGACGAAGCCCCGGTCGGCGAGGGCGACGAGGACGGCGACGGCTCCGGAGAGGAAGGCGCCGAGGTAGGGGATGTAGGCGGTGACGAAGACGAGGGCGGCGAGCCCGATCGCGCCGGGCACGTCGAGGACGAGCAGGCCGACGCCGATGAGGACGGCGTCGACGAAGGCGACGAGGGTGGTTCCGCGCATGAACCCCTCGACGGCCTCGAAGGCGCGGCGGGCCATGGCCTCGGCGGTGTCGGAGGTGCCGGACGGGACGAAGGCGCGCAGGGCGCCGACGGCCTTGTCGGAGTCGCGGAGGAAGAAGAAGATCAGGAGGAGGGCGAGGACGGCGGTGGCGAGCATCTGCCCGACGACGCTGAGTCCCGAGATGACGCCGGAGGCGGCCGTCCCGCCGAACTTCTCCAGGAGCTGCCGGGCGTTCTTGGCCAGGTCCTCCAGGGAGGTCCCGGCGGCCCCGAAGTGCTCGGCGATGTCGACGGCGGCCTGCCGGAGCGAGGCGAGGATCTGGTCACCGGTCTCGATGAGGGCGGCGACCACGATGTAGCCGGCGCCGCCGACGACCACGAGGACGGCGGCGACGGTGACGGCGGCGGCGAGGGACTTGCTGACCTTCATCCGCAGCAGCCGCCGGTAGAGCGGTCCCAGCAGGGCGGTGCCGAGGATCGCGAGGAGCACGGGTGTCACGGCGGTCTTGAAGACCACGCAGAGCCAGATGAAGACGGCGGCGACGCCCGCCACGAGGAGCAGGACGGCGCACCAGGCGCCGAGCTTGCGGGCCGGCTCGGGCAGCAGGGGCGTTCGACTCGTCTCCACCCGTCCATAAGATCACACGCACAGTTGTCGATCGCGGACATGACGGGCCGTCCGTGCGACGACCCGTCACCTCCGTACGGACCTGCCGCCCGTCCCCGTCGAGGACGGGCGGGGCGGTCTACTCGCCCATCCCGTGGACCGCCGGGACGGTGCCGAGGCGGCCGGCCTGGAAGTCCTCGAAGGCCTGGCGGAGTTCGGCCTGGGTGTTCATGACGAAGGGGCCGTAGTGGGCCATGGGCTCGCGGATGGGCTGCCCGCCGAGGAGGACGACCTCCAGGTCGGGGGTGTGCGAGTCCTGCTTCTCGTCGGCGCGGACGGTCAGCGAGCCGCCCTGCCCGAACACCGCGGTCTGGCCGAGGTGGATGGGGCGGTGCTCGGCGCCGACGGTGCCGCGGCCGGCCATGACGTACGCGAGGCCGTTGAAGTCCTCGCGCCAGGGCAGGGTGATCTCGGCGCCGGGGCGGAGGGTGGCGTGGATCATCGTGATCGGGGTGTGGGTGATGCCGGGGCCCTGGTGTCCGTCGAGCTCGCCGGCGATGACGCGGAGCAGCGCGCCGCCGTCGGGGGAGGTGAGGAGCTGGACCTGGCCGCCGCGGATGTCCTGGTAGCGGGGGGCCATCATCTTGTCGGCGGCGGGCAGGTTGACCCAGAGCTGGAGGCCGTGGAAGAGCCCGCCGCTGACGACGAGGGACTCCGGCGGGGCCTCGATGTGGAGAAGGCCGGAGCCGGCGGTCATCCACTGGGTGTCGCCGTTGGTGATGGTGCCGCCGCCGCCGTTGGAGTCCTGGTGGTCGAAGGTGCCGTCGACGATGTAGGTGACGGTCTCGAAGCCGCGGTGCGGGTGCCAGGGGGTGCCCTTGGGCTCGCCCGGCGCGTACTCCACCTCACCCATCTGGTCCATCATGATGAACGGGTCGAGGTACTGGTAGTTGATGCCCGCGAACGCCCGGCGGACCGGGAAGCCCTCGCCCTCGAAGCCCTGGGGGGCCGTGGTGACGGCGAGCACGGGGCGCGGGGCGGCGTCGGCCGGGGCGACGACGCGCGGCAGGGTGAGCGGGTTCTCGACAGTCACGGCGGGCATGGCGGGACCTCCTTCGTACGGCCTGAGGGCTCGGTGGCCTTCCGGCCTGTCCTCGTACGACCACTTTAGTTGAATGCTGAACTTCCTGCCACCCGGAACGCGGAACGCCCGGGAGGAATTCCTCCCGGGCGCTCTCCACCTCTTCAGGATCCGTCAGCCGTACATCCGCCGCATCGCGAAGTCCACCATCTGCTCCACGGCCTTCGCGTCGAAGACGATCCGGTGGTCGCCCTCCATGTCGAGGACGAAGCCGTAGCCGGTCGGAAGCAGGTCGATCACCTCGGCGCCGGTGATCACGAAGTACTTGGACTCCTTGCCCGCGTACCGCCGCAGCTCCTTCAGCGTGGTGAACATCGGGATCACGGGCTGCTGGGTGTTGTGCAGGGCCAGGAAGCCGGGATTGTCGCCGCGCGGGCAGTAGACCTTCGAGGTCGCGAAGACCTGCTGGAAGTCCTCGGCGGCCAGGGTGCCGGTGGTGAAGGCCCGGACGGCGTCGGCGAGGGAGGGCGGCGACGGCTCGGGATAGAGCGGCGCCTGCTGCTGCCCGTACCCGCCGCCCTGCATGCCGGCCTGCGGGGGGTACTGCCCCTGCGGGGGCGGTGCGTACTGCTGCTGGGCGGCGCCGCCGTCCCCGTGCTGCCCGTATCCGTACATGCCCCCAGCCTATCGACCGACCGCCCCGCACAGGGGCCGACGTCCGTACCCTGGGCTCACGTTCGACGACGGGGGGTCGGCATGGACGAGGCACGGGCGGACGACGCGCGTGAGGCACGGGCGGGCGGTGCGGACGGGGCACGGGCGGGCGGTGCGGACGCGGCACGGGCGGGCGGTGCGCGGGCGGCCGGAGCTTCGTGGGCCGCCGGACCTTCGTGGGCGGCCCGCGCCGACGAGGCGCGGACCGGCGAGCCTCGGCCGGGCGGGGCCGCGCGCCCGGGCGCGCCCTCGCGGGCGGGCCGCCTCGCGCGGGCGGCCGGGTGGATCGGCGCGGGGGTGCTCCTCGCGGGCGCGGGAGCGGGGGTGACCGCCGTCGGCACCGGCGCGCCCGGCCTGGAGACCGTCACCTTCACCCGGATCAGCTGCGCCGAGACGCGGACCGCCGAGGGCGGCGGCGTGTGGCACTGCTTCGGCATGAGCGCCGCGCAGATCGCGGCGGCGGAGGAGGACCGGCGGCGGGCCGCCCTGGACGCGCTGCGCGGGAGGCCCTCGGGGCCGCCGCCCGTCCGGAGCACCCGGCTCTCCTTCGTGGCCCACGACGGGCGGAAGGACCCCGCCGAGGTGACCGCGACCCGGGTCGGTTCGCGCTGGATCGCCCACGCGCCGGGGGTGGTGGGCACCGGCGCGGCCCTGCTCCTCGGGGGCTGCGGGGCCCTCGCCGCGGGGTTGGCGGGGCTGCGCGCGGCGCGAGGCGTGTCACAGATCTCCCGGTAGGGGTTGCCCTTATTACCGGCGGGTAGCATCATCGTAGAGAAGAGTGCGCTACTCGTGAGTAAGTCCTGTCCGGAAGCCGGGCGGGAGCGTGAGTGGCCCTCGGTACGAGGAACCCTCCCCGATCATTACGGAGCCGTCGCCATGGGGCACTACAAGTCGAATCTCCGCGACATCGAGTTCAACCTCTTCGAGGTGCTCGGCCGCGACAAGGTGTACGGCACCGGTCCGTTCGAGGAGATGGACGTCGAGACCGCCAAGAGCATCCTCGACGAGATCCGCCGCCTCGCCGAGAACGAGCTGGCCGAGTCCTTCGCCGACGCCGACCGCAACCCGCCGGTCTTCGACCCGGAGACCAACACCGCCCCGGTCCCGGCCACCTTCAAGGACTCGTACAACGCCTTCATGGAGTCCGAGTACTGGCGCCTCGGCATCCCCGAGGAGATCGGCGGCACCGTCTCCCCGCGCTCCCTGATCTGGGCCTACGCGGAGCTCCTCCTCGGCTCGAACCCGGCGATCTGGATGTACTCCTCCGGCCCCGCCTTCGCCGGCATCCTCTACACCGAGGGCAACGAGCAGCAGAAGAAGGCCGCGCAGATCGCCGTCGAGCGCCGCTGGGGCTCCACGATGGTCCTCACCGAGCCCGACGCCGGCTCCGACGTCGGCGCCGGCCGCACCAAGGCCGTCCAGCAGGAGGACGGCTCCTGGCACATCGAGGGCGTCAAGCGCTTCATCACCAGCGGTGAGCACGACATGGAGGAGAACATCCTCCACTACGTCCTCGCCCGCCCCGAGGGCGCCGGCCCCGGCACCAAGGGCCTCTCCCTCTTCCTCGTCCCCAAGTTCGAGTTCGACTGGGAGACCGGCGAGCTGGGCGAGCGCAACGGCGTCTACGCCACCAACGTCGAGCACAAGATGGGCCTCAAGGCGTCCAACACGTGCGAGATGACCTTCGGCGACCGCCACCCCGCCAAGGGCTGGCTCATCGGCGACAAGCACGACGGCATCCGCCAGATGTTCCTCATCATCGAGTTCGCCCGCATGATGGTCGGCACGAAGGCGATCTCCACCCTCTCCACGGGCTACCTCAACGCCCTGGAGTACGCCAAGGAGCGCGTCCAGGGCACCGACCTGGCCAACTTCATGGACAAGGCCGCGCCCAAGGTCACCATCACGCACCACCCCGACGTCCGCCGCTCGCTCATGACGCAGAAGGCGTACGCCGAGGGCATGCGCTCCCTCGTCCTCTACACCGCCTCCGTGCAGGACGCCATCCAGGTCGCCGAGGCGGCCGGCGAGGACGCCAAGGCGCTCCACGGCCTCAACGACCTGCTCCTGCCGATCGTGAAGGGCTACGGCTCCGAGAAGGGCTACGAGCAGCTCGCGCAGTCGCTCCAGACCTTCGGCGGCTCCGGCTTCCTCCAGGAGTACCCGATCGAGCAGTACATCCGGGACTCCAAGATCGACACCCTCTACGAGGGCACCACCGCCATCCAGGGCCAGGACTTCTTCTTCCGGAAGATCGTCCGCGACCAGGGCGCCGCGCTGAACACCCTCTCCGAGGAGATCAAGAAGTTCCTCGCGGTCGGCACCGGCGGCGAGGAGCTGGCCGGCGCCCGCGACGCGCTCGCCAAGGCGGCCGTCGACCTGGAGGCCATCGTCGGCAAGATGATCACCGACCTCACCGCCACCGGCGAGGACGTCAGGAACATCTACAAGGTCGGCCTGAACACCACCCGCCTGCTCATGGTCTCCGGCGACGTCGTCGTCGGCTACCTGCTCCTCAAGGGCGCGGCCGTCGCCGCCGAGAAGCTGGCCGCCGGCGCGACCGGCAAGGACGTCGCCTTCTACCAGGGCAAGATCGCCGCCGCGAAGTTCTTCGCCGCGAACGTCCTGCCGGGCGTCTCCACCGAGCGCGTCCTCGCCGACGGCGTGGAGAACGGCCTCATGGACCTGGACGAGGCCGCGTTCTAGTACTCCGGTACCCGAACGCACCACGTCCTACGGGAACGGCCCGTCCCCGGGGAGGGGGGCGGGTCGTTCCGCCTTTCCGCCCCCTCCCCGGGAGGCCGGCACGGCGCGACGGCCGGCACAGCACACTTACCGGCGGTACGAGCTCCGCGTGCCGAGGGCCCGTACCGTCCGGAACCGGGCTCCGGGAGGCGCCGGGGGTCTCTCGTAAGGTGGGCGCATGAGCAGCGCAGCTTCCCGACCGGCGTCGACACCCTTCGGCCCCGGCCACACCGATGACCTGATGTCCTTCCTCGCGGCCTCGCCGTCGCCGTACCACGCGGTGCGCAACGCCACCGAGCGGCTGGAGAAGGCGGGCTTCCGCCGGGTCGAGGAGACCGAGGCGTGGGACGGGACGAGCGGCGGGAAGTTCGTGACCCGGGGCGGTGCGATCATCGCCTGGTACGTGCCCGAGGGCGCCGCCCCGCACACCCCGTACCGGATCGTCGGCGCCCACACCGACTCCCCCAACCTCCGCGTCAAGCCCCAGCCCGACATGGGCAACCAGGGCTGGCGGCAGGTCGCCGTCGAGATCTACGGCGGCACCCTCCTCAACACCTGGCTCGACCGCGACCTCGGCCTCGCCGGCCGCCTCACCCTCCGCGACGGCACCCACCGCCTCGTCCACGTCGACCGGCCGCTGCTGCGCGTCCCGCAGCTCGCCATCCACCTCGACCGCGGCGCCAACGACGGCCTCAAGCTCGACCGCCAGCGCCACATGCAGCCCGTGTGGGGCACCGGCGAGGTCCGTGAGGGCGACCTCATGGAGTTCGTCGCCGGCGAGGCCGGTGTGGACGTCGAGGACGTGGCCGGCTGGGACCTGATGGTCCACGCCGTCGACGCCCCCGCCTACCTCGGCCGCGACCGCGAACTCGTCGCGGGACCGCGGATGGACAACCTGCTGTCCGTGCACGCCGGCGTCGCCGCCCTCGCCGCCGTCGCCGGCCGCGACGAGCTCCCGTACATCCCCGTCCTCGCCGCCTTCGACCACGAGGAGAACGGCTCCGAGGCCGACACCGGCGCGCAGGGCCCGCTCCTCGGCAACGTCCTGGAGCGCTCCGTCCACGCCCGCGGCGGCGGCTACGAGGACCGCGCCCGCGCCTTCGCCGGCACGGTCTGCCTCTCCTCCGACACCGGCCACGCCGTCCACCCCAACTACGCGGAGCGGCACGACCCGACGCACCACCCGCGCGTCAACGGCGGCCCGATCCTCAAGGTCAACGTCAACCAGCGGTACGCCACCGACGGCTCCGGCCGCGCCCTCTTCGCCGCCGCGTGCGAGAAGGCGGGCGTGCCGTGGCAGTCGTTCGTCTCCAACAACGACATGCCCTGCGGGACCACCATCGGCCCCATCACGGCCGCCCGCCACGGCATCACCACCGTCGACATCGGCGTGGCGATCCTCTCCATGCACAGCGCCCGCGAGCTCTGCGGCGCCGAGGACCCCTACCTCCTCGCCAACGCCCTCGTGGCCTTCCTGGAGGGCTGAGCCCTCAGGCGTCCATGCCCGCCAGGATCAGCGGGAGGCGGTTCGCGCCGCCTCCCGTGAGCCTCACCGGGACGCCCCAGTCCTGCTGGTGGACGTGGCAGGCGGGGTACTCGTTCGCCGGGTCGTCGTCGCAGGACGCGGCCATCGCCGAGACGTGCAGGACGCCTTCCGCGAGGTCCGGGTTCAGCTCCAGGTCGCGGAAGAGGTCCGTGCCCGTGCCCTCGCCGGAGAGCAGCAGCTCCGGCGGGGTGGCGGAGACCAGGAGGCGGGTCGAGGGGCCGTAGCGCTCGTCCAGCTTCTGGCCCGTGGGTGCCTGGAAGACGACGTCCAGGCGGAAGGCGCCCGGGGCCACCTCGGTGGCCTCCCGCTTCGTCCGGTGGGCGACCGCCTCCACCCGCACGGCCTCCTCGGGGAGCCGCAGCCGGGTGAGGCGGTGGCGCGCCGACTCGACGACCACGATGTCCCCGCCGACCAGGACGGCGTCACTGGGCTCGCGCAGATCGGTGGCGAGGGTGGTGACCTCGCCGGTCGCCGGGTCGTAGCGGCGCAGGGCGTGGTTGTACGTGTCGGAGACCGCGACCGAGCCGTCGGGCAGGGCCGTCACGCCGAGCGGGTGCTGGAGCAGCGCCTGGTCGGCGGCGCCGTCGCGGTGCCCGAAGTCGAAGAGGCCGGTGCCGACGGCCGTGTGGACGGCGCCGTCGGTGTCGATCCAGCGCAGCGCGCTGGTCTCGGAGTCGGCGATCCAGAGACGGTCCTCGGTGGCGGCGAGCCCGGACGGCTGGGCGAACCACGCCTCGGCGCCCGGCCCGTCGACGAGCCCCTCGTTCGTCGTGCCCGCCGCGACCTCGACGGTCCCGCTCCCGGGGTCGTACGTCCAGATCTGGTGCACGCCGGCCATGGCGATCCACACCTTGCCGCGCCAGAAGGCGACGTCCCACGGCGAGGACAGGTCCACGTCGAGCGCGGGCCCGGAGGTCGGGGACCCCTGCCACCACTGCCTGCCGGTGCCCGCGATCCGCTCGACCGTCCCGGTCGCCGGGTCGAAGCGCTGGAGCGCGTGGTGCACGGTGTCCGCGACGACGACCGTGCCGTCCGGGAGCAGCGCGAGGCCCTGCGGCTCGCGGAAGACGCCCTCGCCGCCGATCCGGCGCACGACGGTCTCCCCGTCGGCGGCCAGCTCGACCAGCTGGTGCCGGGTCGTGTCGGAGACGAGCAGGTTGCCGCCCGGCAGCTCGACCGCCTTCCCCGGGAACCGCAGGTCGGTGGCGACGGGCTCCGGCGGCACGTACGGCCCGTCCCCGCGCCGCAGCGTCCCCTTCGCCTCGTGCTCGGCCTCCAGCTCCTCGACGAGCGTCCGGATCGCGTTGGCATGCCCCTCACCCGCGTGCTGGGCGACGACGTACCCCTCCGGGTCGATCACGACCAGCGTCGGCCAGGCCCGCACCGCGTACTGCTTCCAGGTCGCGAGCTCCGGGTCGTCCAGCACCGGATGGTGCACCTCGTACCGCTCCACGGCGTCCACGACCGCCTGGTGCTCCGCCTCGTGCACGAACTTCGGCGAATGCACCCCCACGATCACCAGCGTGTCCCGGTGCTTCTCCTCCAGCTCCCGCAGCTCGTCGAGGACGTGCAGGCAGTTGATGCAGCAGAAGGTCCAGAAATCGACCAGAACGATCTTTCCTCGCAGGTCGGCGAGGGTGAGTTCGGCACCACCGGTGTTCAGCCAGCCTCCCTTGCCGATCAGCTCGGGGGCACGGACACGGGCGCGGGAACGGGGGGCGGGCGCGGGGGTGGGCGCCGGGGCGGCATCGTTCATTCTTCAAGCTTGCCATCCGTCCGTGACAGGCAGGTGAAGGGGCTGTCGCGGGGGTGCGGGCGTACGGGTGGATCGGTGGGGCCGGGTGGGGGGTGCGGGCGTGTCCCGGGGCGGGTGGGGGGTGGGGCGGGCGGTGGCATGGGCTCATGACGCGTGCGGGCAGATCATCGGACTACTCCCGCTTCCGGGTGAGGCGGGCCGTTCGGGCCGGGGCCGGGATCCTCGTCGGGGTCCTCGTCCTGCCCGGACTCGTGCTGGCCGGACTCGTGCTGGCCGGCGGGAGCGGCGCGTGGGCCGACGGGGCCGGCGCCGAGGCGCTGCGGATGAGCGTCACCGTCAACGGGCGCGGGTACGGCGCGGACGGGCCGACGCCGGTACGGGCCGGGCGCGACGTCGTGAAGCGGTACTGGCTGGTGAACGGCGGCGGGGCCGATCTGTACGGGGTGCGGGTGCGCGATCCCGGGATCCCGTCGGGTGTCGTCGTGCGCTGCCCGCGCCGGACCCTCGTCGGGCTCACCTCCATGGAGTGCGTCGCCCGTTTCCGTGCCGTCCCCGCGACCCGTACCGCCACCGTCCGCGCCGAGGGGCGGATCCCCTCGCTCGGTCTCACCGCCACCGCGACCGCCCGATCCGGGTACACCGGCGTCGCCGGGGCCCTCGTCCTCGCCGAGCGGGTGAGCGTCGCCGCGCCGCGCGTCGCGCCGGGCACCGGGCGGACCGGTCGGGCGGCGCCCCGGCGCGCCGTCACGGCCGAGGCCGTCCTCACGTACACCGTCAGCAACAGGGGGAACCGGGCCCTGCGCGACGTGCGCGTCACCGACCCCGCGCTCCGGCTCTCCGGCGACCGCGTCGACTGCGGCGGGCGCCCCGGTCTCGTCCCGGTGCTCGCGCCGGGTGCCTCCGCGCGCTGCACCGCGACCGTCCGCCGCCCGTCCGGGACCCACCGCAGCACCGGACTCGCCACCGGGACGGACCGGGTCGGGACCTACGCCACGGACGGGCGGCTCGTCCGCGCTCCTCTGCTCACGGCACGCGCGCGGGCCTCGTTCGCTGTGCCGGATGCGGAGGTGGAGGTGGAGCGGGGGGTGGAGCCGGGGGCGGGGGTGTCACGGCCGCAGGGGGCGGGGGGCGGTGCGGGAGGGGGCGGGGGCGCGCTCCCGGGGGTTCCTGGGCCGGGGGCTGGTGCGCCGGGTTCTGGGGCGCCGGGGGCTGGTGGGGGGACTGCGGCAGGTGGAGGGGCGGGGGCTGTGAGCGTGCCTGGGGTTTCCGGAGTGCCTGCGGGGGCCGGGCCTGCCGGGGCCGGGGCTGCTGGGGCCGGGGCTGCTGGGGCTCTTGGGGCTCCTGGGGTGGTGGGGAGCGCCTCTGGTGCTGCGGGCGCCGTGCCTCCGGCCGCGGGTGTGCTGCCCGTCGGGCCTCCCGCTCCGGATCCCCTGCCGGCCGCCGGGGCCGCGGGAACGGATACGGGTGCGGGTGTGGGTGTGGGCGGGGCGGTGGGCGGCGCAGGGGCTGGGGCTGGTGCCGGGGCTGGTGTCGGGGCCGGGGCCGGTGTCGCCGCGGTCGGTGGTGTGGCCGGTGAGGGGCGGGTGGAGCCGGCGCCCGCCGCGCGGGAGGCCGCGCGGGAGGCCGCGCGGGCGAGAGGGGCGGGGGAGGCGCCGGTGAGGGGGCGTACGCCGTCGTCCGAGGAGGAGGTTCGGGCCGCCTCCGTCGACGACGAGGGGTTCCTCGGGCGGTTGCGGCGCCGGGGGCGGGAGGCGGACGAGATGGGGGTCGTCGCGATGCTGCTGCTGATCCTGGTGCCGGCGGCCCTCGCCGCCGCGCTCCTCGGGAACCGGAGGAACTGACCCGTGGCCCTGCTCGAAACGCTCGTCGTCGTGCTCGGGGTCGCGCTGCTCGGCGCGCTCGCCGTCGTGGTCAAGACACGGCTCTTCCCCGTCTCCGAGAGCGAGGAGCCGCGCGAGGACGTCGCCGAGTACATCGCGATGATGGTCTCGGTGCTCTACGCGATCGTCCTCGGCCTCTGCCTGGTCTCCGTGTGGGACACCCGGTCCGGCGCCGCCGACGACGTCCAGGCCGAGGCGAGCGCCCTGCATCAGACGTATCTGCTCGCGGACGCCCTCCCCGACGACCGGACCGAACCGCTGCGGGTGGCGGCCCGGACGTACGCCGACCACGTCGTGGAGGTGGAGTGGCCGATGATGGCGGCCCGGCAGCCGCTCGACCCGGAGGGCTGGCGGCTGCTCGAACAGCTCCGGGAGGCGGGCGAGGTCGGCGACACCGCGACCGTCTCGCAGCAGATCGCCGCACAGGAGGTGCTCGCGCAGCTCGGGTACGTGGACGACGCCCGGCGCAGCCGCGAGGCGGCCTCGCAGGAGCGGCTGTCGCCGGTGCTGTGGGCGGGACTGATCATCGGCGGCTTCCTCACGCTCGCCTTCATGTTCATCTTCGGGATCCATCACACCCGCACCCACGTGGTGATGGTGATGGGCCTCGCCGGCTTCATCGCGTTCACCGCGCTGCTGGTCCATCAGCTCGACGAACCCTTCGGCGACGTGCTGGGCACCAACCCGGACGCCTTCACCCGCTACTTCGGATGAGTTCGTCGCCCCACGGCCGAAGCGCTGTTTCACGTGAAACATCAGGAGGGGAGACATTCCGTATGAAATACCTCGTGCGGGACAAGATCTTCGCGATCGGCGACGACTACTGGATCGAGGACGAGAACGGCCGGCACGCCTTTCTCGTCGACGGCAAGGCGCTCCGGCTGCGCGACAAGCTGGAGCTGAAGGACCCCGACGGGCGGGTGCTCGTCACCCTGCGGGAGAAGCTCTTCAGCCTGCGGGACGCGATGACGCTCGAGCGGGACGAGCGGCCGCTGGCGACCGTGCGCCGCAAGCGCCTGTCGCTGCTGCGCAACCACTACCGGGTGGCGCTCGTCGACGGTACCGAACTGGACGTCAGCGGCCGGATCCTGGACCGGGAGTTCGCCGTCGAGTACGACGGCGAACTCCTCGCCCACATCTCCCGCCGGTGGCTGAGCGTCCGGGACACCTACGGCGTGGACGTGGTCCGCGAGGACGCCGACGCGGCACTGCTGATCGCGGTCGCGGTGTGCGTGATCCGGATGGCCGAGCGAGGGGACTGACCCCGGCTCACAGCGCCTTCGAGAGGGCCTGGTCCAGGTCGGTCCACAGGTCCTCGACGTGCTCGATGCCGACCGAGACGCGGACCGTGCCGGGGCCGATGCCGGCCGCCTCCAGGGCGGTGGCGTCGAGCTGGCGGTGCGAGGTGGAGGCCGGGTGCATGACCAGGGTCTTCACGTCACCGAGCGAGACCGAGAGGGAGGCCAGCCGGACCGCCTCGACGAAGGCGCGGCCGGCCTCCCGGCCGCCGACGAGGTCCAGCGAGACCACCCCGCCGGCGCCGTTCGGCAGCAGTCGCTCGGCGAGCGCCCGGTCCGGGTGGCCGGCCAGGCCGGGATAGCGGACGGCGGCGACCGCCGGGTGCTCCGCGAGCCGGGCGGCGAGTTCGGCGGCGGAGGCGCACTGCCGCTCCATCCGCAGCGACAGCGTCTGCATGCCGCGCAGCGTCAGCCAGGCGGCGAACGGGTCGGTGGAGGCGCCGAGCTCGACGGCGAAGTGACGCATCCGGCGCAGGAGTTCCGGGTCGGCGACGGCGAGGATGCCGCCGAGGACGTCCGCGTGGCCGGCGAGGTACTTGGTGGCCGAGTGGACGACGAGGTCGGCGCCGAGCGTGAGCGGGCGGCAGAGCAGCGGGGAGGCGAAGGTGTTGTCGACGGCGACCGGGACGCCGGCCTCGCGGGCGACGGCGGCGAGGGCCGGGATGTCGGAGACGCGGGTGGTGGGGTTGGCGATGGTCTCCAGGTAGAGGAGGCGGGTGGTGGGCCGCAGGGCCGCGGCGACCTCCTCCGGGTCGGTGCCGGAGACGTAGCTGACCTCGACGCCCCAGCGGTCCGCGAGGTCGGTGAGCATCGCGTACGTACCGCCGTACAGGCACCGCTGGGCGATGACGTGTCCGCCGCTGGAGAGCAGTCCGAGCAGGAGCGTGTTGATGGCGCCCATCCCGGAGGCGAACGAGAGCGCGCCGGCGGCGCCCTCCAGGCGGGCCACCGCTTCCTCCAGCGTACGGACGGTGGGGTTGCCCATGCGGCTGTAGAGGAAGGAGTCGCCGGAGTGCATGGACTCGGCGAGGGCGTCGGCCGACTCGAAGGTGAAGACGTGGCCCTGGTGGAGGGGGACGCCGAGCGGCACGCTGCCGGTGACCTCGACCCGGGGCGGGTGCACGGCCAGGGTCTCGGCGCGGAGGTCGTCGGGCGTGACGGAGTGATCGCGTTCGCTGCTCATGGGGCCAGTCTCCGGAGGGCGTTGCGCGTCTCCCAGGGCCAATCGCGGGTAAGTGGTTCGAAGTTCGCCGGGCCCTTCCGGCCCGGAGTACCGCCTGATCCCCGCGTGATGCCCGGCCGGGGGCCCGGCGGTGGCCTGTGCGGGGGGCGTGCGAGGGTCGGGGGAGACGACTTCGCGGGAGGAACCCGATGCACACCACCGTCACACCCTTCACGCTGCGCCCGTGGCGGGAGGGGAAGGGGTACGAGCGGCGAGCCGGTTGGCGCGGCGCGTCGGCCGAGTTCGGCGAGGTCACGGTGGAGGCGCCGCTGCGCCAGACCGTGCCGGAGGTGATCGTCTCGGAGCTGCGGGGCGGGCTGCTGCCGGGTGCCTCGTACGAGACGCGGGGCATCCACACGGAAGCGATCCGGCTGCCGACGCTGAACCGGGCCACGCTGCGGCTCGGTGACGCGCTGGTCCGCATGGAGCGCGACCGGCTCGGGTTCACGGCCCGGCAGCGCGGGCTCCGGCTGCGGTACGGCGGCGACGACTACCGCCTGTGGGCGGAGAACCGGCACTCCTGGACGCTGGCCCGGGCGGCCGACGCCGAGGACCCGGGCGTCCGCGTGCGGGTGCGCGGCGCGGGGCTGCCCGGCGGGCGCCGGTTGGAGGTCACGGTGACGGGCCGGGCGGTCGCGGCCGACCTGTCACTGGCCCTGATCTTCGCGGGCGTGGACCGCGCGGCGCTCACCCGAGGCGGGGCGGTCCGCGCGGCCCTGTCGCGGGGCACGGGGTTCTGGGCGGAGACGCGGCACTGAGACGGGGTCAGGGGGCCCGCCGCGGCTCGTACGCGACGAGGGCGAGCGCGCGGGTACGCCCGTCGAGTCCGTCTCCCGCGCTGGTACGCCCATCGGGTCCGTCTCCCGCGCGGGTACGCCCGTCGGGCCGCTCTTCCCCTCGTGCACGTCGGTCAGGCGCGGGGGCGGCGTGGTGCGGCGACGCCGAGGACGCGGTCCTTGAGGGCCGGGAACTCCTCGCGGATCGCGGCGGGCTTGGCGGGGTCCAGGACGGCGCGCAGGACCTCCTCGCCGGGGCCGGCCTCCGCGAGGATCTCGCCCCACGGGTCGACGATCAGCGAGTGGCCGGCCTGCTCGACGTCGGCGTGGGTACCCGCCGTACCGCAGGCGAGGACGTACGCCTGGTTCTCCACGGCCCGGGCCTGGGCGAGGAGGCGCCAGTGGGCGCGGCGGCGGGCGGGCCAGCCCGCGGGGACGACGAACGCCTCGGCGCCGGCGTCGACGAGGCCGCGGAAGAGCTCGGGGAAGCGGAGGTCGTAGCAGGTGCCGACGCCGACGGTGAGGTGCGGCAGGTCGAAGGTGACCAGGTCCTCGCCGGCGGCCATCAGGACGGCCTCGCCCTTGTCGAAACCGAAGCGGTGGATCTTGCGGTAGGAGGCGGTGAGCTCGCCGTCGGGGGAGAAGACGAGGGAGGTGTTGTAGAGGGCGCCGCCCGCGGCCTCGACGAAGGAGCCGGCGTGCAGCCAGACCTCGGCGTCCTTGGCGGCGGCGGCCATCGCCCGGTAGGTGGGACCGTGGAGGGGCTCGGACTCGGGACCGAAGAGGTCGGCGGCGAAGGCGCCCACGGGCCACAGTTCGGGGAGGACGACGAGGTCCGCGGCCCCGCTCTCCTCCCGTACGAGGCGGGCCGCGCGGGCCCGCCGGTCGGCGACCGGTTCGTCCGGGTCTACCGCGATCTGGATCAGCGAGGCGCGCACACTACCACCGTCCTGGCGTTGAAGCCGTCAACACCGGCCTACGATCGTCACACGAAAGCACTGCCGGGGTGCTCCCGGGGAGCGTAACTTAGCGTCCGAGCCTCCCATTCCACTGTCGCCCAGTCGTGTTTTCAGCCCGCACCGAAGAACGTCGAGGGGTCCCGTGACCGTCCATCCCAGCCTCCAGAACTACGCCGACGCCTGGACCCATTCCATCGAAGCGATAGCCGAGCTGGTGCAGCCGCTCGTGGAGGGCGAGTGGAACCGGGCGACTCCGTGCCGCGGCTGGTCGGTACGCGACATCGTGTCCCATGTGATCGGCATGGAGACGGAGATGCTCGGCGACCCGAGGCCGATCCACTCGCTCCCCCGCGACCTGTACCACGTGCGCAGTGACTTCGCCCGCTACATGGAGGTGCAGGTCGACGTCCGGCGGCACCACACGGCGCCGGAGATGACGTCGGAGCTGGAGTACATCCTGATCCGCCGCGCGCGGCAGCTCCGCAACGAGAACCGCTCGCCCGACCACGTCATCCGGGCGCCTCTGGGCGCGGAGCAGACCCTGGAGCAGGGCTACCGGCTGCGGGCCTTCGACACGTGGGTGCACGAGCAGGACCTGCGGGCCGCGCTCGGGGTGCCGGGCCACCTGGACTCGCCGGGCGCGCTCGTGGCGCGGGACCTGCTCCTGGAGGCGCTGCCGAAGGTGGTCGCGAAGGACGCGGGCGCGCCGGCGAGCTCGGCGGTCGTGGTGGACGTGACGGGGCCGGTGGAGTTCCTGCGGACGGTGCGGGTGGACGCGGAGGGGCGGGGCAGCATCGACGGGGCGCCGTCGCTGGGTCCGGCGGTGACGCTGGCGACGGACTGGGAGACGTACGTCCGGCTGGCCTGCGGCCGGGTCCGGCCGGCCGAGGTGGCCGACCGGATCAAGACCGAGGGCGACGCGGACCTGGCCGCCGCGATCCTCGACCACTTCGCGGTCACGCCGAACTAGCCCGGCCCGGGGCGCGACCCCCGCCGACGCCCTCCGCCGGCACGCGTACGCCCTCGAACCACACCCGCACGTCCTCACGTCACACGCGCACGCCCTACACCGGCACGTGCACGGCCTCCACGCGGCTGGCGACGAGCCGTTCGCGCTCGCGCCGGTGGGTGCGGGACTTCAGGCGGAGGATCTGGGCGACGCCGAGGGCTTCGAGGACGAAGACCGAGGAGAAGGCGATCCGGTAGTCGTCGCCGGTCGCGTCGAGCAGCACGCCGATGGCGAGCAGCGTCGTCATGGAGGCGACGAAACCACCCATGTTGACGATGCCGGAGGCGGTGCCCTGACGCTCCGGCGGGTTGGCCGGGCGGGCGAAGTCGAAGCCGATCATGGAGGCCGGTCCGCAGGCGCCGAGGACCACGCAGAGGGTGACGAGCAGCCACATCGGCGCGTGGTCGGCGGGGTACGCGATCGTCGCGGCCCACAGCAGGGCGGTGGCGGCGACGGTGCCGAGGGCGAGCGGGGCGCGGGCGCCGCCGTGCCGGGCGATGATCTGCCCGTAGGCGAGGCCGACGGCCATGTTGGAGAGCACGACGAGGGTGAGGAGTTCGCCCGCGGTGCCGCGGGAGAGGCCCTGTGCCTCGACGAGGAACGGCAGCCCCCACAGCAGCAGGAAGACCATGGCGGGGAACTGGGTGGTGAAGTGCACCCAGAGGCCGAGCCGGGTGCCGGGCTCGCGCCAGGAGGCGGCGATCTGCCGGCGGACGTAGGCGGCGCCGGCGTGCCGGACCGGGGTGGGCTCGAACCCCTCGGGGTGGTCCTTGAGGAAGAGCAGCAGCAGGACCAGGACGAGGACGCCGGCGAGGGAGCTGCCGACGAAGGTGGTGGTCCAGCCGAGGCCGTGCAGGGCGCGGGAGAGGACGACGGTCGAGATCAGGTTGCCGGCCATGCCGATGAGGCCGGCGAGCTGGGCGATGAGCGGGCCGCGGCGGGCCGGGAACCAGCGACCGCCGAGCCGGAGGACGCTGATGAAGGTCATGGCGTCGCCGCAGCCGAGGAGGGCGCGGGAGGCCAGTGCCATGGGGTACGTGGGGGAGAGCGCGAAGCCCAGCTGGCCCAGGGTGAAGAGGACGACGCCGAGGGCGAGGACCTTCTTGGTGCCGAGCCGGTCGACCATGAGGCCGACGGGTATCTGCATGCCGGCGTAGACCAGCAGCTGGAGTATGGAGAAGGTGGAGAGCGCGGAGGCTCCCACGTGGAAGCGGTCGGCGGCGTCGAGTCCGGCGACGCCGAGCGAGGTGCGGAAGATGACGGCGACGAAGTAGACGGCGACGCCGACGCCCCAGACGAGGGCGGCGCGGCGGCCGCCGGGCGGGTCGCCGGGGAGGGTGACGGCGGAGCCGTAGCCGTTGCGGCCGCTCACCGGCCCTCACCCCGGACCAGGACGCCGACGCGGCCGAGGTGGCGGCGGACGGCGGCGGCGGCGCTCTCCGCGTCCCCGTCCCTGAGGTGGTCGAGGATCTCGGCGTGCTCGGTGATGTTCTGGGCGACCCGGTCGGGGTGGGCCTGCATCACGGCGACGCCCATGCGGAGCTGGCGGTCGCGGAGCTGGTCGTAGAGGCGGGCGAGGATCTGGTTCCCGGCGTGCTTGACGATCTCGGCGTGGAAGCAGCGGTCGGTGACGGCGACGTCCGCGAGGTCGCCGGCGCCGGCCTGCCGCTGCTGCTCCGCCAGGAGTTCTTCGAGGCGGGTGAGGAGCGCGGGCGGGGCGGGGACGGCCTTGCGGACGGCGAACTCCTCGACGAGGAGGCGGGTCTCGACGACGTCGGCGATCTCCTGGGCGGAGACGGCGAGGACGAGGGCGCCCTTCTTGGGGTAGAGCTTCAGCAGCCCTTCCATCTCCAGCTTGAGCAGTGCCTCGCGGACGGGGGTGCGGGAGACGCCGACGGCCTGGGCCAGCTCCCCCTCGGTGAGCAGGGTGCCGCCTTCGTAACGGCGGTCGAGGACCGCGCGCTTGACGTGGCTGTAGACGCGTTCGGCGGCGGGTGGCTGCTTGGTGGGCTGCTCGGTGGAGGGGGGTGCTGCTGATGGCATGCGCACAGCATAGATACATGAGGGATGCGTCTGACAGGGGCGTCCAGATCTTGGACTCCTTACCTGCCGTGACTACCTGCCAGGACTGCCTGCCGTGACTACCTGCCGGGACTACCTGCCGGGACTGCCTGTCGGGATCACCCGCCGGAGTCACCCGCGGGAGTCTCCTGCCGGAAAGCGGAACATCCGGTGGCGGCGCGGGGCCACCACCGGATGTTTCACGTGAAACACGCCAACCGGACGACTACGACCAGGTGATGAGCCTCTTCGGCTGCTCCAGGACCGCGGCCACGTCGGCCAGGAACTTGGAGCCGAGCTCGCCGTCGACCAGGCGGTGGTCGAAGGAGAGGGCCAGCGTCGTGACCTGGCGCGGCTTCACCTTGCCCTTGTGGACCCAGGGCTGGAGCTTGATCGCGCCGACCGCGAGGATCGCGGACTCGCCCGGGTTGAGGATGGGCGTACCGGTGTCGACGCCGAAGACGCCGACGTTGGTGATGGTGAAGGTGCCGCCCTGCATCGCCGCCGGGGTCGTCTTCCCCTCGCGGGCGGTGGCGACCAGCTCGCTCAGGGAGCGGGAGAGCTCCGGCAGGGTCTGGGCGTGCGCGTCCTTGATGTTCGGCACGATCAGACCGCGCGGGGTGGCCGCGGCGATCCCGAGGTTCACGTAGTGCTTGAGGACGATCTCCTGCGCCGCCTCGTCCCAGGCCGCGTTGATCTCCGGGTTGCGCTTGACCGCGACCAGGACGGCCTTGGCGATGAGGAGGAGCGGGTTGACCCGCAGGCCCGCCATGTCCTTGTCGGACTTGAGCTCCTCGACCAGCTTCATCGTGCGCGTGATGTCGAAGGTCACGAACTCGGTGACGTGCGGGGCGGTGAAGGCCGAGCCGACCATCGCCGCCGCCGTGGCCTTGCGGACGCCCTTGATCGGGACGCGGGTCTCCCGCGCGTCGCCCGCGCCCACGGCGGCCGGTGCCTGGACCGGGACGGCCGGGGCGGCGACGGCCGGGGCGGGGGCCGCCTCGACCGCGGGCGCCTGGGCCGGCGCCGGGGCCGCGGGAACGGCCGGGGCCGCCGCGCGGTGGACGTCCTCGCGGGTGATGATCCCGTCCGGGCCGGTCGCGACGACCGCGGCCAGGTCCACCCCGAGGTCCTTGGCGAGCTTGCGCACCGGCGGCTTGGCCAGCGGCCTGGGCGCGCCGGTCACGGTGCCGTGGCCGTTCAGCTGCTCGGGCACGACCGCGACGGGGGCGGCCCCGGGCGCGGTCCTGCGGGCCCTGCGCTTGGTGGAGCTGGCGGCCACGCCGTAGCCGACGAGGACCGGCTGGCGGCCCTGCGGCTCCTCGGCCTCCGCCTCCGGCGCGGGGGCCGGGGTCGCGACGGGGGCCGGGGCGGCGACGGGGGCCGGGGCCGCCGGGGCGGGAGCCTCGGCGGGGGCGTCGCCGCCGACGTTCACCGAGATGATGACCTGGCCGACGTCGACCGTGGTGCCCTCGGGGAAGACCAGCTCGTGGACGGTGCCGTCGAAGGGGATCGGCAGCTCCACGGCGGCCTTGGCCGTCTCCACCTCGCAGACGACCTGCCCGTCGGTGACGGTGTCACCGGGCTGGACGTACCACTTGAGGATCTCGGCCTCGGTCAGGCCCTCGCCCACGTCGGGCATCTTGAATTCGCGGATCGTCATCGTGCTCTCCTCAGTACGCCAGCGAGCGGTCGACGGCGTCGAGCACGCGGTCCAGGCCCGGCAGGTACTCCTCCTCCAGGCGCGCCGGCGGGTACGGCGCGTGGTAGCCGCCGACCCGCAGGACGGGGGCCTCCAGGTGGTAGAAGCAGCGCTCGGTGATCCGGGCGGCGATCTCCGCGCCGGAGCCGAAGAACACCGGGGCCTCGTGGACGACGACCAGCCGGCGGGTCTTCTCGACCGAGGTCTGGATGGTGTCGAAGTCGAGCGGGGAGATCGAGCGCAGGTCCACGACCTCGATCGACCGGCCCTCCTCGGCGGCGGCCGCGGCCGCCTCCAGGCAGGTCTTCACCATGGGGCCGTACGCGACCAGCGTGAGGTCGGTGCCCTGGCGGGCGACCCGGGCCCTGTGGAGCTCGCCGGGGATGGCCTCGGTGTCGAGCTCGCCCTTGTCCCAGTAGCGGCGCTTGGGCTCGAAGAAGATGACCGGGTCGTCGCTCTGGATCGCCTGCTGGAGCATCCAGTAGGCGTCGGAGGAGTTCGCCGGGGTGACGACCTTGAGGCCCGCGACGTGCGCGAAGAGCGACTCGGGGGACTCGGAGTGGTGCTCGACGGCGCCGATGCCGCCGCCGTACGGGATGCGGATGACGACCGGCATCTTCACGGTGCCGAGCGAGCGGGCCCGCATCTTCGCCAGCTGGGTGACGATCTGGTCGTACGCCGGGAAGACGAAGCCGTCGAACTGGATCTCCACGACGGGGCGGTAGCCGCGCAGCGCGAGGCCGATCGCGGTGCCGACGATGCCGGACTCGGCGAGCGGGGTGTCGACCACCCGGTCCTCGCCGAAGTCCTTCTGGAGGCCGTCGGTGATGCGGAAGACGCCGCCGAGCTTGCCGACGTCCAGGCCCATGACGACGACCTTGGGGTCGGTCTCCAGGGCCTTGCGCAGCGACTCGTTGAGCGCCTTCGCGAGGGGAAGCTTCTGAACAGCCATGATTACTCGGCCTCTCCGTCCGCGAAGGACGCCTGGTAGGCGGCGAACTGCGCGCGCTCCTCGTCGACGAGCGTGTGCCCGTCCGCGTACGTGTGGTCGAACATCGCCATGTGGTCCGGGATCGGCATGGCGCGGACGACCTCGCGGACGCTCTT
Organism: Streptomyces sp. NPDC014861; assembly: GCF_043081625.1. Taxonomy (NCBI): domain Bacteria; kingdom Bacillati; phylum Actinomycetota; class Actinomycetes; order Kitasatosporales; family Streptomycetaceae; genus Streptomyces; species Streptomyces sp. NPDC014861. Next base: position 61,224 of record NZ_JBIBWV010000026.1, read on the forward strand.
GCCGAGGGTCTCGCTCTCGGCCTCCAGCTCCTCGAAGAAGGCCGCGTCGGCGTGGCCCTCGCTCTCCAGGTACGCCCTCAGGCGGAGGATCGGGTCCTTCGCCTCCCACGCCTCGCGCTCCGCGTCGCGGCGGTAGCGGGTCGGGTCGTCGGAGGTGGTGTGGGCGGCCATCCGGTAGGTGAACGCCTCGATCAGGGTGGGGCCCTCGCCGCGGCGGGCGCGCTCCAGTGCCGAGCGGGTGACGGCCAGGCAGGCGAGGACGTCGTTGCCGTCGACGCGGACGCCGGGGAAGCCGAAGCCGCGGGCGCGCTGGTAGAGCGGGACGCGGGTCTGCTTCTCGATGGGCTCGGAGATGGCCCACTGGTTGTTCTGGCAGAAGAAGACGACCGGGGCGTTGTAGACCGCGGAGAAGACGAACGACTCGTTGACGTCGCCCTGGCTGGAGGCGCCGTCGCCGAAGTAGGCGAGCACGGCGGAGTCCGCGCCGTCCTTGGCGATGCCCATGGCGTAGCCGGTGGCGTGCAGGGTCTGCGAGCCGAGGACGATCGTGTAGAGGTGGAAGTTGTTGCTGCTGGGGTCCCACCCTCCGTTGTTCACGCCGCGGAACATGCCGAGCAGGTTGGTGGGGTCGACGCCGCGGCACCAGGCCACGCCGTGCTCCCGGTAGGTCGGGAAGACGTAGTCGTCGTCCCGCAGGGCCCGGCCGGAGCCGATCTGGGCGGCCTCCTGGCCGAGGAGCGAGGCCCACAGGCCCAGCTCGCCCTGGCGCTGGAGGGCGGTCGCCTCGGCGTCGAAGCGGCGCGTGAGGACCATGTCGCGGTAGAGCCCGCGCAGTTCCTCGGCGCTCAGGTCGATGTCGTAGTCGGGGTGATGGACGCGCTCGCCCTCGGGCGTCAGCAGCTGAACGAGCTCGGGCTCCCCGGCCTGCGGCTGGTCGGCCTTCTTGGCGCCGGCGCTGGCGCCGGTGGCGCGCTTGGCGCCGCTGCTGCGTCGCGTCGTCTTGCGCGCGGCAGTGCTCTCCACGGTCACGTGCGTGCTCCTCCGTCGGTCCGGCCCCCGGGTTCGCCGGTGGGCCAGTGCGGCTCTCCGCCTTATCCGTACCCTGCGCACGGGGTGGGTGCGACGCGGCCGGGGTCGGGCGTGACAGGTGTCCCGGAGAGCGCCGTCATGAGGCACGTTACCCATAGCGCGGCATTCCTGCGAAACCCCACTTGACCTGCAATTTTGCTTGGATTTCCAAGTAAATCGAGAAAAGCGGAAAGTCGCCCAGGTCAGCGCACCGAGCAGCGGCCCGACACCCTCGTCGGAACATCCGGCACCGTAACCCGCACACCCCGGGCACCGGAAGAGCCAATATGTGAGACTGGCTTCGTGCGCGAAGAAGGAAAAATCCGGGTATTTCTGCTGGATGACCATGAAGTCGTCCGGCGCGGCGTCCACGAGCTGCTTTCCGTGGAGGACGACATCGAGGTGGTCGGCGAGGCCGGAACCGCGGCCGACGCCCTGGTCAGGATCCCCGCGACCCGCCCCGACGTGGCGGTGCTCGACGTCCGGCTGCCCGACGGCAGCGGGGTCGAGGTCTGTCGCGAGGTCCGCTCCCAGGACGAGTCGATCAAGTGCCTCATGCTCACCTCGTACGCGGACGACGAGGCGCTTTTCGACGCGATCATGGCCGGGGCCTCGGGATACGTCCTCAAGGCCATCCGGGGCAACGAACTGCTGAACGCGGTCCGGGACGTGGCGGCCGGCAAGTCGCTGCTCGACCCGGTGGCGACGGCGCGCGTCCTGGAGCGGCTGCGGGACGGCAACAATCCGAAGGGTGACGACAAGCTCGCCCATCTCACCGAGCAGGAGCGCAAGATCCTCGATCTGATCGGCGAGGGTCTGACCAACCGGGCCATCGGCGAGCGCCTCCACCTCGCGGAGAAGACCATCAAGAACTACGTCTCCAGCCTGCTGTCGAAGCTGGGCATGGAGCGCCGCTCGCAGGCCGCCGCCTACGTGGCGCGGATGCAGGCCGAGCGTCACTGAGCCACCGCACGCCCCGCCGGGCCCGCGCCCTCCCCGAAGGTCTCGTCCGTGGGGAGCGGTCCGGGCCCGCCCGACGGGATTCGGGACCTACGTCCCCGCCGACGCGGGGCCCCGGCCCCTTTCCCGACAGGGTGCCGGTGGCGGAGAGTGGAGGCATGTCCACCGAGGAGATCCGCGCCATCGAACTGCTCGGCCGTGCGTCGTACGGCCGGGTCGCCACGAGCATGCGGGCGATGCCGTTCGTCGCGCCCGCCCGGCACATCGTCTCCGACGACAGCGTCGTGATCCGCATGCACGAGGGTCTCGGCTACCACCAGGCGTGCAGCGGCAGCGTCGTCGCCTACGGGGCGGACGACCTCGATCCCGCCTCCGGCGTCCTGTGGTCGGTGCAGTTCACCGGGACCGCCGAGATCGTCGAGCCGACCGCGGAGGAGCTGGCCGCCTTCGGCCCCGAACCGGTGAGCGTGGACGGCGAGCCCTTCGTCCCCGTCTACATGCGGATCGAACCCCAGTTCGCAACGGTGCACAGCATCGAGTACGGCCCCGCGGCCGGTTCCGTACCGCGCCGCCTTCACCACGCAGCGTGATCTAACATCTGCGGAGTGCCGCGCTCATCTGACCACTCCGCTCCTCCGGTCGGCGCCCTGCTGCGCCGCCACCCGCACGCCGGCGAGCCCCTGTCCTGCGTCCCCGTCACCGAGGGCCTGCTCAACCGCGGCTACCGGCTCGCCACCACCCGCGGCCGCTACTTCCTCAAGCAGCACCTCGACGCCCCCACCGCCGACCGGGCCACCATCACCCGCCAGCACCGCGCCACCCAGCGCCTGCACGCCCTGGGCCTTCCCGTCGCCCCGCCGCTGCCCGACAGCCGCGGCCGCACGGTCGCGGTCATCGACGGCCGCTGCTACGCCCTGCACCCCTGGGTCGAGGGCCGGCACCGCGACGGCGCCCAGCTCACCCCCGGCGGCTCCCGCCGCCTCGGCGCCCTCCTGGGCCGCGTCCACACCACCCTGGACCGGGTCATGGAGCCCCCGCCGCCCGGCGACCGGCACGACAGCGTGTGCCTGGAGGACACCTTCCGCGACATCGCCGAGCTGATCCGCCTCGCCCGCGCCCACCACCCGCATGGCAGCTTCGACGCGCTCGCCGAGCACCGGCTGCGGGAGCGCCGCCGGCTGCTCGCGCAGCACGCCCACCGGCGTCCTCCGGCGCCCGCCACGACCGGCTGGGTGCACGGCGACTTCCACCCCCTGAACGTCCTCTACCGGGGCGCGGAACCGGCCGCGATCGTCGACTGGGACCGGCTCGGCGTCCGCCCGCGCGCCGAGGAGGCCGTCCGGGCCGCCGCGATCTTCTTCGTACGGCCGGGGGGCGAGCTGGAGCTGGAGAAGGTGCGGGCCTACGCGCGCGCGTACCGGCGGGCCGCCGGCGCGGACGGCACCGAGCTGGCCGCGGCGGTGCACCGGGTGTGGTGGGAGCGGCTGAACGACTTCTGGACGCTGCGCTGGCGCTACCAGCTGAACGACCGCAGGGCCGACCCGCAGTTTCCCGCGGTGTCGGCCCTGGCCGTGTGGTGGACCCGGGAGTACGACGCCGTCCGCGACGCCTTCTCGGACTGAGGCCCCGGGAGGAGCCCTACGGCGTGGTGGCGCCGGTGAGGCCGGTGTCGCCGCCGGGAGGCGGCGTGTTCGGGTCGCCGTTGCCCCCGCCGGTCGGGTCGGTCTGGCCGCCGCTGTCGGCTCCGCCGTCGTCGGCGCCGCCGTTGTCCGCCCCGCCGTCCGTCGGCGCGGTCGTCTGCTCCTCGGTCGGGGTCGGCTCCGTCGACGGCTCCTCGGTGGGAGTCGGCTCCGTCGACGGCTCCCCGGTCGGGGTCGGCTCCGTCGTCGGCTGCTCGGTGTGCGTCGGCGGGTTCGTCGTCGCGTTCGTCGGCGGGTTCCACGGCTCCTGCGTGGTACCGCCGTCGCCGCCACCGCCGCCGTTCGTGTCGCTCGGCTGGTCGGTGCTCGGCTGCTCGCTCGGCTCCTCGGAGGGGGTGGGCTCCTCGGAGGTCGTGGACGGCGAGTCGGACACCGTCGTCGGCGTCGTGATCGGGTCCTTCTTCTCGCCGCCGCCGGACATCTTCACCGCGAAGACCACGCCGGCGACGATCGCGACGACCGCGAGCGCCGCGAACAGCACCATCCGGTTGCGCTTGCCCCGGCCGTCGTCGTGAGCGCCGTAGCCGCCGGTGCCGCCGCCCGTGCCGTCGTCGTAACCGCCGTAGCCGCCGTACCCGCCGTCGTCGGGGTTGGGCAGAGGGACGATCCGGCCCTGCTGGGCCGTCTCGCCGAGCGGCGGGTGGCCCATGGCCGTGGTCGCCGCCATGCCGTGGCCGGGCGTCTGCCCGCCCTCGTGCACGGCCACCGGGCCGGTGCTCCAGGTGCCGGTGTGACCGCCCTGCTGGTGGAGCATCTCCAGGCTGTACTGGATCAGCCCGCGCATCTCCTCGGCGCTCTGGAACCGGTCGTCCGGCTCCTTCGCGAGCGAACGCATGACCAGGCCGTCCAGCTCCGGCGGCGTCGAGCCGCGGACCTCGGACGGCGGGACCGGGATGTCCTGCACGTGCTGGTAGACGACCGACAGCGGCGTCTCACCGGTGAAGGGGGGACGCAGCGCGAGGAGCTCGTAGAGCAGGCAGCCCGTCGCGTACAGGTCGGAGCGGTGGTCGACGGCCTTGCCGAGCGCCTGCTCCGGGGAGAGGTACTGCGGCGTGCCCATGACCATGCCGGTCTGCGTCATCGTGGCCTGCGCGCCGTGCAGCGCGCGGGCGATGCCGAAGTCCATGACCTTCACGGCGCCGGCGTGCGTGATGATCACGTTGGCCGGCTTGATGTCGCGGTGCACGATGCCGTGCTGGTGCGAGTAGGCCAGCGCCTCCAGGACGCCGGAGACGATCACCAGAGCCTGCTCGGGGCCGGGCGCCTCCGCGCTGACCAGCAGGTCGCGGATGGTGCGGCCCTCGACGATCTCCATCACGATGTACGGCACGGGGCGGCCGTCGACGACGTCCTCGCCCGAGTCGTACACCGCCACGATCGCGTGGTGGTTCAGGCCGGCGACCGACTGTGCCTCACGCGTGAACCGCGCCTTCGAGACCGGGTCCTCGGCGAGGTCGGAGCGCAGCAGCTTCACCGCGACCGTGCGGCCGAGCCGCACGTCCTCGGCGGCGAAGACCTCCGCCATGCCGCCGCGTCCCAGACGGTGCGTCAGGCGGTAGCGGCCGTCACCGACGACGCGGCCGACGCCCCATGACTCGGCGCCAGCGCCCGGCATACCGCCACCTGCGTCGGATCCGGGTTCCATGAGTCCTCGCCGTCGTCTGTCCTTGCCGTGTCCAGTCGTCACGCTACAGGCTCCGTACGACATCACGGTCCGCGATGACCGGCCATCCAACCCTTCTCGTGTACGCCTGTGCAAATTCCGTGAGTTTCGCCCGGTCCCCGCGCCGTGCCGCCTGTGCGGAGGGTCACGGAACGGGTACCCGGCTTGACGTGTCAGGGGCCTCGGGCAGACTTGGCGCAGAATCGGCGGGATATCGAGGTCCGGCCGGAGACGACGGAACGACGCCGCGGGGCGCAGGGGGACAGCACACATGAGCCACGACGGCGCTCAGGGCGGCCGCTACGCGGGCGGTTCGGTCGCGAACGGCCGCTACCAGCTGCGCGACCTCCTCGGCGAGGGCGGCATGGCCTCGGTCTACCTCGCGTACGACAGCGCGCTGGACCGCCAGGTCGCGATCAAGACGCTCCACACCGAGCTGGGCCGCGAGGCGTCCTTCCGCGAGCGGTTCCGCCGTGAGGCGCAGGCCGTCGCGAAGCTCTCGCACACCAACATCGTCTCGGTCTTCGACACCGGCGAGGACACCCTCGACGGCGGCCTCATGCCGTACATCGTCATGGAGTACGTGGAGGGGCAGCCGCTCGGCTCGGCGCTGGCCGCCGATGTGCGCCAGTACGGGGCGATGCCCGCCGACAAGGCGCTGAAGGTGACGGCGGACGTCCTCGCCGCCCTGGAGGTCAGCCACGAGATGGGGCTGGTCCACCGCGACATCAAGCCCGGCAACGTGATGATGACCAAGCGCGGCGTCGTGAAGGTCATGGACTTCGGCATCGCCCGCGCCATGCAGTCCGGCGTGACGTCCATGACCCAGACCGGCATGGTCGTCGGCACCCCCCAGTACCTCTCCCCCGAGCAGGCCCTGGGCCGGCCGGTGGACGCCCGCTCCGACCTTTATTCGGTCGGCATCATGCTGTTCCAGCTGCTGACGGGGCGCCTCCCCTTCGACGCGGACTCGCCGCTCGCCATCGCCTACGCGCACGTGCAGGAGGAGCCGGTCGCCGCGTCCTCGGTGAACCGCTCGGTGACGCCCGCGATGGACGCGCTGATCGCCCGCGCGCTGCGGAAGAACCCGAACGAGCGGTTCCCCAGCGCCGCCGCCATGCGCGACGAGTGCCTGCGGGTGCTGGCGGCCGGCCAGTCCGCGGCGCCGGCGATCGTCCCCGGCGCCCCCGTCGGCAGCGGCTCGGGCGTCGGCTCGGCGGTCTTCCCGCCGGTCGGCCAGACCCCGCCGCCGCACCACGGCGCGCACGTGCAGCAGCCGTACCCCGCGCACACCCCGCAGCCCGGCCCCTACGGGCCGCCGACCCCCGCCCCCGTACCGGCGCCCGGCCCCGGATACGGCTACCCGCAGCAGGCCCCGACCCCGGCCCCCGGCTATCAGACCCCGCCGCCGGTCTCCTACGCGCCCGCGCACTCGCCGGCTCCCGCGAGCGCCCCGCGCCGCACCATGCCGGTGCTCGCGGGTGCCCTCGCGGTCGCCGTGATCGCCGTCGGCGGCGTGGTCGCCTACAACATGATGGACAAGGACGACACCGGCGGGACCACCGGCACCGCCACCGGCACCGGCACCGGCGGCACGGAGCAGACCCAGACCGACAGTCCCGGCCACAGGGGCCCGGACCTGTCGAAGACCATCGACACCAAGGAGTGCACCGAGCCGAGGGAGTCGAGCGACGACCCCGAGAAGTTCGAGGTGCCCGACTTCACCTACAAGAACCTGACCTCGGTGAAGGACTGTCTGAACGCCGCCGGCTGGAAGACGAAGAAGCAGACCCCGGTGGACGAGAACACCTACGGCGAGGACACCGTCCTGGAGCAGTACCCGCCGGCCGGTACGGACATCCGGCCCGACGAGGCCGAGTTCACCCTGGAGATCTCCACCGGCAACCCCCAGAAGTAGCCGCCCCGGATGCCGGAGTCACCCCGCTGTGTGACGCTGAGTCGGACACCTCGGCGGCACGGCAGGGGAGGGTTTCCCGTTGACTCCCACACGCGGCGGGACCGGCGGACGCGGTAGCGGCGGACACCGCCGCGTACGGGCAGGGACACGGGCGCGGACCGCCCGGTCCGGCCCCGTCCTCCTGAGCCTGCGAAGAACCGCCCTCGCCTCCGCGCTGGCCTGCGCCTTCACCCTGTACGGGCTCTCCGGCGCGGCCCTCGCCGGAGCCGCCGCGATCCCCGCGGGACCCCCCGCCGGAACCAGCGGGGCACCCCCCGGACGGACCGCCTCGCACGCCCCCACCGCCGCCCCCGCGCACGGCCCCGGCGCAGGAGCCACCGCCACCCGACCGCACAGCGCCCGGCCGCCCGGCGCCCGGCCGCACGCCACCCGACCGCACGCCGCCACCGAGCCGGCCGTCACCGCGACCGGACCCGCCACCACCGGCCGCCCGGACACCGGCGGCGGACCGGGCACGCCCCCGGCTCCGGGCGCACCCGCCGGCACCGACCGCGCGCCCGCACCCACCGGCACGGGCACCCACCCCGCCCCCGGCACCACCGCGCCCGTCACCCCGACCGGCACCCCCACCGCCCCGCAGACCGGCTCCGCGGCGCCCCGCCCCGGCAAGCCCGCGGCCGCGACCACCGACGCCCCCGCGCCCACCGGCTCCCCCTCCCTCGCCGGCCGGCCCGCCGGCGAGGGCCGCACCCGGCCCGGCCGCCCCGAACCGGCCGCCCCCGAGGAGCCGGACCCCTCCGCCACCCCCTCCCGTGACAGAACCGCTACAGAATCCGACGCCTCCGAACGCCTCGCCGAGGAGGACGCGGGCCTCCCCGAGGAGGACGCGGCGGTACCCGGGACGGAGACCGCGGCCCGCACCGAAGCGGCTCCCGCCAGCCGCCCCGGCATCGCCCCGCAACTCTCCCTGCGGACCGACGCCACCACCTCCGACCAGCCCGTTCCCCTGCTCACCCTCGGCGTGGGACTCACCCTGATGGGGCTCGGGCTCGGCTTCCTCGGACTCCGGCTCCGCCGCCGCTGAACCGGCCGGCCGGCCCCTTCCCGTCCCCCTTGAGTCGGACCCCCCGGGTCCCTCTCGCGACGGTTGTCGCCCTCCGCATACCCGGTATACATACTCGGTATGTCGATCCGCCACGGGCTCCTCGCCCTCCTCGAACAGGGCCCCCGCTACGGCTCCCAGCTGCGCACCGAGTTCGAGTCCCGCACCGGCTCCACCTGGCCGCTCAACGTCGGCCAGGTGTACACGACCCTGGGCCGGCTCGAACGGGACGGCCTGGTCACCCAGAACGGCGAGGACGGCGCCGGCCACGCGCTCTACGCGATCACCCACGCGGGCCGCACCGAACTGCGCAGCTGGTTCGAGCAGCCCGTGGACCGCACCAGCCCCGCCCGTGACGAGCTCGCCATCAAGCTCGCCATGGCCGTCGGGGCACCCGGCGTCGACATCCGCGAGGTCATCCAGTCCCAGCGCCGGCACACCGTGAAGGCCATGCAGGACTACACCCGCCTCAAGGCCCAGGCCCTCGCCGCCCTCGAAGGCGGCGGCTCGCACGAACGCGACGACGTGGCCTGGCTCCTCGTCCTGGAACAGCTGATCTTCCAGACCGAGGCCGAGGCCCGCTGGCTCGACCACTGCGAGGCCCGGCTCATCCGGCTCTCCGCCACCGTCACCGTCACCCCCGACCCTCCCGCCACGGCCTCCGGCTCCGGCTCCGCCTCCGTCCCGGAGCCGGGGCTCGGGGCGGGGGTCCGGCGCGGGCGCGGGGCGGGGACGGGCGGGGTGGGGGCGGGGGCCGGGTCGGGGGGCGCGCCCCGGGACGGGGCCGCGGGCCGGACCCGCTGACCCGGGGCCCAGGCCCCCGTACCACCACGTTCTTCTCACCACACCGCTCACCACCGTGCGCCGCAGCCGCCGCGCACGTCCAAGGGGGACCCCTCCATGTCCACACCGCTCGCCGCGCAGCCCGTGCTGCGCCTGCAGAACCTGACCCGGGTCCACGGGTCCGGCGCCACCGAGGTGCACGCCCTGCGCGGCATCGACCTCGACGTGCACCCCGGCGAACTCGTCGCCGTCATGGGTCCGTCCGGCTCCGGCAAGTCCACGCTGCTCACCATCGCCGGCGGCCTCGACACCCCCACCTCCGGCCAGGTGATCGTCGAGGGCACCGACATCACCACCGCCGGGCTCAAGGAGCTCGCCGCCCTGCGCCGCCGCAGCATCGGCTACGTCTTCCAGGACTACAACCTCATACCGGCGCTGACCGCCGCCGAGAACGTCTCCCTGCCCAGGGAGCTCGACGGCACCTCGGCCCGCAAGGCCCGCGTCGAGGCCCTCGCCGCCCTGGAGGAGATGGGGCTCGGCCACCTCGCCGACCGCTTCCCCGACGAGATGTCCGGCGGACAGCAGCAGCGCGTCGCCATCGCCCGCGCCCTGGTCGGCGACCGCCGCCTCGTCCTCGCCGACGAGCCCACCGGCGCCCTCGACTCCGAGACCGGCGAGTCCGTCCTCGCCCTGCTCCGCTCCCGCTGCGACGCCGGCGCCGCCGGCGTCCTCGTCACCCACGAGCCGCGGTTCGCCGCCTGGGCCGACCGCGTGGTCTTCCTCCGCGACGGCGCCATCGTCGACCAGACCGTGCGCAGCGAGGCCGACTCCCTCCTCACGGGCCGGGTGGCGGACGCGTGAAGACCTGGTTCCACTCCTGGCGGGCGGCCGTCCGCATCGCCCGCCGCGACGCCTGGCGCGCCAAGGGCCGCAGTTCACTCGTCCTCGCGATGATCGCCCTGCCCATCCTCGGGGTCAGCGCCGCCGACCTCACCATCCGCAGCTCCGAGCTCTCCGTGGCCGAACAGCTGGAGCGGTCCATCGGCGCCGCCGACGCCTCCTTCGGTGACCCCGGCTTCGCCGGTGAGCCGGTCCACCAGTCACCGAACGGCGACAACGTCTACCCGGCGAACTGGAAGGAAGGGGACAACGCCCCCTGGCCCAGCGGTGCGACCGACCCCCGCAAGGCCATCCCGGCCGGCGCCCGCTGGATCAGCGACACCCAGGGCGCGGCCAAGCTGACCACCGTGCACGGCCTGCTCCAGACCGACGTCCGGGAGCTCAAGGCCGACGATCCGATGGCCAAGGGCATCACCACCCTCCTCGACGGGCGGTACCCCCAGAAGGCCGACGAGGTGATCGCCACCGCCGCCTTCCTGGAGCAGAGCGGGCTCTCGGTCGGCTCGACCGTTTCCGCTCGCAATTTCGACCGGCCCTACCGGATCGTCGGCTCCTACGAGCTGCCCGACACCCTGACGGCCGCCCAGATCATCGCGCTGCCGGGGGCCTTCCTCTCCCCGTACGCGAAGGCCGCGGAGAAGGCCGGAGCGCTCGCCCCCGGCGACACCACCACGTATCTGGTGCAGCGCGACGGTGGTTTCACGTGGAACAACGTGAAGGAGATCAACGCCAAGGGCGTCACGGTCGTCTCCCGCACCGTCCGGCTCGCCCCGCCGGCCGACTCCGAGGTCCCGCTCTACCAGCAGGAGGGCTGGGGCGACTACGAGTCCAGCGGCGCCGCCGACGCCATGCTCCTCGCCTCCGTCGCCACCGTCGTCGGCCTGGCGATGCTGGAGATCTGCCTGCTCGCGGGCCCCGCCTTCGCGGTCGGCGCCCGGCGCTCCCGCCGCCAGCTCGGCCTGGTCGGCGCCAACGGCGGCTCCCGCAGCCACATCCGGGCCATCGTGCTGAGCGGCGGTCTCGTCATCGGTGTCGCCGCCGCCGTCGTCGGCACGGTGCTCGCGCTGATCCTCACGCTCGTCCTCCAGCCCTTCCTGGAGGACTTCCTGGGGCAGCGGTTCGGCGCCTTCGACGTCCGCCCGCTCGAACTCCTCGGCATCGCGCTGCTCGCCGTCCTCACCGGTCTGCTCGCCGCGATCGTCCCGGCCGTCACCGCCTCCCGGCAGACCGTGCTCGCCTCGCTCACCGGCCGCCGGGGCGTCCGGTCCACCAGCAAGGTGCTGCCCGTCCTCGGTCTGGTGGCGCTGCTCCTCGGCGCGGCGATCGCCCTGTACGGCTCCGTCGTCACCGACCAGTTCATCATCGTCGCCGGCGGCTCGGCCCTCGCCGAGCTGGGCGTGGTCGCCATGACCCCGGCCATCGTCGGGCTCTTCGGGCGCACCGGCCGCTGGCTGCCGCTCTCCCCGCGGCTCGCGCTCCGCGACGCCGTCCGCAACCGGGGCCGTACGGCTCCCGCCGTCGCCGCCGTCCTCGCCGCCGTCGCCGGCACCGTCGCCGTCGCCACGTACACGTCGAGCAGCGACGCCCAGTACCGGGCCGAGTACTCCGCCAGCCTGCCGCACGGCGCCGTGTCCTTCTTCCAGATGGAGGAGTCCGGCCGGGACGTCCCCGCCGTCGCCGACGCCGTCCAGCGGTACTTCTCCGTCGAGACCCGCGCCGACGTCTCCCGCGTCGCCGTCGGCAAGCCCGGCTGCCCCGCCTGGGGCGGCGGCGCCGGCTGCGGCCAGTACGAGGTGATGCTGCCGCCCGCCAACGAGTGCCCGATGTGGGCCTCCACCACCGACGGCAGCGACCCGTCCGAGAAGTTCACCCCCGAGCAGCGGCGCACGATGGTCAAGGAGGACTGGCGCTGCAAGGAGTCCCGGGGCGGCGGTGTCTACGTCGACGGCGGCATCCTCGTCGGCGACGCCCGCCTCCTGAAGGTCCTCGGCATCGACGACCCGGGCGCCGTCAAGGCGCTCGCGGACGGCAAGGCCGTCGTCTTCTCGAAGCCGCTCGTCGACCGGGACGGCACGCTCGGCATCAAGCAGATCACCGACACCAAGGCCGCCGAGAAGGCGTCGATGGAGAACAAGCCCGCCCCGGGCAAGGTCTCCAGGATCCCCTCCCACCTGGTCACCGGTGACCCGAAGTCCTACGGCCTCCAGGTGCTGATGCCGCCCGCGACCGCCAAGGCCGCCGGTCTCACCACGGTCCCCGTCGGCGCCTACTTCAGCACCGACGCCATGCCCAGCAGCGAGCAGCGCCAGAAGCTCGACGCCGAACTGGCGACCCTCGGTGCCGGCATCGACCTCACCGTCGAGGAGGGGTACGTCTCCGACGACAGCATCTTCCTGATCGCGCTGACCGTCTTCGCCGGCCTGGTCACCATCGGCGCCGCCGGCATCGCCACCGGCCTCGCCCAGGCAGACGCCGAGGCCGACCTGAAGACGCTCGCCGCCGTCGGCGCCCCGCCGCGCGTCCGCCGCACCCTCAGCGGCTTCCAGTGCGGGGTGGTCGCCGCGATGGGTGTCGTCCTCGGCTCGGTCTCCGGACTCCTCCCGGCGATGGGCCTGCGGCTCACCGAGGAGCGGCAGCAGCTCCGCTTCCACGAGCAGATGCTCTCCGAGGGCTGGGGCGGCGACACGAGCCCGCCGTACGTGCCGATCGTGGTGCCCTGGGAGACGCTGGCGGCCCTGCTCGTCGCCGTCCCGCTCGGCGCGGCGCTGCTCGCCGCCCTGGTGACCCGCTCGAAGGGGGCCGTGGCCCGCCGCGAGGCGACCTGACACCTTTCCGTGGCCCGACCGTGCCCGGGGAGGAGGGTGGATCACCCTCCTCCCCGGGCACACCTCGTGGTGAAGCGTGTGTGCGAGAGAATGGCGGCATGGAGATGCCGAGGAATGACAGGTCGCAGGAGAGCCCCCAGGTCCTCATCGTGGGACAGGACGGGATGGCTCTCGGCGGCGCCCAGGGCGACGACGAACCCCGCGAGGTCCCGGTGACGGAAATGGTCGAGCAGCCTGCGAAGGTCATGCGGATCGGCAGCATGATCAAGCAGCTTCTGGAGGAAGTTCGGGCGGCACCTCTCGACGAGGCCAGCCGGGTCCGGCTCAAGGAGATCCACGCCAGCTCGGTGAAGGAGCTGGAGGACGGTCTCGCGCCGGAGCTGGTGGAGGAACTGGAGCGGCTGTCCCTGCCGTTCACGGACGAGGCGATCCCCTCCGAGGCGGAACTGAGGATCGCGCAGGCCCAGTTGGTGGGCTGGCTGGAGGGCCTCTTCCACGGCATCCAGACGGCGCTGTTCGCCCAGCAGATGGCGGCCCGCGCCCAACTGGAGCAGATGCGGCGGGCCCTGCCCCCCGGCGCCTCGCACGACGATGACGACGACGAGGGCGGTCGCGGGCACGGCCGCGCGGTCGGGTCGGGCCCGTACCTGTAGGTCCCTCCCCGTACGTGACGGGCCCGGCGCGCGACGAGCGCGCCGGGCCCGTTCCCTTTCTCGTACGTGGCGTGCCCGGCGTGCGCGCCGGGCCCGTTCCTTTTTCGTACGTGGCGTGCCCGGCGTGCGAGCAGGCGCCGGGCCCGGCTCCGTGAGTGCCGGGGGGGCGGGCGCGCCGTGAGCGCGCCGGGCCCCTCCCGTATCGCTCAGGGGGCCAGCAGGAGGACCTTTCCGACGTGCGCGCCGGACTCCAGCACGCGGTGCGCCTCGGCGGCCTCCGGCATCGGCAGCGTCCGGTCGACGACCGGGCGGACCGTGCCGCCCTCGACCAGCGGCCAGACGTGCTCGCGGACGGCCGCGACGATCGCGGCCTTCTCCTGGAGCGGGCGGGCGCGCAGGGTGGTCGCCATGACGGCGGCGCGCTTGGCGAGCAGCGCCCCGAGGTTCAGCTCGCCCTTGACGCCGCCCTGGAGGCCGATGACGACGAGGCGGCCGCTGACGGCGAGGGCCTGGACGTTCCGCTCCAGGTACTTGGCGCCCATGATGTCCAGGATCACGTCCGCGCCCGCCCCGCCGGTCGCCTTGTGGAGCTCCTCGACGAAGTCCTGGGTGCGGTAGTCGATCAGCACGTCCGCGCCGAGCTCGGCGCAGCGGGCGAGCTTCTCCGGGCTGCCCGCGGTGACCACGACCTTCGCGCCGACCGCCTTGGCCAGCTGGATCGCCATCGTGCCGATGCCGCTGGCCCCGCCGTGCACGAGCAGCGTCTCGCCCGGCCGCAGGTGGGCGATCATGAAGACGTTGGACCAGACCGTGCAGGCGACCTCGGGGAGCGCGGCGGCCGTGGCCAGGTCGACGCCCTTCGGGACCGGCAGCAGCTGGCCGGCCGGGACGGCCACCCGCTGGGCGTATCCGCCGCCGACGAGCAGGGCGCAGACCTCGTCGCCGACGGACCAGCCGGAGACGCCCGGGCCGAGCGCGGTGATCCGCCCGGCGCACTCCAGGCCGGGGTGGGGAGAGGTGCCGGGCGGCGGGTTGTAGAAGCCCTGCCGCTGGAGGACGTCGGCGCGGTTGACGGCGCTCGCCACCACCTCGACGAGGACCTCGCCCTCGCCGGGCACGGGATCGGGCACCTCGGCCCAGACGAGGGCCTCGGGACCACCGGGTTCCGGAATCGTGATCGCATGCATGGCGGCGAGGCTACTCCCGCGCCCCGCCGCCCGCGCCTCCGGTCAGGCGGCCGTGGGCGTGCCGTCAGTCGTGCGGCGGCGTGGTGAGCGGGGTGACGGGAGCGGCGCGGACGATGGTGATGACCCGGTCCGTGAGCTGGAGCGGGCTGGCCGAGGGGTCGTCGTAGCCGAGCAGCCGGTGGCCGCGCAGCACGCTCACCACCAGGTCGTCGGTCTCCCGTACGCTCCGGCCCGCCTCCGCCTTGGTCACCGGACGCTCGACCAGGTCGAGGCCTGAGCCCTGCTGGATCAGGTCCTCCATGACGGTGCCGGCGCTGGGGCTGAGCACGGAGAGGCCGAGCAGCCGGCCGGCGGCGGAGGCACTGGTGATGACCGCGTCGGCCCCGGACTGGCGGAGCAGCGGCGCGTTCTCCTCCTCGCGGACGGCGGCGACGATCTTCGCGCCCCGGTTGAGCTGGCGGGCCGTCAGGGTGACCAGTACGGCGGTGTCGTCGCGCTGGGTGGCGATGACGATCTGGCGGGCCCGCTGCACCTCGGCCCGGAGCAGGACGTCGCTGCGGGTGCCGTCGCCGACGACGCCGACGAAGCCGTCGAGGTTGGCCGCCTCGATGACCTTGCCGGAAGGGTCGACGATGACGATCTGGTCCTTGCGGAGTCCGGTGGCGCAGAGGGTCTGGATCGCGGACCGCCCCTTGGTGCCGAAGCCGACGATCACGGTGTGGTCGCGCAAGTTGGACCTCCAGTGCTTCAGCCGGAACTCCTCCCGGGTCCGCTCCGTGAGGACCTCGAGGGTGGTGCCGACCAGGATGATCAGGAAGAGCACGCGCAGGGGCGTGATCACCAGGATGTTGACGAGTCGCGCGGAGTCGCTGAACGGGACGATGTCGCCGTATCCGGTGGTGGAGAGAGTGACGGTCGCGTAGTAGGCGCAGTCGAGGAAGTCAACGGTCTCGTTGGCGTTGTCGTGGTAGCCGTCGCGGTCGACGTAGACGATGAGAATCGTCAGGAACAGGACGCCGAGAGCCATGAGGAGGCGCTGGCCGACCTGGCGCAGCGGGTCCACCTTCGCCCTCGGCAGGTGGATCCGCGCACCGGTGACCTTCTCGTCTGCGTGTCGGGCCATGACGTCACGGCTGGGAAGTTTCACGTGAAACATGCTCCTTGGGCGAGCTGCGTCGCGGTCGGCCAGGGGAGGGCGAGGAGTTCCGGCCGCCGGCCGGGCTCGGCTCCGCCGGGGGGGACGACGGCCATGGCGTCGGCGGCGGCGATGCCCCGCAGCATGGCCGGCCCGTTGTAGCGCAGCGGTACGACGAGCCCGTCCCGGTGGACGACGGGGACGAGGCGGGTGTCGTGCGGGTGCCCCTGGACGGCGTCACGGAGGGCCGGCGCGGGCGCTTCGGCGGCGGCAAGGGTCCCGGTGGGCGCGGGCGGCCGGGGGGCCGGCTCTCCGGCGAGCGCGGCCAGCAGGGGCGCGGCGAGTGTGAGGAGGCCGGAGACGGCGGCGAGCGGGTTGCCCGGCAGGCCGACGAGGTGGCGTGCGGCGTCGAGCCGGGCGAGCAGCATGGGGTGGCCGGGGCGGACCTTCACGCCGTCGACCAGGAGGACGGCTGCCGCCTTGTCGAGCACCCGGTGGACGTGGTCCACGGGCCCGGCGGCGGTGCCGCCGGTGGTGACGACGAGGTCGGCGGCGGAGCTGGTGACGGCCTCGTACAGGGCCTCGGCGTCGTCGCCGATCCGGCGGGTCGCGAGGACCTCGGCGCCGAGCGCCGTCAGCCAGGGCCCGAGCATCGGGCCGAGCGCGTCGCGGATCAGGCCCTCGTGGGGGAGTCCGGCGGCCAGCAGCTCGTCGCCGAGGACGAGGATCTCCACCTGGGGGCGGGGCAGCACCGCGGGCTCGTCGTAGCCGGCGGCGGCCGCGAGGCCGAGCACGGCCGGGCCGACGACGGTCCCGGCGGGCAGCAGCTCGTCACCCGTGCGGCACTCCTGGCCCCGGGGGCGGATGTCCTGCCCGGTGACCACCTCGCGGAGGGGGTGGAGCAGCAGAACCGTTCCGGCCGCTGCCCGGCCGGCGGCCGGGGGAGCTCCTTCGGTACGGGAGTGCTCGGTACCGGAGTACTCGGTACGGGAGTGCTCGGCGCGGACGACGGCGGTCGCGCCGGCGGGGACGCGGGCGCCGGTGGCGATCCGTACCGCCTCTCCGGGGGCGAGGGCGGCGGCCCCGGCGTGCCCGGCGAGGACGGACTCCTCACGGACGGTCCAGGGCCCGGGGCCCGCGACCGCCCAGCCGTCCATGGCGGAGCTGTCGAAGGACGGCAGGTCGGTCAGGGCCCGCAGCGGTTCGGCGAGGGTCCGGCCGAGGGCCTGCCCGAGCGGTACGCGGACGGGCGGGCGGCTCCTCGCCGCCCGGGCCTCGGCTCCGGCGCGGGCGGCGAGGGCGCGCGCCTCGGGCCAGGGGGTGGCGCGGTGGTGCCCGTGCCCCCGCCCGGACGCGGGGACGGGGACAGGGGCGGGGGCGGGGGCGGGTTGTCCGGGGGTCATCCGGCCTCGTCCTGTTCGGCCGCCCATCGCTGGGCGAGGGCGGCGGCCTTGCGGGCGGCCTCGGCGACCGCGTCCGCGGGAGCCGCGCCGTCCTCGGCGGCCTTCGCCGCCGCGTAGCCGACCAGGAAGGTCGTCAGGGGCGCGGCGGGGCGGGCGACGCCGTGGGCGGCGTCACGGGCCAGGTCGAGCAGCACGCCGGTGTCGACGTCCAGGTCGAGGCCCAGTTCGGTCTTGACTGCGGTGATCCATTCGTCCAGCACGGCTCCATGGTCCCTGATGCGGGCCCGGGCCGTGGCGATGTCCTCCCAGGTGTCGCAGTCGAAGGACGC
Source organism: Streptomyces sp. NPDC014861 (assembly GCF_043081625.1). Lineage (NCBI taxonomy): Bacteria > Bacillati > Actinomycetota > Actinomycetes > Kitasatosporales > Streptomycetaceae > Streptomyces > Streptomyces sp. NPDC014861. The sequence continues at coordinate 78,850 of NZ_JBIBWV010000026.1, forward strand.
CGACGCCTCTTCGGGACCGGCCGGGACGCGGACGGTGCGGAGTCCGGCGGTGAGGGACCGGAGGGGGAGGCCGTCGAGGCCGTGGTGGGTGCGGCGCAGTTCGTCGAGCGCACGGCGCAGTGGGGCGGCGCGGTGGACGGCGACGAGCGGCTGGTCGCGGCCTTCGGCGTCGGTGAGGAACACGGCCTCGGCGTCCGGCTCGGCGTCGAGCGCGGCGAGGAGGCGGTGGACGGTCGCCTCGCCGAGGAACGGCAGATCGGCGGAGAGCACGAGCACGACCTCGGGCGCGGGAGACGCGGGAGGCGAGGAGGGCCCGGCAGGGGTGGCGGGCGTGACAGGCCCTGCGGGGGTGGCGGGCGCGGGACACGCGGCAGGGGTGGCGGGCACGGGAGGCGTGGAAGGCCAGGCAGGGAGGGCGGGTCCGGCAGGCCCGGCAGGGGTGGCGGGCGCGGAAGGCCCGGAGGGTCCTGCAGGGCCGGCAGCGTCGGTGGCCGTATCGCCCTCGGCTCCGGGGGCGGTCGTGGCGAGGGCCGCCGCTCCGGCGGCCAGCGCGGCCAGCGGACCCGTGCCGGCCGGCTGCTCGCGGGTCCAGTGGACGGGGCGGACGGTCGGGCGCGGGTCGCCGACGACCACGGTCAGACGGGCTCCCGCGCAGGCGGCGAGCACCCGGTCCAGCAGGGCGCGGCCGCCGACCCGTACCCCTGGCTTGTCCACGCCGCCGAGGCGCCGCGCGGCGCCTCCGGCGAGCACGACGGCGTCGTATGCGGTGGTCACCCCAGCAGTATGGTCCGCCGCCGCCCGCCGGTGCCCGGCCGGTCTCCTGATGAGACGGGCCGGGCCCGGTCACGCGGACCGCTCCGGGTGGGTTCAGACCGTGCGGAGCAGCACCGCGGGCTGCTCGACGCAGTCCGCGACGTACCGCAGGAAGCCGCCGGCCGTGCCGCCGTCGCAGACCCGGTGGTCGAAGGTGAGCGAGAGCTGCACCACCTGACGGACGGCCAGTTCGCCCTGGTGGACCCAGGGCTTGGGGATGATTCGGCCGACGCCGAGCATCGCCGCCTCGGGATGGTTGACGATCGGCGTGGAGCCGTCCACCCCGAACACCCCGTAGTTGTTGAGGGTGAAGGTGCCGCCGGTGAGGTCGGCCGGGGTGAGCGTGCCCTGCCGGGCCGACTCGGTGAGCCGGGCGAACTCCTCGGTGAGCGACTCGGCGGTCCGGGTCCCGGCGTCCCTGACCACGGGGACGACGAGTCCGCGCGGGGTCTGGGCGGCGAAGCCGAGGTGCACCTGGGGCAGCCGCACGATCTCGCGGGCGGCCGTGTCCACGGTGGAGTTCAGCTCGGGGAAGCGAGCCAGCGCGTGGGCGCAGATCCGGGCGAGCAGCGCGAGGAGCGAGATCTTCGGCCCTCCCGCCGCGTTCATGGCCGCGCGCGCGGCCATGAGTTCGGTGGCGTCGGCGTCCACCCAGCAGGTCGCGTCAGGGATCTCGGTGCGGCTGCGGGAGAGCTTGTCGGCGACGGCTCCGCGCAGGCCGCGCAGCGGGATCCGCTCACCGGCCGGGGCAGTGCCCACGGCGGGCGCGGGCGCCGCGACGGGCGTCTCCCGCGCGGTGAGGGCCCGCTCGACGTCGGCGCGCAGGATCAGGCCCTCGGGGCCGGAGCCGCGCACCTCGCGCAGGTCGAGGCCCCGGTCGCGGGCCAGCTTCCGCACGAGCGGCGAGATGACCGGGAGCGGTCCCCCGGGCGCTGCCACGGCGACCGCGACCGCCATCGCGGCGGACGTGGCGTGCGCGGCGTGCGCCGGAGCGGTGGCCACCGGCATGGCGGGCGCGGCGGGCGCGCCGGGCATCTGCGCGGCGCCGGCCGTCGCGTTCGGCGCGGGGGCGGGGCCGGCCGTCGCGTTCGGCGTGGGGTGCGCGACGGCCGGAGACTGGGGGCGGATCCGGCGCCTGCGGGCCGCCGGGCCCGCGGTGCCGTAGCCGACGAGCACATTGCCCGAGTACTCCGACGACACCGCGGAGTCGGCGGCAGCGGCGGACTCGGCCTCACGGGCGGGCGCGGCCGTCCCGGCGCCGCCGTCGGCGGAGGCGCCGACGGCGACCGTCAGGAGCGGGGCGCCGACGGGAAGTTCGGTGCCCTCCTCGCCGAAGCGGGCGGTGACCACGCCGCCGTACGGGCAGGGCACCTCGACCATCGCCTTGGCGGTCTCGACCTCGACGACCGGCTGGTCGATCGCGACGACGTCGCCGACGTCCACCAGCCAGCGGACGATCTCGGCCTCGGTGAGTCCCTCACCGAGGTCGGGGAGCTTGAACTCCAGGACCTGTGCCATCAGTTCCCCGCCTCCCACTGGAGCCGCGCGACCGCGTCAAGGACCCGGTCGACGCCCGGCAGGTGGTGCCGCTCCAGCATCGGCGGCGGGTAGGGGAGGTCGAAGCCCGCGACCCGCAGCACCGGGGCCTCCAGGTGGTGGAAGCAGCGCTCGGTGACCCGGGCGGCGATCTCCGCGCCGGGACCCGCGAAGCCGCCGGACTCGTGGACCACGACCGCGCGGCCGGTGCGCCGCACCGAGGCGGCCACGGTCTCGTCGTCGAAGGGCACGAGCGAGCGGAGGTCCACGACCTCCAGGTCCCAGCCCTCGGCCGCGGCGGCCTCGGCGGCCTCCAGGCAGACCGGCAGGGAGGGGCCGTAGGTGATCAGGGTGGCGCTGGTGCCGGCGCGGCGGACGACGGCCTTGCCGATGGGCTCCACGCGCGCGGGTGCCTCGGGCGACCAGTCGGACTTCGCCCAGTAGAGCCGCTTGGGCTCCAGGAAGACGACCGGGTCGTCGGAGGCGATGGCCGCGCGCAGCAGCCCGTAGGCGTCCTCGACGGTCGCCGGGGTGACGACGTGCAGGCCGGGGGTGGCCATGTAGTAGATCTCGGAGGAGTCGCTGTGGTGCTCGACGCCGCCGATCCCGCCGCCGTACGGGACGCGGATGACCATCGGCATCGGCATCGCGCCGCGCGTGCGGTTCCGCATCTTCGCCACGTGCGAGACGAGCTGCTCGAACGCCGGGTAGGCGAACGCGTCGAACTGCATCTCCACCACGGGCCGCAGGCCGTACATGGCCATGCCGACGGCGGTGCCGAGGATGCCCGCCTCGGCCAGCGGCGTGTCGGTGCAGCGGTCCTCGCCGAACTCCTTGGCGAGCCCGTCGGTGACCCGGAAGACCCCGCCGAGGGTGCCGACGTCCTCGCCCATGACGTGGACGGTCGGGTCCTCGGCCATCGCGTCGCGCATGGCGCGCTGGAGCGCCTGCGCCATGGTGGCCGGCTTGGGCCGGCCAGCCGCCTTGGCGGCCGCCGCGCCGGTCGTCGCCGTCGTCATCGGCTCTCGTCCTCCGCATCGAGTTCGGCCCGCAGTTGCGCCGCCTGTTCGCGCAGCTGCGCGGTCTGCTCGGCGTAGACGTGGGTGAAGAGGTCCATCGGGTCGAGCACCGGGTCGGCGTTCATCCGCTCGCGCAGTTCCGCCGCCATGGTCTCCGCGGCCTCGGCCGCGGCCCGGCGGCCCTCCTCGTCGAGCAGGCCGCGCGCGGTCAGCTCCCGCTCCAGCAGGAGCACCGGGTCGTGGGCCCGCCAGGTCTCGACCTCGCCGTCCGCGCGGTAGCGGGTGGCGTCGTCGGCGTTGGTGTGGGCGTCGATCCGGTAGGTGATCGCCTCCACCAGGGTCGGGCCGCCGCCGCGCCGCGCGCGGGTCACGGCCTCGGTGAGGACCTGGTGCACCGCGACCGCGTCGTTGCCGTCCACCAGGCGGCCTGGCATGCCGTAGCCGACGGCCTTGTGGGCGAGCGAGGGGGCGGCGGTCTGCTTGGCGAGCGGCACGGAGATCGCGAAGCCGTTGTTCTGCACGAAGAAGACGACCGGCGCCTGCCAGACGGCGGCGAAGTTCAGCGCCTCGTGGAAGTCGCCCTCGCTGGTGCCGCCGTCGCCGACCATGGCGAGCGCGACCACGTCGTCGCCCTTGAGGCGGGCGGCGTGGGCGAGGCCCACGGCGTGCGGCAGCTGGGTGGCGAGCGGGGTGCACAGCGGCGCGATGCGGTGCTCGCGCGGGTCGTAGCCCGTGTGCCAGTCGCCGCGCAGCAGGGTCAGTGCCTGTACGGGGTCGAGGCCACGGGCGACGGCCGCGAGGGTGTCGCGGTACGACGGGAAGAGCCAGTCCCGCTCCTCCAGGGCGAGGGCGGCGGCGATCTCGCACGCCTCCTGGCCGGTGGTGGAGGGGTAGACGGCGAGCCGGCCCTGCTTGGTCAGGGCGGTCGCCTGGGCGTTGTACCGGCGACCGCGGACCAGCTCCGCGTAGAGCCGGCGCAGCAGCGCGGGATCGGCGTCGGCCACCGCGTCCGTGCCGAGCACGCGCAGCGGCTCGGCGTCGGGCAGCAGCGGGACGGGGTCGGTCCGCGGCCGCCAGGCCGGCGGCGGCGTGGGCCGGTAGGCCGTGTCGGCGAGCGGCTCCTGGACTGTCGAACTGCGCTGTTGCAACGAGTCCACCTCCTCGTGGGAGCGGGCATAAGACCCGAAGGCGGGTGGCGCGGGTGTGGCGCGCCTCACCTACCGATTGTTCGGTCGTGGAGGCATTTTGGCTACAGGCACCTTCAGCCTGTGGACAAACGGTTCTCCACAGCCTGGGATAGAGACAGGTCGTCCACCGGAGAGAGGCGGGGGGACATGGCGGATGAACAAATGGCCGTCGCCCGGGGCGGAGCCCCGGACGAGGCGGCGGCGGACGCCGCGGGCGAGGTGCTGAGCGCTCCCCCGGACACGCCGGCGCACGCCGTCCCGGCACGCCCGCTGGACGCGATAGACCGGGACATCCTGCGACTGCTCCAGACGGACGGCCGTGCCTCGGTGCGGTCCGTGGCCGAGCGGGTGCACGTCTCCCGGGCCAACGCGTACGCCCGGATCAACCGGCTCATCGACGACGGCGTGATCCGCGGCTTCAGCGCCCGGGTCAACCACGAGCGGGCGGGCCACGGCGCCTCCGCCTACATCACGCTCAAGATCGTCCAGAATTCCTGGCGCACTGTCCGCGAACAGCTCAAGGCCCTCCCCGGGGCCGCGCACATCGCGCTGGTCAGCGGCGACTTCGACGTCCTGCTGCTGGTCCACACCCCGGACAACCGGACCCTGCGGGAACTGGTCCTCACCCGCCTCCAGGCGATCCCGGAGGTGCTCTCCACCCGCACCCTGCTCGTCTTCGACGAGATGGACCTGAACGCCGACCCGAGGCCGTAACGCCCGGACGTGCGGAAAGGCCCCCGGACGTGCGGAAAGGGCCCGGACGTGCGAAGAGGGCCCGGACGTGCGAAGAGGGCCCCGGACGGTCTCCGGGGCCCTCTCCCGCGTCTCAGGGCCCTCTCCCGCGCCTCGGGGGGCTCTCCCGCGCCTCGGGGGGCTCTCGGCACTCCTCAAGGGCCCATGGGCGGCACTCGCCGGCCCTTCAGGCCCTGGCGGCCCCTTCCCGGGCCTGAAGGGCCCTCGTCCCCCTTACGCCCTCCGGGCCCCCTCAGCCGGCCTTCCGCAGCCCGTCGAAGGCCAGGTGGGCGACGGTCTCGGCGAGCTGGTCGCGCTCCGCCTGGTCCGGGTGCGGCCGGTACCACTCCACCAGCGAGTTGATCATGCCGAAGAGGAGCCGGGTCGCGAGCCGGATGTCCACGTCGGACCGCAGATCGCCCTCGGCCGCGGCCGCCCCGAGCAGTTCGGCCACCCGGTGGTCGAACTCCCGGCGCCGCTCCATCGCCCACCGCTCGGTCGCGGTGTTGCCCCGGACCCGCAGCAGCAGCGTCACGTACGGCAGCTCGGCTATCAGCACCTCGACCGTCCGCCGGGTCACGTACTCGACCCGCTCCACCGCCCGGCCACGCACCGCGCCCGGCTCCTCGAGGATCGCGAAGAGCCCGTCCAGCGCCCGGCTGACCGCCCGCCGGAGCAGCTCCTCCTTGCCCGCCACGTGGTGGTAGATCGAGGACTTGGAGATCCCGGCCGCCTTGGACAGGTGCTCCATGGACGTGCCGTCGTAACCGCGCTCGTTGAAGACCGTCACCGCGACCGAGAGCAGCGTCTCGGGGGTGTACGTGTCACGTCTGGCCGTGGTCATCGGTCCTCCTCCGCTTCCTCCACCCAGCTGCGGCGCACCAGGCCGGCAGCGGGCGCGTACCGGCCCGTCGGGTACCGCTCGTGGAGCTGGCCCAGCAGGGCGCACACGCGCCGGTACCCCAGTTTCTCCGCCCACTCCAGCGGGCCGACGGGATAGTTCACGCCGAGCCGCATGGCCGTGTCGATGTCCTCCGCGGTGGCGACGCCCCGGTCGACGGCGTCGGCGGCGAGGTCCACCAGCATGGCGACCGTCCGGCCGACGATCATGCCGGGCACGTCGCCGATCACGGAGACCTGTTTGCCGATCGCCTGGAAGAGGCCCACGGCCTCGGCGACCGCCTCGGGGGCGGTGCCTTCCCAGATCGACAGGACGATCCGGGTCGCCGCCGCGTAGTCCAGGGCGAGGTCGAAGAAGGCGATCTCTTCCCCGTGGTGCTCGAAGGAGGAGTCGCCGTCCACGAGGCAGAGCTTCAGGCCCCCGGGCAGCTCGATGAAGCCGCCGCCCCGTTTGCGGCGGACGGCGATGCCCGCCCCTTCGAAGAGCTCCACCAGCTCCGCGGCCGGCCCCAGATCACCGCGGACGGTGATCCGCTCCGGCGCCTTCGCGGGCGGCTCGGTGTCCGGCTCGGGCCGCTCGGCGCCGTCCGCGTACGGGAACCACCCGTGCCCCGACTTCCGGCCCAGCCGCCCCGACTCCACCAGCCGCCGCTGCGCCAGCGACGGCGTGAACTTCGGGTCGTGGAAGAAGGACTCCCACACGGACCGGGTGACGGCCTCGTTGACGTCCTGCCCGATCAGGTCGGTCAGCTCGAAGGGGCCCATCCGGAAGCCGCCGCACTCGCGCAGCGCCGCGTCGATGGTGGCCGGATCGGCGCCACGCTCCTCGTGGACCCGGAAGGCCTCCGCGTAGAAGGGGCGGGCGATCCGATTGACGATGAAGCCCGGGGTGTCGGCGCAGCGCACCGGCGTCTTCCCCCACGCCAGGACCGTCTCGTACGCGCGCGTGGCGGCGGTCTCACCGGTGGCGAAGCCGCGGACGACCTCGACGAGGGGGAGCAGCGGCGCCGGGTTGAAGAAGTGCAGGCCGACGAAGCGGCCGGGCAGCCGCAGCCCTCCTGCGATGGCGGTGACGGAGAGGGAGGAGGTGTTGGTGGCGAGGAGGGCGTCGTCCGCGACCGTCTTCTCCAGGTCGGCGAAGAGCCGCTGCTTGACCGCCAGGTCCTCGACGATCGCCTCGACGACGAGGGCCGCGTCGGCCAGCTCGGCGAGGTCCTCGGCGGCGTGGAGGCGGCCGGCGGCGTCCTTGCGGTCGGCGGCGTCCAGCCGCCCCTTCTCGACGAGCCGGTCCAGCCGGGCGCCGATCGCGGCGACGGCCTCGGCGGCGCGGCCGGGAGCGCTGTCGTAGAGCCGTACGGGATGACCGGCGACCAGCGCCACCTGCGCGATCCCCTGGCCCATGGTGCCGGTGCCGACGACGGCGACCGTCCGGCCCCGCCCGATTCCCTCGCCCGCGGCGCTTGCGTCGTCCATGGTGGCGCTCCCCCTGACGGTCCCGTCGGCCTGCACGGCGGCGCTCGTGTCGGCGCTCATAGGTGTGATCCTCCCCGATGGGTTTTCCACAGGGGCCACGGACCCCGGGTTCTCCACAGGATCGAGAGACCCCCTTGTCCCGACCGATCGTTCGGTTACTCTAACTCCGTACGCGTCTCCCTGCCCAGCTCGACGAGGAGTTGGTCCATCCATGGCCACCGCCCAGCCGACCACCGACGTTCTGGCCGCGAAGCACCGGTCCACGCTCGATCAGGCCCTCGCCACCATCCGCAGTCGCGCCTACTGGTCGCCGTACCCGGAGCACCCGAAGGCGTACGGGGCGGACGGCTCGCTCGACGCCGCCGCCGGCCTCGCCGCCCACCAGGCGGTGCTGAACGGCCGCTTCGACCTCGACCAGCCGGGCACCGACGGCTGGACCGGCGGCGAGATCTCGCCGTACGGCCCCGCGCTGGGCGTCGAGTACCCGCACGCGGACATCGACGTGCTGCTGCCCGCGATGCGCGCCGGGCTGCCCGGCTGGCGCGACGCGGGGCCCGAGGCGCGCGCCCTGGTCTGCCTGGAGATCCTGGCCCGGATCTCCGCCCGCACCCACGAGTTCGCCCACGCGGTCATGCACACCAGCGGCCAGGCGTTCATGATGGCGTTCCAGGCCGGCGGCCCGCACGCCCAGGACCGCGGTCTGGAGGCGGTGGCGTACGCGTACGAGGAGCAGACCCGGACCCCGGCCGGCCGGGCCGCCTGGTCGAAGCCGCAGGGCAAGCGGGACCCGCTGGAGCTGAGCAAGGAGTTCACCCCGGTCGGCCGCGGCGTCGCCCTGGTCATCGGCTGCAACACCTTCCCGACGTGGAACGGCTACCCGGGCCTCTTCGCCTCCCTCGCCACGGGCAACGCGGTCCTGGTGAAGCCGCACCCGCGCGCGGTCCTCCCCCTGGCGCTGACCGTGAAGGTCGCCCGCGAGGTCCTCGCCGAGTCCGGCTTCGACCCGAATCTGGTGGCGCTGGCCACCGAGCGTCCGGGCGAGGGCATCGCCAAGACCCTGGCGGTCCGCCCGGAGATCCGGATCATCGACTACACCGGCTCGACCGCCTTCGGCGACTGGCTGGAGGCCAACGCCCGGCAGGCGCAGGTCTACACGGAGAAGGCCGGCGTCAACACGGTCCTGATCGACTCCACCGACGACTACAAGGGGATGCTGTCCAACCTGGCGTTCTCGCTGTCCCTGTACAGCGGCCAGATGTGCACCACCCCGCAGAACCTGCTGATCCCCCGCGACGGCATCGCCACCGACCAGGGCCCCCGGTCCTACGACGAGGTGGTGGCCGATCTGGCCGGCGCGGTCGGTGGACTCCTCGGCGACGACGCCCGGGCCAACGCCCTGCTCGGCGCCCTGGTCAACCCGGACGTGAAGGCCCGCCTGGAGGCGGCCGCGGGGCTGGGAGAGGTGGCCCTGGCCTCCCGCGAGGTCGCCAACCCGGAGTTCCCGGAGGCGGTCGTCCGCACCCCGGTCATGGTGAAGCTGGACGGCTCCAAGCCGGACGCGGAGGCCGCGTACCTCTCCGAGTGCTTCGGCCCGGTCTCCTTCGCCGTCTCGGTGGACTCCACCGCCGACGGCCTGGAGCTGCTGCGGCGCACCATCCGCGACAAGGGCGCGATGACGGTCGGCGCGTACACGACGTCCGCCGACACGGAGCGGGCCGTGGAGGAGGTCTGCCTGGAGGAGTCCGCGCAGCTCTCGCTCAACCTGACGGGCGGGGTGTACGTGAACCAGACGGCCGCGTTCTCCGACTTCCACGGCTCGGGCGGCAACCCTGCGGCGAACGCCGCGCTGTGCGACGGCGCGTTCGTCTCCAACCGCTTCCGCGTGGTCGAGGTGCGCCGCCAGGCGTGACCCCCGGCCGTCCCGGTGCCGGCTGGATCCGGCACCGGGCGGCTCCCCGGATCAGGGCTCCGGGATCTCCGCGTACCGCTGCACCCACGCGTGCATGGCGATCGCGGCGGCCGCCCCGGCGTTGATCGACCGGGTGGAGCCGAACTGGGCGATCGAGCAGACCGTCCGCACATGGCGGCGGGCCTCCTCGGTCAGCCCGGGTCCCTCCTGCCCGAAGAGCAGCACGCAGCGGCGCGGCAGCACGGTCCGCTCCAGCGGCACCGAGCCCGGCAGGTTGTCGATGCCGATGATCGGCAGGTCCTCGGCCGCCGCCCAGGCGGTGAGCGCCTCGGTGTCGGGGTGGTGCCGCACGTGCTGGTAGCGGTCGGTGACCATGGCGCCGCGCCGGTTCCAGCGCCGCCGCCCCACGATGTGCACCTCCTTGGCCAGGAAGGCGTTGGCGGTCCGCACCACCGATCCGATGTTGAAGTCGTGGCCCCAGTTCTCCACGGCCACGTGGAAGTCGTGCCGTCGGGTGTCCAGGTCGGCGACGATCGCCTCCCGGGTCCAGTACCGGTACTCGTCCACGACGTTGCGCCGGTCGCCCTCGGCCAGCAGTTCGCGGTCGTAGCGCGGGTCCTCGGGCCACGGCCCGGGGTGCGGGCCGACGCCGACCTCGGGGGCGTGACCCTCGTCGTACTGGAGCGGCTCGGCCCCGGCCGGCGGGGGGTGTTCTTCGGTGGTGCTCACCCGACGAGGGTACGGGGAGAGGCCTCCCCGCCCTTCTCCCCGCCCGGCGCCCCTCCACCGCGCGCCCCTTCACCCGGCGTTCCTTCACCCGACTCCCCGGCGGGTCGCTGCGGGGGCAGCTCCGGGGCGGTGGGCCTCCGCCGCAGCAGCCGGTCCCGGCCCCGGGCCACCCGGGCGCCGAGCCACACCAGGAAGACGGTGGGCAGGAAGACGGCGTCGGCCGCGATCATCGCCAGCGAGAAGGCCGGCAGGCCGAGCAGGACCGCGATGCCGGCGTGCTCCAGCATCATCACGACGAGCAGGACGTTCTTCACCTTGCGCTTGAACAGCGTGAAGGGGAAGGCGACCTGCACGATCACGGTGCCGTAGCTGAGCAGCATGACCATGATCCCGCTGGAGGCGAGCAGCTCGGACAGCCCCGGCCAGGGCGTGAAGTAGTTCAGGTGGAGCGGGTAGAAGAGCGCCGTGCCGTCCTGCCAGCGCGAGCCCTGGATCTTGTACCAGCCGGCGGTTGCGTAGATCAGGCAGACCTCGGCCATGAGGACCACGAGCGTCGCGTTGTGGGCGAGGTTCGCAAGGACGTCCAGGAGGACGCGGGGCTCGCCCGGCACGTACTGCTCCACCAGCCACCACAGGCCGTGGCCGAGCCAGAGCACCCACAGCAGCACGTACATCCACCACTCGCCGGTGACCGGGCTGAACCAGGTCGCGGCGACCAGGAACCCGCCGAGGACGACCCAGAGGACCGGCCCCGCGAGCTCCACCCGCTCGGCGGCCGCCGGGCCCGCGGCGGCCTTGCGGGCGGCCCGCCGGGCGTCCAGGGACCACACCTGCCCGCAGCGGATCAGCGTGAGGTAGATCGCGACGAGGTGCACCACGTTGTCGCCGCCGTCGCCGAGGAAGACGGACCGGTTCTGCAGCGACAGCGCGCCGACCATGAAGACGACCGAGACGGCGCGGGTGTGCCAGCCGACGAGCAGCAGCAGGGCGGCCGCCACGGCGAGCCCGTAGACCACCTCGAACCAGAGCCGTCCGTCGGACCACATCAGGACCGTGAAGGCCCGGTTGTCGGCGATCAGCCGGCGCGCCAGATCGAACGACCAGGGGCCGTCGGGGCCGTACATCTCGTGCCGGTGCGGGAACTCCCGCAGCAGGAAGAAGAGCCAGGTCAGCGAGAAGCCGATCCGGACGATCGCGGTCTGGTACGGGCCCAGCGCGCGCGAGGTGACGGTCTGTGCCGCCCGGGCCAGCCTGCGGTCGAGGGGCACGCGCGCCGGAGCCGCGGCCGGTGCGGGGCGGGGGGCGGTCATCGGCTCGTCTCCGTACGGCTGCGGTCGGCGTCGGTGATCTCCCACCACGGCATGACGGTGGTGGAGGGGTCGGTGGAGCGCTTCTCGGTGCTCCAGTGCGGGGCCGCCACCGGCCGGACGACCCGGCGGAGCTGGATCCGCTCCACGGTCCCGCCGACGTCCGCGCGGGCCTCCGGGCCCTCGATGCGGGGCAGCACGATGCGGCGCATGTACGCCTCCGAGAGCCGGCCGCGCATCCCCTTGGGGCGGCCCGCGTCGTCGTGGGCGTTGCCGTACCAGTCGATCGCCCGGCGCAGCAGGTTCTGGTCGGTGTGGCTGGGGAAGACGTTGCCCCGGATGGACTCGATGTCCATCGCGGTGAGGTCGATCCAGCCGGTGGTCCGCCGGGCGCCGGCGGCGTCGGAGACCTCGGCGCGGACCTCGACGGAGACGTTCTGCTGGAGCGGGTTGGGCGCGAAGAGCTTCCAGTTCTGCTCGAACTCGGGATAGATCCAGTCGTCGACGGCCTGTCCGTGCTGCTTGGTGATCGTGTTCGACGGTGCCACGTGCAGGAAGACCATGGACAGGTGCAGACCGGCGAGGACGGCCACGGCGGCGAGCGCCACCGCCGCCACCACCTGGTACGGCATGGACAGCGCCAGGATTCCTCCGGCCGGCCGCCGCTCCCCGCTGCCGTCGATGTGCGCGCTCATCCCACCCCGATCCCGGGCTTCCCCACCCGATCCCGTCCCACCGGTGACCCGCTCGTCTGCGCCCCGGACGGAGCAGGCGGTTATCCACAGGGTTGACACCATACGGGCCGCCGACCCACCATTGAAGTCATTCAACCGAACGATCGGTCGGTAGGGGGTCCGATGACCGCAGGGACCGCAGGGACGGCAGTGACCGCGGAAGCGCCCGGCACGGGTGCCGCGGACGCGGCGGCGCAGGCCGCCCGCGAGGCGGTGTTCGACGCCGCCGTCGCCGCCGACGAGCGCATCGAGCCGCGCGACTGGATGCCGGAGGCGTACCGCGCCTCCCTCGTCCGCCAGATCGCGCAGCACGCCCACTCGGAAATCATCGGCATGCAGCCCGAGGCCAACTGGATCACCCGCGCGCCCTCGCTGCGCCGCAAGGCCATCCTCATGGCCAAGGTCCAGGACGAGGCCGGCCACGGCCTGTACCTCTACAGCGCCGCCGAGACCCTCGGCGTCAGCCGCGACGAGCTCCTCGACAAGCTCCACACCGGCCGCCAGAAGTACTCCTCGATCTTCAACTACCCCACCCTCACCTGGGCCGACGTCGGCGCCATCGGCTGGCTCGTCGACGGCGCCGCCATCACCAATCAGGTCCCCATCTGCCGCTGCTCCTACGGCCCCTACGCCCGGGCCATGGTCCGCGTCTGCAAGGAGGAGTCCTTCCACCAGCGACAGGGGTACGAAGCCCTGCTCGCCCTCTCCCGCGGCACCGAGGCCCAGCACGCCATGGCCCAGGACGCGGTGGACCGCTGGTGGTGGCCCTCCCTGATGATGTTCGGCCCGCCGGACGACGAATCGACCCACACCGCACAGGCGATGGCGTGGAAGATCAAGCGCCACACCAACGACGAGCTGCGTCAGCGCTTCGTCGACATCGCCGCTCCGCAGGCGGAGTCCCTCGGCCTCACCCTCCCCGACCCCGACCTGAAGTGGAACGAGGAGCGCGGGCACTACGACTTCGGCCCCATCGACTGGGCCGAGTTCTGGGACGTGCTGAAGGGCAACGGCCCCTGCAACGACCAGCGGATCACCCAGCGCCGCCGGGCCCACGAGGACGGCGCCTGGGTCAGAGAGGCCGCCGCGGCCTACGCGCGCAAGCACACCGGACAGCACGGGGAGGCACAGGCATGAGCAGCGACACTTGGCCCCTGTGGGAGGTGTTCGTGCGCTCCCGCCGAGGGCTCTCCCACACCCACGCCGGCAGCCTCCACGCCCCCGACGCGGAGATGGCCCTGCGCAACGCCCGGGACCTCTACACCCGCCGGATGGAGGGCGTCTCCCTCTGGGTCGTGCCCTCCGCCGCCATCACCGCCTCCTCCCCGGACGAGAAGGACCCCTTCTTCGAACCGGCCGCCGACAAGCCCTACCGGCACCCGACCTTCTACGAGATCCCGGAGGGGGTGAAGCACCTGTGACCGCCACCGGCACTCAGGACACCACCGGCACCGCGAACACCACCGTCGCTCCGGACACCACCGGCCCCGAGAACACCACCAGCACCCAGGGCACCACCGGCGCTCCGGACACCTCCGGCACCCCGGGCACGCCCACCGATGCGGCCGTCACCGACCCGGCCCTCACCGACCAGGCCGTCACCACCGCGGCCCTCGCCCTCGGCGACGACGCCCTCGTCCTCGCCCAGCGCCTGGGGGAGTGGGCCGGCAGCGCCCCCGTCCTGGAGGAGGAGGTCGCCCTCGCCAACATCGCGCTCGACCTCCTCGGCCAGGCCCGCGTCCTGCTCTCCCTCGCCGGCGACGAGGACGCGCTCGCCTTCCTCCGCGAGGAGCGCGACTTCCGCAACGTCCAGCTGGTCGAGCAGCCCAACGGCGACTTCGCCCACACCATTGCCCGCCAGCTGTACTTCTCCACCTACCAGCGACTCCTCTACGCGGCCCTCGCCACCGGCTCCACCCCGCTGACCGGCCTCGCCGCCAAGGCCGTCAAGGAAGTCGCCTACCACCAGGACCACGCCGAGCACTGGACGCTCCGCCTCGGCGACGGCACCGAGGAGAGCCACCGCCGGATGCAGACCGCCTGCGACGCGCTCTGGCGCTACACCGGCGAGCTCTTCCAGCCCCTCGACGGCCTCGGCCTGGACCCCGCCGGCCTCGAAGCGGCCTGGCTGGACTCCGTCACCACCGTCCTCACCCGCGCGGGACTCACCGTGCCCACCGGCCCCCGCACCGGCGCCTGGCGGGCCGGCGCCGGCCGCCAAGGCCTCCACACCGAGCACTTCGGCCGGATGCTCGCCGAGATGCAGCACCTCCACCGCAGCCACCCGGGGGCGACATGGTGACCACCGCCACCACCCCGCTCGAAGCGGAACTGGCCCGGATCGCCGGCGCCGTCCCCGACCCCGAGCTGCCCGTCCTCACCCTCGCCGAACTCGGCGTGCTCCGCGGCGTCCACGTCACCGGCCCCGGCCGGGTCGAGGTCGCCCTCACGCCCACGTACACCGGATGCCCCGCCGTCGAGACGATGTCCACCGACATCGAGCACGCCCTCCACGAGCACGGCATCCCCGAGGTCACCGTCGTCACCGTCCTCGCCCCGGCCTGGAGCACCGACGACATCACCGAGGAAGGCCGCCGCAAGCTCAGCGAGTTCGGCATCGCCCCGCCCCGCCCCCAGGGCCCCGCCGGCGGGCCCGTCGCCCTCACCCTGGCCATCCGCTGCCCGCACTGCGGCTCCACCGACACCGAGCTCCTCAGCCGGTTCTCCTCCACCGCCTGCAAGGCCCTGCGCCGCTGCACCGCCTGCCGCGAACCCTTCGACCACTTCAAGGAGCTGTAGATGTTCCATCCGCTCCCGGTGAGCCAGGTCGAGCGGCTCACCGACGACTCCGTGGCCGTCACCTTCGCGGTCCCCGACGACCTCCACGAGACCTTCCGCCACCGCCCGGGCCAGCACCTCGCCCTGCGCCGCACCGACGAGTCCGGCCAGGAGATCCGCCGCACCTACTCGATCTGCTCCCCCGCCGCCCCGGCCGGAGAGCGCCCCGAACTCCGCGTCGGCATCCGCCTCGTCGACGGCGGCGCCTTCTCCACCTGGGCCCTCAAGGAACTCACCCCCGGCCACACCGTGGACGTCATGGCCCCCACCGGCCGCTTCGTCCTCGACCCGCGCCCCGGGCACTTCGCCGCCGTCGCCGGCGGCAGCGGCATCACCCCGGTGCTCTCCATGGCGGCCACCCTCCTCGACCGCGAACCCGAGGCCCGGTTCTGCCTGATCCGCAGCGACCGCACCGCCGCCTCCACGATGTTCCTCGACGAGGTCGCCGACCTGAAGGACCGCCACCCGGAGCGCTTCCAGCTCGTCACCGTCCTCTCCCGCGAGGAGCAGCAGGCCGGGCTCCCGTCCGGCCGCCTCGACCAGGACCGGCTCACCGCGCTCCTGCCCGCCCTCCTTCCGGTCGGCGCCATCGACGGCTGGTTCCTCTGCGGACCCTTCGGTCTCGTCCAGGGCGCCGAGCGGGCCCTGCGCGAGCTCGGTGTCGACCGTGCCCGGGTCCACCAGGAGATCTTCCACGTCGACGACGGCTCGGGCCCCGCGCCTGTCCCCACCACCGACACCCCCGCCCACGCCACCCTCACGGCCACCCTCCACGGCCGCTCCGGCACCTGGCCCGTCGAGCGCGGCGAGAGCCTCCTCGACACCGTCCTCCGCGCCCGCGCCGACGCCCCCTACGCCTGCAAGGGCGGGGTCTGCGGCACCTGCCGGGCCTTCGTCGTCGGCGGCGAGGTCCGCATGGACCGCAACTTCGCCCTCGAACCGGAGGAGACCGACGCCGGCTACGTCCTGGCCTGCCAGTCCCACCCGGCCACCCCCGATGTGGAGCTGGACTTCGACCGCTGAGCCCATTCCCTTCCGCTAGAACCTGTTCTATCTTGACGGCCCGTCAGAACACTGCCTCCTGGCGGGCCGCAGGACCGGCAGCGGACAGCAACGGAAGGACAGGGCCATGGACTTCACGTTCACCGAAGAGCAGCAGGCGGCCGCGGAGACCGCCCGCACCGTCTTCGCCGACGTCGCACCCGACGCCGTACCCAGCCCCGCCCTCACCCCGACCGCCGTCGCCGACGACCTCGACCGCCCCCTGTGGCAGCGCCTCGCCGCCACCGATCTCCTCGGCCTCCTCGCCGCCCCCGAACACGGCGGCACCGGCCTCGACCCGGTCGCCCTCTGCCTCGTCCTGCGCGAGTCCGCCCGCGTCCTGGCCCGCGTCCCCCTCCTGGAGACCACCGCCGTCACCCACGTGCTCCAGCACCACGCCCCGGCCGCCACCGCCGCCGCGCTCCTTCCCGAAGTCTCCGCCGGACGGCTGATCCTCACCGCCGCCGCCCACGGCACCACCGGCCACGAACCCGCCGAACGTGCCGTCACCGCCCGCCGGGTCTCCACCCACTGGATCCTCGACGGCACCACCGACCACGTCCCCTGGGCACACCACGCCGACCTGACCGCCGTCCCCGCGCACACCGCCGACGGCCGCACGGTCCTCGCCCTGCTCCCGCGCGACCACCCGGGCCTCACCCTCGACGCCCAGTACGGCACCCACGGCGAACGCCTCGCCCGGCTACAGCTCGACGCCGTCCGCCTCGACACCGACCAAGTCCTGGACTCCACCGACGCCTGGCCGGCCCTGCGCGCCCTGCTCACCACCGGAACCTGCGCGCTCGCCCTCGGTCTCGGCGAACAGGTCCTCACCATGACGAGCCAGTACACCGGGAAGCGCGAACAGTTCGGCCACCCCGTGGCCACCTTCCAGGCCGTCGCCGTCCAGACCGCCGACCGCTACATCGACCTCCGCGCGATGGAGGCCACCCTCTGGCAGGCCGCCTGGCGCATCTCCACCACGGCCGACACGGCCATGCCCGCCGAGGCGGACCTCGCCGTCGCCAAGATCTGGGCCTCGGAAGGTGTACGCCGGGTCGTCCAGACCGCCCAGCACCTGCACGGCGGCTTCGGCGCCGACACCGACTACCCGCTGCACCGCTACCACGCCTGGGCGAAGTACCTCGAACTCTCCCTCGGCCCGGCCGC
Organism: Streptomyces sp. NPDC014861; assembly: GCF_043081625.1. Classification (NCBI taxonomy): domain Bacteria; kingdom Bacillati; phylum Actinomycetota; class Actinomycetes; order Kitasatosporales; family Streptomycetaceae; genus Streptomyces; species Streptomyces sp. NPDC014861. Next base: position 96,238 of record NZ_JBIBWV010000026.1, read on the forward strand.
CGCCCACGAGGAAGCCCTGGGCGACCTCATCGCCGCCCACCCCCTGAGCTGACCACACCCTGAGGTGACCACCCCCTGAGCTGACCACCCCGAAACGCCGGAGCGGCTCCGCAGGGGATGCGCCGAACACGCCAGGCACAGGGAACTCCGGAGGAGCGGGGCAGAGGAATGCCCCGCCCCGCACGCGCCGGGAAGACAGCTCAGGCGACGAACCCGGGACCGTCGTCCGCCACCACGGGACGCCCGGCGCCCTCCCAGGCCACCATCCCGCCGTCCACGTTCACCGCGTCGTACCCCTGCTGCACCAGATACTGCGTGACCTGCGCCGACCGGCCACCCACCCGGCACATCACATAGGCACGCCCGTGCTCGGCGAGCTGCTCACCGACCTCGGCGAACCGGGCCACGAAGTCGCTCATCGGCACGTGCAGCGCGCCCTCGACCCGCCCGGCCGCCCACTCGTCGTCCTCCCGCACGTCCAGCACCAGGGCATCGGCGGGCACGGACGCGGCGGGCACCGACGGCAGCGGGGCGAAACTCATGGCACTGACCTTCTCTCGTGTACGGCGGAACCGCCTCGACCTGGGAAAACCTACTGCACCAGTGTGGCCAGCTCGGCCTCACGCTCGGACACCTGGCCACGCAGCTGCTCGGCGATCTCCTCGAGGAGCCGGTCCGGGTCCTCCGGCGCCAGCCGCAGCATCGACCCGATCGCGCTCTCCTCCAGCTCCCGCGCCAACGCGGACAGCAGGTCCTTGCGCTGGGCCAGCCACTCCAGCCGCGCGTACAGCTCCTCGCTCTCGCTCTGCCGCTCCTCGGCCGGCGCCGGACCCGCCTCCCACTCGGCGGCGAGCTCCCGCAGGAGACCCTCGTCGCCACGCGCGTAGGCCGCGTTCACGCGGGTGATGAACTCCTCCCGCCGCTGCCGCTCGCCCTCCTCGCGCGCCAGGTCGGGGTGGGCCTTGCGGGCCAGCTCGCGGTAGAGCCGGCGCGCCTCCTCGCTCGGCCGCACCCGCTGCGGCGGCCGCACCGGCCGCTCGGTCAGCATCGCGGCCGCCTCGGGGGAGAGCCCGTCGGAGTCGAGCCAGTCGTCGAAGAGCACGTCGACCCCCGGCAGCGGCTGCACCGCGGCCCGCGCCTCACGCGCCCTCCGCAGGTCCTCCGGATCACCGGTCCGCGCGGCCCGCGCCTCCGCGATCGACGCGTCCAGCTCGTCGAGCCGCGCGTACATCGGCCCCAGCGTCTGGTGGTGCAGCCGGGAGAAGTTCTCCACCTCGACCCGGAAGGTCTCCACGGCGATCTCGAACTCGATCAACGCCTGCTCGGCCGCCAGAACAGCCCGCTCCAACCGAGCCTCAGGCCGCTCCGCACCGTCTGCGGCCCTGGCTTCCACCCGCGGCCCGTCGCCGGATCCCGCAGACGACTCCGGACCTGACGGCGACGGCGAGCCCGCCGACGCTTCCACCGGCGACCCGGACGGCGACTCCGACCGCGACCGCGTATCCGAGCTCGATCCCGCCGCCACTACCGCCTCCGCCTCCGCCTCAGCCACCTCGGGCTTCGGCTCCGGCTTGGGCTCCCGGCCCTGGTCCTGGTCCTCGCTCACGTTCACGCCCGCCCACGTCCTCGTTCCGGCCCGACCCCTCAAGCCTAGGTCCTCACCGGGGGCCCCTCCCCCCTCCCTCCCCTCCCCCTCCCCCCCGGTCTTCCGCGTGCTGCCCCCGGCACCCCCAGCTCCTCCGGGCGCCATTCCGCCCCGCGCGCCGCCCGCTCTCCCACCGGCCCCCTCAGGCACCGCAGGGTCACCCGGCGGTCACACCCCCATCTCCGCCACCATGCGGCCGGTGCGGATGGCGGTGAGCAGGTCGGCGTGGTCGGCGGTGGTGCGGTCGGCGTAGGTGACGGCGAAGGTGGCGACGGCCTCGTCGAACTCCTCGTTCTTGCCGCAGTAGCCGGCTATCAGGCGCGGGTCGGCGCTGTGGGCATGGGCGCGGGCGAGGAGCGCGCCGGTCATGCGGCCGTAGTCGTCGACCTGGTCGGGGGTGAGCGCCGCGGGGTCGACGCTGCCCTTGCGGTTGCGGAACTGGCGCACCTGGAAGGGACGCCCGTCGACGGTGGTCCAGCCGAGCAGCATGTCGCTGACGACCTGCATGCGCTTCTGTCCGAGGACGACGCGGCGGCCCTCGTGACCGGGGTCGGAGACGGCGAACCCGGCGGCGGGCAGGTGGGGCAGGAGCACGGACGGCCGGGCTTCCTTCACCTGGAGGACGAGCGGTTCGCCGCGGTGGTCGAGGAGCAGGACGACGTAGGAGCGGGTGCCGACGCTGCCGGTGCCGACGACCCGGAAGGCGACGTCGTGGACGGTGTACCGGGCGAGGAGCGGGCGCCGGTCCTCGGAGACGGTCTCCAGGTAGGCACCGAGGGCCGCGGTGACGACGGCGGCCTCGGCGTCGGGCACTCGGCGCAGGACCGGGGGTGCGTCGACGAAGCGGCGTCCGCCGCCTTCGGCCTCGTCGACCGTCTCGGTGGAGCGGGCGGCGAACCGGGCGCTGGTGTTGTTGCGTGCCTTGGCGGAGACGCGTTCCAGAAGGCCGAGGAGGTCGCGGGCGTCGGTGTGGGAGACGAGTTCCTCGTCGGGTATCGCGTTCCAGGCGTCGAGGGCGGGCAGCCTGGCGAGGAGCCGCATGGTGCGCCGGTAGGCGCCGACGGTGTCGAAGGCGGCGGCCCGGCAGGTGTCCTCGTCCGCGCCGACCACGCGGCCGGCGAGGACGAGGGAGGTGGCGAGCCGCTTGAGGTCCCATTCCCAGGGGCCGACGGCGGTCTCGTCGAAGTCGTTGAGGTCCATCACGAGCCGGCCGCGGGCGTCGCCGTAGAGGCCGAAGTTGGCGGCGTGGGCGTCGCCGCAGAGTTGGGCGGCGATGCCCGTGACGGGGGTGCCCGCGAGGTCGTGGGCCATGAGTCCGGCGGTTCCGCGCAGGAACGCGAACGGGTTGGCGGCCATCCGGCCGACGCGGATCGGGGTGAGACCGGGGACGCGTCCCCGGCTGGACTCCTCGACGGCGCGGACCGCGTCGGGCCGCCCGTCGGGGAGGGTGAGCTCGGCGTGGGAGGAGCGGGGGACGGCGGTGCGGAGCTGTTTGCCGCGCGTCTTGGGGGAGTCCTCCGCTGTGCCTCGCCTGGCGAATCCGGGCACGTGCGGGATGCGTTCCCCGTCCGTTCCTCCACGCTGTCCGGGCACGACGGCCTGGATCTCGTCCATGGGACGACCTCCCCCGATGACTGCTGCGACTGCTGCGACTGCTGCGACTGCTTCCGGGCCTGACGGTACAGCGGGTCATGATCGGCCGTCTCCCCCTGTGGACAACGACCTGTGGACAACCATCAACCGCCTGCTCAGACGGCCACGGCCTCCTCCATCTCTTCCTCCTCTGCCTCGACCTCCGCCTTCTCCGTCTCCCTCTCCCTCTGAGCCTCCTGACCTGCCTGAGACTCCTGAGACTCCTGACCGTCCTGAGGCTTCTGAGTCGTGTGCGCCGTGGCGGTTCCCGCACCGACGGCCGCCGGGGCGGCCTCAGCCGCGGCCGACGCCTTCCGCCCGGCCTCGGTGCGGGCCGCCACCGCGACCAGGACGGTGCCGGCGAGGAACCAGAGGGCGAGGACGAGGACGTTGCCGCCCAGGCCGTGGCCGTCGAAGTAGACGTGGCCGCGGATGCCTTCGACGAGGCCGGCGCCGTTCCAGAAGGCGTGCAGGGAGCCGAAGAAGCCGGGCTGGAGCTCGGGACGGTAGATGCCACCGGAGCTCGTGAAGTTGAGCATGACGAAGAGGACCATCACGCCGAGCGTGGTCCAGCGGCGCAGGTAGGTGTGGAGACCGATGCCGATGAGGAGGATGCCTGCGGCGTAGAGCCAGGAGAGGGCCCAGACCCCGGCGAGACCGTGGTCGACGAGGTGGAAGACGGGGCCGGCGAAGAGGGTGCCGATGAGGCTGACGACGAGGGAGGTGCCGGCGGCGAGGAGGGCGCGGATCCTCATGGGGAGGGTGGCTCCGGCGGCACCGATGACGGCGACGGAGGCGTACGCGCCGATACTGACCGCGACGAGGAGGAAGAAGACGCCCTGGCCGGTGGGGTCACCGGGGGCGGTGGGGGCGAGGTCGGTGACCTTGAGGGGGGCGTCCCGCTCGGCGGCGACCTGGGTGAAGACCTTCTCGACGGCCATGGCGCTGGTGTCGGAGGAGGCGGAGGCGACCAGGAGTTCGGGGTGCTCGCCGGGGATGTAGGCGCCGAAGCTGTCCTGCCGGTGGAGGGCGGTGGCGGCGGCGGACCGGTCGGGGACGGTACGGACGTCGAGGGCGCCGGCGCTCTTGTCGTGGAGGGTCTGGGCGAGGACCTGCGCGGCGGGTCCTGCGCCGACGACGTCGACGCGGAGGTCGTGGGGCTGGGGGGCGTGGAAGGCGCCGAGGTAGGCGAGGCCCATGCCGAGACACATGAGGAGAGGGGTGAGGAGGTGCCCGAGGACGTGCCGCAGGGCACCGGCGGTGGGGTTCGGTCCTGTGGACACCATGACCTCCGGAGACGGTGAGAGCCATTGGGTGGCTTTTACAACCAAAGAACCGTTGTACTATACAACCGAAACCCCGCACGGGGCTAACTCACCCGGGGAGCCCCCGATGTCCAGCACCGAGAACGCCGTCGTCGCGGCCTCCCACGAGGCCGCCCACGAAGCCACCGGCGACGCCCGCACGACCCGCCCGACCCGCGAAGAACCGCCCCGCGAGGCGTCCGTCGACGTCATCCAGCGAGAGCTGACGGCCTTCGCGCGCCGGGCGCGTGCCGCCGCCGCCCGGGTCCACCCGGAGATCCCCCTCGTCTCGTACACGCTCCTCGCGCACATCGAGGACCGGCGCGGCTGCCGCGCCACGGATCTCGCCTCGCACTACCTGCTGGACAAGTCGACGGTCAGCCGCCAGCTGGCGGGACTGGAGAAGCTGGGCCTGGTGGAGCGCCGGCCCGCGCCGGACGACCACCGGGTGCACGTCCTGCACCCGACGGAGGCCGGTCTCGCGGTGCTCGCCACCGCCCAGGCCAACCGTCTCGCGGCCTACCAGGAGCGCCTGAGGGACTGGTCGAACGACGACCTGGCCCGCTTCGCCGAGTACCTCCTCCGGTACAACGCCGCGGGCCCCGCTGATCCCACCGGGCCCCCCACCCCGCTCTGACACCGGAACCCGCGCCGGAACGCGCGCCCGCCGCCTCACACCCGCCCGCGCACCACCGCCCGCACCCGCCCGCGCGCCCTCGCCCGCACCCGCTCGCGGACCCGCCTCCTCGCCCGCTCTACAAGCCCGCGTCGCGGGCCAGGAGGGCGGCCTGGACGCGGTTCTCACACTGCAGTTTGGCGAGGATCCTGCTGACGTACGTCTTCACGGTGCCCTCGCTCATGTGCAGGCGGCGGCCCGCGTCGGCGTTGGAGAGGCCCTCGCCGAGGAGTGCGAGGACCTCGCGCTCCTTCTCGCCGAGCGCGGCGACCCGTCCGCGGGCCTCCTCGGCGCGGGCGGCCTCGCGGCCGGAGGCGAGCCGTTCGACGACGTGCCGGGTCGCGGCCGGCGACAGGTAGGCGTCGCCCGCTGCGGTGGCCCGGACGGCGCCGATCAGTTCGGCGGGGGCGGTGTCCTTCAGCAGGAAACCGGCGCTGCCGTGCTCCAGCGCCCGCAGGACGTTCTCCCGCTCGCCGAAGGTGGTCAGGACGATCACCCGGGCTCCGGGCGCGGCCCTGCGCAGCTCGGGGAGGGCGGAGAGGCCGTCGAGGACCGGCATCTGGATGTCGAGGAGCACGACGTCGGCGGCGTGCGCGCGGGCCGCGTCGACGGCCTCTCGGCCGTTCGCCGCCTCGGCGACCACGTGGATGTCCGGATCGGAGTTGAGGATCATCCGGATCCCCGCCCTGATCAGCGGCTCGTCGTCGGCCACCACGACCCTGACGGTCCGCCCGGACCGTCCCGTCTGCCCTGACAGCACTGCGCCTCCCCGACGCCTCCGGTACGGGTCGGCCGTGACGCTACTGCCTGACCTCGTACGCCTTCTTCTCGATCAGCTTGCCGTCCTTGAAGCAGAACCGGAAAACGGGGTCGACGTCGAAGTCGTCGCTCATCTCCGTGGACAGGAGGGCGAGGCAGGCGGCGCCCTTCGGCTCCGGGGGCGCGCCCTTGCCCGACGTGGCCAGGTTCGCGAAGGAGTCGCCGTCGGGCAGCATGGCCCGGACGTCCTTCTCCGCCATGCCGACCTCGATCGACTCGTACTTCGAGGGTTCGACCATCGTGTCCTGGACCGAGCCTATGAAGTAGAAGATGCCGAAGCCGGCGGCGACGACGAGGACGACGAGCGCCGCGAAGGCGATGCCGCAGCCGAGCGCGACCGATCCTCCGGTGCGGCGGGTCTTCCCCCCGTGCAGTGCCATCGCCAACTCCCGTTCCGTGAAGGTCCAGTCGGGCTCTCCGACCGGTACGGAACGACCTTCTCGTCCGAAGGGCTTCGTCGACTGCTGCCGGAAGTCGTCGGCCGCATCGACCAAAGACGCGGATTCGCCGGTGGGCGCGGAGCCGTACGGCAGCATGCCGGCGACCCGGAAGCCTCCGTCGTCGGCCGGTCCCGCGTGGCACATGCCGCCGACGAGCCGGGCCCGCTCCTCGAGTCCGGCCAGGCCTTGGCCTCCGCTGACGACGTCCTTCGCGGGGCCGGCGCTCGGCTCCTCGTTGAAGATCTCGACGACGAAGGTGTCGGGCTCGTAGCGCAGTTCGACGCTGATGGCGGCCCCGGGGGCGTACTTGTAGGCGTTGGTGAGCGCCTCCTGCGCCATGCGGTACGCGGCGTGTCCGGCGGCCGGCTCCAGGGGCCGCTCGTCGCCGATCCGCCGCAGTTCGACGCGGGTTCCGGCGGCACGCGCGGAGGCGACGAGTCCTTCGATGCCGGCGATCCCGCGTGCCGCCCGCCCGCTCTCGTCGCCGGCGCCGACCGGTCCGGTGTCCGGGTCGGCGGCCTCGGTGCCGTCCCTGAGTATGCCGACGACCTCCCGCAGTTCGTGCATGGCGGTCACGGACGCGTTCCTGAGCACGCCGACGACCTCGCGCTGCCGGTCGTTCAGCGCGCGGTCGACCTCCAGCGCGCCGGTGTGCACGGCGATCAGGGCGAGTTGGTGGCCGAGGCTGTCGTGCATGTCCTGGGCGATGCGCTGCCGCTCGCGCAGCCGGGCGTTCCGCCCGATCATGGCCCGCTCGCGCACCAGCCGTACGTTGCGCTCCTGGAGGGCGTGCAGGAGGGTGCGGCGCTGGGCCCAGTAGCGGTGGGCGAGTCCGGGCGCGAGGGTGGTGCCCAGGTAGTACAGGGTCGCCATGAAGGCGACGGTGAGCATGCGGCTCTGGTCCCAGGCGACGAGCAGGGTCGCGGCGACGTTGAGGACGTAGGCGGCGATGAACGCGTGCAGGGCCCGGCCGACGCCGAGGATGTGGCCGCCGGCGGACCAGCCGAGGACGAGCAGCAGCGGTCCGAGACCGGGGACGACGGGGCTCAGGGCGGCGGTGACGACGAGCACGGTGGCGGGGAACCTGCGGCGGAGCAGCGACAGCACGGCCGAGCCGGCGGCGACCGCCGCGAGCTGCCACCCCTCGCCGCCGAGCAGTTCCTCGGTGCCCGCGGCGAGCAGGGCGACGACGGCGGTGAGCGCCACCTCGCCGACCGTCCTGCGCCGCGACCACTCCCCGGCGGGCACGAGCCACCTCCACACGGCGGCCGCCCGGGCTCCCGCCCCGCGCCCGGCCCCCGCCCACGGCGTCGTTCCCGCACTCGTCGCTTCCACGCTCGCACCCTAGGCAGCGTCAGGGCCTCCGGGCGTCCCTCTTTCGTCGCGACCCGCAACGACGAAAGACGCAAGGCCCGGTGAGACATACAGGCCGGAGGGATCCTCGGTCGGACAACGCGGAAGCCCCGTAGGTCTGGGACCTACGGGGCTTCCGTCTGGTGCGCGAGGGGGGAGTTGAACCCCCACGCCCTTTCGGGCACTGGAACCTGAATCCAGCGCGTCTGCCTATTCCGCCACCCGCGCATTGGGTGGTCTCCCGGTCTCTCACCTTTTCGGTGGGAGCGCCTGGCGACATCTGAAGATTAGCACGTCGCGGACGGTGGATTCACATCCGTTGTTTCGGCCTCCCGCGGGCGGAACAGAGGAGAGGGAGGGGTGGGCGACGGGAGGCGGGAAGACGATGAGAGCGGGAGCGAGAGGGCGGCACGAGGGGTCGAGGGATCGGGGCATCTCGGAGCGACCGAAGATCGTCGCGGAGCCACGAAGGTTCGCGGAACGACGGAGCACCCCCACCGTCGCGGACCCCCGGGCCGGACACGGATCCCCACCGCTCCCGTCGATCCCCACCCCTCCCACCACTCCCGCCGGTCCCACCACTGCCACCTCTGCCACCACTGCCACCGGCCCCGCCCCTCTCACCGGTCCCGCCCCTCCCGGACGCCACCCGGCGCTCCCGGCGCTCCCGCCACTCCCGGATCCGCCACGAAGGACCCCGAAGGACCACGAAGGACCACAGGGGAGAAGTAAGGAGAAGAAGGAGAGAAGGGACACAGGGGAGAGAGGGGAGAGATGGGAGAGACAGGGGAGAAGCGGGAGGTTGCGGCGCCGGCCGCGCCGCTCGACGCGCGCACTGCCCCACTCCACCCCTCCTGTCGGACAGCCGCGTGCGGGACACTGTCCACAGGCCCCCTCTACGATCCCTGGGGGGAGGGCCTGTGAGAGGTGACACTCGTCCACAGGGCAGAGAAGGGGAACCAGCCGATTTCCCGACGCGTGGATACGATCAGTAAGCAGTACCAGGACGGCAACGACGGAGGAGGTGCCCCATGGGAGTCCTGAAGCGTTTCGAGCAGCGTCTCGAAGGTCTGGTCAACGGCACCTTCGCCAAGGTGTTCAAGTCCGAGGTCCAGCCGGTCGAGATCGCCGGCGCGCTCCAGCGCGAGTGCGACAACAACGCGCAGATCTGGAACCGCGAGCGGACCGTCGTCCCCAACGACTTCATCGTGGAGCTCAGCGCGCCCGACTACGAGCGTCTGAGCCCCTACTCGGGCCAGCTGGGCGACGAGCTCGCCGGCCTGGTCCGGGACTACGCCAAGCAGCAGCGGTACACCTTCATGGGGCCGATCAAGGTCCATCTGGAGAAGGCCGACGACCTCGACACCGGTCTCTACCGGGTGCGCAGCCGTACGCTCGCGTCGAGCACGTCCCAGCCGCAGCCGCAGGCGGGTCACCAGCAGCAGCCCCACCAGCAGCACGGCCAGCAGCACGGCCAGGGCGGCGGCTACGGATACCCGCAGGGGCCCCCGGCCGGGGCTCCGCCGATGCCGTCCGCCCCGCCGCCCGGCGGCGGCCAGCGGCCGGCCGCGGGCGGCCGTCCTCCGGCTTCCGGCGGTACCCAGGTGCGCCGCTGGATCGAGATCAACGGCAACCGCCACCAGATCTCCCGCCCGACCCTGGTTCTCGGCCGCAGCACCGACGCGGACGTGAGGATCGACGATCCCGGCGTGTCCCGCCGGCACTGCGAGATCCGGACCGGAACGCCCTCGACGATCCAGGATCTCGGATCCACCAACGGCATCGTGGTGGACGGGCAGCACACCACCCGCGCTACGCTCCGCGACGGCTCGCGGATCGTCGTGGGCAGCACCACCATCGTTTACCGGCAAGCCGAAGGGTGAAGCGGGGGCAATGTCAGAGCTGACCCTGACGGTCATGCGGTTGGGTTTCCTGGCCGTTCTGTGGCTGTTCGTCATCGTGGCCGTCCAGGTCATCCGTAGCGACCTGTTCGGTACGCGGGTGACCCAGCGCGGTTCCCGCCGCCAGGAGGCGCGCCCCCAGCAGGGCGGCCGCCAGGCGGCCCCTCCGCAGCAGCGCGCCCAGCAGCCGCAGCCGACCGGTGGTGGCCGGTCGCGCCGCGGCGCCCCGACGAAGCTGGTCGTCTCCGAAGGCACCCTCACCGGCACGACCGTCGCCCTGCAGGGCCAGACGATCACCCTGGGGCGGGCGCACGACTCGACGATCGTGCTGGACGACGACTACGCATCCAGCCGGCACGCCCGGATCTACCCCGACCGGGACGGCCAGTGGATCGTCGAGGACCTCGGGTCCACGAACGGTACGTACCTCGACCGGACCCGCCTCACCACCGCGACGCCGATTCCGCTGGGGGCGCCGATCCGCATCGGCAAGACCGTCATCGAGCTGCGGAAGTAGTACGACAATGAGCGAGCTGACCGGAGCGACCGGAGGGTGGGCAGTGTGGGTCGAGACCGGCTGTACCCCGATGCAGCGGCGACAGGGCAGGTGGGCATGAGTCTCTCCCTGCGATTCGCCGCGGGCTCGCACAAGGGCATGATCCGCGAGGGGAACGAGGACTCCGGCTACGCCGGTCCCCGTCTCCTCGCGATCGCCGACGGCATGGGCGGCCAGGCCGCCGGAGAGGTCGCCTCCTCCGAGGTGATCTCGACGCTCGTCACGCTCGACGACGACGTCCCGGGCTCCGACATCCTCACCTCGCTGGGCACGGCGGTGCAGCGCGCCAACGACCAGCTCCGGATGATGGTCGAGGAGGACCCGCAGCTGGAGGGCATGGGCACCACGCTCACCGCCCTGCTGTGGACCGGGCAGCGGCTCGGCCTCGTGCACGTCGGCGACTCGCGCGCGTACCTGCTGCGCGACGGCGTCCTCACCCAGATCACCCAGGACCACACCTGGGTCCAGCGGCTCGTCGACGAGGGCCGGATCACCGAGGAGGAGGCCACCACCCACCCGCAGCGCTCGCTCCTCATGCGCGCGCTCGGCAGCGGCGACCACGTCGAGCCCGACCTCTCCATCCGCGAGGTCCGCGCCGGCGACCGGTACCTGATCTGCTCCGACGGCCTCTCCGGCGTGGTGTCCCACCAGACGATGGAGGACACCCTCGCCAGCTACCAGGGCCCGCAGGAGACCGTGCAGGAGCTGATCCAGCTCGCGCTGCGCGGCGGCGGCCCCGACAACATCACGGTGATCGTCGCCGACGTCCTCGACGTCGACGGCGGCGACACCCTCGCCGGCCACCTCAGCGACACCCCCGTGGTCGTCGGCGCGGTCGCCGAGAACCAGACGCAGCTGAACGACGGCGGCGCGATGCAGACCCCGGCCGGCCGCGCCTCCGGGCTCGGCCGCCCCGCGCACCACCAGCCCCCGGCCGGCGGCTTCGGCCCGCCCGGCAGCGGCGACGACCACGGCTACGGCGGCATGCCGCCGCACGGCGCCTTCGACTCGTACGCCGACGACGACTTCGTGAAGCCGCGCAAGCGGCGCCGGTGGATCGGGCGCACGGTGATTCTCGTCCTCGCCCTCGGCGTCCTCGCCGGCGGCGCGTACGGCGGCTGGCGCTGGACCCAGACCCAGTACTTCGTGGGCTCGAACGCCGAGCACGTGGCGCTGTACCGCGGCATCAGCCAGGACCTCGCCTGGGTGAAGCTCTCGGAGGTCGAGAAGGACCACCCCGAGATCGAACTCAAGTACCTGCCCGCCTACCAGCGGAAGCAGGTCGAGGACACCATCGCGGGCGGCAGCCTCGCCAAGGCCCAGACGAAGATCTCCGAGCTCGCGGTGCAGGCCTCGTCCTGCAAGAAGACCGAGGAGCGCCGCGTGGCCAAGGAGAAGGCCGACAAGGAGAAGGCCGCCGCCGAGGCGGCCCAGAAGCCGGCCGACGGCGAGAAGGCCGACGCCAAGCCCGAATCCAAGCCCACCGCAGCCGCTCCGACCCCGGGTCCCACCCTCACTCCGGAGGAACAGAAGCTGGCCTCGAACTGCGGCAAGCAGTAAGCACCCGTAGGGGGCCTTTCACCACCATGAGCGTTGTCACCAACACGACCACCATCGGCGCGATCGAGGCGCCGAGCCGCCGCAACACCGAGCTGGCGCTGCTCGCGTTCGCCGTCGTCATCCCGGTGTTCGCGTACCTCAACGTCGGGCTCGCGCTGGACGGCGAGGTCCCCTCCGGCATGCTCGGGTACGGGCTGGGCCTGGCCCTCCTCGCGACCGTCGCCCACCTCGTCGTACGCAAGTGGGCGCCGTACTCGGACCCGCTGCTGCTGCCGTTGGCGACCCTTCTCAACGGCATGGGCCTGGTGCTGATCTGGCGTCTGGACCAGTCGCCGCGGCTGATCGACCTGGCGAAGCGGCAGTACGGGGCGTTCAGCGCCTCCGCGCCGAACCAGATGATGTACTCGGCGATCGGCATCGCCATGTTCGTGGGCGTTCTGCTGATCCTCAAGGACCACCGGGTCCTCCAGCGCTACACGTACATCTCGATGGTCGCCGCGCTCGTGCTGCTGCTGCTGCCGCTCGTCCCCGGCCTCGGCGCCGACGTGTTCGGCGCCAAGATCTGGATCCGCGTCGGCGGCTTCTCGATCCAGCCCGGTGAGTTCGCCAAGCTCGTCCTCGCCGTGTTCTTCTCCGGCTACCTGATGGTGAAGCGGGACGCGCTGGCTCTGGCCAGCCGCCGCTTCATGGGGCTCTACCTGCCTCGCGGCCGTGACCTCGGCCCGATCCTGACGATCTGGGCGGTCAGCCTCCTCATCCTGGTCTTCGAGAACGACCTCGGTACCTCGCTGCTGTTCTTCGGCATGTTCGTGATCATGCTGTACGTGGCCACCGAGCGGACCAGCTGGATCGTCATGGGCCTCCTGATGGCCGTCGCGGGAGCCGTGGCCGTGAGCTCCACCGCCAGCCACGTGCAGTCCCGCGTGGCGGCCTGGCTCGACCCGTTCGAGTGCCTCAAGACGGCCCCCGACGGCTCGAACATGGCGTACGCCTGTGACCAGATGACGCAGGTGCTGATGTCCTTCGGCTCCGGCGGCATCCTCGGCACCGGTCTCGGCCAGGGCAACTCCGACCTGATCCAGTTCGCCGCCAACTCCGACTTCATCTTCGCCACGGTCGGCGAGGAGCTCGGTCTCGCCGGCGTGATGGTCTTCCTGCTGATCTACGGTCTGATCATCGAGCGCGGCATCCGCACGGCTCTCGCGGCCCGCGACCCCTTCGGCAAACTGCTCGCGATGGGCCTGTCCGGCGCCTTCGCGCTCCAGGTCTTCGTCGTCGCCGGCGGTGTGATGGGCCTCATCCCGCTGACCGGTATGACGATGCCGTTCCTCGCGTACGGCGGATCGTCCGTGATCGCCAACTGGGCCCTGATCGGCATCCTGATCCGGATCAGCGACACCGCGCGCCGCCCGGCGCCCGCCCCCGCTCCGAACCCCGACGCCGAGATGACCCAGGTGGTCCGTCCGTGAACAAGCCGCTGCGGCGGGTCGCGATCTTCTGCGGCCTGCTTGTCCTCGCCCTGCTCCTGCGCGACAACTGGCTCCAGTTCGTCCGTGCCGAGGAGCTGAACGCGCACCCGAAGAACCGCCGCGTCCAGATCGAGCGCTACTCCAACGAGCGCGGAAACATCATCGTCGACGGCAAGCCGATCACCGGCTCCGTCGACTCCGGGGACGAGTACTTCAAGTTCAAGCGCACGTACGTGGACGGCCCCATGTGGGCCCCCGTCACCGGCTTCGCCTCGCAGGCCTACGACGCCAACCAGATCGAGAAGATCGAGGACGGCATCCTCACCGGCAACGACGACCGGCTCTTCTTCGACCGCACCCTGTCGATGTTCACCGGGGAGCAGAAGAAGGGCGGCGACGTCGTCACCACCCTCAACGGCGCCGCGCAGAAGGCCGCCTTCAAGGGTCTGGGCAACAACACCGGTGCCGTCGTCGCGATCGAACCGAAGACCGGCAAGATCCTCGCGCTGGCGTCCACCCCCTCGTACGACCCCTCTTCCTTCGCCGGCTACTCCAGCAAGGACGAGAAGGCGTGGGTCGCGCTGGAGGAGAACAAGAACAAGCCCAAGCAGAACCGCGCGATCCGTGAGATCTACCCCCCCGGCTCCGTCTTCAAGGTCGTGACCGCCGCCGCCGCGCTGGAGGCCGGCAAGGTCACCGACATCGACGCGGCGACGGACACCCCCGAGGGCTGGAAGATCCCGCTCTCCACGCTGCCGATGAAGAACCACTCCGGCGGCTGCGCCAACGCCAGCCTCAACGAGGCGCTGCGGGTCTCCTGCAACTCGGTCTTCGCCAAGCTCGGCGACGACGTCGGCGTCGAGAAGATGAACGAGATGGCGGAGAAGTTCGGCTTCAACGCCGAGCAGTTCACCCCCGTCCGCTCCGCCGCCTCCGTCTACGACAAGAAGGCCGACCGCGGCGGCAACGCGCTCTCCTCCATCGGCCAGTTCAACACCGCGACCACCCCGCTCCAGATGGCGATGGTCACGGCGGCGATCGCCAACGACGGCAAGCTGATGAAGCCGTACATGATCGACCAGCTGCGCGCGCCGAACCTGGACGTCATCAAGCAGAACGAGCCCGAGGAGATGAGCCAGCCCGTCTCCGCGGAGAACGCGCAGAAGCTCCAGGCGATGATGGAGAACGTCGTCGCCAAGGGCACCGGCGGCAGGGCCGACCTGAACATGGACGGCGTGAAGGTCGGCGGCAAGACGGGTACCGCGCAGCACGGCGAGAAGAACGCCAAGCGCCCCTACGCCTGGTTCATCTCCTACGCCAAGACCGACCAGGGTTCCCCGGTCGCCGTCGCCGTGATCGTCGAGGACGCCGAGGGCGTCGGCCGTGAGGACATCAGCGGTGGCGGCCTCGCCGCACCGATCGCGAAGGCGGTCATGAAGGCGGTTCTGAAGAGTCGCGGCTGATCTTGCAAAGGGCCGGTGCCAGCCAGGTACCGGTCAGGTATCAGCTGCCCCGCGCGGGCGGTACCGCCTCTCGGGGCCGGTAGCGTATGCGCGAACAGCACACACCGCCGGACCACCCATGGGTGCGGTCGGGACAGACGGAGAGGGCTGGATTAGCTATGGAAGAGCCGCGTCGCCTCGGCGGCCGGTACGAGCTGGGCTCGGTGCTCGGCCGCGGTGGCATGGCCGAGGTGTACCTCGCCCAGGACACCCGGCTCGGCCGCACCGTCGCCGTGAAGACGCTGCGGGCCGACCTGGCCCGTGACCCGTCCTTCCAGGCCCGGTTCCGCCGTGAGGCACAGTCCGCCGCCTCCCTGAACCACCCGGCGATCGTCGCCGTGTACGACACCGGCGAGGACTACGTCGACGGCGTCTCCATCCCGTACATCGTGATGGAGTACGTGGACGGCTCGACCCTCCGTGAGCTGCTTCACTCCGGCCGCAAGCTGCTGCCCGAGCGCACCCTGGAAATGACCGTCGGCATCCTCCAGGCGCTGGAGTACTCGCACCGCGCCGGCATCGTGCACCGCGACATCAAGCCCGCGAACGTGATGCTGACCCGCACCGGCCAGGTCAAGGTCATGGACTTCGGCATCGCGCGCGCCATGGGCGACGCGGGCATGACCATGACGCAGACCGCCGCGGTCATCGGCACCGCCCAGTACCTCTCCCCCGAGCAGGCCAAGGGCGAGCAGGTCGACGCCCGTTCCGACCTGTACTCCACGGGCTGCCTGCTCTACGAACTGCTCACCGTCCGGCCGCCGTTCATCGGCGACTCCCCCGTGGCCGTCGCCTACCAGCACGTCCGGGAAGAGCCCCAGCAGCCGAGCAACTTCGACGCCGAGATCACGCCCGAGATGGACGCCATCGTCCTCAAGGCACTGGTCAAGGACCCCGACTACCGCTACCAGTCCGCCGACGAGATGCGCGCGGACATCGAGGCGTGCCTGGACGGGCAGCCGGTCGCGGCCGCCGCCGCCATGGGCATGGCGGGCGCCCAGTCGTACAACGGCTACGGCTACCCGCCGGACGACCAGCCGACCACCGCGCTGCGCCAGTCCGACCCGATCGGCCAGACCTCGATGATGCCGCCGGTCCCGCCGGACGGCGGGGGCTACGGCGGGTACGACGACCGTCCCGACCGTCGCCGCGGCGCCCAGAAGAAGTCGAACGCCTCGACGATCCTGCTGGCGCTCTGCGGCGTCCTGGTGCTGGTCGGCGCGATCTTCATCGCCCGGTACCTCATGGACACCAGCGACACCCCGCAGCAGACGGTGGTGCCGCAGCTCGTCGGCCAGAAGATGGACGAGGCGAAGAAGTCCGTCACCAACGCCCAGGTGCAGTTGCAGGAGGCGGGCACCGAGCGCTGCGAGCAGCCCACAGGCGCCATCTGCCGTCAGAACCCGGTCGCGGACAACATCGCCAAGATGGAGGTCGGCGCCACCATCCAGGTGTGGATCTCCGAGGGCGCGCCGCTCGTGGAGGTCCCGGACGTCCAGGAGCAGTCGCTCCAGCGGGCCAAGGAGACCCTGGAGGGCAAGGGCTTCAAGGTCAAGGTCGACGAGGAGGAGTCCGACGAGGACCCCGGCACCGTCCTGCGGCAGAACCCGCAGAACGGCACCAAGGCCGAGAAGAACTCCGAGGTGACGCTGACCGTCGCCAAGCAGAAGCTGACGAACCTGCCCCCGGTGACGGGTCGCGACATCAGCCTGGCACTCCAGCAGCTGAACGGCCTCGGCTTCACCGACGTGAAGCAGGAAGAGGTCGAGAACGACCAGCCCAAGGGCACGGTCCTGGAGCAGAACCCGGCGGGCAACACCAACCAGCCGCTGGACGTCAAGATCACCCTGAAGGTCTCCAAGGGCCCCGCGACGCCGCAGATCACGGTCCCCGCGGACGCTGTCGGCAAGACGCTCAAGGAAGTCCGGGACTACCTCCAGAGCCAGGGCGTGACCGTGGTCGTGGCCGGTTTCGACAAGGACAACGCCCGCATCGCCCAGTCGGTCCCGGCCGCGGGTTCGCCGGTCAAGCCGGGCGACACCGTCACCCTGCTCACCCCCGTGGACCCGGACGCCGCCACCGGTGGCGACAACGCCGGCAACGGCGGCCAGCAGCCCGGCGGCGGGGACAACAACGGCGGCGACAACAACGGCAACAACGGCGACGCCAACAACATCGGCGGCTGGTTCGACTAGCCCTCGGTGCGATCGCCGGACCGTACATGGGGAGAGCCCCGGAGCCTGTGAAGGCTCCGGGGCTCTCCCCATGTGCTGTTCGTCCGGCGGGTCAGCGGAGTTCGGCCGGCGGGGTGCGGTCGGCGTCGACCTTCTCGGTGCGGGCCAGTTCGCCCCAGACGATGTAGCGGTAGTCGGAGGTGTACATCGGGGTGCAGGTCGTGAGGGTGATGTACCGGCCGGGCTCGCTCTTGCCGGACTCCTCGGGGACCTGCTGGAGGACGTCCACGTTGAACTTCGTCGTCTCCGGGAGGGTCTTGTAGACCTTGTAGACGTACCAGGTGTCCTTGGACTCGAAGACGATCGGGTCGCCGTCCTTCAACTTGTGGATGTTGTGGAACTTGGCGCCGTGCCCGTCCCGGTGGGCGGCGAGCGTGAAGTTGCCCTCCTTGTCCTGCGGGAGGGCCGACTTCACGGGGTCGGTGTAGTAGCCGGCGACGCCGTTGTTGAGGATGGAGCTCTCGGTGCCCCGCTTCACGAGGATCTCGTCGCCGCCGAAGGCGGGCACGTGGAGGAAGCCGAGTCCGCCCTTGGTGTCGAGGGCGCCGGGGCCCGTGTCGGCCCACTCGCCGCGGACCTGCGCGCCTTCCTTGTCGGCGGCGCGGTCGGCGAGGACGTTCGTCCACCACAGCGAGTAGGCGACGAAGAGTCCGAGCACGAGGCCGGCTGTGATGAGGAGTTCACCGAAAACGCTGATGAGCCCGGCGATCCGGTTGCGCGCACGTGACACTGGGGCGGCCCTCGTCCCTTCTGGAGGTGTTGGCTCTCAGCCTACGAGTGCCTCCGGCTTTCCCTTGCTGCGCGGGCGTTCCTCGACCAGCTTTCCCCAGACGATCATGCGGTAGGTGCTGGTGAACTCGGGGGTGCAGGTGGTCAGGGTGATGTACCGGCCGG
>NZ_JBIBWV010000027.1:0-113600 GCF_043081625.1 Streptomyces sp. NPDC014861
GCCCGGTTACATTCCGAACCCGGAAGCTAAGCCTTTCAGCGCCGATGGTACTGCAGGGGGGACCCTGTGGGAGAGTAGGACACCGCCGAACAATTCTTCAGGACCCCTGGTCCCAGCGTTCACGCTGGGACCAGGGGTCCTTTTGTTTTTTGCTCGACTTTTTCCGAAGCGCGGCCGGGTGCCGGCTGCGCGAGAATGACTGCAGTACCCGAAGACAGGAGTCACACCGATGTCCACCAACTCTCCCGACGACCGTCCGGAGCGCGAGCCGCGTCGCCGGGACGGTGCCGGTGGCGACCGGGGCGGCTTCCGTGGGCCCCGTCGCGACGACAACCGTGGTGGCGGCTTCCGTCGCGACGACAACCGCGGCGGTGGCGCCGGCGGTTACCGCCGCGACGACCGCGGTGGCGACCAGCGCGGTGGCGGTGGTGGCGGTGGGTTCCGTCGTGACGACCGTGGTGGAGACCAGCGCGGTGGCGGCTTCCGCCGCGACGACCGGCGTGACGACAACCGTGGTGGTGGCGGCGGGTTCCGTCGCGACGACCGCGGCGGGGACCAGCGCGGCGGCGGTTACCGTCGGGACGACCGTCCCTCCTTCCCGCGCGATGACCGCCGTGACGACCGTCGCGACGACAACCGTGGTGGCGGCTTCCGTCGGGACGACCGCGGCGGCGACCAGCGCGGCGGCGGCTTCCGTCGGGACGACAACCGTGGTGGTGGCGGGTTCCGTCGTGACGACCGTGGTGGAGACCAGCGCGGTGGCGGCTTCCGCCGCGACGACCGTGGCGGGGACCAGCGTCCCTCGTCCTTCCGCCGTGATGACCGTCCTTCCTTCCCGCGCGACGACCGGCGTGACGGGTTCCGTCGTGACGACCGTGGTGGAGACCAGCGCGGTGGCGGCTTCCGCCGTGACGACCGTCCCTCCTTCCCGCGCGATGACCGCCGTGACGACCGTCGCGACGACCGCCGTGACGACAACCGTGGTGGCGGCTTCCGTCGGGACGACCGCGGCGGCGACCAGCGCGGCGGCGGCTTCCGCCGGGACGACAACCGTGGTGGTGGTGGGTTCCGTCGTGACGACCGTGGTGGAGACCAGCGCGGTGGCGGCTTCCGCCGCGACGACCGGCGTGACGACAACCGTGGTGGTGGCGGCGGGTTCCGTCGCGACGACCGTGGTGGCGACCAGCGTCCCTCGTCCTTCCGCCGTGATGACCGTCCTTCCTTCCCGCGCGACGACCGGCGCGACGACCGCCCCTCGTTCGACCGTCGTGACGACAACCGCGGTGGTGGCTTCCGGCGGGACGACCGGCGTGACGAGCGTCCCTCGTCGTTCCGTCGGGACGACAGCCGGGGCGGTGGCGGCTTCCGCCGTGACGACAACCGCGGTGGCGGCGGCTTCCGGGGCCGGGACGACCGTGGTGGGTACCGCGGGCGGGACGACCGGGGTGGCTTCGGGCGCCGTGACGACCGGGGCGAGCGGAGCGACCGCCCGCCCATCAAGCGCCTGCCGATCCCGCCGGAGGTCACCGGTGAGGAGATCGACCCCGATGTGCGCCAGGAGCTGATGAGCCTGCCCAAGGGGCTCGCCGACGACGTCGCCCGCAACCTCGTCATGGTCGCGCAGCTGATTGACGAGGACCCGGAGAAGGCGTACGGCTACTCCCGTGTCGCGCTGCGGCTCGCCTCGCGCGTCGCCGCCGTCCGCGAGGCCGCCGGCTTCGCCGCGTACGCCAACCAGAAGTACTCCGAGGCACTGGCCGAGTTCCGGGCCGCCCGCCGGATGAGCGGTGGCGTGGACCTGTGGCCCGTCATGGCCGACTGCGAGCGCGGTCTCGGCCGGCCCGAGCGGGCGCTCGCCATGGCCGGCGAGCCCGAGGTGCAGAAGCTCGACAAGGCCGGCCAGGTCGAGATGCGGCTCGTCGCCGCCGGCGCCCGCCGGGACATGGGGCAGCTTGAGGCCGCCATCGTGACCCTGCAGAGCCCCGAGCTCGCGTCCAGCGCCAACCACCCGTGGACCGCGCGGCTGCGCTACGCCTACGCCGACGCCCTGCTCGCCGCCGGGCGGGAGCAGGAGGCGCGGGAGTGGTTCGCGAAGGCCCTGGAGGCCGACAAGGACGGCGCCACGGACGCCTCCGACCGGCTCGCCGAGCTGGACGGGGTCGAGTTCGTCGACGCCTTCGACGAGTCCGACGACGAGGCCGAGGACCGGGACGACGCCGAGGCCGGTGTCGACGGTGACGAGGCGGACGAGGCGGACGACGCCGAGGACGACGGTGACGCCCACGCCGACGCCGACGAGGACGACGAGCGGCGCTGAGGCTCCGTGACATGAGGAAGGGCGGCACCCGGTGGGTGCCGCCCTTCGTCGTTTCTCCCCGTCAGTCCAGGGCCAGGCTGCGCAGGACCAGGCCCGTCGCCGGCTTGGGGCCGAACGACGTCGACTTGCGGGGCATCGTGACGCCCTGGCGGGCCAGGTCGCGGACGACCTCCTCGCGTACCGGGTGCATCAGGACCGCCGTGCCGCCCCGGCGCTCGGCCTGGTCGACGGCCGCCGCCGTGTCGTGGATGTAGGCGATGTCGTCCGGAGCGTCCGGTACGCGCCAGACGTGCTCCAGAAGCGTGGCGTGGAGGACCGTCGCGTCCAGGGTGCGCCATGCCTCCGGGCGGTCGGCGCGGACCGTGCGGGCCAGCAGGGCCGGGTCCGGGCGGTCCAGGAGGTGGAAGGCGCCGTCGCCCGCCAGCAGGAAGGCGTTCCCCTCGGCGGCGGCCCCGGCCAGGGCCTCCAGGGCCTCCGGCAGGGGGCGTTCGAGACGCCGGACCCGGAAGGCGTCCCCGACGGCCTCCAGCGCGTCCGCCACCGGCAGCCGGCTCAGGAGGCGGTGGATCGCGCGGACCCGCAGCGGATAGCGGACGGTGTCGATGAGCAGCACCAGGCCCTGGTTCCACGGGCCCGGCGCCGGGTGCTCGTCACGGAGCCGCAGATACGTCGCCCAGCGGTGGTGCCCGTCGGCGATCAGCGCCTGGTGGCGGGCGAGTTCGGAGGTGGCCGCCGCCAGCTCGGCCGGGTCCGTGACCGCCCACAGGCGGTGGTGGAAGCCGTCCTCCGTCGTCGTCGCCAGGAGCGGCTCGCGCAGGATCGCGCGCTCCACGACCGCGTCCGCGCCGTCGCCGGTGCCCGGGTAGGTGAGGAGCAGCGGCTCCAGGTTCGCGGCCGTGGTGCGCATCAGGGCGGCGCGGTCCTCGACGACGTGCGGCATGACGTCCTCGTGCGGGAGGACGACTCCCTCGTCGGGCGTGGTCAGTTCGAGGGCGCCGATGATGCCGCGCTGGAGGATGCCGTCGCCCTGCTGCTCGTACACGTACAGCGCGGGGCTCGGGTCGGGGGCGAGGACGCCGTCGGCCAGCCAGCGGTCCAGCGTCACCGCCGCCTTGCGGTGGCGGGTGCCCGCCGTGACGGCCTGCGGGAGGATCAGCCGGACGATGTTGTGGGGGTCGGCGGACTCCAGGTGGAGCAGTCCGTCAGGTCGTACGACGACGTCGTAGGGCGGGGACGTGACGGCCGCGAGGCTGCCGACCCGCTCGGGGACGTACCGGATCCCGCGGAACGGATGCAGACGCAGTCCCGCGGTGTCGTCGCGGACGTCGATGGCCGCGTGACCTGAGGAGTTCATCTCGTCATGGTAGGCGCGCGGGGACGATGAGCGATGATCGGGGGAGTAGCGGCGGTGAGTGAGGAGCGGGTGGTCATGGCGCGAGACGGCCAGGAGCGGCGGACGGGACGGAGCAGGCCCGGCGGCAGCGCGGTCGCGCTGAGCACGGCGTACGACACGGCACTGCTGGATCTCGACGGGGTCGTGTACTTCGCGGGCGGAGCGGCGATCCCGTACGCCGTGGACGCGCTCGTCGCGGCGCGGGACGGGGGGATGCGGCTCGCGTACGTGACGAACAACGCGCTGCGGACACCGGACACGGTGGCCGCGCACCTCACCGAGCTGGGGGTGCCGGCCGCCGCCGAGGACGTCGTCACCTCGGCGCAGGCGGTGGCGCGGCTGATCGCCGAGGACGTGCCCGCGGGTTCCCGGGTGCTCGTCGTCGGCGGCGAGGGGCTGCGGGTGGCGCTGCGTGAGCGGGGGCTCGTGCCCGTCGAGTCGGCGGACGACGAGCCGGTGGCCGTCGTGCAGGGGTACGGCGGCCCGGAGCTGGGCTGGGGCCGGTTCGCGGAGGCGGCGTACGCGATCGGGCGGGGCGTGCCCTGGTACGCGTCCAACACCGACCTGACGATCCCGGGCGTGCGCGGGATCGCGCCGGGGAACGGGGCCGCCGTCGAGGTCGTCCGGATCGCGACCGGCGGGCGGGCCGAGCCGAAGGTCGCCGGGAAGCCGCAGCCGCCGATGCACCGGGAGACGGTGCTGCGGACCGGGGCGCGGCGTCCGCTGGTCGTCGGGGACCGGCTGGACACCGACATCGAGGGCGCGTTCGGCGGAGGTGTCGACTCGCTGCTGGTGCTGACCGGGGTCACCGACGCGGCGACGCTGCTCGCGGCGGTGCCGGAGCACCGGCCGACGTATGTGGCGGCCGATCTGCGGGGGCTGCTCGTCGGGCAGCCGGAGGTGGAGGCCGACGGCGACGGCGGGTTCCGGTGCGGCGGGTGGCGGGCCTCGGTGAGCGGGGACGCGCTCGTGCTGGAGGGCGCGGACGGGTCCGACGCGCTCGACGGGTTGCGGGCGCTGTGCGGGGCGGCGTGGACGCGGGCCGATTCCGGGGCGTGCGGGCTGGACGCGGGGAAGGCTCTGGCCCGGCTCGGGCTGTAGGTCCCGCGCGCGGTGTCGGTGGTCTCCCCGCGGGGGGTCCACCGACCCCTGCTGGTCGAATATTGGGTAGGCTAACCTAACCGGGTGTTGGTCGAGAGTCCCTCCCGTGCGAGCGCGGAGCCGGCGAAGTCAGCGCAGTCCCCGAGGCACCGCAACTCCGTGCGCGCCGTCGGACTGCTGATCGCCGTCGGTGTCCTGCTGCTTGTCTGTGTCCTCAGCATCATGATCGGTGCCAAGCCGGTGCCGATGGGTGATGTGTGGCACGGGCTGTTCCACAACAGCGGCGTCGGCAACGACGTCGTGATCCATGACGTGCGGGTGCCGCGCACGCTGCTCGGGCTGCTGGTCGGCCTGGCGCTCGGTCTGGCCGGCGCGGTGATGCAGGGGCTGACCCGCAATCCGCTGGCGGAGCCCGGACTGCTCGGCGTCAACGCGGGCGCGTCCGCCGCCGTGGTCTCGGCCATCGCCTTCCTCGGCGTCACCGACGTCCGGGACTACGTGTGGTTCGCCTTCGTCGGCGCCGCCGTCGTCTCCGTCGCCGTGTACGTGCTCGGCGGCAGTCGCGGTGCCACCCCGGTGCGGCTCGCGCTCGCCGGCACGGCCGCCACCGCCGCCCTGTACGGCTTCGTCAACGCCGTCCAGCTCCTCAACTCGGCCGCCCTCGACCGGCTCCGGTTCTGGACCGTCGGCTCGCTGGCCTCGGCCGACATGGACACCGTCGGCCGGGTCGCGCCGTTCATCCTCGTCGGCGCCGTGCTGGCGCTGGGCATCGCCCGGCCGCTCAACGCCATGGAGATGGGCGACGACTCCGCGCGCGCGCTCGGCGTCAGCATCAACCGGACCCGGGTCGTCGCGATGCTCGCCGTCACCCTGCTGTGCGGGGCCGCGACCGCCGCCTGCGGGCCGATCGTCTTCCTCGGCCTGATGGTGCCGTACATGGTCCGCGCGATCACCGGGCCCGACATGCGCTGGATCCTGCCGTACGCGGCGGTCCTCGCGCCCGTGCTGCTGCTCGGCTCCGACGTCCTCGGTCGGGTCATCGTGCGGCCCGCCGAGCTCCAGGTCGGCATCGTGACGGCCCTCGTCGGCGGGCCCGTCTTCATCCGACTCGTACGCCGCAAGAGGATGGCCCAGCTGTGACCACGAAGACCCTGCGGACCGGCGGCGGAGTCTCCGTGCGGTACGCGCCGCGGGCCGCGCTCTGCGGCCTCGGGCTGATCCTGCTCGCCCTCGGGCTCGGCGTCGTCCTCGTCGGCACCGGAGACTTCCCGATGACGCCGGGCGAGGTGTTCGACACCCTCCTCGGCCGGGGGACGGCCGTCCAGGAGTTCGCCGTGATGGAGCTGCGGCTCCCGCGGGTCCTGGTCGCGATCCTCGTCGGCGCCGCGCTCGCCCTCGGCGGGGCCGTCTTCCAGTCGGTCTCCCGCAACCCGCTCGGCAGCCCCGACGTCATCGGCTTCGGCCAGGGCGCCACCGTCGGCGCGCTCGTCGTCATCGTGCTCTTCCAGGGCGACGCCGTCACCACCGCGCTCGGCGCCGTCGTCGGCGGTGTCGTCACCGGCGCCGCGATCTACCTGCTCGCCTGGAAGCGGGGGGTGCACGGCTACCGGCTGGTGCTCGTCGGCATCGGCGCCGCCGCCATGCTGACCTCCGTCATCCACTACCTCATCACCAAGGCCGATCTGGTGGACGCCACCCGCGCCACCGTGTGGATGACCGGCTCCCTCGAAGGGCGCGACTGGACCCAGTTCTGGCCGCTGCTCGCCGTCTGCTGCGTCCTGGTGCCGCTGATCCTCGGCCACGGCCGGGCGCTGCGGATGCTGGAGATGGGCGACGACGCCGCGTACGCGCTCGGCGTGAAGGTCGAGCGGACCCGGATCGTCCTCATGGCCTCGGCGGTGCTGCTGGTCGCCGTCGCCACCTCGGCGGCCGGGCCGATCGTCTTCGTCTCCCTGAGCGCCCCGCAGCTGGCCCGCGGGCTCACCCGCGCGCCCGGCCCCAACCTGGCGGTCTCCGCCGCCATGGGCTCCGTGCTGCTGCTCGGGGCCGACTGGATCGCCGGCAACGCCTTCGGCGACCGGACGCTGCCCGTGGGTGTCATCACCGGCATCCTCGGCGGCTGCTACCTGCTGTGGCTGCTCGTCGGCGAACGCAAGGCGGGCCGGCTGTGACCACGCGCAGGAGCACCACGGACACGAGCGCCACGGACCGGAGCACCACGGACCGGAGCGCCCCTCACGGCAGCGCCACGGACCGGGGCGCCACGCACGACAGCACCACGCCCGACAGTGCCACGAACGACAGCACCACGGACCAGGACAACAGGAGCACGCCCATGAGCGAACGGCAGCGGCAGCGCCTCGGGGCCGAGTCGGTCACCCTCGCGTACGAGCAGCGGGTCATCGCCCGCGATCTGTCCGTCGAGATCCCCGACAACTCCTTCACCGTCATCGTCGGGCCCAACGCCTGCGGCAAGTCGACCCTGCTGCGCGCCCTCTCCCGGATGCTCAAGCCGACGCAGGGCCGGGTGCTGCTCGACGGGCAGTCGATCCACTCGCTGCCGGCGAAGAAGGTCGCCAAGGCCCTCGGCCTGCTGCCGCAGTCGTCCATCGCGCCCGACGGCATCACCGTCGCCGACCTCGTCGCCCGCGGCCGCTACCCGCACCAGGGGCTGCTGCGCCAGTGGTCGCCCGAGGACGAGCGGGTCGTCCGGGAGTCCATGGAGTCCACCGGCGTCGCCGAACTGGCCGACCGGTTCGTCGACGAGCTCTCCGGCGGCCAGCGCCAGCGCGTGTGGATCGCCATGGCCCTGGCCCAGCAGACGCCGCTGCTGCTGCTCGACGAGCCGACCACGTACCTCGACATCCAGCACCAGATCGACGTCCTCGACCTCTGCGCCGAGCTCCACGAGGAGCAGGGGCGGACGCTCGTGGCCGTCCTGCACGACCTCAACCACGCGGCCCGGTACGCCACCCACCTGATCGCGGTGCGCGGCGGTGAGGTCGTCGCGGAGGGCCCGCCGTCCGAGGTGGTCACCGCCGAGCTGGTCGAGCGGGTCTTCGGGCTGCGCTGCCAGGTCATCGACGACCCGGAGACGGGCACCCCGCTCGTCGTACCGGCCGGGCGGCAGGCGCGGGCCCGGCGCAAGGCCTCGGGGCGGGAGCCCGCCCCGCGGCCGGCGCTACAGAAGTGAGCGCAGCCGCAGCAGATCGCGGAAGCCGGCCTCCAGCCTGACCCGGCCGGAGGCCCACGCCTTCGCGAAGTTCAGCCCGCCGCCCACCATCGCGACCAGATCGTCGCCGGTCATCGCCAGCCGGATCTGGGCCTTCTCCGGCGGCGGGCCGGTCACCGTCGACTCCACGACCATCCGGCCGCCGGTGAGCCGGCCGGTGAAGGTCGTGTCGAGGTCCGTGAGGTGGCAGCTCAGGGTGCGGTCGAGCGCGGCCGCGCCCCGGACCGAGCCGTCCGCCCCCGCGAGGTTGTCCGCCAGCTTGTCGAGTGCGTCGCGGCACTCCGTGATCGTCGCCATCGCCGTCGACCGTACCCCAGGGCTTCGCGATAGCGTCGTGGCATGAGCGAAGCGATGACGGAGGCGGAGGCCGGTACGGGCCCGGTGGACGGCGGCGGGCCGGTGGAGGCGGACGAGCCCGCCGCGGCCGCCCCGCTGGGGCTCCCCCGGGAGCCCACCGGGGTGCCCGCCGTCGACGCGCTCGTCGAGCGTCTCGGCGAGGCCGACCACCTCCCGGCGGACGGACACCTCGCCGTGTACGAGGATGTACACCGGGGCCTGCGCGCCGAGCTGACCTCGCTCGACGCGCGTCCCGCCCCCGCGTCCCGTCCGCACGACCCCAGGAGCTGAACCCACCGTGGCAGGAGTGGCACGCCGCCGTCTCGACGCCGAGCTGGTCCGGCGCAAACTCGCCCGCTCGCGCGAGCACGCCGGCCAGCTGATCGCCGCGGGCCGGGTGACCGTCGGCAAGACGGTCGCCACCAAGCCCGCCACCCAGGTCGAGACCGCCGCGGCGATCGTCGTCGCCCAGGACGACTCCGACCCCGACTACGTCTCGCGCGGCGGCCACAAGCTCGCCGGCGCCCTCGACGCCTTCGTCCCCCTCGGGCTGAAGGTGGAGGGCCGGCGGGCGCTCGACGCCGGGGCCTCCACCGGCGGCTTCACCGACGTGCTGCTGCGCGCGGGCGTCGGGCACGTGGTCGCGGTCGATGTCGGCTACGGGCAGCTCGCCTGGTCGCTCCGGAGCGACGAGCGGGTCACCGTCAAGGACCGCACGAACGTGCGCGAGCTGACCCTCGACGCGATCGGCGGCGTCCCCGCCGACCTGGTCGTCGGCGACCTCTCCTTCATCCCGCTGGGGCTCGTGCTGCCCGCCCTGGTGGCCTGCACCGCGCCGGACGCGGACCTCGTCCTCATGGTCAAGCCGCAGTTCGAGGTGGGCAAGGACCGGCTCGGCTCCGGCGGGGTCGTGCGCGGCACCGAGCTGCGCGCCGACGCCGTGAAGAACGTGGCCCGGCAGGCGGCCGAGCTGGGGCTCGGGGTGGCGGGCGTCACCGCCAGCCCGCTGCCCGGGCCGTCGGGGAACGTCGAGTACTTTCTGTGGCTGCGGGCCGGGGCGCCCGCACTCGATCCGGCGGACGTCGACCGCGCCGTGGCGGAGGGACCTCGTTGACAGCGACAGCGGCACCACAGGCACCACGCACCGTCTTCCTGCTCGCGCACACCGGCCGGCCGGCCGCCGTGCGCAGCGCCGAACTCGTCGTCCTGGGGCTGCTGCGCAGCGGCATCGGCGTCCGCGTCCTGGAGGCGGAGGCGGAGGACCTGCCGCTGCCGCCGTCCGTGGAGAAGATCCCCGACCACTGCCCGGAGGCGCTCGACGGCTGCGAGCTGATCATCGTCCTCGGCGGTGACGGGACGCTGCTGCGCGGCGCCGAGTTCTCCCGCGCCTCCGGCGTGCCGATGCTCGGCGTCAACCTGGGGCGGGTCGGCTTCCTCGCCGAGGCCGAGCGCGACGACCTCGACAAGGTCGTCGACCGGGTCGTCACCAAGGCGTACGAGGTCGAGGAGCGGATGACCCTCGACGTCGCCGTCTACCAGAACGGCGACGCCCTGCACCGCGACTGGGCGCTCAACGAGGCGGCCGTGCAGAAGGTGTCCCCGGAGCGGATGCTGGAGGTGGTCCTCGCCATCGACGGGCGGCCCGTCACCGGTTTCGGCTGCGACGGCGTGATCTGCGCGACGCCGACCGGCTCCACCGCGTACGCCTTCTCGGCTGGCGGCCCGGTCGTCTGGCCCGAGGTGGAGGCGCTGCTCATGGTGCCGATCGGGGCGCACGCGCTCTTCGCCAAGCCGCTCGTCACCACGCCCGACTCGGTGCTCGCCGTCGAGGTCGAGCCGCACACCCCGCACGGCGTGCTGTGGTGCGACGGGCGGCGGACCGTGGAGCTGCCCGCCGGCGCGCGCGTCGAGGTGCGGCGCGGCGCCGTCCCCGTGCGGCTCGCCCGGCTCCACCACGCGTCCTTCACCGACCGGCTCGTCGCCAAGTTCGCCCTGCCGGTCTCGGGGTGGCGGGGCGCGCCCCACTGACCGCCCGAGTCGGGGGCGATGTCGCATCACGGCACGGAAACCTCGTATGGTCTGGGGCGTGCTGGAGGAGATGCGGATACGGTCGCTCGGGGTCATCGACGACGCGGTGGTCGAGCTGTCGCCCGGCTTCACCGCGGTGACGGGTGAGACCGGCGCGGGCAAGACCATGGTCGTCACGAGCCTGGGGCTGCTGCTGGGCGGACGGGCCGATCCGGCCCTGGTGCGGATCGGGGCCGGGTCGGCGGTCGTCGAGGGGCGGATCAGTCTGCCGCCCGGCGCGCCCGCCGCGCTGCGGGCCCGGGAGGCCGGGGCGGAGCTCGACGAGGGCGCGCTGCTGGTGACCCGTACGGTCTCCGCCGAGGGCCGCTCGCGGGCGCACCTGGGCGGGCGGTCCGTGCCCGTCGGGCTGCTCGCCGAACTCGCCGACGAACTCGTCGCCGTCCACGGCCAGACCGACCAGCAGGGCCTGCTGAAGCCCGCCCGGCAGCGCGGTGCGCTCGACCGGTACGCGGGCGAGGCGGTGTCCGGGCCGCTCGCCGCCTACGGCGAGGTGTACCGGAGGCTGCGGGCCGTCGCCGCGGAGCTGGACGAGATCACCACCCGGGCACGTGAGCGAGCCCAGGAGGCCGATCTGCTGCGGTTCGGGCTCTCCGAGATCGAGGCGGTCGCGCCGCGGGCCGGGGAGGACACCGAACTGGCCGCGGAGGCGGAGCGGCTCGGGCACGCGGAGGCGCTGGCCTCGGCCGCCGCGCTCGCGCACGGCGCGCTGGCCGGGAATCCGGAGGACCCCGAGTCCGTCGACGCGACGACCCTGGTCGCCGGGGCGGGACGGGCGCTGGAGGGCGTGCGGGCGCACGATCCGGCGCTGGCGGGGCTCGCGGACCGGATGGGGGAGATCTCCATCCTCCTCGCCGACGTGGCGCAGGAGCTGGCGGGATACGCCGACGACCTGGACGCCGATCCGCTGCGGCTCGCCGCGGTCGAGGAGCGGCGGGCCGCGCTCACCCAGCTGACCCGGAAGTACGGCGAGTCCGTCGGGGCCGTCCTGGCCTGGGCGGAGGAGAGCGCCGAGCGGCTCGGGGAGCTCGACGGGGACGACGACCGGGTGGGGGAGCTGACCGCGGAGCGGGACCGGCTCCGCGACGAGCTGTCCGTCCTCGCGCAGCGGCTCACCGACGCGCGGGTGGAGGCGGCGGCCCGGTTCGCCGGGGCCGTCACCGCCGAGCTGGCCTCGCTCGCCATGCCGCACGCGCGCGTGTCCTTCGACATCCGGCAGACCGAGGCCGCCGACGAGGCGTCGGGCGTCGAGGTCGGCGGGCGTCGGGTGGCGTACGGGCCGGCGGGCGCCGACGAGGTCGAGCTGCTGCTCGCCCCGCACCCCGGTGCCCCGCCGCGGCCGATCGCCAAGGGCGCGTCCGGTGGTGAGCTGTCCCGCGTGATGCTCGCCGTCGAGGTCGTCTTCGCCGGGGTCGACCCGGTGCCGACGTACCTCTTCGACGAGGTCGACGCGGGTGTCGGCGGCAAGGCGGCCGTGGAGATCGGCCGCCGCCTCGCCAAGCTCGCGCGCACCGCGCAGGTCGTCGTCGTCACCCACCTGCCCCAGGTGGCCGCCTTCGCCGATCGCCAGCTGCTGGTGGAGAAGACCAACGACGGCTCGGTCACCCGCTCGGGCGTCACCGTCCTGGAGGGCGAGGAGCGCGTCCGCGAGCTGTCCCGCATGCTCGCGGGGCAGGAGGACTCCGAGACGGCCCGCGCCCACGCGGAGGAGCTCCTGGCCACGGCCAGGGCGGACGCCTGAACCGGCGCCCCCGCCCGGCGGGGGCACCGGCCCCAGGGGGGCGCGCGGAGCAGAGACGCGCGCTCGCTCGGACGGGTGAAGTCGGGGGCGGGGCGACGCGGCACGGGCCCGGGTGCCACGGGCACGAAGCGGTATCGGTGACGGAACGCGCGTACGGGTGGCGGCCGGGGCTGGCATCCTTGGGCACGTGACACAGCTCCGTACGGTCCAGGTGCTGGGCGGCGGCAGCGCGGGCAGCAGCGCTCACGTCAGATCACTCGCCTCGGGGCTGGTGGCGAGGGGTGTTCGGGTGACCGTGTGCGCTCCGGCCGAACTCGACCGCCTCTACGACTACTCCGGCGTCGGCGCGCACGTCGTGCCGCTGCCCCGCCGCAACGACCCGGCGACCGTCGGCGTGCTCCGCAACGCCTGCATCGGCGCCGACGTCGTCCACGCCCACGGGCTGCACGCCTCCGTGCGCGCCGCGCTCGCCGTCTCCGGCGGCGGCGGGCTCGCCCGCACCCCGCTCGTCACCACCTGGCACGGCCGGCCGCACACCGACGGGGCCATGGGAGGGCTCGTACGGCTCCTGGAGCGCCGCACCGCGCGCGCCGCCGCCGTCGTCCTCGGGACCTCGTCCGAACTCGTCGACCGGGCCCGGCGGCGCGGGGCCAGGGACGCGCGGCTCGCCCCCGTCACCGTGCCCGCCGCGCGCGGGCCCGTCTGCCTCCACGACGGCAAGGCCCGGGCCGAGCTCGGAGCCGTCGACCGGCCGCTGCTCATGGCCGTCGGCGCGCTCGAACCGGGACGGGGGTACGGGACGCTGCTCGACGCGGCCCGGGAGTGGCGGAAACTCGACCCCAGGCCGCTGCTCGTCATCGCCGGCGAGGGGCGGGAACGGGCCGCGCTCCAGCGGCGGATCACCGCCGAGGGGCTCGACGCCCGGATCGTCGGGCGCCGCGACGACGTCGCCGAGCTGCTGGCCGCCGCCGACATCGCCGTCCTGCCGTCCCGCTGGGAGGCCCGCTCCCTGCTCGCCCAGGAGGCGCTCCGGCTCGGTGTCCCGCTCGTCGCCACCGCCGTCGGCGGCGTGCCGGAACTCGTCGGCGACGCGGCCGAGCTGGTGCCGTACGGCGACGCGGCCGCCCTCGCGGCGGCCGTCCGGGGACTCCTGGAGGACGCGGAGCGGCGGATGGACCTGGCGGCGGCGGGCCGCGTCCAGGCCGGGACGTGGCCGACGGAGGACGACACCGTCGCCCACGTCCTGAGCGTCTACGACGAGCTGTCCGCCCGCTGACTCACGGGGTGCGCAGACGGGTCCGCGCCCGCTGACTCACGGGGTGTGGCGGCGGGCCCGCAGGGCCAGGGAGAGCGCCAGGACCGTCTGCGGGTCGTCCAGGTCCGTGCCGAGGAGTTCGGAGATGCGGGCCAGGCGGTTGTAGAGGGTCTGGCGGTTGAGGTGGAGCTCGCGGGCCGTCTCCGCCTTGCGGCCCGCGTGCGCCAGGTACGTCTCCAGGGTGGGGAGCAGCGGCGGGCGCGAGGCGCGGTCGTGGTCGCGGAGCGGGCCGATCGCCCGGTCGACGAACGCCGCCAGGTCCGGGTGGTCGCGCAGCCGCCACAGCAGCAGGTCGATGTCGAGGCGCCGGGCGTCGTACCAGGGGCGGTCCGTCAGGCCCTGCGCCGCGGTGGCCGTCTCGGCCGCGTGCCGCAGTCCGGCCGACGCCGCCGCCCAGCCGCCGGCCATGCCGACCACCACGACCGGCGGGTGCGTCCCGGCGCCCTCCAGGCCGGCCCGTTCCACCCCGGCCCGCAGCGCCGCCGCGACCCGGTCGGCCACCGCGTTCCGCTCCGACTCGGAGCGCAGGCCCAGCAGGAGCGGGACCCGGCCCTCGAAGGGGCGGACGCCGAGGAGCGCCGGGACGCCGACGGAGGCGAGCTCCTCGTGGACGGCGCGGGCGAGCAGCGCCCAGCCGCCGGAGGGGGAGAGCTCGGGGGCGAGCCGCATGACGACGGGCAGGAGCGGGCCGTCGCCCGGCCGGAAGCCGAGGACGCGGGCCTGCGCCGGGGCGGCCTCCGCGGTGATCCGGCCCTCCGCGAGGTCGGTGAGGAAGTCGCCGCGGCCGCGGGCCGCCAGCTCCTCCTCCTGCCGGGCCTGCATGAGGACGACCGCGAGCAGGCCCGCGGCACGCTCGGCGGCCATCCGGTGCACGGGGGAGAGGGCGCCGGAGACCGCGAGCAGCACCAGCCGGGCCCGCACCGAGCCCGTGGCGGTGCCGCCGCCCGCCTTCGGCCGGGGGGAGCCCCCACCGGGGACGTCGACGAGGACCGTGCCGGTCGGCGGGCCGGACTCGCGGGCCGCGCGCCGGCCGCGGAGCCCGTCCCAGACCTGGAGCGGGTCGGCGGGCCCCGACTCGGTGCCCGCCGCGTACAGCAGCTGTCCGTCGGCGGTCTCCAGGAAGACCGGGTTCGCGGCGAAGTCGGAGAGGATCCGGAGGACCTGGGGCACTCCGCCGCCGCCGAGCAGCGCCTCGGTGCACTGCCGGTGGACCTCCTCGGCCTGCCGCTGGAGCGCGTAGTGGCCGTTGACGATCTCGGTGTGGATCTCCTCCGTGACCGCGACGAACGGCACCTCGCGGTGGAGCTGGACCAGCGGCAGCCCTGCGGAGCGGGCGGTCTCCACTATCGTCGCCGGGAGGCGGGCGAAGCGCGGGCCGAGCTCGACGACCAGGGCCGCGATGCCCCGGTCGGCCAGGCGCCGTACGAAGGCCCGCTGCTCCGCCGGGCGGGTGCCCAGGCCGAGACCGGTGGTCAGCAGCAGCTCGCCGCCCTTCAGCAGCGACGCGATGTTGGGCACCTCGCCCGCGTGCACCCACCGCACGTTCCGCTGGAGCCGGTCGGCGCCGGCGACGACCTCCGGGAGACCACTGCGGAGCCCCGGCAGTTCGAGTGCCCGTTGTACGGTGATGCCGCCCTGCGTGTCCATGGGCGGACGGTATCGCCCGTGGTGTTCCCCCGGTATCACCTGATGGTCACGGGACCGGACCCTTCGTACAGGGCGGCGACAACTCGTCGTGTCGTGACAGGAATTGCGTGACCGGCTGTCAGTTGTGTCCTGCGTCACCCCGTCTCGGGGGGATTCAGGCCGCGGCGGCCGGGGTGATGTTGTGGTTGAGGCGGAAGACGTTGTCCGGGTCGTAGGCGGCCTTCACGGCGGCGAGCCGGGCGTAGTTGTCGGCGCCGAACCCGGCGACCACGCGCTGCTCGCCCTCCGCGCCGATGAAGTTGAGGTACACCGCCTCCGTCGTCCACGGCCGCATGTCGGTCCGCACGTCGTGCACCCACTGGATCGCGGCCCCGTCGAGCGCCGGGTCCTCCCAGGTGGCGAAGGGGTGGACGACCCAGGGGGCGGTACGCCAGGGGAGCGGGTGGTCGGAGGCTCCCCTGGCCGCGGCGCCGCCCAGCGGGAAGAGCACGTGCTGGGTGGCCGTCCCGGCCGGGATCCGTTCCCCGCGGGCGCAGAAGACGTCCACGGCCTCGTCGGGGAGCGACCCCAGATACTCCGCCGACCAGTAGTTCCGCAGCCCTGGCGGGTCGTCCAGCATGCACTGGAGGTCCGCGTAGGGGATCTCCTGCACGAGCTCCACCACCGGCCGCAGCGCGGACAGCGGGGCCGCCAGGTGCCGGACGCCCGCCACCGGCCCGGCGAAGGTGACCAGCGCGGCCACCACGAGCTCGCCGACCAGGTGCGGCGGCACGAAGGGCTCGGGCGGGGCCGGGAAGTACAGCACGCCGCCGCTCGCCTCGTCCGGAAGGGTCTCCAGCATCGTCCGGTAGGCGTCGACCACGTCGGGCCCGGAGCGCGGCGGGAAGAGCATCAGCGCGAAGCTCATCGTGGGCAGCTCGTGCAGCCGCAGCGTCAGCGAGGTCGCCACGCCGAAGTTGCCGCCGCCGCCGTGCAGCGCCCAGAACAGCTCCGGGTTCTCCTCGGCGTTCGCGACGACGTGCTTGCCCTCGGCCGTGACCAGCTCGGCGGCGAGCAGGTTGTCGCAGGCCAGCCCGAACTTCCGCTCCAGCCAGCCGGAGCCGCCGCCCAGTGTGAAGCCGGCGACGCCGGTCGTGGAGACCCTGCCGCCGGTGGTGGCCAGGTGGAAGGGCTGGGTGGCCCGGTCGAGGTGGCTCATCAGGGCGCCGCCCCCGACCCGTACGGTCATGTGCTCGGGGTCCGCGACCACGGCGTGCATCGGGCGCAGGTCGATCACCAGGCCGTCGTCGACGGCGGAGGTGCCGGCGACGCTGTGTCCGCCGCCGCGCACCGCGACGGTCAGCCCCGTCTCCCGCCCGAAGAGGATCGCGTTGGCCACGTCGGCCCGGTTCGTGCACCGGGCGATGACCGCCGGCCGGCGGTCGATCATGCCGTTGTGGATGAGCCTGGCCTCGTCGTAGCCGGGATCGCCGGGGACGAGGACCTCACCCGCCAGGTCCTCGCGGAGGCCGGCGAGGGCGGTGTCCGGAACGTGGAAGCGGGGAGCCATCGGGCGCCCCCTTTCGTACGGGGGCCGGGACACTCTCATGGTAGGTCCGGCCCCCGGGGCCTGCCGCTCGGCCGCTCAGCCGCCGTAGGCGCCGCTCGCGGTCAGCCGCAGGGCGGTGTCGATCAGCGGCACGTGGCTGAACGCCTGCGGGAAGTTGCCCACCTGCCGCTGGAGCCGCGGGTCCCACTCCTCGGCGAGCAGCCCCAGGTCGTTGCGGAGCGAGAGCAGCTTCTCGAAGAGGGTGCGGGCCTCGTCGACCCGGCCGATCATCGCCAGGTCGTCGGCGAGCCAGAAGGAGCAGGCGAGGAACGCGCCCTCGTCGCCCTCCAGGCCGTCCACGCCCGCCTCCTCGCCGGCCGTCGGGTAGCGCAGCACGAAGCCGTCCTCGGTGGACAGCTCCCGCTGGATCGCCTCGATGGTGCCGATCACCCGCTTGTCGTCCGGCGGGAGGAAGCCCATCTGCGGGATGAGCAGCAGCGAGGCGTCCAGCTCCTTGGAGCCGTACGACTGGGTGAAGGTGTTCCGCTCCTTGTCGTAGCCCTTCTCGCAGACGTCCCGGTGGATCTCGTCGCGCAGCTCGCGCCAGCGCTCGAGGGGCCCGTCCGCGTCGCCGGACTCGATCAGCTTGATGGTGCGGTCCACCGCCACCCAGGCCATCACCTTGGAGTGGGTGAAGTGCCGGCGCGGGCCGCGGACCTCCCAGATGCCCTCGTCGGGCTGGTTCCAGTTCTTCTCCAGGTAGTTGATCAGCTTGATCTGGAGCAGGGCCGCGTAGTCGTTGCGGGACAGGCCGGTCATGTGGGCCAGGTGGAGGGCCTCGGTGACCTCGCCGTACACGTCGAGCTGGAGCTGGTTCGCGGCGCCGTTGCCGACCCGGACCGGGCCGGAGTTCTCGTACCCCGGCAGCCAGTCCAGCTCCGCCTCGCCGAGCTCCCGCTCGCCGGCGATGCCGTACATGATCTGGAGGTTCTCCGGGTCGCCGGCGACCGCCCTGAGCAGCCAGTCCCGCCAGGCGCGGGCCTCCTCGCGGTAGCCGGTGCGCAGCATCGAGGACAGGGTGATGGCCGCGTCCCGGAGCCAGGTGTAGCGGTAGTCCCAGTTGCGCACGCCGCCGATCTCCTCCGGCAGCGAGGTGGTCGGCGCGGCGACGATCCCGCCGGTCGGCGCGTACGTGAGCGCCTTCAGGGTGATCAGCGAGCGGACCACGGCCTCCCGGTAGGGGCCGTGGTACGTGCAGTGCGCCACCCAGTCGCGCCAGAAGTCGGTGGTCGCCGTGAGCGAGCCCTCCGGGTCCGGCAGCGCGGGCGGCTCCTTGTGCGAGGGCTGCCAGGAGAGGGTGAAGGCGATCCGCTCGCCGGCGGTGACGGTGAACTCGGAGTACGTGGTGAGGTCCTCGCCGTGGGTCTCGGCCTCGGTGTCGAACCAGACGGAGTCGGGTCCGGCCACCGCGACCGTGCGGTCACCGACCTTGTGGACCCAGGGCACGATCCGGCCGTAGCTGAACCGCATCCGCAGGGCGGAGCGCATCGGCACCCGGCCGCTGATCCCCTCCACGATCCGGATCAGCTGGGGCGCGCCGTCGCGCGGCGGCATGAAGTCGGTCACCCGGACCGTGCCGCGCGGGGTGTCCCACTCGGACTCCAGGACCAGCGAGTCGCCCCGGTAGCGGCGGCGGTCGGCGGGGGCGGGTTCGGCCTCGGCGGGGCCGGCCGGGCCGACTCTCCAGAAGCCGTGTTCCTCGGTGCCGAGCAGCCCCGCGAAGACCGCGTGCGAGTCGAAGCGGGGGAGGCAGAGCCAGTCGACACTGCCGTCCCGGCAGACCAGCGCCGCGGTCTGCATGTCTCCGATGAGTGCGTAATCCTCGATACGCCCGGCCACGTGCTTCACTCCAGTCGTACGGCCTGTCCGCCCCTCGGGGCGCGTGCAGCAATGCTTGCGAGTTGCGAGAGGTGCCCGCGGTGCCAGTGTGCGGGATGGCCGGCTCCGACAGCGGGTCGAGGGGAGGCGACACGGCTCCCGGTCCGGATCCACGGGCGGGGGTGGTGCCGTCGGCCGGCCGCCCGGAACGTGGCCGGGCGGGATGGTCCGCACCCTAGTGATCGTGATGATCGCCAGGGTAACGCGCTGCTCCACTCGGGTGAACAGGGTGTTCCCCGGACGTTTGCCCGAACGTTTCCCCTCGGCCTCCTCCCTGCCCCTGGCCCGGCCGCGTCCCCGGCGGCGACCCGGTCCGGAAGGCGCTTCCGGTCCCGTGCGCCGGGCGCTTCCGGTCCCGTGCGCCGGGGTGCTTCCGATCCCGTGCGCCGGGGCGGTTGCGGCCCCGTGCGCGTGGCGCTTCCGGTCCGTGCGGCGGGCGGGTCCGCGCCCGGCCCGTCGGCCCGCCCGGGCGGAATCCCGCCGTCCGCGCGATCCCCCGGACGGCCCCGCCGGGGGCCGGTCCGCGCGGTCCACCGGTGTGCCGACCGTGTGGCCGGAAGCGGTCTCCTGATGTCACTGATACCCTGGTACCCCGTGGACCGGTGGGAAACGGCGCCAGCCGAAACCCCCGAAACCGCAGCGACGGCACCCCCGATTCTCCCGGAGGACCAGCCGCTTCGCACCTCCAGAACGCGACCACGGGAGCCCCCTCTTGGCGATGCCGCCCAACACCACGACGACCAAGCACATCTTCGTCACCGGGGGTGTCGCCTCCTCCCTCGGCAAGGGCCTGACCGCCTCCAGCCTGGGTGCGCTCCTCAAGGCCCGTGGCCTGCGGGTCACGATGCAGAAGCTCGACCCGTACCTCAACGTCGACCCGGGCACGATGAACCCCTTCCAGCACGGTGAGGTGTTCGTCACCAACGACGGCGCCGAGACCGACCTGGACATCGGCCACTACGAGCGCTTCCTCGACGTCGACCTCGACGGCTCGGCCAACGTCACCACCGGCCAGGTCTACTCGCAGGTCATCGCCAAGGAGCGGCGCGGCGAGTACCTCGGCGACACCGTGCAGGTCATCCCGCACATCACCAACGAGATCAAGTCGCGGATCCGCCGCATGGCGACCGACGACGTCGACGTGGTCATCACCGAGGTCGGCGGCACCGTCGGCGACATCGAGTCGCTGCCCTTCCTGGAGACCGTCCGCCAGGTCCGCCACGAGGTCGGCCGCGACAACGTCTTCGTCGTGCACATCTCGCTGCTGCCCTACATCGGCCCCTCGGGCGAGCTGAAGACCAAGCCGACCCAGCACTCGGTCGCCGCCCTGCGCAACATCGGCATCCAGCCCGACGCGATCGTGCTGCGCGCCGACCGCGAGGTCCCGACCGCCATCAAGCGCAAGATCTCGCTGATGTGCGACGTCGACGAGGCCGCCGTGGTCGCCGCCATCGACGCCAAGTCGATCTACGACATCCCGAAGGTGCTGCACTCCGAGGGCCTCGACGCCTACGTGGTGCGCAAGCTCGACCTGCCCTTCCGCGACGTGGACTGGACCGTCTGGGAGGACCTCCTGGACCGCGTCCACAACCCCGACCACGAGGTCACCGTCGCGCTCGTCGGCAAGTACATCGACCTGCCCGACGCCTACCTGTCGGTCACTGAGGCCATGCGCGCCGGCGGCTTCGCCAACAAGGCGCGGGTCAAGGTCAAGTGGGTCGCCTCCGACGACTGCAAGACCCAGGCCGGAGCCGAGAAGCAGCTCGGCGACTGCGACGCGATCCTGATCCCCGGCGGCTTCGGCGACCGCGGTGTGTCCGGAAAGGTCGGCGCCATCCAGTACGCCCGCGAGAACAAGGTGCCGCTGCTCGGCATCTGCCTCGGCCTCCAGTGCATCGTCATCGAGGCGGCCCGGAACCTGGCGGGCATCCCCGAGGCGAACTCCACCGAGTTCGACCCGGCCACCGCGCACCCCGTCGTCTCCACGATGGAGGAGCAGCTCGCCTACGTGGAGGGCGCCGGCGACCTGGGCGGCACGATGCGCCTGGGCCTCTACCCGGCGAAGCTCGCCGAGGGCTCGGTCGTCCGCGCGGCCTACGCCGACGAGCCGTACGTCGACGAGCGCCACCGTCACCGCTACGAGGTGAACAACGCCTACCGCGCCGAGCTGGAGAAGAAGGCCGGCCTGGTCTTCTCCGGCACCTCCCCGGACAACAAGCTCGTCGAGTTCGTCGAGTACCCGAAGGAGATCCACCCCTACCTGGTCGCCACCCAGGCGCACCCGGAGCTGAAGTCCCGCCCGACCCGCCCGCACCCGCTCTTCGCGGGCCTGGTCAAGGCGGCCGTCGAGCGCAAGACGGCCAAGTAGTACGGAGCGTTAACGTAGCCGGGGTACGGGTTCTCGCACGAGGACCCGTACCCCGGCTTTCGTATGTGGGAGGACTACCGATGCAGGTGCAGGACACCCCGGAGGAGTGGCGGGTCGCCGCGACCACGACCCCCTTCACGGGCAAGAAGACGAGTGTCCGCACGGACGACGTGGTGATGCCGGACGGCTCGGTCGTCCGGCGCGACTACCAGGTCCACCCGGGCTCCGTGGCCGTGCTGGCCGTGGACGACCAGGACCGGGTGCTGGTGCTGCGTCAGTACCGCCACCCGGTGCGGCAGAAGCTGTGGGAGATCCCGGCGGGCCTCCTCGACGTGCCCGGCGAGAACCCGCTGCACGCCGCCCAGCGCGAGCTGTACGAGGAGGCGCACGCCAAGGCGGGCGAGTGGCGGGTCCTCACGGACGTCTACACCACCCCGGGCGGCTGCGACGAGGCCGTGCGGATCTTCCTGGCGCGCGACCTCGCCGAGGCGGAGGGGGAGCGGTACGAGGTCTCCGAGGAGGAGGCCGACATGGAGGTCGCGCGGGTCCCGCTGGACGAGCTGGTACGCGGGGTCCTCGCCGGCGAGCTGCACAACAACTGCCTGGTCGTGGGCGTGCTGTCGCTGGTCGCCGCACGGGCGGGCGACGGCCTCGACGCGCTGCGCCCGGCGGACGCGCCCTGGCCGGCCCGCCCCTTCGAGGCGTAGCGCCCCTCGCGGTCCGCCGGGGCATGGGCCACCCGCCCGCGCCCCTCGCGGTCCGCCGGGGCGTGGGCCACCCGTCCGCGCCCCTCGCGGTCCGCCGGGGGATGGGCCACCCGCCCGCGTCCCTCGCGGTCCGCCGGGCATGGGTCACCCGCCCCGGCGGACCGCGTCCCCGACCGAGACGGCAGGCCGGTGTGACTGTCTGCTGATCCGATCGGGGGATGTGCCCGCCGCGCTCCGCCGGGTCCGCGGCAGGGGCTGAACTACGCTCGTACACGCCCGTGCGGAGTCCCCCGCGGGATCGGCTCGTGCGCAGGTGGACGGGAGTGTGGCCCGTGACGGATCAGGCGGTGGCAGCGGCCGGCAGCCGGCAGTTCTACGGCCGGCAGCGGGAGTTGAAGGCCCTCCGCGCCGACATCGAGCGGACCGGCCTGGACACCCTCACCGGCCGCAAGGAGCCCCGCGCCCGCGTCCTCCTCGTCGCGGGCCGACCCGGCTCCGGCCGCACCGCGCTCGCCGAGGAACTGATCGCCTCGGTCGCCGGCCGCTACCCCGACGGGATCCACCGCGTCCGGCTCACCGAGCCCGGCGGCGAGCCCGTCCCCACCGCCCGGGCCGCCCGCGAACTCCTCCGCGGCCTCGGGGTCGCCGAACCGCCCGGCGCGGCCGAGGACGAGCTGACCGAACTGGTCCGCGAGGCGCTCCGCGGGCGCCGGGCGGTGCTGCTCCTCGACGACGCCGTCGACGCCGAACAGGCCGACCCGCTCCTTCCGGACAACCCCGACGCCCTCGTCGTCGCGGTGGCCCGGGGGCCGCTCACCGGGATCCCGGACGTACGGCCCTGCACCCTCGGCGGGCTCGACCCGAAGTCGGCCATCGAGCTGCTGACCTCCGCCACCGGCTCGGTCCGCATCACGGTCGACCCGCAGGCCGCGGAGGCACTGGTCGAGGAGTGCGGCGGGCTGCCCGGCGCGGTGGTGCTGGCCGGCGGCTGGCTGGCCGGCCGGCCCGAGACCTCCGTCGCCGACCTCGCCAAACGCCTCCGCGGCCTGAACGGCGACCCCCTCACCCGTACCTTCCTCCTCGCCCACCAGGCGCTGCCCCAGCCGGCCGCCCGGATACTGCGCTACCTGGCGCTCGCCCCGCTCGGCCGGGCCGACGCCCACACCGCCTCCGCCCTCGCCGGCTGCTCGGTCTCGGCGGCGGCGGCCACCCTCGCGGACTTCGCCCGCCTGGGCCTGGTCACCGAGACCGGGGACGGGGAGTACGAGGCCCCCGGCCATCTCGTCCCCCTGCTCCGTGCCCAGCTGGAGGAGCACGACCGGCCCGCCGAGGTGCAGCTCGCCCGGGCCCGGATGCTGGAGCGGACCGTGCGGCTCCTCCAGTCCTGCCGCGCGGTCACCGAGGCCGAGGGCTCCCCGGCCCGGCGCAGGCTCGCCGGCCTGCCGCGCGCCCTGCGCTTCCCCGCCCCCGAGGACGCCGCCCGGTGGCTGACCGCGCGCCGGCCGGCGCTGCTCGCCTGCGCCCGGCTGGCCGTCGCCGACGGGGAGCTGGACACCCTCGCCCGCCGGCTCATCGCCTCGCTGGTGCGGGCGCTCACCGCGCACGGCGGCGCCGAGGCCGCCGCACCCGACCTCTACGGGCTGCACGGGCTGGTCCTCGACGTCGCCGAGCGGCGCGGGCTGCACCGCGAGCGGGCGGCCGCCCTCCTGAACCTCGGCGACCTCGATGCCCGGACCGGTCGCGCGAAGGACGCGTTGCTGCGATATCGGTTGGCATGGGAGGCCGGAAGGCAAGCAAATGACCCGTACGCCACCGGTCGCGCAATGGAATCCGTAGGAGGGAGCTATCAGGAGCTGGGTGACTGGCAGCGGGCCGGCGACTGGTACGGCCGCGCTCTCGCCCAGCGCCTCGCCCATGACGAGCGGGCCGACCAGGCACGCCTGTACGCCCGCCTCGGCGCCGTGCAGACCTATGCCGGGCGGTACGGGGAGGCGCTGCGGCACTGGCGGGCGGCCGC
The DNA here is from genome assembly GCF_043081625.1 of Streptomyces sp. NPDC014861. Lineage (NCBI taxonomy): Bacteria > Bacillati > Actinomycetota > Actinomycetes > Kitasatosporales > Streptomycetaceae > Streptomyces > Streptomyces sp. NPDC014861. The sequence continues at coordinate 23,726 of NZ_JBIBWV010000027.1, forward strand.
GGCCGGATACCGCAGGCTCGGTGATCTCCCGGGCCACGCGCGGGCGTTGAGCGAGGCGGCGCGTGTGCAGGAGTACGCGGGGCGGCCCGAGGAGTCGCTGCGGACCTGTGAGGAGGCGGTCGAGTGGGCCCGTCGGGCCCAGGACACCCGGCTCCAGGCGGCGCTCCAGCTCCGGCTCGCCGACACCCTCGACCGGCTCGGCGACCCCGCCGCGGCCCGGCTGCACCGTGCTGCCGCTGATCGTCTGCTGGAAACGGAAGGCTTTGCCTACGAAATCCGCAGTGGGTCCGCAGAAGATTAGTACTTTGAAAGGCTAGACAGCGGGAACTCCTTCATTAGACTGGTTCCGCCGCGTTCGAACGTGGTCTGCCTCGGTGTGCCGCAGTGCATCCGGGTATGTATGGCAGTGCACCAGTTATCCCCCCTGATTCAAGGACCGTGATCGACGATGAAGGTCGGCATCCCCCGCGAGGTCAAGAACAACGAGTTCCGCGTGGCCATCACCCCCGCCGGTGTCCACGAGCTCGTCCGCAACGGCCACCAGGTCTTCATCGAGCAGAACGCCGGCGTCGGCTCCTCGATCACGGACGAGGAGTACGTCGCCGCGGGCGCCGCGATCCTCCCCACCGCGGACGAGGTCTGGGCCACCGCCGACCTGCTCCTCAAGGTCAAGGAGCCGATCGCGGAGGAGTACCACCGCCTCCGCAAGGACCAGACGCTCTTCACCTACCTGCACCTGGCCGCCTCCAAGGAGTGCACGGACGCCCTCCTGGAGTCCGGCACCACCGCCATCGCGTACGAGACGGTCGAGACCGCGAACCGCGCGCTCCCGCTGCTCGCCCCGATGTCCGAGGTCGCGGGCCGCCTGGCCCCGCAGGTCGGCGCCTACCACCTGATGCGCTCGGCCGGCGGCCGCGGCGTGCTCCCCGGCGGCGTCCCCGGCACCCACGCCGGCAAGGCCGTCGTCATCGGCGGCGGCGTCTCCGGCTGGAACGCCACCCAGATCGCCGTCGGCATGGGCTTCCACGTGACCCTGCTCGACCGCGACATCAACAAGCTCCGCGAGGCCGACAAGGTCTTCGGCACCAAGGTGCAGACGATCGTCTCCAACGCCTACGAGCTGGAGAAGGCCGTCGTCGAGGCCGACCTCGTCATCGGCGCCGTCCTCATCCCGGGCGCCAAGGCCCCGAAGCTGGTCACCAACGAGCTCGTCGCCAAGATGAAGCCCGGAAGTGTCCTTGTCGACATCGCGATCGACCAGGGCGGCTGCTTCGAGGACTCGCACCCGACCACCCACGCCGAGCCGACCTTCCAGGTCCACAACTCGGTCTTCTACTGCGTCGCCAACATGCCCGGCGCGGTCCCGAACACCTCCACCTACGCCCTCACCAACGCCACGCTGCCCTACATCGTGTCGCTGGCGAACAACGGCTGGGTCGAGGCGGTCCGCCGCGACGCCGCCCTCGCCCTGGGCCTCAACACCCATGACGGCAAGGTGGTTTACAAGGAGGTCGCCGAGGCGCACGGCTACGACCACGTCGAGCTGAGCACCCTCGTCGGCTGACCTTCGGGCGCCCCACCGGCGGTCCGACGGGCGGCCCCGTCAACCCCACCGTCAATGTCACACACCCGGCCGGACCTTGTTCGACAAGGTCCGGCCGGCTGTGTCTCCGGCCACGCCAAAACGTTCGGTCAACTCGCGTCGAACGTAACCCTTTAACCGTTTCGCACACCCCTGAAACGTGCGGATGCGTGGCCGCGCGCCCTTGACAGAGGCGTGTTCGGTTGCCGACACAACGGGCCGGGTCCGGGCGATTGTGTTGCTGCGGACCGGTGACACGCCATAGAGTCGCCAACCGTCGGCATGGTGCCACGCTGACAGATCGATAAATGTTCCTGGTCACATCCAAGGAGGTAAGACGACTTGTGAATGAGTCGACATTTACTCCCGGGAGCGGTGCGCCAGGTGCCCCGGTCGGCTCCGTCGCGGTGCGGACCTTCGCGACGCACCAGCCCATGACGACAACCCACACGCTGAAGACGATGGACGGCCTACACGTGAACGCCACGGCCGGCAACGAGATGGGCCGAGAGTCCACCCACTTCGCCGCCTACGACGAGCTGCCCGAGGGGCACTTCTACGACCCCGACGCCGAGTACGAGCCCGACCCGGAGTACGCGGCCACCCTCGCGCCCGACGCTGCCCGCCAGCGCCGCGAGCGGATCGGCCCGACCGGACGGCCGCTGCCGTACTTCCCGATCCCGGGCCCGCTGACCGACCACGGCCCCGCCAAGATCATCGCGATGTGCAACCAGAAGGGCGGCGTCGGCAAGACCACGTCGACCATCAACCTGGGCGCCGCGCTGGCCGAGTACGGACGGCGGGTGCTGCTCGTCGACTTCGACCCGCAGGGCGCCCTGTCGGTCGGCCTCGGCGTGAACCCGATGGAGCTCGACCTCACCGTCTACAACCTGCTCATGGAGCGGGGCATGTCGGCGGACGAGGTGCTGCTCAAGACGGCGGTCCCCAACATGGACCTGCTGCCGAGCAACATCGACCTCTCCGCCGCAGAGGTGCAGCTGGTCTCCGAGGTCGCGCGCGAGTCCACGCTCCAGCGCGCCCTCAAGCCGCTGATGAACGACTACGACTACATCGTGATCGACTGTCAGCCCTCGCTCGGCCTGCTGACCGTGAACGCCCTGACGGCGGCCCACAAGGTCATCGTCCCGCTGGAGTGCGAGTTCTTCGCGCTGCGCGGTGTCGCCCTGCTGACCGAGACCATCGAGAAGGTGCAGGAGCGGCTCAACCCCGAGCTGGAGCTCGACGGCATCCTCGCCACCATGTACGACTCCCGGACCGTGCACTCCCGCGAGGTGCTCGCGCGGGTCGTCGAGGCCTTCGACGACCACGTGTACCACACGGTGATCGGCCGGACGGTGCGCTTCCCGGAGACCACGGTCGCCGGCGAGCCCATCACCACGTACGCCTCCAACTCCGTGGGCGCCGCCGCCTACCGCCAGCTCGCCAGGGAGGTGCTCGCCCGGTGTCACGCCGAGTGAGTCTGCCCGGAGCCGACGAACTCTTCCGTACGACCGGGGGGATGGCGCTGCAGTCGTCCTCGCCCCGCCGAACCGTTCCCGCTCCGGCGGGCGAGAGCGACACGGCGGCCGGCGCGGACGGCGGTGCCGCCGGCTCCGCCGAGCACGCCGCGGCCGAGTCGGAGGCGGACGGGCCGCGCGCCCGGGAGGCCGAGTCGGTCCCCGCCCAGCAGCCCGCCCCCGCCAAGCAGCCCGCCCAGGCGGCGGCGCCCGCACGGCGCCGGGGCCGCGCCACCAACCGGCGCCCCAGCGGGCGGGAGCGCCACGACGAGAAGATCACGGTCTACGTCTCCGCCGAGGAGCTGATGGACCTGGAGCACGCGCGCCTCGTGCTGCGCGGCGAGCACGGTCTCGCCGTCGACCGCGGGCGGATCGTCCGCGAGGCGGTCGCCGTGGTCCTGGCGGACCTGGAGTCCCGCGGCGACGCGAGCATCCTCGTCCGCCGTCTGCGCGGCCGCTGAGGGTAGCCTGCGGGCGGCACCGCCCCCGTACCCCTGGAACCGCCCCCGATGCGTCCGCCCGCCGACGAAACGTCCCGCCCACCGCGCCGCCGCGCGCTGGGACGGGGCGGCGGCCTGCCCGGAGCCGTACCGGCGGAGGTGCCGGAGGCCGGACCGGCCGGAATGCCGGAGGCCGATCGGGCCGAGGCGCCGGAGGCCGGGCCGGTGGCCGGCGCCGCGCCTCGGACCGCCACGGAGCCGGTCACGGACCCCGCCACGGAGCCGGTCGCGGACCCCGCTCCGGAAGCAGCCGCGGACCCCGCTCAGGAAACAGCCCCGGAGCCCGCTCCGGAACCAGCCGCGGAGCCCACCGCAGACCCCGCCGCCGAGTCCGCGGGCGGAGTCGCGCCCGGGAGCGGCGAGGCCGGGGACGGGCGGTTCACGGTGCGCCTCGCGAACTTCGAGGGGCCGTTCGACCTGCTGCTCCAGCTGATCACCAAGCACAAGCTGGACGTCACCGAGGTCGCCCTCTCCCAGGTCACCGACGAGTTCATGGCCCACCTCCGGAACCTGGGGCCGGACGGGGACCTCGACCAGACCACCGAGTTCCTGGTCGTCGCCGCCACCCTGCTCGACCTCAAGGCCGCCCGGCTGCTGCCCGCCGCCGAGGTGGAGGACGAGGCCGACCTCGCCCTCCTGGAGGCCCGCGACCTGCTCTTCGCCCGGCTCCTCCAGTACCGCGCGTACAAGCGCATCGCCGAGCTCCTCGCCGAGCGCTGGGAGACGGAGGGCCGCCGTCACCCCAGGACCGTCGGCCTGGAGCCGCACCACGCCGAGCTGCTGCCCGAGGTCGTCCTCTCGATCGGCGCCGAGGGCTTCGCGAAGCTCGCCGTGAAGGCCATGCAGCCCAAGGCCGCGCCGCAGGTCTACGTGGACCACATCCACGCCCCGCTGGTCAGCGTCCAGGAGCAGGCCGGGATCGTCGCCGCCCTGCTGCGCGAGCGGGGCACCGCCTCCTTCCGGGAGCTGGTCGAGGACGCCGAGGACACCCTCACCGTCGTCGCCCGCTTCCTCGCCCTCCTGGAGCTCTACCGGGAGAAGGCCGTCGCCCTCGACCAGGAGGACCCGCTCGGCGCGCTCACGGTCTCCTGGACCGGCGGTGACGGTGAGACCCGCGTCACGGCCGAGTTCGACCAGGAAGCACCGGAGCCCTCATGAGCGACCTCAAGCCCGCCCTCGAAGCCGTCCTCATGGTCGTCGACGAGCCCGCCGGCGAGGCCCACCTCGCCCAGGTCCTCGACCGCACCCCGCGCGAGGTCGCCGACGCCCTCCACGAGCTGGCCGACGAGTACACCGCCGACGGGCGCGGCTTCGAGCTGCGCCGGGTCGCCGGCGGGTGGCGCTACTACACCCGCCCCGCCCACGCCGCCGCCGTCGAGGCCTTCGTCCTGGACGGCCGGCAGGCCCGGCTGACCCAGGCCGCCCTGGAGACCCTGGCGGTGGTCGCGTACCGCCAGCCGGTCAGCCGCTCCCGGGTCTCCGCCGTCCGCGGGGTCAACTGCGACGGCGTGCTGCGGACCCTCCTCCAGCGCGGTCTGGTGGAGGAGGCGGGCGCGGAACCCGAAACAGGTGCGATCCTGTACAGGACGACGAACTACTTCCTGGAGCGGATGGGCCTGCGCGGCCTGGACGAGCTCCCGGAGCTCGCGCCCTTCCTCCCGGAGGTGGACGCGGTCGAGCCGGACTCCCTGGAAGGCGTTCCGTCGTTCGATCCCGACAGGGACGAAACAGCGGACGAAGAGACGACGGAAGCGTGATGCGAAGCAGCAGCGGCAGGAACAGCGGAAGCAACGGCGGGAGCCGTGGTGCCAAGAGCGGCGGCCGCGGCAACAACTACCGGGGCGCGGGCAACGGCCGCGACGAGCGCGGCCAGAGCGCCGGCCGCCCCCGCAAGGCCCGCCCCGAGGAGCGCAGCTACGACGTGAGCATGCCCTCGGACGGCGCCAAGGGCGGCTCGGCCCCCCGCAAGGGGCGCGGCGACGCCGCCCGCGGCGGTGCCAAGGGTGGTCCCCGGCAGTCCCCGAAGCAGCAGCCGCAGCGGGGCGGCGGCCGCACGGCCCCGGCGCGCTCGCGCGAGTACGAGGCCAGGACCGAGGAGCGCAACCGCGAGCGGTACGCGAACAAGCCCGAGGTCAAGACCCCGAAGACCTTCCCGGGCGCCGAGCAGGAGGGCGAGCGGCTGCAGAAGGTGCTGGCCCGCGCCGGCTACGGCTCGCGCCGCGCCTGCGAGGAGCTGGTCGAGCAGGCCCGCGTGGAGGTCAACGGCGAGATCGTCCTGGAGCAGGGCCTCCGGGTGAACCCGGAGAAGGACGAGATCCGTGTCGACGGCCTGACCGTCGCCACCCAGTCGTACCAGTTCTTCGCGCTGAACAAGCCGGCCGGCGTCGTCTCCACCATGGAGGACCCGGACGGCCGCCAGTGCCTGGGCGACTACGTCACCAACCGCGAGACCCGGCTCTTCCACGTCGGCCGGCTCGACACGGAGACCGAGGGCATCATCCTGCTCACCAACCACGGCGAGCTGGCCCACCGCCTCACCCACCCCAAGTACGGCGTGAAGAAGACGTACCTGGCCGCCATCACCGGCCCGCTGCCCCGCGAGGTCGGCAAGCGGCTCAAGGACGGCATCGAGCTGGAGGACGGCTACGCCCGCGCCGACCACTTCCGGGTGGTCGAGCAGACCGGCAAGAACTACCTGGTCGAGGTCGTGCTCCACGAGGGCCGCAAGCACATCGTCCGCCGGATGCTCGCCGAGGCGGGCTTCCCGGTCGAGAAGCTGGTCCGCACCGCCTTCGGCCCGATCGGCCTGGGCGACCAGAAGTCGGGCTGGCTGCGCCGCCTGTCCAACACCGAGGTCGGCATGCTGATGAAGGAAGTCGGTCTGTAGGACCCGCCTCCTGACCGGAAGGGCCCCGTCTCCGCGCCGCGGAGACGGGGCCCTTCGCGTTCTCCTTCTTGTGCGCGGCCCTCGCCGTCTTTTATAGTCAAGGTGACTCTTAAGGAGGCGGGCGTGAGCCTCGCGGACGTACTCGAACCCCTCCAGCGGCCGCTCTTCACGCTGCTGGACACCCCGGTCTCCTGGACCGAGCTCCTCGGCTTCGGCAGCGGCGCCCTGTGCGTCTGGCTCGTCGCCCGGCAGCACCTCGCCAACTGGCCGGTCGGCATCGCCAACAACCTCTTCTTCGTGCTGCTCTTCACCCAGGCCGGCCTCTACGCCGACGCCGGCCTCCAGATCGTCTTCATCGTCCTCGCCGCCTACGGCTGGTGGACCTGGACCCACGGGGGTGGACCAGGCTCCTCCGAGGCCCTGCCGGTGCGGCGCACGACCCGCACCGAGTGGGCCTGGCTGCTCGCGGCGGGGACGGTGGGGACCCTCGCCCTCACCCTCCTGCTCGACCGGGCCACCGACTCCACCGTCCCCTTCTGGGACGCCCTCACCACCGGCCTCTCCCTCATGGCCACCTACGGCCAGTGCCGCAAGCGCCTGGAGTCCTGGTGGCTGTGGATCGCCGCCGACGTGGTCTACATCCCCCTGTACGCCCACAAGGGCCTCTACCTGACCTCGCTGCTGTACGTCGGCTTCCTGGCCCTCTGCGTGGCCGGGCTGCGCGGCTGGAGCCGCGGCCTCGCCGCCGGACGGCGCCCGCTGGAGGCGACCGCGTGAGCACCCGCCACGGCCACGGCCTCGTCCTCGGCAAGTTCTACCCGCCGCACGCGGGACACCACCATCTCGTCCGCCGCGCCCTCGCGGACTGCGCGCGCGTCACCGTCCTCGTCTGCGCCTCCTCCGCCGAGTCCGTGCCGCTGGAGGAGCGGGTCGCCTGGATGCGGGAGGTCCACCCCGGCGCCCTCGTCGTCGGCACCGTCGACGACATCCCCGTCGACCTCACCGACCCCGCCGTCTGGGACGCCCACATGGCCGTCTTCCGGGCCGCCGTCCCCGAGGCCGTCGACGCCGTCTTCACCTCGGAGCCGTACGGCGAGGAGCTCGCCCGCCGCTTCGGCGCCGTGTCCGTCCTCGTCGACCCCGACCGGGCCGCCTTCCCCGTCTCCGGCACCGCCGTCCGCGCCGACCTCGCGGGCTGCTGGGACTTCCTCGCCGCGCCCGTCCGGGCCGCGCTCACCCGTCGCGTCGTCGTCCTCGGCGCCGAGTCCACCGGCACCACCACCATGGCGCTCGCCCTCGCCGACCACTACCGGCGGCGCGGCGGGGTCTGGGCACGCACCCGGTACGTCCCGGAGTACGGCCGCGAGTACAGCGAACTCAAGCTCGCCGAACTGCGGGCGACGCGCCCCGGCGCCGACTGGTCCGAGGTCGCCTTCCACACCTCCGACTTCCCCGTCATCGCCCAGCGCCAGGCCGAGCTGGAGGAGGAGGCCGCCCGCGACGGCTCGCCCGTCCTCCTCTGCGACACCGACGCCTTCGCCACCACCATCTGGCACGAGCGCTACCTGGGTACCACCAGCGCCGCCACCGGCGAGATCGCCGCCCGGGGCCGGCAGCACCTGTGGCTGCTCACCGACCACCGGGGCGTCGACTTCGAGGACGACGGGCTCCGCGACGGCGAACACCTCCGGCCCTGGATGACCGCCCGCTTCCTCACCCAGCTCACCCACAGCGGCCGCCGCACCGTCGTCCTCACCGGACCCCACGAGGAGCGCCTCGCCACCGCGGTCGCCGCCGTCGACGCGCTGCTCGCCGAGGGCCGGCACTTCACCGACCCCCTCCCGGAGCGCCGATGAACCTCCCCGAGGGGTACGACCCCCGGGCCTTCGAGCCCTTCGCCGTCACCGTCGACCTGGCCGTCCTCACCGTCCGCGCCGGCCGGCTCCACGTCCTCCTCGTCCAGCGCGGCCAGGAGCCCTACGCGGGCGCCTGGGCGCTCCCCGGCGGCTTCGTGCTGCCCCGCGAGTCCGCCGGGACCGCCGCCCGCCGCGAACTCGCCGAGGAGACCGGACTGTCCGGCGCCACCGTCGCCGGGCTCCACCTCGAACAGCTCCGCACCTACACCGAACCCGACCGCGACCCCAGGATGCGGGTCGTCTCGGTCGCGTACACGGCGCTCGTCCCCGACCTGCCCGAGCCGCGCGGCGGCGGCGACGCCGCCGAGGCCCGCTGGCTTCCCTACGACGAGGTCCCGGCGCTCGCCTTCGACCACGACCGCATCCTCGCCGACGCCCGCACGCGCGTCGGCGCCAAGCTGGAGTACACCTGCCTCGCCACCGCCTTCTGCCCGCCCGAGTTCACCCTCGGCGAGCTCCGGCAGGTGTACGAGACGGTCTGGGGCGTCCCGCTGGACCGCCCCAACTTCCGGCGCAAGGTCCTCACCACGCCCGGCTTCGTCGAGGCCGTGGAGGGACCGCCGCGCCGCACCGGCGGACGGGGGAAACCGGCCGCGCTCTACCGGGCGGGAGAGGCCACGGCCCTCCACCCGCCACTGCTCCGACCGGAAGGACGATCCGCATGACCATCCGCACGACCGCTCGCACGACCAAGCAGGCCGCCACCGGGACGCTGATGGGGCTGGCGCTGGGGGACGCGCTGGGCCGCCGCACGGAGTTCTCCGAGGTACCGATGATCATCAGCCTGTACGGGCCCTGGCGCGAGCTGGCACTCCCCGAGGACGGCAGGATCACCGACGACACCCAGATGACCCTCGCCGTCGCCCGCGCCCTCCGCGAGGTCCAGGATCGGGGGGTGGCGGGCCCCGAACGGTTCGCCGACACGCTCCGCCGCGAGTTCGTCGCCTGGTACCACTCGCCCGACAACAACCGCGCCCCCGGCAACACCTGCCTGCGCGCCTGCGGCCTGCTCGACGGGGACCGCCGCTGGCAGGACGCCAGCCAGATCCACTCCAAGGGCTGCGGGGCCAACATGCGGGTCGCGCCGCTCGGGCTGCTGGGCGAGTACGGCGAGGCCGCCGCCGGCGCCGCCCAGCTCCAGGCCGCGCTGACCCACGGGCACCCCACCGGGCTCGCCGCCTCCGACCTCACCGCGCGGGCCGTGTGGCTGCTCGCCCGGGGCGCGGACCCGACCGGGCTCGTCGGGCAGCTGCGCTCGTACGCCTACGAGAACCGCGACCGGTACCACGAGCGGTGGCTCGGCGACCTGTGGACCCGCTCCCAGGACCCCGACGCCGCGCACTTCGTCCGGCGCGGCTGGGACGAGTGCCTGGCCGTGCTCGAACGCCTCGACGCCGTGCAGCGCACCGCCGACCCGGAGCTCGACCCCTGTACGTACACGGGCGACGGCTGGATCGCGGAGGAGGCGCTGGCCACCGGGCTGCTCTGCTTCCTGCTCTTCCCCGACGAGCCGCTGACCGCCCTGCGCCGGGCCGCCTGCACCCGCGGCGACTCCGACTCGATCGCCGCCCTCGCCGGCGCGTTCGCCGGGGCCCACCTCGGCGCCGCCGCCTGGCCCGAGGCGTGGACCGCGCGGATCGAGCACCGGGACGAGCTGCTGGCCCTCGGGGCCCTCTGGGACGCGTGAGCGGATTCTGGGAGGCTGTGGGCCCATGACGCTCACCCTCGCGGCCCACAAGGCCGACCTGACCTCCGTGGTGGCCGGGGAACCGGACCCCCTCCTCTTCGCCACGGTCTCCGGGGCCCACCTGTACGGGTTCCCCTCCCGCGACTCCGACGTGGACCTGCGCGGCGTCCACCTGCTCCCCGCGGAGGCGCTGGTCGGGCTCCGCGAGCCCGAGGAGACCCGGGACCGGATGTGGGACCGGGACGGCGTCGAGATGGACCTCGTCACGCACGACCTGCGCAAGTTCGCCCGGCTGATGCTGCGCCGCAACGGCTACGTCCTGGAGCAGCTCACCTCCCCGCTGGTCGTGCACACCACCCCGGTCCACGCCGAGCTGACCGCCCTCGTGCCCGGCGTGCTCACCAGCCACCACGCCCACCACTACCGGGGCTTCGCCGCCACCCAGTGGCGGCTCTTCGAGAAGAGCGGCGAGCTGAAGCCGCTGCTCTACACCTACCGGGCGCTGCTCACCGGCATCCACCTGATGCGCTCCGGCGAGATCCAGGCCCATCTGCCGACCCTCGTCGGGGAGGTGCCGGAGGCCCCGGCGCGGATCCCCGGCCTGGTCACCGCGAAGACCGCGGCCGAGCACGGCGCCGCCGACGTGCCGTCGGAGGAGGTACGGGCAGAGGTGGAGGCCCTGCACGGCGTCCTCGACGCCGCCCGGGCCGCCTCGGGGCTGCCGGACGCGGTCCGGGCCTCCGACGCCCTGCACGACCTCGTCGTCCGGGCCCGGCTGGACGCGCTCTAGAGCTCCAGGAGGGCCGAGGAGCGGCGGGCGCGGACCAGGAAGTCCTGCACGCGCGCGTGGTCGGGGGCGGACGGGAGCGGGGAGGCGGCGAGCGAGCCGTCGGCCTCGTCCTGGAGGCGGTTCATCCAGGACTCGACCTCCGGCCACGTGTGTTCGCCGCGCTTGACCGCGAGCAGCCGCTCCCGGTCCTCGCCCACGTCGATCCGCAGCTCGCCGGTACGCAGCAGGTCGCGGCAGCTGGTCAGCAGCCGCAGCAGGTGCATGGCGTGCTTCCAGCGAGGGTGCCCGTACTGGCGGACGTCCGCCTCCAGCTTGCGCCGCTGGCCCCCGGCGTACCGGACGAAGGTGCCGTGGGACTGCCGGGAGAGGAAGGCGCCGCGCAGGGCGAGGAGTTCGTCGCCCCACGCGGTGGTGCGGGTGACGAGCGGGGAGTGGAGGCACTCCAGGACGTTGGGGTTGTTGCGGAGGGCCAGTTCGCAGAAGCGTTCCAGCTCCCAGCTGAACTGCTCCGGCTCGGGGCCCTCCACATGCGCGGGGGGCTTGTCGAACCGCCAGAAGAGCGGGGTCGGGGCGAGGTAGACGCCCCGCGCGTCGGTGTCGCTCTCCTCGGTCGCCAGACCGAAGGCGCGCGAGCCCATCACACAGGCGTAGACGGTGTGCTCGCGCACCAGCGCCTCGGGGGACATGTCCATGGCGGCCAGGCTACGCGAGGCTGATCGTCTCCCCGGAGACGGTGATCTCCTCGGCGGGCAGCGGACGCGGTGCGGGACCGGCCTCGACCGCCCCGTCGGTGATGGCGAACCTCGAACCGTGGCAGGGGCAGTCGATCGTGCCGTTCGCCACCTTGTTCACCAGGCAGTTCTGGTGGGTGCAGACCGCCGAGAAGGCCTTGAACTCGCCCTCCACCGGCTGGGTCACCACCACCTTGCGGTCCTTGAAGACCGTGCCGCCGCCCACCGGGATCTCCGAGGTGCTCGCCAGCGGGGTGCCGGCCGGACCGGAGGTCGCGCCGCCCGTGGGCTCCCCGGTGGCGGGGGCGCCCGACTCCGTGCCGCCGTCACCCCCGTCGCCGCCGGAGCCGCAGCCGGTGGTCGTCGCCGCGGTCGCCGTCGTGAGCGCCGCCGCGGCCAGCAGGACCGTCCGGCGGGGTGTCGTCCGTGAAGTCATACGGCCCAGCTTCACCCCGTACGCCGCGCCGCCCCCGCAACACGCCGGACCCGCCCTACGTCCAGGGCGCCAACTCCCTCGCACGGCCGTCCGCGTCCCGCAGCACCTCCAGGACGGCGGTCACCGCGGACCGCTCGACCGGCCCGTACACGTGGGGGAAGAGCCGGTCCTCCGACCCCTCCCAGCGGACCTCCCCGGACAGCAGGGTCTCGTCGACCACCAGCACCAGGAGCGGGCCCGGCACGTCCCGGTAGCGGGCGTCCGCGATCTCCAGCGCCGCCCGCTCGTCCGGCGAGCAGTGCACGAAGCCCTCCGCGGCGAGCGACGGCGGGGCGTAGGGGAGACCGGGGTGCGCGGACCACTCGGCCCACGCGCCGAAGGGAATGACATGGAGCAGCATCCGCCCTTTCTACCGCCCGGCTGCGCCCGCCCGGTGCCCCGCGCCTCCCCCGGGTGGCGGAATGCCCCGGTCTGGGTGAGATTGAGGCTGTTCCTCAACCGGACGAAAGGCAGAACCATGGCGGGCAACGATCTCGGCAGTCTCCTCGGCTCCCTGCTCGGCGGGGGCGACGGCCAGGGCGGCGGCGCCGGCGGCATCCTGGGCTCCCTCCTCGGCGCCCTCGCGGGAGGCCAGGGCGGCGGGGCGGGGGGCGCCGGAGCGGCCGGCGGACAGAACCCGCTCGGCGGGCTCCTCGACATGCTCACCAGATCCGGCCTCGCCGACCAGGCCCAGTCCTGGATCGGCACCGGCGAGAACAAGCCCGTCGACGGCGCCCAGATCGCCCAGGCGCTGCCCGACGAGACCCTCCAGAAGGTCGCCCAGGACGCCGGGGTCACCCCGCAGCAGGCCGCCGACGAGATCGCGCAGTCGCTGCCGCAGGCCGTCGACAAGCTGACGCCGGGCGGATCGCTCCCGCAGGGCGGCTCGCTGGAGGACATCATCCGCTCGCAGAAGCTCTGAGGCGCGGCCGCTCCGGAGCCCCGCGCCCCGCACGCGCATGCGCCCGGATGTCGCCCCGCGCGCGTGTGCGCCCGGATGTCCCCGGGGGACCCCACCCCGAAGCCGGCCCCCGAACCACGCACGCGCGTGCGCCCGGTCCCAATCCGTCGCGGACGGTGGTGCGGACCGCCCCCGAGCCACCACGCACGCGCGTGCGCCCGTCCCGCGTCTCGCAGGACGGGCGCACGCGCGCGTGCCCGCGGCGGCTGACTAGGCTGGGTCCTTACCGCCCCGCGCCCCAAGGACATCCCCCGTGAGAACAGCGCTCGTCATCGGAACCGGACTGATCGGCACCTCCGCCGCACTCGCCCTCGCCGGCCGGGGCGTCACGGTCCACCTGCGCGACCACGACCCGGCGAGCGCCCGGACCGCGGCCTCGCTCGGCGCGGGCACCGACACCGAGCCCGAGGGCCGGGTGGACCTCGCGATCGTCGCCGTACCGCCGGCGCACGTCGCCGCCACCCTCGCCGAGGCCATGCGCGCCGGGGCCGCCCGCGGCTACCTCGACGTGGCCAGCGTCAAGGGCGGACCGCAGCGGGAGCTGGAGGAGCTGGGCCTCGACCTCACCCCGTACATCGGCAGCCACCCGATGTCGGGCAAGGAGCGCTCCGGCCCGCTCGCCGCGACCGCCGACCTCTTCGAGGGCCGGCCCTGGGTGCTCACCCCCACCCGCTCCACCGACACCGAGGTCCTCAACCTCGCGCTGGAGCTCGTCGCGCTCTGCCGGGCCGTGCCCGTCGTGATGGACGCCGACGCCCACGACCGCGCGGTCGCGCTCGTCTCCCACACCCCCCAGCTGGTCTCCTCGATGGTCGCGGCGCGTCTGGAGGAGGCCGAGGAGTCGGCCGTACGGCTCTGCGGACAGGGCATCCGGGACGTGACGCGGATCGCCGCGTCCGATCCGCGCATGTGGATCGACATCCTCTCCGCCAACCCCGGGCCGGTCGCCGACGTCCTCTCCGGTGTCGCCGCCGACCTGGACGAGACCGTCCGCGCGCTGCGGTCGCTCCAGTCCGCCGACGAGGCGAAGCGGCGGGACGGCGCCTCCGGGGTCGAGGACGTGCTGCGGCGCGGCAACGCGGGCCGGGCGCGGGTGCCGGGCAAGCACGGCGCCGCCCCCACCGCGTACGAGACCGTCGCCGTCCTCATCAGCGACCGGCCCGGCGAGCTGGCCCGCATCTTCGCGGACGCGGGCCGCGCGGGGGTCAACATCGAGGACGTCCGCATCGAGCACGCGACCGGGCAGCAGGCGGGCCTCGTCCAGCTGATGGTCGACCCCAAGGCGGCCCCCGCCCTCTCCCAGGCCCTCCAGTCCCAGGGCTGGTCCCTCCGCACCCCCTGACCCCCGGGTACGCGGGGCCGGCGAGGGCCGGAAGGCGTTGGGCCGGATGGGGGTGGGGGACTCGGTAACCTTGTAGGGGTCCCGGACTGCCGCCGGGGCCGCCGCCCACCCAGGAAGGTCCCCCCACCGTGGAATCCGTGATCGTCGCCATCGACGGCCCCTCCGGCACGGGCAAGTCGAGCACCTCGAAGGCGGTCGCCGCCAAGCTGGGGCTGAGCTACCTGGACACCGGCGCCCAGTACCGGGCCATCACCTGGTGGATGATCTCCAACGGCGTCGACGTCCACGACGCCGACGCCGTGGCCGCCGCCGCGGGGAAGCCCTCCCTCGTCTCCGGCACCGACCCGTCCCGTCCGACCATCACGGTCGACGGCGCCGACGCCGCCGGCCCGATCCGGACCGAGGAGGTCACCTCCAAGGTCAGCGCGGTCAGCGCCGTCCCGGAGGTCCGCGCGCTCATCACCGAGCTCCAGCGGACGATCGCCCGCGAGGCCGAGTACGGCATCGTCGTCGAGGGCCGGGACATCGGCACCACCGTCCTGCCCGACGCCGACCTCAAGATCTTTCTCACCGCCTCGCCGGAGGCCCGCGCCGCCCGCCGCTCCGGCGAGCTGAAGGGCGCCGACGTGCGGGCCACCCAGGAGGCCCTGGTCAAGCGGGACGCGGCGGACTCCAGCCGCAAGACCTCCCCGCTCGCCAAGGCCGGCGACGCCGTCGAGGTGGACACCACCGAGCTCACCCTCGACCAGGTCATCGAGTGCGTCGTCACCCTGGTGGAGGAGAAGAGGGCGGGCGCCAAGTGACCCAGCCCTCCGCGAAGGGGGCCGCCGTCGGCCGTCGGATCGGCATCGGGCTGATGTACGGCTTCTGGAAGCCGCGCGTGCTCGGCGCCTGGCGGGTCCCGGCCTCCGGGCCGGCGATCCTCGCCGTGAACCACGCGCACAACATCGACGGCCCCATGCTCATGGGCACCGCCCCGCGCCCCGTGCACTTCCTGATCAAGAAGGAAGCGTTCGTCGGGCCGCTGGGCGGCTTCCTGGAGGGCATCGGGCAGCTCAAGGTCGACCGCGACTCCACCGACCGCACGGCGATCGGGAACGCGCTCGGTGTCCTGGAGCAGGGCGGGCTCCTCGGGATCTTCCCGGAGGGGACCCGCGGCGAGGGCGACTTCGCCTCGCTCCGCGCCGGTCTCGCCTACTTCGCCGTCCGCAGCGGCGCCCCGATCGTGCCGGTCGCGGTGCTGGGCAGCACCGACCGCCCCGGACGCCTCGTGAAGGGGCTGCCGGCCCTCCGCAGCCGGGTGGACGTCGTCTTCGGGGACGCCTTCGAGGCCGGTGACGGCAGCGGACGGCGGACCCGCAAGGCGCTGGACGAGGCCACGCTCCGGATCCAGGAGCACCTCACCGACCACCTGAAAAACGCCAGGCGCCTCACCGGGCGCTGAGCGACACTCTCAGTAGTGGGCCCTCGGCTCCGGCCGGCCGGGACCACCGACCACGAATGATCAAGGAACGGACTTCATGAACGACCAGCACGACCACGGGGCACTTGGCGACGCCGAGTACGCGGAGTTCATGGAGCTCGCCGCGGAAGAGGGCTTCGACATCGAGGCCGTCGGGGAGGCGATCGAGGAGGCCGGGCACGGCCCGCTCCCCGTCCTCGCCGTCGTCGGCCGTCCGAACGTCGGCAAGTCGACCCTGGTGAACCGCATCATCGGGCGCCGCGAGGCGGTCGTCGAGGACAAGCCGGGCGTCACCCGCGACCGCGTCACCTACGAGGCCGAATGGGCCGGCCGCCGCTTCAAGGTCGTCGACACCGGCGGATGGGAGCAGGACGTCCTCGGCATCGACGCCTCCGTCGCCACCCAGGCCGAGTACGCCATCGAGGCCGCCGACGCCTGCCTCTTCGTCGTGGACGCCACCGTCGGCGCCACCGACACCGACGAGGCCGTCGTCAAGCTGCTCCGCCGCGCCGGCAAGCCGGTCGTCCTCGCCGCCAACAAGGTGGACGGCCAGTCCGGCGAGGCCGACGCGGCCACGCTCTGGTCGCTGGGCCTCGGCGAGCCGTTCCCCGTCTCCTCGCTGCACGGCCGCGGCACCGGCGACCTCCTCGACGAGGTCCTGCGGAAGCTGCCCGAGGCCCCCGAGCAGACCTTCGGCAAGGCCGTCGGCGGCCCCCGCCGCATCGCCCTCATCGGCCGCCCCAACGTCGGCAAGTCCTCCCTGCTCAACAAGGTCGCCAACGAGGACCGCGTGGTCGTCAACGAGCTGGCCGGCACCACCCGCGACCCGGTCGACGAGCTGATCGAGCTCGGCGGCGTGACCTGGAAGTTCGTCGACACGGCGGGCATCCGCAAGAAGGTCCACCTCCAGGCCGGCGCCGACTACTACGCCTCCCTCCGCACGGCCGCCGCCGTCGAGAAGGCCGAGGTCGCCGTCATCCTCATCGACACCACCGACAACATCTCGGTCCAGGACCAGCGGATCATCACGATGGCCGTCGAGTCCGGCCGCGCCATCGTCATCGCCTACAACAAGTGGGACGAGCTCGACGAGGAGCGCCGCTACTACCTCGAGCGCGAGATCGAGACCGAGATGCAGCAGGTCGCCTGGGCGCCCCGGGTCAACGTCTCCGCGAAGACCGGCCGCCACATGGAGAAGCTGGTCCCGGCGATCGAGACCGCCCTCGCCGGCTGGGAGACCCGCATCCCCACCGGCCGGCTCAACGCCTTCCTCGGCGAGCTGGTCGCCGCCCACCCGCACCCGATCCGCGGCGGCAAGCAGCCCCGCATCCTCTTCGGCACCCAGGCCGGCACCAAGCCCCCGCGCTTCGTGCTCTTCGCCTCGGGCTTCCTGGAGGCCGGCTACCGCCGCTTCATCGAGCGCCGGCTGCGCGAGGAGTTCGGCTTCGAGGGCACCCCGATCCACATCTCGGTCCGGGTCCGCGAGAAGCGCGGCAGGAAGAAGTAACCCGCTCCACGCGGACGGCCGGGGGCCGGAGTCGTACCGTACGACTCCGGCCCCCGGCCGTTCTCCGCCCTGCCCGGACGGGCTCAGACGCCTCTGCGCGGCCCCGGCGGCAGGGCCGCCTGCGGGGGATGGTGCTGCCCCGTCCAGACCGGCGGGTACGCCGCGTGCTGGTGGCCGCCCGGGAACCCCGAGAAGCCCGAGAGGCCCGAGAGGCCCGTGCTGAACGCCGTGCCGAAGGCCCGGAACGCCAGCTCCTCCTCGCCGCTGCGGTCACCGGGGAGCGTGCGGAACGACCGGCGGTACTCCGAGTACAGGGCATCGAAGATCGGCGTCGTCGAGTACCCGGCCGGAAGGTCCTGCGCCGGGCGCATGGCGGGGATCGGACTCGGATACGGCTGCGGGAAAGGGTCGTATGGGTGCACGTAGGTGCCAACGACCCCGCCGACCGTCGGATGCGGGCGGCTCTCCGAAAGAGGGGCCTGCCGGGGGCGCGGCACGGTCGGGACCCCCGGCCGGCGCACCGGCCCTATCCCCGGGCGCCCGTCGTCCATCAGGTACCGGCCAGCGGCATCGCGGCGGCGACCAGGCGCCCGTTCGCCGCGGCCTTCTCCAGTGCGTCGCGGAGCAGGTCCTCGCGCGGCTGCTGGCCGATGGAGCCGACCGGCGCCGCGAAGACCAGCACGGTGTGCGACTTGTTGGCCGCCGCACGCCAGCCCTCGGTGACCTGGAGCGGCTGGTGCGCCTGCCACCAGGCGGTCTGGCCCGCGCCGCCGAGGCCCGGCTGGAGCACCGAGTGCAGCTGGCCCATGGCGACCAGGACCGACCAGCCGGGCAGCGTGGCCGGCTTGGTGTCGAGGTCGGCGACCGGGTGGAAGCCCTGCTCGGCGAGGAGCGGCAGGAACTCGTCGGTGAGTCCGCCGGAACCGGGCCGGGCCACCGGAGCGGTCGGCTCCACGACCAGCGCCGGGTGCAGCTCGCCGTCGATCAGGACGAGACCGCTGGTGACGCCGAGCACCGCCTGCTCGGGGTGGGCGGCCGAGAGCGCGTCGGCGGCGTCGGCGGCCGTGATGGAGGCGACGGCGCCCTGGAGCTGGTCCTCGGCGACCCGGACCACCTGGGACGGGATGCAGCTGGCATGGGCGAACGCGAGGACCGCGGTCTCGTCGCCGACGAAGAGCACCGTGCTGGTGCGCTCCTGCTCGGAGTCGCCCGGCGTGCGGCAGGAGGTGCAGTCGTAGCTGCCCGGGGCGTTGTCGCCGATGAGCAGCCGGTCGGCTTCTTCGTCGCCGATCTCGGCGCGTACGTCCTCGCTGACGTCGAGCATGCGCGGCACGGAGGGCTCCCTGGATTCGGTACGGACGGACCCCGGGCCTTTCCCGGACGTCTCATGCCGAGTTCAACGGGTCAGGCGCGGGCGGGGTCACGCGCGGAAGGGGGGCAAGTTGCCTCTGGCGCGTGCGGAGGCGGGCCGGAAGGGGCGGAGCCGGTGACTCCGACCGGGTGGGAAGTGAACAGCGTTCCGCGCGGCACGGAGCCGGGCCGAGGGGAGCCGACCTAGCCTGCGGCGATGTCGATGATCCGATTTTGGACAGCCGGCTCGCTCGCGGCGGCCTCCGCGGCGGCCCTGCTCGCCCTCCATCAGGCGCCCGCCGCCTCCGCCGCGCCCGGCGACGACGGGCCCGGCACCGCCGGAGTGCCCGGAGCCCCGGGAGCCCCCGGCCTACCGGGGCCGCCGGACGTGGCCGGGACCGCCGCCGACGCGCTCGCCGCCGCCGCGGCGGCCGTGGAGGCGGCTCAGGGTGCCGCGCCCGGCGGCACGGGCGGGGCCGTCCCCCCGCCGCCGTCGCCGGGACCGGGGGGCGTGCCCGCCCACCCCTGCGCCGAGGACCAGTGGCCGTGGGGATGCGTCGCCGAGTGCGAGAGCAGCGGGCGCTGGGACGTCAACACCGGCAACGGCTACTACGGCGGGCTCCAGTTCTGGCAGCCGACCTGGATCGACTACGGCGGCCTGAAGTACGCCCGCCGCGCCGACCTGGCCACCCGGCAGCAGCAGATCACCGTCGCCGAGGACGTCCTGCGGGTGCAGGGCTGGGGCGCCTGGCCCGTCTGCTCCAAGCGGTACGGGCTGAGCGGACGCGTCCACACCGTGCAGGCCGGCGACACCCTCGGCTCCATCGCCCGCCGCTTCGCGGTCAAGGGCGGCTGGCAGCGCCTGTACGAGGCGAACAAGGCGGTCATCGGTCCGGACCCGAACCGGCTGTACGTCGGGACGATGCTGCGGATCGCGCCGCTCTGACCCGTCGGCCGCCCGCCGCTCGGCAGCCTCGCCGCCGAGCACGCGGGCGCCGGTGCCGGAGCCCGAACCCAGGGTGCCGGCGGCAGGCCGTCCGGCATCCGCCGCTCGGCCGGCACCCCCGCCGCGCCTTCCCGTACGGCGAGCGCGGGCGCCATGCCCGGCACCGGCTCGTCCACCAGCACCGGCCGGGGCGGGAACCGCGCGACCGCCCCCCGGCCCGGTCACCGGCCGTGAGGGCGGGCTCCGCCGGAGCAGTACAGTCGCCGGGACCGACCGACCGACCGATCGGGGGGAACCGGCAGATGCGCATCTCCTTCCTGCTCCACAACGGCTACCACTGGGGCGGAACGATCCGGACCACCTTCACCCTCGCCGCGCAGCTGGCGGAGCGTCACGAGGTCGAGATCGTCTCGGTCTTCCGCCACTGCGACCGTCCCCGCCTCGGCCTGCCCTCGGGAGTGACCCTCCGTCATCTCGTGGACCTGCGCGAGGACGGCCCGGAGTACGACGGCGACCACCCCGATTTCCACCGCCCCGCCCGGGTCTTCCCGCGGGGCGACGGACGCTGGAAGCAGTACAGCGCGCTGACCGACGCGCGGATCGGCGACCATCTGCGCGGGGTGGAGGCCGACGTCCTCGTCGGCACCCGGCCGGGGCTCAACGTGCACCTGGCCCGGCAGGCGGGACCGGGGCCCGTGCGCGTCGCCCAGGAGCACCTGATCCTCGACGGGCACAGCCGGCGGCTGCGCCGGGACATCGCCCACGAGTACGCGCTGCTCGACCTCGTCACCACCGTCACCGAGGCCGACGCCCGCGCCTACCGTCGGCTCCGCCTGCCGGCCGGGGTCCGCGTCGAGTCCGTCCCGAACAGCGTGCCGGCCGCCACCGTCCCGCCCGCCGACCCGTCCGCCAAGGTGGTCGTCGCGGCCGGCCGGCTCACCCGCGTCAAGCGGTTCGACGTCCTCGTCGACGCCTTCGCCGAGGTCGCCGCCGACCACCCGGACTGGAGCCTGCGGATCTACGGCAGCGGGGACGCCGTGCAGGACCTGAGGGGCTCGCTGGCCCGGCGGATCGAGGAGCGCGGACTCGGGGCGCGGGTGAGTCTGATGGGCCAGGTCCATCCCATGGAGCCGGAGTGGGCGAAGGGCTCCATCGCGGCGGTCACCTCCGAGCGGGAGGCCTTCGGCATGACGATCGTGGAGGCGATGCGGTGCGGCCTCCCGGTGGTCGCCACGGACTGTCCGCACGGGCCGCGCGAGATCGTCGAGGACGGGGTGGACGGGCGGCTCGTCCCCGTCGGCGACGCCGGGGCGCTCGCGCGGGCGCTGCGCGAGCTGATGGACGACGAGGAGCTGCGGGGCAAGGCCGGCCGGGCGGCGCTCGCGGCGGCGGAGCGCTTCGACCCGGCGGTCGTCGCCGCGCGCCACGAGGAGCTGTGGACCGGACTCCTCGACCGCCCCGCGAGCCGCCGCGCCCACTCCCCGGCCGCCGCCGCGTGGTACGCCTGGACGGGCCGGGGCGTCGACGCGCTCTACACGGCCAGGTCCGCCGGGGGCCGCACCCTGCGCCGCCTCGGGCTGCGCTGACGACAGGCCCTGGGGTCTGTCGTCACACTCCCGTAGTCGCCCGGAGGGCGGCCCCGCGGCGTCAGGTGCGTGTTCTCGGCGTGCCGGGCACGCACCCTCGTACCGGGCGTACTCGGGCTTGTGTCCGGTGCGGCGAGAGCGCGTGCACGGTGGTGGTCAGCCGCTCGATCAGGATCCGGCCATGTCTCTGCCGGGTGGATTCGGCCGTGCCGGCCGCCGTCTCGGTGATCATCCGTGCCTCCGCCCCGTGTTCCGGTTCTCCGGCATCCGGTCGGCGTAAGCATTGTGTAAGGGAACGGTGAGGGAGCCGCGCGCGGACCCGGGAACATTTCGCCGGCCGGCCCCTCCTGTCCGGAATTCGGGCCAGCCGTGAAAACATTCCGAACAGTTCGTGCGAACCTCCGTCCTTCTTTTCGAATTACAGGAGAAAAGGCCGGTGGCGGTCCTTCCGGTGTGCACTCCGTGACCGCGCCGGCCGTCGAGAAGTTGTGACGCAAGCGTGACCGCCGGGGTACTAACGTGAACCCCATGGCACCCGAACCGCGCATCCCCGAACCGCCCCGAGACGCGCCCGAGTCCTATCTGGGCCTCGCCGCGGACGGCGCCGCCCAGCTGGCCAGGACACGAGGCTGGCGCGTCGTCAGGACCCTCCCGCCCGGCGCGATCGTCACCATGGAGTACCTCGACGGACGCCTCAACCTCGAAGTCGAGGACGACACCGTCACCCGCTGCTGGATCGGCTGACGCCGGACGCGCGAAGGGCCCCGGCCGTGCGGCCGGGGCCCTTCGCGCGCGGAGCGCGCCGAGCGTACGGAGGGGGCGGGGGTCAGGCGGTGAGCCGGTCCGAGGACGGCCTGCTCCGGGCCGGCCGGGCGTGGCTCGCGGCCGCGCCCACGGCCTCCCGCGACGGCTCCTCCTGGCCGGTCGGGGCGGGGAAGAGACGCGGACCGCCGGACGCCACCGGCAGCGAGGGCACCAGGCGCCGCCGGGCCCGCAGCCGCTCCCTGACCCGGTCCCGCCGGTCCAGGATCCAGGCCTCCACCACGGCGATCACCGGCTCGCACCAGGGCAGCGCCAGCAGGATCAGCAGGCCGGCGGCCCAGCCGAGCAGCACGTCGCTCAGCCAGTGCGTCCCGAGGTAGACCGTCGTGAGCCCGACCCCGAGGGCGACCACGGCGGAGAGCGCCGACAGATAGCGCCGGGCCCGCGGGGTGGTGGCGAGGTAGGCCAGGATGCCCCAGGTCACGACCGCGTTCGCGGTGTGACCCGAGGGGAATATGTCGCCGCCCGCGAACAGCTCGGCCGAGCCGACCTGCGTCGCGTAGTGGGGGCCGAGCCGGCCGAGTCCGAGCTTCACCGAGCCGACCGTGACATTGAGGATCAGCAGTGCCGCGCCGAGCGAGAGCAGCGGCCGCAGGGTGTGCTGGCGCCAGGAGCGCCAGCCCAGCCAGGCCGCCACCATCACCGCCGTCGGGCCGCGCTGGCCGAGGACGACGTAGTAGTCGAGGAAGGCGTGCAGCTCCGGCCACTGCTGGTAGGGACGGAAGAGCATGATCTTCCAGTCGAGGGTCACCAGCCAGGTGGACAGCAGCACCGCCACCACGACGATGAGATAGAACGCCGACGTCCCGCCGAAGAGGGCGAGACGCGTGCGGGTCATCCGCGGGACCTCTATCTTCGGCGGGACCGGCTCCCGGTCCAGCCGGGCAAAGATGTCGGTACGCACCCAATCGACGTTACAGGGGGTGAGCAGACGACCCGCGCGATCCGCTCCCTTCGTGATGACGATGTGATGTGGAGTGGGTCTCAGTGGCCCTGTTATCGCGGACTCCCGTCGGAAAATCCGATGACCTTCAGCCCTATTGCCGCCGGGGGTGATTCCGGAAGCCTGTTTGTGTGGCACGGAATTACTTCAAACACCCGTCCGTGCGGAATTCCATGCGACGCGCGGGCCGTCCGGAGTGGCGTACGCCACACGGGGAGCCTCGTCGGGGTGAGAGGTGCGCCACCCTCCCGGGGCTCGTCCTCGCGTACGCTGACGGCTCACTCGCCCCTCATCGCCGCGCCGCCGCACGCACATCAGCCCTGGTCGGCGGCGCCTGCCGAGGGTGAGAGCGTCACTTGGAGGTACGTACATGTCGCGGACGACCACGGCCCGAGCCGGACGGCGTGCCGCCGGCGGCGACGCGAACCGCTGGGCCGTCCTCGTCGTGCTCTGCGTCAGCCTTCTGCTGGTCGCCCTCGACGCGACCATCCTTCATGTGGCCGTCCCCTCGCTGACCGAGAACCTGAACCCCGGCTCGACCGAACTGCTCTGGATCGTCGACGCCTACCCGCTGGTCTGCGCCTCACTCCTGATCCTCTTCGGCACGCTCGGTGACCGGATCGGCCGCCGCCGGGTGCTCCTCCTCGGCTACGGGATCTTCGGCCTCGCCTCGGCCGTCGCCGCCCTGGCCACCGAGCCCTGGGTCCTCATCGCCGCCCGAGCCCTGCTCGGCGTCGGCGGCGCCATGATCATGCCGGCGACCCTCTCCATCATCCGGACGGTCTTCCCCGACCGGCGCGAGCGCGCCACCGCGATCGGCATCTGGACGGCCGTGGCCGCGATCGGCGCCGCCGCGGGACCGGTGCTCGGCGGCTTCCTCGTCGAGCACTACTGGTGGGGCTCGGTCTTCCTCATCAACATCCCGCTGATGGTGCTGATCCTGCCGCTCGCCCGCCGGCTCCTGCCCGAGTCCCGAGGCGGCGGCGAAGGCCCCTGGGACGTCCTCGGCGCGCTGATGGCCGCCGCCGGCGTCCTCGGCTGCGTGCTCGGCGTGAAGCGCGCGGGCTCCGGCGAGCCGCTGCTCGCCCCGGCCACCGCCGCGCCGCTGATCGCCGGAGCGCTGCTGCTCGTCCTCTTCGTCCGGCGCCAGCGGCGCAGGCCGCACCCACTGATCGACACCCGGCTCTTCTCCCGGCCCGCCTTCACCACCTCCGTCGGCTGCATCGTCCTCGCCATGCTGGCCCTCGTCGGCCTGGAACTCATCGCCGTCCAGTACCTCCAGCTCGTCCTCGGACTGAGCCCCCTGGAGACCGGGCTGCGGCTCCTCCCGCTCACCTTCGCCGCCATGGCGGCCGGCGCCACCGGCTCCTACACCCTGCGCAGGATCGGACCCCGGCGGATGGTCGGCTGGGGCTTCCTGCTCACCGCGGGCGCGGTGCTGCTGCTCACGCTGATGGGCCAGAACGACCGCCCGCTGCTGCTCACCGCCGGCTTCGTGCTGCTCGGTTTCGGTCTCCAGACCACCCTCTTCTCGGCGTACGAGTCGATGCTCAGCGAAGCGCCGGCACGGAGCGCGGGCGGGGCGGCGGCGATCGGCGAGACCTCGTACCAGCTCGGCGCCGGCATGGGCATCGCGCTGCTCGGCAGCGTCATGAACGCGGCGTACGCCCCCGGCCTGGCGGGCGTCCCCGGTGTACCGGCGGCGGCGAGCGATGCCGCGGCCAACTCGCTCGGCGAGGCCTACCAGGTCGCCGACCGGCTCGGCGGCACGGCCGGCGAGGCCCTGCACACGGCCGCCCGTCACGCCTTCGTCGACGGACTGCACCTCACCCTCTTCACGAGCGCGGGCCTGCTGCTCGCCGGCGCGGCCATGGCCGTGCGGCTGCCCCGGGTGATGGAGTGCCCGGTGGACGTCGAGGCGGCGGTCGAGGAGGCGGCGGCGGAAGCGGCGGCCGAGGCCGAGGCGGCGAGGGCCGGTGCCGCGAAGGCGGCGGCCGGCGGGTCCGGTGAGGCCGGGCCCGAGGCGACGGAGAAGGCGCCCGGACGCGTGGCGGACGGTGCCGGGCGGACCGCGGGCGAACGGTCGGCGGGGGAGCGGACCGGCCTCGTCGGGCCGGGCATGGTGCCCGGCCAGCCGGCCGGGTCCCCAGGAGATGCGGGGGCCCCGTCCGTCCCCCGGCGGCGTCCGGACGCCGGCCAGGCGGGGACGATGAGCGGTGCGGTGACCCGGGGACGATGAGCGGCGCGGCCGCCGGGGGCGGGAGCGGTGCGGCGACCCGGGGCCGGTGGGAGCGGAGCGATGTGCCCTGACGCGGCCGGCCCGGATCCGCGGGGCGGGTCCGGGCCGGGGTGGCGTCGGTGTGGATCGGTTCGCGATCCGGGGGGCGCGGTACGGCGCCGGAGGGTCAGCTCTGGTTGAAGAAGCCGTCCTGCCGACGGCGGCCGGACTCGCCGCTGACGATCTCGGTGTCCGCGGGGGTGAGCAGGAAGACCCGGGTGGCGACGCGCTCGATCGAGCCGCGCAGGCCGAAGGCGAGACCGGCGGCGAAGTCGACGACCCGCTTGGCGTCGTTCGGCTCCATGGCGGTCAGGTTCACGATCACCGGCACGCCGTCCCGGAAGAGCTCGCCGATGGCCCGGGCGTCCCGGAAGCTGTCGGGCGAGACGGTCGCGATCCGGCGGCCCCGGTCCTCGGCGGTGTCCGTGGCGACCCGGACCCGGGGGTCCGTCACCCAGGCGTCGCCGCTCTCGGCACCGTCGGCGTACTCGTCGTCGTAGTAACGATCGTCGTTGTCCTCGACGAGTCCCAGCCAGGCGCTCGCCTTGCGCACCGATCCCATGGACGCCTCCTTTCACGCGGTCACTGCGGTCACTTGTGGTTCCGCATATCCCTATCGTCGTCCATGATGCGGATCGCGCGCCAAGTGGATACGCGTCGCGTCGGGGATTCGTGACGGTACTGGTGCAGAACGTGAGGCCCTGTTTCTGGCGAATCGTCAGGAAACGTGGGGTATGCCGGGCCTGACGGAGGGCCAAGTTGCTGAAAATATGAAAGTCGGTCCAGAAGGGTGACGTCGGGCGCGTACGGGTGAAGGCCCCCCTCGCTACGATGCCGCGAGGCCGTCGGACGGCCTGTTCTCGTACCGCACCACGGGGGATGGAATTGTTCGGAATAGTGAGGCCCTGTACCCACCGGCTCACCGATCACCTGAAGACCCAGTGGATGGCCCACCTCTGCGGACTGTGTCTGGCCCTCCGTGCCGACCACGGCCAGTTCGCCCGGGTCGTCACCAACTACGACGGCCTCATCGTCTCGGTCCTGACGGAGGCTCAGACCGGTGTCACCGACGCCGGCCGGCGCACCGCGGGACCCTGCCCGCTGCGCGCCATGCGGACCGCGCCGGTCGCCCGCGGCGAGGGCGCCCGGCTCGCCGGAGCGGTCTCGCTCGTCCTCGCCTCGGCCAAGGTGCGCGACCACGTCGCCGACCGGGACGGCCTGCTGGCCCGCCGGCCCGTCGCCGCCGCGGCGCGCCGGGTCGCCCGCTCCTGGGACAAGGCCGGCGCCCGCGCGGGCCGGGCCGTCGGCTTCGACACCGCCGTCCTCGTCGACGCCGTGGACCGGCAGACCGGGATCGAGTCCCTCGCCGGCCCCGGCACCTCGCTCCTCGTCGTCACCGAACCCACCGAGACCGCCACCGCCGCCGCCTTCGCGCACACCGCGATCCTCGCCGGCCGGCCGGGGAACGCCGAGCCGCTGGCCGAGGCGGGCCGGCTCTTCGGCCGGCTCGCCCACCTCCTCGACGCCGTGGAGGACCAGGCCGCCGACGCGGCGAGCGGAGCCTGGAACCCGCTCACCGCCACCGGCACCTCCCGCGAGGAGGCCCGCAGGCTCGCCGACGACGCCCTGCACGGCATCCGGCTGGCGCTGGGGGACGCCGAGTTCACCGACGCCAAGCTCGCCCACCGGCTCCTCGCCCACGAGCTGCGCGTCTCGGTCGACCGCGCCTTCGGCACCACCACCTGCTCGCACGGGGCGCCCGGCACGGGTCAGGGACCGGTGCCGGGGAACCCGTACGCCCCCGGCGGACCGGGGCACGGCACCCCGTACGCCCCCGGCCCCGGCGGGCCCGCCGGCCCGGGCGGACCCTGGGTCCCCGGTCCCGGCGGCCCCGGCGGCCCGTTCCCGCCCGGCCCGCCGCACCGCAACCGGCGCAACCTGATCGCCGGTTGCGCGGTCTGGGCCGGTCTCGCCTGCACTTGCCAGATGTGCTGCGGCACCTACGAGGACCCGTGGAGCCGCGAGCGCAAGGACGGCCTCTGCCAGCAGTGCGACTGCGGCAGCTGCTGCGACGGTTGCGAGTGCTGCTCCAACTGCTGCTCCTGCGGTGGCGAGGACGGCGGCTGCTGCGACGGGTGCGGCTGCGACTGCAACTGCTGACCCGGGGCGGCGGGGGCGGCACGGGTCCCGGGCGGTACGGGTCGCGCAGCGGTGCGCGCGGGGCCCGTACCGCTACTTCACCGGGGCGGGGATCTCCCGCGGGGAGATCTCCGAGCGGTCGATGCCCGAGGCCGTCACTCCCCACTTGCGCAGGATCCGGTCGTACGTCCCGTCCGCCTTCAGGCCGTTCACCGCGGCCTGGAAGGCCGGGGCGAGCGGGGTGCCCTTGCGGAAGGCGAAGCCGACGTCGAGGCGGCGGTACTCGTTGAGGAACTTGGTGCCGGGCTGGCGGCCCACCGCGTACCGGATGCCGTTGATCGTGCTCATCACCACGTCGCTGCGGCCCTGCCGGAGCGACAGCCAGGGCGCCCCGCTCTCGTTGAAGACGTTCACCTCGTACGGCTCCTTGCCCGCCCGGGCGCAGCGCTCCTTGTTCTTCTCCAGGGTCTGCTCGAAGGTGGTGCCGGCGCCCGTCGCCACCTTCAGGCCGCAGAGCTGGGTGAGGTCGGTGACCGCCTTCAGCGGGCTGTCGGCGCGGGCCGCGAAGCCCTGCCCGTCGTTGATGTAGGTCACGAAGTCGATCGCCTTGCGGCGTTCCTCGGTGACCCCGAAGTTGCCGGTGCCGACGTCGTACCTGCCACTGCCGAGCGCCGGCAGGATCACCTCGAACCCGGCGGCCTCGCGCTTCAGCTCCAGACCGAGCGCCTTTGCGACGGCGGCCGCGAAGTCGGCGTCGAGACCCACCACCGTCCTCCCGTCGGGCAGGTACGCCGAGCTGGGCGGGGTGCCGACCGAGGCGGCGAGCGTCAGCGTGCCCCGCTCCCGCACCTCCGCGGGCAGCAGCTTCGCCGCCGCCTCGTTCCTGCCGACCCCCGCCACCACGTCCTCGGTCGGCAGGGCGTCCTCCGCCGCGCCGGCCGGGGCGGTCGCGGCGGGGTCGGCGCCGGAGCAGGCGGTGAGTGTCAGGGACGCGACGGCGGCGGTCAGGGCGAGGGCGGCGGCGCGGGTGCGTCGGGGGATGCTCATGGCTCCGGGGTCTCCAGGTGTTTCTCGAACGGCAGCGGGCCGATCGACTCGGGATCGGCGGTGACGTCGAAGAGCGGGCGGTATCCGGTCGCCAGGTA
This sequence comes from Streptomyces sp. NPDC014861, assembly GCF_043081625.1. NCBI lineage: Bacteria > Bacillati > Actinomycetota > Actinomycetes > Kitasatosporales > Streptomycetaceae > Streptomyces > Streptomyces sp. NPDC014861. The sequence continues at coordinate 52,292 of NZ_JBIBWV010000027.1, forward strand.
GAGGCCCCTGGCCTCCGGCTGGCGCGGACCGGTGGTGAGGTACACGCGGGTGTAGCCGCGGGCGGCGGCGTCCCGTTCGAGCGCGGCCAGCACCCGGCGGGCGAGACCGCGCCTGCGGTGCGCCGAGTGGGTCCAGATCCGCTTGAGTTCGGCGGTGTCGGGGGAGTGGCGGCGGTACGCGCCGCCGGCGACGGGGGCGCCGCCCTCCAGGAGGAGCAGGAAGGTGCCGTACGGAGGGGCGAACTCCGTCGCGGGGAATCGGGACAGGTCGGAGGAGTCGCCGTAGCGGGTCAGGTACTCGTGGGCCAGCTCGTCGAGGAGCGGGCGTGCCAGTGGGTCGTCGGGCGTGGTCGCGCGCAGCGAGAGCGCGGGAACCCGACCGGGCGGGAAGGACATGCGTCGGCCTCGGGCGTGAGGAGGACAGAGCGGGGCAGGGCGGGGCGAGGGGAGGGGTGCGTGAAGGCGCGGGTGGCCGGCGTCAGCGGGGACGCCGCAGGACAGGTGCGATGACCTGGGAAAACGCAGAGGGTCGGCTCAACAGGAAGAGGACCACACACGACCGAGGTCGATGTGGGAGCGCGTGACCAGCTGCTGCGGATGCATGGCCACAGTGGAACAGGCATCCGTTTCCCAGTCAACTGGTAGGAGACGCACGCCTCACCCTGAGCCCGTCCCCGGCCCCCTCCTCGGTCTCTCCCCGGGCTCGTTCTCGGCCTCTTTCCGGGCTCGTCCCCAACGGCTCACATTCCGGACGGACTTGACAGCTGGTCGCCGTCGCCCCTTAGCCTCACAGGGCGGACACCGGGCTGAGGGGCCCGGCCCGCGTTCGTCACCACCGTGCGTGTGAAGGCGCACTCCCGTGTTCGACCCGCCGTCTCTGGCAGTCACGGAGCCTTCGCATGTCTTCCGTACCCCTCGACACCCTCGAACCCCCCGGCGCCCGCCCGAGGGCCGCCGGCCCGGTGAGGACCGACCCGGCCGCGCCGGTCGTCGTCCCCGCCCGCAGCACCGGCCAGTGGACCGCCGCCGTCGTCGTCCTCGTCCTGCTCGGCCTCGGCCTCGTCTCGGTGGTCCGCAACGACGCCTTCCAGTGGGACGTCGTCGCCCGCTACTTCACCTCGGCGTCCGTCCTCCGCGGCCTCGGCCTCACGCTGTGGCTGACCGCCGCCGTCATGGTCCTCGGCTTCGCCCTCGGCACCCTGCTCGCGGTCCTCCGGCTCTCCGCCAACCCGGTGCTGCGCGCGGTCTCCTGGGGGTACGTGTGGTTCTTCCGCTCCACGCCGATCCTGGTCCAGCTGCTCTTCTGGTTCAACATCGGCATGCTCTACCCGCGGATCCTCGGCGTCTCCACCGTGGACCTCCTCGGCCCGGTCGCCGTCGCCGTGATCGGCCTCACCCTCCACGAGGCCGCCTACGCCGCCGAGGTGGTGCGCGGCGGCGTCCTCTCCGTCGACCGCGGCCAGATCGAGGCCGCCCAGGCGCTGGGCCTCGGCCGTCGCCGGCGCTTCACCCGGATCGTGCTCCCGCAGGCCATGCGCTCCATCGTCCCGCCCGCGGGGAACATGCTCATCGGCACCCTCAAGGGCACCTCGATCGTCTCCGTCATCGCCGTCCAGGACCTGCTCTACTCCACCCAGCTCGTCTACCACCGCACCTACGAGGTCATCCCGCTCCTCCTCGTCGCCACCCTCTGGTACGTCGCCGTCACCTCCGTCCTCGGAGTCGGCCAGCACTACGTGGAGAAGCGGTACGCGCGCGGCACCGGAGCCGGCCGGTGAGCCGCGCCGCCTCGCTGGTGATCGTCGGCGCGGGACCGCGCGGCACCGGCTTCCTGGAACGGCTCGCCGCCGCCCTGCCCGAGCTGTACGGCGACCGGCCGCTCGACGTCCACCTCGTCGACCCGTACCCGCCGGGACCCGGCCGGATCTGGCGCACCGCCCAGTCCCCGCTGCTCTGGATGAACTCGATGGCCGAGGACGTCACCGTCTTCACCGACGAGACCGTCCGCCTCGAAGGGCCGGTCCGCCCCGGACCCACGCTCGCCGAATGGGCCGGCACCGACGGCCGCCGCTTCACCCCCCGCCCCGAACAGGGCGCCTACCTGCGCTGGGCGTACGAGCGGGCCCGGGACGCGCTGCCCGCCACCGCCACCCTCCACGAGCACCGCACCACCGCCCTGCGGGTGGACGGCCCCCGCGACGGCCGGCAGCGCGTCCGCCTCGCCGGACGCGCCGAACCGCTCCTCGCCGACCTCGTCGTCCTCACCCTCGGCCACCTCGACGCCGAACCCGACGCCGAACAGCGGGAACTGGCCGGCTTCGCCGCCCGCCACGGCCTCGTCCACGTGCCGCCCGGCCACACCGCCGACCTCGACCTCTCCGCCCTCCCGGCCGGCGAGCCCGTCCTCGTCCGGGGCTTCGGACTCGCCTTCGTCGACCTGATGGTCCTCCTCACCGAAGGCCGCGGCGGGCGCTGGGAGGGCCCCGAGGACGCGCCCGTCTACGTGCCCTCGGGGAAGGAACCGGTGCTGTACGTCGGCTCGCGCCGGGGCGTCCCGTACCACTCCAAGCTCGGCTACGTCCTCGACGGCGAACGGCCGCCGCTGCCCCGCTTCTTCGGACCCGACCGGATCGAGGCCCTGCTCCGCCGCGACGGCCCGCTCGACTTCCGCCGCGACGTGTGGCCGCACGTCTCCCGGGAGCTCGGCTGGGCCCACTACCACCGCCTCTTCACCGCCCACCCGGAGCGCACCACCGGCGGCTGGGACGCCTTCGCCGCCGCCTGGGCCGCTGCCGCCCCCGGCGACCCCGCCCTCGCCGCGCTGGTCGCCGCCGCGGTCCCGGACCCCGCCGACCGCTTCGACCCCGACGCCCTCGACCACCCGCTCGGAGGACTCCGCGTCCCGGACGCCGACGCGCTCCAGGACGAGCTGCGGGCCTACGTCACCGCCGACCTGGAGCGCCGTCACGACCCCGCCCACAGCGCCGACGCCGCCGTCTTCGCCGCCGTCCTCTCCGTCTACGGCCAGCTCGTGCGGCTCGGCGACCGGATCGACACCGACAGCTGGTGGCACGGCTTCTTCAGCTTCCTCGCCTCAGGACCCCCCGGGCCCAGGCTCCACCGGCTGCTCGCCCTCTCCCGGGCCGGCGCGGTCCGCTTCCTCGGCCCCCGTCTCACCGTCACGGCCGACGAACGGCACGGCGTCTTCCGCGCCTCCTCGCCCGCCGTGCCCGGCGCGGTCACCGAGGCCCGCGCCCTCGTCGAGGCCCGGCTGCCCGCCCCCACCGTCACCGGCACCGCCAGCCCGCTGCTGCGCGGCCTGTACGAGGACGGCGCCCGGGCCACCGCCGGCGGGCTGCTCGCCGTCGACCCCGCCGACGGGCGGATCGCCCAGCGGGACGGCCGCCCGCACCCCCGCCGGATCGCCCTCGGTCCGCACACGACCGCCCGTGCGGGCGGCGGCTTCACCCGGCCCCGGACCGGCGGGGTCGCCTTCGCGCAGAACGACGCCGCCGCCCGCGCCGCGCTCGCCTTCCTCCGGGACGGCGGCCACCGGCCGGCCGCGCCCGCCCGCACGCCCGTCCCCGTACCCGCCCCTCAGCGAAGGACCGAGGAACACCATGGCCCTGACCAGTGACCCGCCGGTCGACACGACCGCGCACCGGCCGCCCGGCGACGACGGCACCGTCCCGGCCGCCCCGACCGCCCTCACCGTCGTGCCCGTCCGACGCCCCTGGCGGTGGGTCGCCGTCGCCGCCACCGCCGTGGTGCTCGTCCAGTTCGGCCACGGCCTCGTCACCAACCCCGGCTGGGAATGGGACGTCTTCGCCCGCTACTTCGCCACCGAGGCGATCCTCCACGCCGTCTGGGTCACCCTCCAGCTGACCCTCTACGGCACCGTCATCGGCTTCGCCCTCGGTGTGGTGCTCGCCTTCATGCGCCTGTCGTCCAGCCCCTTCCTGCGGGCCGTCGCCTTCGGCTACGTCTGGGCCTTCCGCTCCATCCCGCTCATCGTCCAGCTCCTCTTCTGGTTCAACCTCGCCTACCTGTACGAGGAGCTGAGCATCGGCATCCCGTTCGGGCCCGGATTCGTCTCCTTCGACACCGTGGGCCTGGTCGGCGCCATGAGCGCGGCCGTCCTCGGCCTCGCCCTCCACCAGGCCGCCTACGCCGCCGAGATCGTCCGCGGCGGGGTCCTCGCCGTCGACGGCGGACAGCTGGAGGCCGCCGCCTCGCTCGGCATCCCGCGGCTGCGCCGACTGCGCCGGATCGTGCTGCCGCAGGCCATGCGGTCGATCCTGCCCAACGCCGCCAACGAGATCGTCTCCCTCTTCAAGGGCACCTCGATCGTCTCCGTCATGGCCATCGGCGAGCTCTTCTACCAGGTCCAGGTCGTCTACGGCCGCACCGGCCGGGTGGTGCCCCTGCTGATGGTCGCCACCGTCTGGTACGTGCTGCTGACCACCGCGCTCTCCGTCGTCCAGCACTACGTCGAACGCCACTACGCGAAGGGGAGCACCCGATGAGTGCCGCCACCGCCACCCCGCCCGCCGCCCCCGTCCCCAAGGTCGAACTCCGTGCCGTCCGGAAGAGCTTCGGCACCACCGAGGTGCTCCGCGGCATCGACCTCGACGTCGCCGCCGGCGAGGTCACCGTCGTCCTCGGCCCCTCCGGCTCGGGCAAGTCCACCCTGCTGCGCACCATCAACCACCTGGAGAAGGTCGACGGCGGCACGGTCAGCGTCGACGGCGCCCTCGTCGGCTACCGCCGCTCCGGGAACAAGCTGTACGAGCTGCGCGAGCGCGAGGTGCTGCGGCAGCGCACCCGGATCGGCTTCGTCTTCCAGAACTTCCACCTCTTCCCGCACCTCACCGTGCTGGAGAACATCACCGAGGCGCCCGTCTCGGCGCTCGGCCGCCCCCGCCGGGCCGCCGAGGAAGCGGCCAGGAAGCTGCTCGCCCGGGTCGGCCTCGCCGACAAGGAGACGGCGTACCCCAAGCAGCTCTCCGGCGGGCAGCAGCAGCGGGTGGCGATCGCCCGCGCCCTGGCCCTCGAACCCGGCCTGCTCCTCTTCGACGAGCCGACCTCGGCGCTCGACCCCGAACTGGTCGGCGAGGTCCTCGACGTCATCCGGGACCTGGCCGCGGCCGGCACCACCATGATCGTCGTCACGCACGAGATCGGCTTCGCCCGTGAGGTCGCCGACACCGTGGTCTTCATGGACGAGGGCCGGATCGTCGAGCGGGGCACGCCCGCCGAGGTCCTCGACAACCCCGCGCACGAGCGCACCCGCGCCTTCCTCTCCAAGGTCCTCTGACCAACCACCCCTTCCGGAAAAGGAGTTCCGCCATGCCTGTCCGCCGTACCCTCCTCGCCGTCGTCACGCTCACCGCCCTCGGGGCCCTCACCGCCTGCGGCTCGGGCGACCCCGCCACCGAGATCAAGCCGGAGGGCAAGCAGGGGAAGGGCGTGAACCTCGGCCCGGACCAGCAGCGGATCCGCGCCGACAAGGTGGACGCCGTCGCCGCCAAGCTGCCCGAGGCCGTCCGGAAGAGAGGCACCCTCGTCGTCGGGGTCAGCGCCGGCGGCTACCCGCCGCTCAACTTCTACGCCACCGACGACAAGACCCTCATCGGCGTGGAGACCGACCTCGCCACCCTGGTCGCCGACACCCTCGGCCTGGAGGCCGACTTCCAGGCGGTCTCCTGGGAGAACCTCTTCGTCGGCCTCGACAGCGGCAAGTTCGACGCGGCCTTCTCCAACGTGACGGTGACCGAGGAGCGCAAGGACAAGTACGACTTCGCCACCTACCGCCTCGACGACCTCGCCTTCGAGGCGAAGAAGGGCTCCGGCTGGACGGTGAAGGGCCCCGAGGACGTCGCGGGCAGGACGATCGCGGTCGGCTCCGGCACCAACCAGGAGAAGATCCTCGTCGACTGGTCGAAGGAGAACGAGAAGGCCGGGCGCGAGGGCGTCGACATCAAGTACTTCCAGAACCCCACCGACTACTACCTCGCCCTCCAGTCCGGCCGCATCGACGGCTACCTGGGCCCCAACCCGGCCGTCGCCTACCACGTGACCTCCGCCGGACAGAGCGAGGTGGTGGGGAAGTTCTCCGGGGCGGGCGCCGGGCTCCAGGGCAAGATCGCCGCCACCACGAAGAAGGACAGCGGCCTCGTCGAGGCGTACGCCGCCGCGCTCGACCACGTCATCGCCGACGGCTCCTACGCGAAGGTCCTGGAGCGCTGGGGCCTGTCCACCGAGGCCGTCACGAAGTCCGAGATCAACCCGCCCGGCCTGCCCCGGACCGCGAACTGACCACCCGTCGCACCACGACGCCACCACCGCATCGAGGACCCCGTATGACGACCGGAGTACGACCGCTCCACCTGGCTGCCGAACTCGCCCCCCTCCCCGCGCCCGCCGGCGCCGGGTCGCGCACCGTCGCCGGGACGGTGGCGCTCGCCCGCCTCGCCGAGGACGCCGGGCTCGACTTCCTCACCCATGACGACTCCTTCGCCCGGCCCGGCCTCGACGCGCTCGCCGTGCTCGCCCGGATCGCGCCCGAGACCCGCGCGGTCGGCCTGGTGCCGACCGTCACCACCACCCACACCGAGCCCTTCCACGTCCAGGCCGCGGTCGCCACCCTCGACTGGGTGAGCCGGGGCCGGGCGGGCTGGCGGGTCGCCGTCTCGCCGGGCGAGGCCGAGGCGCGGCTCTTCGGCCGCCGCTCCGCCCCGGCCGCCGACGCGCTCTGGCAGGAGGCGGGCGAGACCGCCGAGGCGGCCCGCCTGCTGTGGGACAGCTGGGAGGACGACGCCGAGATCCGGGACGTGCCCACCGGCCGCTTCGTCGACCGCCACAAGCTGCACCACGTCGGCTTCGAGGGCGCCACCTTCTCCGTCAAGGGCCCCTCGATCGTGCCCCGGCCCCCGCAGGGCAACCCGGTCGTCGTGGTGGACGCCACCCGCCCGGCCGCCCGGGAGACCGCCGCACGCCACGCCGACGTGGCGCTCGTCCGGGCCTCCTCGCCCGAGGAGGCGGCCGGCCTCCGGGCCGAACTGCACCGGGCCGCCCGGGCGCACGGCCGCGATCCGGGGCTGCTGCGGGTGCTGCTGACCCTCACCGCCGACCTGGACGCCCATCCGGGAGGGCCCGCCGCGCTGGCCGGGCTCGTCGCCGACTGGCACGGCGGCGGCGCCGTCGACGGCCTGCACCTCGTCCCCGCCGACCCCGGGCGCGACCTGCCCCGGTTCGCCGCCGAGGTCGCCGGGCCGCTGCGGGACCGGGGCCTGTTCCGTACCGCCTACGAGGGCATCACGCTCCGCGACCACCTCGGGCTGCCCCGGCCCGTCAGCCAGTACGCCCCGAAGGGAGCCGACGCGTGACCGAGTCCCGTCCGGCCAGGAAGCAGATCCACCTCGCCGCGCACTTCCCCGGCGTCAACTCCACCACCGTGTGGTCCGATCCGCGCTCCGGCTCCCAGATCGACTTCTCCTCCTTCGAGCACCTCGCGCGGACGGCCGAGCGCGGACTCTTCGACTTCTTCTTCCTCGCCGAGGGCCTGCGGCTGCGCGAGTACGGCGGGCGGATCCACGACCTCGACGTGGTCGGGCGGCCCGAGTCGATCACCGTCCTGAACGCGCTCGCCGCCGTCACCGACCGGCTCGGCCTGGCCGCCACCGTCAGCTCCACCTTCAACGAGCCCTACGAGCTGGCCCGCCGGCTCGCCTCCCTCGACCACCTCAGCGGCGGCCGGGCGGCCTGGAACGTCGTCACCTCCTCCGACGCGTTCACCGGCGAGAACTTCCGGCGCGGCGGCTTCCTGGACCGGGGCGACCGGTACACCCGGGCCGCCGAGTTCGTCGCCACCGCGCGCGAACTGTGGGACTCCTGGCCGGAGGGCGGCGAGCGGCGCCGCTTCGCGCACGACGGACAGCACTTCCGGATCGAGGGCGAGGTGACCGTGGAGCGGCCCCCGCAGGGGCACCCGGTCGTCATCCAGGCCGGGGACTCCGACGAGGGACGGGAGTTCGCCGCCTCCGCCGCCGACGTGGTCTTCTCCCGGCACTCCACCCCGGAGGCCGGCCGCGCCTTCCACGCCGACGTCAAGGGGCGGCTGGCCCGGTACGGCCGGCGGCCCGAGGACCTGAAGATCATGCCGGGCGTCACCTACGTCCTCGGCGACACCGAGGCGGAGGCGAGGGAGCGGGCCGCGCTGATCAGCCGGCAGCAGATCTCCCCGCAGAACGCCCTGCTCGCCGCGGAGCAGGTCTGGGGCCGGGACCTGTCAGGACACGACCCGGACGGGCCGCTGCCCGAGGTCGACCCGGACCCGGAGTCGACGCTGGTACAGGGCCGGGTGCGGGTCGCCGACCCGTTCGCCGTGGCGGCCCGCTGGCGGGCGCTGTCCGAGGCCAAGGGGCTGTCGACCAGGGAGACGGTGATCGAGGCCACCGGCCGGCACTCCTTCGTCGGCACCCCGGAATCGGTCGCCGCCGCCCTGGAGGAGCACGTGGCGACGGACGCCGCCGACGGCTTCATCCTCGTCCCGCACCTCACCCCCGGTGGCCTGGACGACTTCGTGGACCGGGTGGTGCCGCTGCTCCAGGAACGCGGCGTCTTCCGTACGGAGTACACGGGCACGACGCTCCGGTCGCACCTCGGGCTTCCGACGCCGGTGTGGAAGGGTGGAACACCATGAGCGACACCACGAGCAGCACCGAGACCGCCGACGCCGCCGGGGAGTGGCGGCACTGGCACGAGCGGCGCGAGGCGGCGGTGGCCTCCTCGTACGGCCCGCTCTCCCTCACCGGCACCCACTGGCTCGCCGACCATCCCGGCGGGCGCCTGCCCGGCCTGCCGGGGGAGTGGCGGGAGGACGGCGACGAGCTCGTCCTGACGGCGGGCGCCGAGGACGGCGTCACCGTCGACGGCGAGCCCTTCACCGGCAGCGTCCGGCTCGGCGCCGACCACGCGCCGATCCACGAGTCCCGCGTCGGGTCGGCGGGGCGCCGGATCGTGGTGCTGCGCCGCGAAGGGCTGTGGGCGGTACGGGACTTCGACCCCGAGTCGGCGGCGCGGCGGGCCTTCCGGTCCATCGAGGCCACGCCGTACGACCCGCGCTGGGTGGCGCCGGGGGTCTACCGGCCGTACGAGGAGGAGCGCAGCGTCCGGGTGGAGAACGCCGACGGCAGGGAGCGCGGGCTCGGTCTCTCCGGCGAGCTGGTCTTCGAGATCGACGGGCGGGTGCACGCGCTCCAGGTGGCGGTGGAGGCGGACGGCACGCTGTGGGCGGTCTTCGCGGACGCCACCAGCGGTGACTCGACCTTCCGCTTCCGGTTCCTGCGTCCTGCGGCGCCGGCGGAGGACGGCTCGGTGACGGTGGACCTCAACCGGGCGCTGCTCCCGCCGTGCGCCTTCGTGGACCACTTCATCTGCCCCTTCCCGCCGCCGGGGAACACGCTGGACCTCGCGGTGGAGGCGGGGGAGCGGCGGGTGGTGACCGCCTGACCTCCGGCGGTCCTCTGCGGGACGCCCCCGGCCGGACAGCCGGGGGCGCCCCTTCCCAAGATCTTGTGAATCCGTTCACAAAAGGACTTCCGGCCCCGTCCCCAGGGTCTTTCCGCGCCCCTTCTCGCAGGTCATCGGGTGTCGAATGGAGACATCGAAGAAATAAGGGACCGGTGAAGGAGGCCCGTCATGGAGGCCAAGGAGATGGTGGAAGGACTCGTCGGCCGGGCGCTCGGGGCGCTCGCGGAGTTCGAGGCCCTCGACCAGGAGCAGGTCGACCACATCGTCCGGAAGGCGTCGCTCGCCGCGCTCGCCGCCCACGGCGAACTGGCCCGCCTCGCCGTCGAGGAGACCGGCCGAGGCCTCTTCGAGGACAAGGCCGTCAAGAACCTCTTCGCCTGCGAGCACGTCACGAACTCGATGGCCGGCCTGAAGACCGCCGGCGTCGTCTCCCGCGACGAGCTGAACGGCATCACCGAGATCGCCGAACCGGTCGGCGTCGTCTGCGCGATGACCCCGGTCACCAACCCCACCTCGACCACCGTCTTCAAGGCGCTGATCGCCCTCAAGACCCGCAACCCGATCGTCTTCGCCTTCCACCCCTCCGCCCAGCGCTGCTCCGCCGAGGCCGCCAGGACCGTCCGCGACGCCGCCGTCGCCGCCGGCGCCCCCGCCGACTGCGTCCAGTGGATCGAGGAGCCCTCGATGGAGGCCACCGGCCTCCTCATGCGCCACGACGGCGTCTCCACCATCCTCGCCACCGGCGGCAACGCCATGGTCGAGGCCGCCTACTCCTGCGGCAAGCCCGCCCTCGGCGTCGGCGCCGGGAACGTCCCCGCCTACGTCGCCAAGGACGCCAGGCTCCAGCGGGCGATCCACGACATCGTGCTCTCCAAGGCCTTCGACCACGGCATGATCTGCGCCTCCGAGCAGGCCGTCATCCTCGATGCCGAGGTGTACGAGGCGGGCATCGCCGAGTTCGAGCGGCTCGGCGCCCACGTCGTCACCGCCGCCGAGAAGGCCAAGCTGGAGGAGTACCTCTTCGGCGTCACCGCCCACGGCAGCGACTGCGGCGGGGCGAAGCTCAACGCGGCCGTCGTCGGCAGGTCCCCGGTGTGGATCGCCGAGCAGGCCGGCTTCGAGGTCCCCGAGGGCACCTCGATCCTGCTCGCCGAGTGCGCCGAGGTCGGCGAGAACGAGCCGCTCACCCGGGAGAAGCTGTCTCCGGTCCTCGCGGCCCTGCGCGCCGGCACCACCGAGCAGGGCCTCGAACTGTCCGCCGCCATGGTCGAGTTCCACGGCCTCGGGCACAGCGCCGCCATCCACACCGAGGACGAGGCCCTCGCCGAGGAGTTCGGCCGACGGGTCAAGGCGGTCCGGGTCATCGTCAACGCCCCCTCCACCTTCGGCGGCATCGGCGACGTCTACAACGCCTTCCTCCCCTCGCTCACCCTGGGCTGCGGCTCCTACGGGCACAACTCCGTCTCGAACAACGTCACCGCGGTGAACCTGATCAACATCAAGCGGATCGGACGGCGCAACACCAACATGCAGTGGTACAAGATCCCGCCGAAGATCTACTTCGAGCGCAACGCCATCCGCTACCTCGGCGAGATGGAGGACGTCCACCGGGTCACGATCGTCACCGACCGGACCATGGGCGAGATCGGCCTCGTCGCCAAGGTCACCGGCATCCTGAACGGGCGCGCCGAGCCCGTCGCCATCCAGGTCGTCGACGACGTCGAGCCCAATCCCGAGCTCGCCACCGTCCGGGCCGGCGCCGCCGCCATGCGGGACTTCCGGCCGGACACGATCGTCGCGCTCGGCGGCGGCTCCCCGATGGACGCGGCGAAGATCATGTGGCTGATGTACGAGCGGCCCGAGGTCGAGTTCGCGGACACCAAGGAGAAGTTCTTCGACATCCGCAAGCGCGCCTACCGCTTCCCGAAGCTCGGCGAGAAGGCGAAGCTGGTCGCGATCCCGACCACCTCGGGCACCGGCAGCGAGGTCACCCCCTTCGCCGTGATCTCCGACCCGGAGGCCGCCCAGAAGTACCCGCTCGCCGACTACGCGCTCACCCCGGACGTGGCCATCGTCGACCCGGTGCTCCCGCTGCACCTCCCGCCGAAGGTCACCGCGGACTCCGGCTTCGACGCGCTGACCCACGCCACCGAGGCGTACGTCTCGGCCTACGCCAACGACTTCACCGACGGGCAGTGCCTCCAGGCCGTCAGGCTGATCTTCGAGAACCTGGAGACCTGTGTGAAGGAGGGCGCGAAGGCGCCCGAGGCGCGCGAGAAGATGCACAACGCCTCCACCATCGCCGGCATGGCCTTCGCCAACGCCTTCCTCGGCCTGGTCCACGCCATGGCCCACACCCTCGGCAACACCTTCCACGTCGCCCACGGGCGCACCAACGCGCTGCTCCTCCCGCACGTGATCCGGTACAACGGCACCGTCACCCACAAGGCCGTCCCGTGGCCCAAGGCCGAGGTCTACCGGGCGCCCGAGCGCTACCAGGAGATCGCCCGGACGCTCGGTCTGCCGGCCGCGACCCCCGAGGAGGGCGTGGAGTCCTACGCCCGGGCCGTCGAGGAGCTGCGCGAGCGGTGCGGGATCCCGGCCGGCTTCCAGGCGGAGGGCGTCGACGAGGCGGCCTTCATGGAGGCCCTGCCGCAGCAGGCGATGAACGCCTACGCGGACCAGTGCGCCCCCGCCAACCCGCGGATGCCGATGATCGACGACATGAAGGAGCTGATGGTCCGGGCGTACTACGGCGAGTAGGTCCGGGACACGAGGAGGCCCCCGCGGCGGCGGGGGCCTCCTCGTGCGTGCGGTCGGCCGGTGTCGCGGGGGCCTCCTCGTGCGGTCGGCCGGTGTCGCGGGGCCTCCCCGCGTCGTCGGCCGGGATCGCGGACCTCCCCGCGCCGCCGGCCGGGTCAGGCGCGGGGCTCGCCCAGCTCCGCCGCGATCGGCTCGCCCTCCGGCTTCCGCTTCAGCGAGGACATCACCAGCGTGACCACTGCGCCGACCACTGCCCAGGCGGAGAGCACCAGCATCGAGGCGGTCATGTCGTTGCCCTTGAAGTAGGCGATCGAGCGGGCCGCCCAGGTGCCCGCGCCCGGCGGCAGGGCCGGGCCGATCGCCTTCCAGAACGGCGGCAGCATCGGCGCGGGGAAGGCGCCGCCGGCGCTCGGGTTGCCCAGGACCACCACGAGCAGGATCGCCAGGCCGATGCCGACGATCCCGAAGACCGACTGGAGGGCGAGGGTGGCCGCGCCGACGGCGAAGACGACCAGGGTGCCGAGCCCCCACAGGGCGGCGACGGAGCCGGGCAGGGCGTCCAGGACCGGGCCGACGATGACCGCGCCGCCGAGGCCGCCGAGGACGGAGTAGAGCGCGAGGACGCCGAGCCGGATGATCGCCCGTTCGCGGTTGGCGGGCCGGGAGCCGGCGCTGATGGCGAGGATCGCGGCGCAGATGTAGCCGCCGACGCACCAGCCGACGACGAGGTAGAAGGCGGAGAGTCCGTCGAAGTCCCGCGGCGAGGCGGGGGCCACGTCGACCGTCCGCACCTGCCGGTCCTGGGCCGCCTCCACCCGGGTGAGGATCTGCTCCAGGGCGGAGGAGAGCACGGTGCCGCCGCCGGAGGCGACGAGCAGGGTGTCGGTCCGGGACGCCGGGTTCACGATCAGGGCCCCGTCGATCTCCCGGTTCATGATCTGGTCCCGGGCCTGGTCCGCGTCGGCCACCGCCCGCGGGTCGAGCGGGTCGCCGGGCAGTCTCTCCAGCTCGCCGACGAGGGTGGCGGACACCTGCCGGGGGGCGGCCACGCCGAAGGGCACGTCCGACGGCTTCGGGTTGTGCAGGGCTCCGACGTACGAGGTGATGAAGAGGAGCTGGAGGGCGAAGACCCCGACGACGAGCAGGGCGGCTCGGGGGGTGACGGCGCTTTTCAGTTCGTCGACGAGACTCATGCCCCCCAGGCTCCGGGGGAGGGGGCGTCCGCGCAGGTGGGAAGGGGCCGAACGGCTGACGGGGGCAGGTGTGCGCCGCTTATCGTACGCACGTTCGAAATGAGTTAGGGTGGTCGGTGGGGGTGGGAACGTCTGTACGAATACCGGTGCGGGAAGCACCGCCGGAGCAGGAACGCGGGAGGTGCGCCATGACGGGCTTCACCCATCTGCACGCCGCCTCGGGGCACTCCCTCCGGTACGGCGCCTCCCACCCCGCCGCCCTCGCCGCCCGCGCCGCCGAGCGGGGCCTGGACGCCCTCGCCCTGACCGACCGCGACAGCCTCGGGGGCGCGATCCGCTTCGCCAAGGCGTGCGAGAAGGAGGGCGTCCGCCCCCTCTTCGGCGTGGACCTCGCCCACGAACCCCTGACCGCCCCGGCCGGTGAGCCGGGCGACGGGCTCACCTCCGCACGCCGGGTCCCCGTGCGCGGCGGCGCCTTCGTCGACGAGTCCGCGCCCCGGGCCGTCTTCCTCGCCCGCTCCCGGGCCGGCTGGGCCTCCCTCTGCGCCCTCGTCACCGCCGCCCACGCCCGGACCGGGGAGGACCGCCGCCCCCTGCTGCCCGCCTCCGCCGACCCCGGCACCGGCCTCCTCGTCCTGCTCGGCCCCGACTCCGACGTCGGCCGCGCCCTCGCCGCCGGCCGCCCCGACCGGGCCGCCCGGCTGCTCGCCCCCTGGCGCGACCGGTACGGCGACGCGCTCCGCCTCGCCGCCGTCGACCACGGACGCCCCGGCGCCGGCCCCGGCTCCCTGCGGCTCGCCGCCCGCACCGTGGGCTTCGCCGCGGAACAGGGCGTCCCGCCCGTCCTCACCAACGCCGTCCGCTACGCCGACCCCGGCCAGGGCCCGGTGGCCGACGTCCTCGACGCCGCCCGCCGGCTCGTCCCGGTCGACCCCCGCAAGGGCCTCGACAGCGGCGAGGCGTGGCTCAAGGACGCCGCCGCGATGACGGCCGCCGCCGAGCGGATCGTCGAGGCCGCCGGCTTCCGCCCCGACGCGGCCCGCCGGCTGCTCGACCGGACCGCCGAGACCGCCGCCGGCTGCCTGGTCGACCCCGAGGACGACCTCGGCATCGGCTCCGCCCACTTCCCCGAGCCGCACCTCGTCGGCGCCGCGCACCGCACCGCCCAGCGCGTCCTCGCCTCCCGGGCCGCCGCCGGCATGGTCCTCAAGGGGTACGAGAAACGGGGCGCCTACTGGGACCGGATGCACCGCGAGCTCGACATCATCGCCCACCACGGCTTCGCCACCTACTTCCTGACGGTCGCCCAGGTCGTCGACGACGTCCGCTCCCTGGGCATCCGGGTCGCCGCCCGGGGCTCCGGCGCCGGCTCCCTCGTCAACCACCTCCTCGGCATCGCCCACGCCGACCCCGTCGAGCACGGCCTGCTCATGGAGCGCTTCCTCTCCAAGCGCCGCACCGCCCTGCCCGACATCGACGTCGACGTCGAGTCCGCCCGCCGCCTGGAGGTCTACCGGGCGGTCATCGGCCGCTTCGGCGCCGAACGGGTCGCCACCGTCTCCATGCCCGAGACCTACCGGGTCCGCCACGCCGTCCGGGACGTCGGCGCCGCCCTCTCCCTCGACCCCGCCGAGACCGACCGGATCGCCAAGGCCTTCCCGCACATCCGCGCCCGGGACGCCCTCGCCGCCCTCGACGAACTCCCCGAGCTGCGGGAACTCGCGGGCGAGCGCGAGAAGTTCGGACGCCTCTGGGAACTGGTCGAAGCCCTCGACGCGCTCCCGCGCGGCATCGCCATGCACCCCTGCGGAGTGCTCCTCTCGGACGCCTCGCTGCTCACCCGCACCCCCGTGGTCCCCACCAGCGGCGAGGGCTTCCCGATGTCCCAGTTCGACAAGGACGACGTGGAGGACCTCGGACTGCTCAAGCTCGACGTGCTCGGCGTGCGGATGCAGTCCGCGATGGCCCACGCCGTCGCCGAGGTCGAACGTGCCACCGGCACCCGCCCGGACATCGACGCGGTCCCGGCCGGCGACCCCGACACGTACGCCCTGATCCGCTCCACCGAGACCCTCGGCTGCTTCCAGATCGAGTCCCCCGGCCAGCGCGACCTGGTCGGCCGGCTCCAGCCCGCCACCTTCCACGACCTCGTCGTGGACATCTCGCTCTTCCGCCCGGGGCCGGTCGCCGCCGACATGGTCCGCCCCTTCGTCGAGGCCCGGCACGGCCGCGCCCCCGTCCGCTACCCCCACCCCGACCTGGAGGAACCCCTGCGCGAGACGTACGGCGTGGTCGTCTTCCACGAGCAGGTCATCGAGATCGTCCGGATCATGACCGGCTGCGACCGGGCCGAGGCCGACCAGGTGCGGCGCGGGCTCTCGCACCCCGAGTCGCAGGGCCGGATCAAGGCGTGGTTCGCCGAGCTGGCGAAGCGCCGGGGGTACGCGGACGAGGTCGTCGCCCGCACCTGGGAGATCGTGGAGGCCTTCGGCTCGTACGGCTTCTGCAAGGCGCACGCGGTCGCCTTCGCCGTGCCCACCTACCAGTCGGCCTGGCTCAAGGCCCACCACCCGGCCGCCTTCTACGCCGGGCTGCTCACCCACGACCCGGGCATGTACCCCAAGCGGCTGCTGCTCGCCGACGCCCGGCGGCGCGGGGTGCCGGTGCTGCCGCTGGACGTGAACCGGTCGGCGGTCGCCCACCGTATCGAACTGGTGTCCGATGGGCCTCCGGTGTGGGGGCTCCGGCTCGGACTCGCCGACGTCCACGGCATCAGCGAGGCCGAGTCCGCCCGCATCGAGACCGGCCGCCCCTACGCCTCCCTGCTCGACTTCTGGGAGCGCGCCCGCCCCGCCAGGCCCGTCGCCGAACGCCTCGCCCAGGTCGGCGCCCTCGACGCCTTCGGCGCCAACCGCCGCGACCTCCTCCTGCACCTCACCGAACTCCACCGCACCCAGCGCGGCGCCGCCTCCTACGGCGGCCAACTGCCGCTCGCCCAGGGCCGGAAGACCGCGCCCATCGGCCTGCCGGACCTCGACGAGTCGGAGCGCCTCAGCGCCGAACTCGGCATCCTCGGCATGGACGCCTCCCGCCACCTCATGGGCGACCACCACGCCTTCCTCCGCGAACTCGGCGTCGTCTCCGCCGAGCGGCTGCGCTCCACCCCCCACGGCCGGACCGTCCTCGTCGCGGGAGCCAAGGCCGCCACCCAGACCCCGCCGATCCGCTCCGGGAAACGCGTCATCTTCACCACCCTCGACGACGGCACCGGCCTCGTCGACCTCGCCTTCTTCGACGACGCCCACGAGCGGTGCGCCCACACCGTCTTCCACTCCTGGCTGCTCCTGGTCAGGGGCGTGGTGCAGCGGCGCGGCCCGCGCAGCGTCAGCGTCGTCGGCGCCGCCGCCTGGAACCTCGCCGAACTGGTCGAACTGCGGTCCGCCGGAGGCCTCGACGCGGTGGGGGAGCGGCTGTCCGAGCAGCGGGTGCCGGAGCGGACGGATTCCGGCCCGGCCGACAACGGGCGCCGGATCCGCATGGAGACCGGCTACGAGATGAACCCCTGGGCCGACCTCCGGCCGGCCGGGGACGGCGCCGCCACCCCCGCGCGGAAGCTCTGGCACAGCAGCCCGGGGAGCGCCGGATGATCCTCTGCGTACGCTTCGGACCGGAGGCGGGGGAAGCGCTCCTGCCCCGACTCGTCGACCTGCTGGGCGAGTTCACCCCCGTCGTGGAGGCCGCCCCGCCCCACGAGGCGCTCGCCGACGTGCGCGGCGCGCTGCGCTACTTCGACCGCACCCCCGCCGAACTCGCCGCCGTGATCCGCGTCCGGGCCCTCGCCCTGTACGGCGTCGACTGCGTCATCGGCGCCGGGCCCAACCCGATGCTCGCCCGCATGGCCGCCCGCGAGGCCCGGCCCGGCCTCACCCTGACCGTCGACGACCCGGAGGCCTTCCTGCGCGACCGCCCCGTCGTCGCGCTCGACGGCGTCGGCCGCACCACCGCCCGCGCGCTCTGCGGCTACGGCCTCGACTCCGCCGGACGCGTCGCCGACGCCCCGCTCGCCGTGCTCCAGCGGCTCGTCGGCGCCAAGGCCGGCCGCGAGCTGTGGGAGCGGGCCCGGGGCATCGACCGCACCCCCGTCGTACCGAACGCCGCCGCCCGCTCGCTCGCCGCCGAGCGCTCGCTCGCCGCCGAGCGCTCCTTCCCGCACGACGAGACCGACCGCACCGAACAGCGCCGGGCGCTGCTCTCGCTCGCCACCGAACTCGGCGCCCGGCTGCGGACCGAGGCCCAGGTCTGCCGGTCCCTCGCGCTCACCGTGCGGTACGCCGACCGGAGCACCACGAGCCGGAGCCGTACCCTGCCCGAACCGACCGCCCACACCACGGCGCTCACCGCCCTCGCCTACGGGCTCCACGACTCCCTGGGTCTCCAGCGGGCCCGGGTGCGGGGCGTCGCGCTGCGGGCCGAGGGCCTGGGGCCGGCCGAACGGGCCGCGCACCAGCTCACCTTCGACCCGGCCGACGAGAAGGCCCGGCGGATCGAGGCGGTGGCCGACCGGGCCCGCGCCAGGTTCGGTCCGCGCGCGATCCTCCCGGGCTCGCTGGCCGCCTGAACGACCCTCCTATCAGGAAAGTCTGACGACACGCCAGTTTTTACCGACGCGTAACTTCCCAGTCGGTAACACCCGTGCGTAACTTGGCCGGAGAGCATCCCCACTTGTGGTCCGGACCGCAGGGCACAGCACCCCCACCATCCCCTTGAGCCGCAAGGAGATCGCCCGATGCTGCCCCGGAACCCCTGGAAGCACCTCGCCAGAGTCCTGTCCGTCCTGCTCCTGACGGCCGCCGCCGTCCTCGCTCCCACCGCCGCCGCCCACGCCGCCCCGAGCCGGGGCTGGAACGACTGGTCCTGCAAGCCCTCCGCCGCCCACCCGCGCCCGGTCGTCCTGGTCCACGGAACCCTCGGGAACTCCGTCGACAACTGGCTCGTCCTCGCGCCCTACCTGGTGAACCGCGGCTACTGCGTCTACTCGCTCGACTACGGCCGGCTGCCGAACGTGCCCTTCTTCCACGGCCTCGGCCCCATCGAGAAGTCGGCCGGCGAGCTCGACGCCTTCGTCGACCGGGTCCTCGCCGCCACCGGCGCCCCCGAGGCCGACCTCGTCGGCCACTCGCAGGGCGGCATGATGCCCCGCTGGTACCTCAAGTTCCTCGGCGGGGCCGAGAAGGTGAACGCGCTCGTCGGCATCGCCCCCGACAACCACGGCACCGACCTGCTCGGCCTCACCAGGCTCCTGCCGTACTTCCCCGGCGCCGAGGGCCTGATCAAGGCGACGACGCCGGGCCTCGCCGACCAGATCGCCGGCTCCGCCTTCCTCACGAAGCTCAACGCGGGCGGCGACACCGTGCCCGGCGTCCGCTACCACGTCATCGCGACCCGGTACGACGAGGTCGTCACGCCGTACCGCTCGCAGTTCCTCTCGGGGCCGAACGTCACCAACGTCCTCATCCAGGACAAGTGCGCCCTCGACCTCTCCGAGCACGTGGCCATCGGCACGGTGGACCGGGTCACCTTCCACGAGGTGGCCAACGCCCTCGACCCGGCCCGCGCCACCCCGACCACCTGCCTGTCGGTGATCGGCTAGCCCCGGGACCCGGTCCCGCGCCTGATCCCGGACCCGGCCTCGGTCTCGGTCCCCAGGCCCGGCCTCAGGATCGGCCTCAGGATCGGCCTCAGCCCCGGCGGGTCCGCCGCCGGGTCGTGCCGAAGAGCACCGCCGCTCCGGCCGCCAGCACGCCGGCCCCGCCCAGCGCGAGGTACGGCGTGAGGGCGTCCCCACCGGTCTCGGCGAGCTCCACGGACTCGCCGGCACCGGCGGCGGCGGGCGCGTTCGCCGCCTTCGTCGCGGTCGCGGCCGGCGTGCCCGCGGGGGCGGCCTCCGTCGCCTCCGCGGTCGGCTCCGGCCGCGTCTCCGCGCTCGCCTCCGCGCTCGGCCGCGTCGTCGCCCCGGCGGTCCGCTCGGGCGCCGCCGCCGTGGCCTCCGCCCCCGTCGAGGCGTCGTGGTCGCCGTGTCCGCCGTGCTCGACGGAGGACTCGTCCTTCCCGTCCTCGATCTGACCGTCGCTCGGCGCGGAGGCGGACGGCGCCGCCCCGCCGCTGTCGGAGCCGAACACCACGTCGGAGCAGGTGTAGAACGCCTCGGGGGAGTCGGACCGCTGCCAGATCGAGTAGATCAGGTGCCGGCCCGACTTCTTCGGCACCGTTCCCTCGAAGAGGTAGTCACCGTTCTGCATCCCGGGGTCGGTCACCGTCACGAACGGCTGCGCCTCCAGGTCCGACCACTTCAGCGGCTTCGACGGGTCGTAGCCGTCCTTCGTCACGTACAGCTCGAACGAGCCCTTGTGCGGCGCCGTCCCCTTGTACCGGAAGGTGTGCTTGCCGGACGCCAGCTTCGACGCCGGCCAGTCCGCCCGGGCGAGGTCCAGGCCCCGGTACTTGTCGTTCCCGGCGCTGCACAGCTTCCCGTCCGCGATCAGCTGCCGGTGCTGCCCGGCCGCGTTCGCGATGTTCACCGCGTTCCAGTCGTAGAACGCCTGCGCCCCGCTCGCCGCCACCGCCGCCTTGCACGCCGCCGACGACGGCGACTCGGGCCCCTCCGCGTAACAGGCCGCGACCCGGCTCACCGGATCGGTCATCGAACCGTGCGCGAAGGCGGGGGCGCCGGCGAGCCCGGCGAGGACCAGAGCGGTGGTGGCGACAGCGACCGTACGACGAGACGTCATGGGGGGAACACTCCTGGAACGAGGGCGGTGTGGGGGGTGGTGCCCCGCACGCTAGCCCCGGAGATCCCCGAAGAAGGGCCCGCAGAAGGCGAGATCGCGATTCTTAGGGCCGCTTTAAGGTCCCCGAAAGAGCCCCCTCAGGAACGGCCCGCCTCACCCCGCCGGCCGGTACCTCCGCTCCGGGCGCCCCGTGCCTCCGTAGCGGAGGGTCACCTCGGCGCGGCCCGTGGCCGCGAAGTGCTCCAGATAGCGCCGGGCGCTGACCCGCGAGAGCGAGCCCGCCTCCGCGCACTCCGAGGCCGACAGCCCCTCCGGACGGGCCCGCAGGATGCCCTCCACCAGCTCCGCCGTGTGCGCCGCGAGCCCCTTCGGAAGCTCCCGGGAACCCCGCGGACGGGTACCGAAGACCTGGTCCACGTCCTCCTGGCGGGCCTCGTCCAGACCGTCCAGCCGGGATCGCAGCGAGGCCACGTGCCGCAGCTGCTCGTGGAGCGCCGACTGGTGGAAGGGCTTGATCAGGTAGTGCAGCGCGCCGGCCCGCAGCGCCTCCCGCACCATCCCCGCGTCCCGGGCCGCCGTGATGAAGAGCGCGTCCATCGCCAGACCGGCCCCGCGCAGCTCCCGCAGCACCCCGATGCCGTCCATGTCCGGCAGGAAGATGTCCAGGAGCACGAGGTCGGGGCGCAGCAGGTGGGCGGCGCGCAGCGCCTCCGCCCCGGTGTGCGCGACACCGACGACGGAGAAGCCCGGCACGGCCGACACGTAGCGGCTGTGCAGCTTGGCCACCATGAAGTCGTCGTCGACCACCAGCACCTTCGTCACGCCGGACACGGTAGGTCGCGACCACAAGGACCACAACGTCCGTTGGTTGCGGAAGAGCGACAGCTTCCTCACGCGCGGGCAACATGTGGCCCACTTCACTTCTCCCGGGCCCGTCCCGGAACCCACCCCATCATCGAGAGGCGGCCGCGTTGCGTCTTCGCACCCCCTTCGCCCTGCTCGGGGCGGCGCTGCTGGTGCTCGTCGGTCCGCCGCTGCTCACCCCCGGCAGCGGCTCCGACACCGGCACCGACATACCCGGCCTGCGGTTCATGGTCCCCAACACCCCCGGCGGCGGCTACGACATCACCGCCCGCACCGCGGCGAAGAACGCCGAGGAGGCCGGTCTCACCGGCGACATCGAGGTCTTCAACCTGCCCGGAGCGGGCGGCACCGTCGGCCTCACCCGGCTCGTCGGCGAGCGCGGCGACGGCCGCCTCGCCATGTCGATGGGGCTCGGCGTCGTCGGAGCCGTCCACACCAACAAGACCCCCAGGACCCTCGCCGACACCACCCCGATCGCCCGGCTCACCGAGGAGCAGGACATCGTCGTGGTCTCCAAGCACTCCCCGTACCGCACGATCCAGGAGCTGCTCGCGGCCTGGAGGAAGGAGCCCGGCAAGCTGCCCGTCGGCGGCGGCTCCTCGCCCGGAGGCCCCGACCACCTCGCCCCGATGCTGATGGCCCAGGCCGCCGGCATCCCGCCGAAGGAGGTCAACTACATCCCCTTCGACGGCGGCGGCGAACTCCTCGCCTCCATCCTCGGCGACAAGGTCGCCTTCGGCGTCTCCGGCGTCGGCGAGTACCTGGACCAGATCGAGGCGGGCGAGCTGCGCCTGCTCGCCGTCACCGGCGCCGAGCGGGTCCCCGGCCTCGACGCCCCCACCCTCCGCGAGGCCGGCCTCGACACCGAGTTCACCAACTGGCGCGGCATCGTCGCCCCGCCCGGCCTCACCGACGCCGAGCGGGACAAGCTCGTCGCGCTCGTCACGAGGCTGCACGACTCGCCCCAGTGGCGCGAGTCCCTGAAGACCCACGGCTGGACCGACGCCTTCCTGCCCGGCGAGGAGTTCGGCGCGTTCCTCACCGAACAGAACACCCGTGTCGACACGGTGCTGAAGGAGCTGGGACTGTGACCACCCCGCCGCCCCCCTCGCCCGAGGACCGACCCACGGACCGGCCCACGGACCCGCCCAAGGACCGGCTCACGGACCGGCTCACGGACCGGCCCACGGACCGGCCCGCGGACCTGCCCAAAGGCCGGCTCAAAGACCGGCTCAAGGACCGCTCCGAGCTCGGTGTCAGCGCCCTGCTGCTGCTCCTCGGAGTCCTCGTCCTCACCGACGCCCTCACCCTCGACGTCGACCTCACCGCCCGCGGCCCCGTCGGCCCGGCGACCGTCCCCCTCGTCGTGGGCTGCGGCCTCCTCGTCGTCGCCGTCCTCCTCGCCCTCGACGTGCTCCACGGAGGCCGGGGCGAGGCCGAGGGCGGCGAGGACATCGACCTCGACGCCCCCGCGGACTGGCGCACCGTCCTGCTCCTCGTCGGCGTCTTCCTCGGCTTCGCCGTCCTCATCGGCCCGCTCGGCTTCCCGGTCTCCGGCGCCCTGCTCTTCTGGGGCGCGGCCTACGCCCTCGGCAGCCGCCACCCCGCGCGCGACCCGCTGATCGCGGCCGTCCTCTCCCTCCTCACCTACGGCGTCTTCGACCGCCTGCTGGGCGTTCCGCTGCCCGGCGGGCCGCTGATGGGAGTGCTCTGACCCATGGAATCCCTCAACTCCCTGATGGACGGCTTCGGGACCGCCCTCACCCCGGTGAACCTGCTGTGGGCCGCCGTCGGCGTGCTCCTCGGCACCGCGATCGGCGTGCTGCCCGGCATCGGCCCCGCCATGGCCGTCGCCCTGCTCCTGCCGGTGACGTACGGCCTCGAACCCACCGGCGCCTTCATCATGTTCGCCGGCATCTACTACGGCGCCATGTTCGGCGGCTCCACCACCTCGATCCTGCTCAACACCCCCGGCGAGAGCGCGGCCGTCGTCGCCGCCATGGAAGGCCATCCGATGGCCAGGGCCGGGCGGGGCGCGCAGGCGCTCGCCGCCGCCGCGATCGGCCACTTCACCGGCGGCATGATCGGCACCGTCCTGCTCGTCGCCCTCGCCCCCGCCGTCGCGGCGCTCGCCGTCGACATCGGCGCCCCCGACTACTTCGCCCTGATGGTCCTCGCGTTCATCGCGGTGACCTCGGTCCTCGGCTCCTCCCGGATCCGCGGCGTCGCCTCCCTGCTCATCGGCCTCACCATCGGACTGGTCGGCCTGGACCAGCTCACCGGCCAGCAGCGGCTCACCTTCGGCTCGCTCCAGCTCGCCGACGGCGTCGACGTCGTCATCGTCGCGGTCGGCCTCTTCGCCATCGGCGAGGCCCTCTGGGTCGCCGCCCACCTGCGCCGCACCGCCGGCCGGCCCGTCCCGGTGGGCCGCCCGTGGCTGGGCCGCGAGGACCTGCGGCGCACCTGGAAGCCGTGGCTGCGCGGCCCGTTCATCGGCTTCCCGTTCGGCGCGATCCCGGCCGGCGGCGCGGAGATCCCGACCTTCCTGTCGTACGTGACGGAGAAGCGGCTCTCGAAGCACAAGGACGAGTTCGGCAGGGGCGCCGTCGAGGGCGTCGCGGGACCCGAGTCGGCCGCCTCCGCCTCCGCAGCCGGCACCCTCGTCTCCATGCTGACGCTCGGCCTGCCGACGACGGCTGTCGCCGCGGTGATGCTCGCCGCCTTCCAGCAGTACGGCATCCAGCCCGGCCCGCTGCTCTTCGAGCGGGAGCCCGAGCTGGTGTGGGGCCTGATCGCCTCGCTCTTCGTCGGCATGGTGCTGCTGCTCGCGCTCAACCTGCCGCTCGCGCCCGTCTGGGCGAAGCTGCTGCGCATCCCGCGCCCGTACCTCTACGCCGGCATCCTGTTCTTCGCCGCCGTCGGGGCGTACGCGGTCGGCGGCGAGGCCCTGGACCTCGTCGTCCTCCTGGTGGTCGGCCTCCTCGGCCTCGGCATGCGCCGCTACGGCCTGCCGGTGCTGCCGGCGGTGATCGGCGTCATCCTCGGCCCGGCGGCCGAGCAGCAGCTCCGCCGCGCCCTCCAGATCAGCGACGGCTCCGTCACCGGACTGGTGAAC
Source organism: Streptomyces sp. NPDC014861 (assembly GCF_043081625.1). Taxonomy (NCBI): domain Bacteria; kingdom Bacillati; phylum Actinomycetota; class Actinomycetes; order Kitasatosporales; family Streptomycetaceae; genus Streptomyces; species Streptomyces sp. NPDC014861. The sequence goes on from NZ_JBIBWV010000027.1 coordinate 76,549, forward strand.
ACCCCGTTCTCGGTGACCGTCTACGCGATCGTGCTCCTCCTGCTGGTGTGGCCGGTGGTACGGAAGGCGGTGACCCGCGCGCGGACCGAGGCGTGAGCGCCGGGGGCGTACGACGATACGACGGTAGGGGTGAGCTTCGGCCAACGCGCCGATGAAGGAGTGAGTTTCGGACAGCGGGCGGCGGGATCCGGTATCCCTGGCGGGCGTAGTCTCCCCCCACCTCGAAGGGACACCCCCCCCATGCGCGTCCGATTCGCCCTCGCCGTCACCGCCCTCGTCGCCGCGACCGCCGCCCCGCTCGCCCACGCGGGAGGGGCGGACGGCCGCACGGCCGACCCGGCCGGACGGTTCGCCGACCTCCTGACGGTCGACCGGGCCGGCCTCCTCGGCGCCGACGGCACGATCACCCTCTCCGGCACCTACCGCTGCCTCGACGACAGCGCGGGCCCGGTGCTCGTCGGCTCCACCCTGCGCCAGCAGGACCGTTCCGCCGGGATCGGCGGCACCCGCGCGGTCTGCGACGGCGCGCTCCACACCTGGACCAACACCGCGGTGGTGAAGGACCCCGCCTACCAGCCCGGCGACGCCCGCGTCGAGGCCACCCTGACGCAGCTCACCACCCAGGGCGGCCTCGGTCTCCCCACCCCCGGCCTCCTCGCCGCCGAGGAGGCCCCGGTCACCCTCGCCTGAGCCGCCCCCGGCCACCCTCGCCCGACCCGCCCCCGGTCATCCTCGCCCGAGCCGCCCCCTCCGGATCCCGCCGCGCCCGCGGCGCGGCCGCTCCGCCCGGATCAGGCGGCGGGGGCGGGCCGGCCGAGCAGGGCCACCAGGCCGTGCCGACCCAGCTGTTCGAGCTCGTCGAGGGCGGCCACGGCCCGCCGGGCCGCCTCCGGATCGGCGGCGGTGAGACCGCTCGCCGCGAACTCGTCCTCGTCGAGCCGCAGCACCTCGCTGCCGTCCGCCGACACCCACAGGTCCAGGTCCAGGTCCTCGACCGTCACCCCGGCCGCCCCGAACTCGGCCGGCCGGGTGATGTCGCAGTACCAGCCCTTGAGCCGGCCCTCCGCCGACCACACCTCCTTGACGGTGAACCAGCGGTCCGTCCAGTAGTGCTCGACGAAGACGTCACCCGGCTCGAAGCGGACGAACCCGAAGTCCCGCACCCCCTCGGCGGCCCACGGGGCCCGCACCGACAGCCGCGTCGCCGTCTCCGCCACCACCTCGGCGGGATAGCGGATCTTCAACCGGCCCGCCTTCCACAACGCCACCTCAACCGAGCGTCCTGACATACCGCACCTCCGTCGCGTCGACCGTGTACCCGAACCACTCGTTGATCGCCAGCATCGGCCCGTTCCCGGCGTCGTTGCCGGTGAACGCCTCCGTGCAGCCCGCCGCCCGCGCCCGGTGCAGCGACGCGTTCTTGGCGAGCTTCGCCAGCCCGCGCCCCCGGAAGGCCGGGGCCGTCCCCGTCATCCCCGAGGAGTACCGGCCGAGCCCGTCGGTCCGCGCCGCGCTGAACGCGGCCGGCACCCCCTCCACCACCGCCACCGTCGTCAATGAACGGGCGTGCAGCGGGTGGTCCCAGGTGGTCTCCAGCCAGTGCGGGTAGTCGTCCAGCTCGGCCTGCACGTCGCTCGGCTCGTCGGCGGTGGTCGCCGCGTCCAGCTCGAAGAGCGGCCGCGGATCGGCCGCGAACTCCTCGGCGGAGACCAGCTCCACGCCCGCCGGCGGCTCCTGGAGCGGCGGCAGCCCCGCCGTCAGGTCCAGCCGCAGGAAGTGCGCCGACCGGCTCGGCGCGTACCCCCGCCGCTCCGCGAACGCCCGGTTCCACGGGGCGTCGAGGATCCAGCTGTAGAGCGCCGTCGCACCCCGCTCGACCAAGTGCTCCTCGGCCGTGCGGACCAGCAGCGATCCCGCGCCCAGCCCCCGACGGGCCGGATCCACGTACACGTTGAGACTGCCGATGCCGGGCTCCGGGGAGTCGTGGGCGAGGGAGACCTGGGCGGTCCCGATCACCTCGCCCTCCTCGGTGACCGCCACCAGCGGCCGGCTGTGCGCCTCCGGGTGCGCGTGCGCCCAGTCGAAGGCCACCTGCTCCGCGGTGGCGAGCATGCAGGGGAGGGCCGCGCGGCGGACGCGGGCGAAACCCTCGGCGTCCTCGGGCCGTACGTCACGGACGATCACAGTCATGGGGCCGCACGCTACGGCCGGGGCCACGCCGCCGCCTCCCATTTTCCGGTGGGGTGGGGGCAGAATCGGGTGGGTGACACTGACACTCGCCGTGGACCACCAGTCCACCACCGCCCCCTACGAACAGCTGCGCGCCCAGATCTCGGAGCGCGCCCGGTCGGGCAGACTGCCGGTCGGCTACAAGCTGCCCACGGTCCGGGGACTCGCGGAGCAGCTGGGGCTCGCCGCGAACACGGTCGCCAAGGCGTACAAGGCCCTGGAGTCGGACGGGGTCATCGAGACCCGCGGCCGGCACGGCACCTTCGTCGCGGCGGCCGGCGACGCCGCCAGCCGCAGGGCCGCCTCCGCCGCCGCCCAGTACGCCGAGGAGGCGTACCGCCTGGGTCTCACCCGGGACGAGGCCCAGGCCGCCGTACAGGACGCGCTGCGGGCCGCCTACGACTCCGAGTGAGGCCGGCGGGTCCGTCCGGACGCCCCGGCGGACCCGTCACGGCTCACAGGTAGAGGCCGGCCGCCGGGGAGCGCTGCTCCGGCAGCTCGGCGGGGGAGGCGCCGCGCCGCAGCGCGAACAGCTCCGCGAGCGTGGCGCCCCCGGACGGCACCCCGTCCTCCCGGCCGAGCCAGGCCACCGACTCGGCCCGGGTCAGCGGCCCGACCTCGATCCGCGCCAGGCAGCGGCCGGGGCGCACGATGGCCGGGTGGAGGCGCTCCAGGTCCTCGTTGGTGGTGAGGCCCACCAGCACGTTCCGCCCCTGGCCGAGCAGGCCGTCGGTCAGGTTGAGCAGCCGGGAGAGGGCCTGGCCGGTGGCCTCCTTCGCCCCGCCCCGGATCAGCTCGTCGCAGTCCTCCAGGAGCAGCAGCCGCCACCGCTCCTTCTCGGTGCCGTCGTCCTCGCCGATGGCGATGTCCATCAGGTACCCGACGTCGTTGAAGAGCCGCTCGGGGTCGAGCACGCAGTCCACCTGGCACCAGTCCCGCCAGGAGCGGGCGAGGGTGCGCAGGGCGGAGGTCTTCCCGGTGCCGGGCGGGCCGTGCAGCAGCAGGAGCCGGCCGGTGACGTCCTCGGGGGTCAGCTTCATCAGCCGGTCCATCGACTCGGCCACCGGCGCCGTGTAGTTGGGGCGGGCCCGCTCCCAGGTGTCCGCGCTGATCGGGCGGGTCATCCGGCGCGGTCCGCGCTGCGGGGCCAGGTACCAGAAGCCCATGGTGACGTCCTCGGGCTCCGGCTCGGGCTCGTCCTTGGCGCCGTCGGTGGCCTCGGCGAGGATCCGCGCGGCCAGCTCCGGATCGGTCGCCGTCACGGTGACGTCGGCGCGGTGCTTCCAGCGGGAGGCCAGGATCGTCCACCCCTCCCCCTCGGCCAGGACGGAGCTGCGGTCCTCCTCCTTGGCCCCCCACAGCACGCGGGCGCCCGGCGGCAGCAGGGTCGCGTCGGACCGGGCCCGGTCCAGGGTGAGGCCGTGCGCGTGCGGCTGCGTCCCGGTGGTGAACCGGTCGAGGAAGAGCGCGTCCATGACGTCGCTCGGCGAGTCGCTGTCGTCGAGGTTGACCACGACCGGCAGCGGTTCGCGCGGCCCGGGCGGTACGGCGGGGGTGTCTGGCATGCCGCCATGATCCACCGCCCGACCGGGCCGCGCACCGGGTTTTGCCCGCCGGGCCGCGCTCCTCCGGGCAGGGTCAGATCCAGTGCCCGCGCACCGCTCCGCGGGCCCGGCGGGCGAGCGCGTACCCCTTCGTCAGGGCCCGGTCGGCGGCGAAGTCCCGGGCCACGGAGCTTCCTTCGACGTGGCGGACGAACTGCTCGACCGTGGTGGACCGGCGCACGGTCACCCGCTCCAGGGCGTACGGCCCCTGGTGGCGGCGGGCGAGCGCGTTGCCGACCGCGAGCGCCTGGGCGAAGCCGGCCTCCCGGACGGCGCTCCGCACCCGCCGGCTGGAGTAGCCGTACGGGTAGGCGAAGGAGTCGGGCGCGGTGCCGAGCTCCTCGCCGACCAGCTCCCGGCAGCGCAGCGCCTCGAACCGCAGCCGTCGCGCGTCGAGCTGGTCCAGCTGCGGGTGGCTGTGGCTGTGCCCGCCGATCTCGGTCCCGGCGGCGGCGAGTTCGCGGACCTGCCCCCAGCTGAGCATGGTGTCGAGTTCGCCTCCGGTGGCGTGCCGCCCGGGCAGCCAGCCGCTGGTGACGAAGACGGTGCTCACGAAGGAGTGCTCGGCGAGCACCGGCAGGGCGTGGCGGTGCACGCCCTCGTAGCCGTCGTCGAAGGTGACGAGCACCGGCCGCGCGGGCAGCTCCGCGCCGGTCCGCCAGGCGGCGGCGAGCGCGGCGGTGGTGACCGGCGTGAAGCCCCGCTCGGCCAGTACGGCCATCTGCGCGGCGAACGCCTCGGGGGTCACGGAGAGCCCGAGCGTCGCGGGCGCCGGATCGTGGGCGACCGCGTGGTACATGAGGATCGGTACGGGGGCGGGCGGCGCGCTCACGCGACCGCCTCCCTCGCACCGGCGTCCCGGTCCTCCCCGGGGACGTGCGCCGGCTCGATCGGCCCCCAGGAGAAGGAGGGGGAGTGGCCGCGGCGGGCGCGGAGGGTGCCGAGGGCGTAGCCCCCGGCGGCGAGCGCCACGCCCGTGACGATGGCCCCGGCCCGGCCCGCGCCGCCCGGCCGGCCGAGCAGGGTGTCCCGCACCCCGCGCAGCACCCCGGCGGGGAGCACCCGGCTGGTGTAGCGCCGCTCGGACTCCAGGCCCTTGCCCGCGCCGACGCTCTGGGCGACGAGCGCCTTGGACAGGCCCTCGGCGTAGACCCGGGTGCGGAAGTAGGCGAAGCGCTCGCGGGCGGCGGGCACCTTGTGGTGGATGACCGCTCGGTCGTCGATGAGCAGGACCGCGTCCGGCACCGCGTTCGCGAGCCGGATGCACAGCTCGGTCTCCTCGCAGCCGAGCGGCCGCCGGTCGCCGTCCCGTCCGATGCCGGTGGCGAAGCCGCCGGCCGCGTCGAAGGCGGTGCGCCGGAAGGAGGCGTTGCCGCCGAGCACGTTGCGGACCCGTACCCGGCCCGGGGGCAGTCCCCGGTAGGTGCAGCCGACGACCCAGTCGAACTCCTCGGGGAACCAGGCGGGCCGGCGGCCGGAGGCCCAGGCGGGCAGTGTGCGCCCGCCGACGGCGACGACCTCCGGGTCCCGGTAGCCGGCGGCGAAGTGGTGGAGCCAGTCGCGCTCGGCCACGGCGTCGTCGTCGAGGAAGGCGACGAACTCGCCGCGGGCGGCGGCGATCCCGGTGTTGCGGCCGGAGGAGAGGCCGCGGGGGCCCGCGTTGGCGAGCACCCGCACCTCCTCGCGGTTCCGCGCGTCCGCGTACTCCTCGGTGAGCCGGTCCAGGAGCCGCTCGTTGTGGTCGACGACGAGCAGGGTCTCCAGGGGGGCCAGCGACTGTTTCCGGACGGAGTCGACGGCGGCGAGGATGTCCCCCCACCGCTCCTCCGTGTAGACGCAGATCACCACCGAGAAGCGGGGCGGGGTGGTGCCGTCGCTCAAGACGTCTCTCCCCGGGGGACGTTGACGGAGAAGGCGGCGGGGCGGCGGAGCGCCCGGGCGGCCTTGGTGACGCGCTTCTCGCGGAGGATCACCTTGAGGACCCGGATGCCGTCGCGCACCGCGTTCAGGTTGCTGACGCCGTGGATCCGCAGGTACTCGTGGCTCGGGACCTCCTGCACCTTCAGGCCGGCCTTGACGACCCGGATGTTGATGAGGGTCTCGATCTCGAAGCCGGTGCAGTCGAGGGTGATCTTGTCGAGGCAGTGCTTCCAGAAGGCGTTGTAGCCATAGCAGAGATCGGTGTAGCGGGCGCCGAACTTCCGGTTGACGAGGGCGCAGAGTGCCCAGTTCCCGAGCCGGCGGATGCCGGTCATGTCGTCGGTGCCGCCGCCGTTGGCGAAGCGCGAGCCCTTGGCGAAGTCGGCGCCGCCGACGAGGGCGGAGACGTAGGAGACGATCTCCTGGCCGTCCGCCGAGCCGTCGGCGTCGACCATCACGATGATGTCGCCGGTGCAGGCGGCGAAGCCGCTGATCAGGGCGTCGCCCTTGCCCTTGCCGACCTGTTTGACGACCTTCACGTCGGGCCGGAGTCCACGGGCCACCTCGACGGTGTCGTCCGTCGAGTTTCCGTCGACGAGTACGACTTCGTGAATCCATTCCGGCAGCGACTTGAACACGTACGGAAGATTTTCCGCCTCATTCATCGCGGGAATGACGACGCTGACAGGCGGAGTGATCGCCAGATGCGAAGTGATGGCCCGGTACTGGGCCGCTATTCGACTCGGCTCGGTGAATTCATGGCCCGTGACGGCCGGGCGCAGGAACGAGCTCATGGTCGGTTTCCCTCTCGTCCGGTGGGCGCCCACCCCTGGGCCGCCCGATCGTGTGTCCGGTTCGAAAGGGGGGTTCTCGCCATCCCCGCACGAAAGCGATCTCCTTGCGGGATCGGTGAGTTGGCATGACTGGCCGCGCGGTACCCGCGACCCGGCGCACAGCGCACCGGGCACGGCACCCCCCTACCGCGCCCCGCTCCGGTGCCAACGGGACTATGGCGGCTCTCCCCTGAGCCGCCTTGCCGATGAACCGATGCGGGTGAGATGTACGACGGTATTGATGAATGGGACTGTATGGCAAGTGCCGCTTGTACGGCCCGGTTTCTGGCACTTTGGCGAGCAAACTGTGATCGAAAGCGCTGTCTCCTTGATCGGATTGGACCAATCCGTTTCCGCTATGAGGACAGGGAGGAGCGGGCGCTCTCCCGTGGAGGGTCGGGCGGATGTGCCGCGGTCCCGTTCGGTCAGAAGCGGGACCGGATCCTCCGGTTCCTCAGATGTCCGGAAAGTGACAGTCTCTGAGGCGGCATCACTCGCTCCTCGGAGGCAACTTTGACATGAACACTTCCGGTGTGGCCGATCCGATGCTACTTCCTGGTAGCGCAGAGATCCTGCTACAGGGAGGTTTCATGAAACTGTCGCGCATCGCGGCCTTCGCGTCCTCGCTCCTGCTCGGTTCCGTCCTCGCCCTGACCGGGGTGGGGACCGCGCAGGCCGCCGAGAGCGCCGCCCTCGACTACGTGGCCCTCGGCGACTCGTACTCCTCCGGCGTCGGTGCCGGCAGCTACGACAGCGCCAGCGGCGACTGCAAGCGCTCCACCAAGGCGTACCCGCGCCTCTGGGCCAACGCCAACTCCCCCTCCTCCTTCGCCTTCACCGCCTGCTCCGGCGCCGTCACCACCGACGTCACCGGCAAGCAGCTCGGCCCCCTCTCCTCCGCCACCGACCTCGTCTCGATCACCATCGGCGGCAACGACGCCGGCTTCGCCGACGTCATGACGACCTGTGTGCTCCAGTCGGAGACCACTTGCGTCAACCGGGTGAACCAGGCGAAGGGATACGTCGACACGACCCTGCCCGCCCGGCTCGACGCCGTGTACAACGCCATCCGGGCCAAGGCCCCGGCCGCCCGGGTCGTCGTCCTCGGCTACCCGCGCTTCTATCAGCTCGGCGGATCATGCGTCGCCGGGCTCAGCGAGAACGAGCGCAGAGCCATCAACGGCGCCTCCGACCACCTCAACGCCGCGGTCGCCAAGCGCGCGGCCGACCACGGCTTCGCCTTCGCCAGTGTCGTGCCGGCCTTCACCGGCCACGAGATCTGCTCCGGCTCGGCCTGGCTGCACAGCGTCAACTGGCTCAACATCGGTGAGTCCTACCACCCGACGGCCGCCGGCCAGTCGGGCGGCTACCTGCCCACGTTCAGGAACGCGGCGTAACAGCGGACCCCCCGCCCTCCGCACCCGTACCCGCGGCGCCGGGAACGGCAGGAGCGGTGCTCGACGCCCCGCCCCCGCCCGGACCGGCGCCCCGACCCTCGTCCCTGATGGCCTGCCAGACCAGCGCCGCCAGGATCACCAGCAGCCCCGCGATCCCCGCCGCGAGCACCACGCCCCTGCGGGGACGTCGCCGCCGCACACCGGAGCGCGCGGGCTCCTCCGTACGCGCCCCGCGCACCCCCGCGGGGCCGTCGTGCTCCCGATGCTCCGACCGCTCCCGATGCTCCGGATCGCGCTCCGGCGCGCCCGTCGGAGCGCTCCCGCGAGGCCGCTCCCCGGCCCCGGCCGCCCGCTCCAGCTCCCGTACGGCCCCGGCCCGCACCTCCGCGTCCCCGTCGGCCAGCCCCCGGACCACCGGCGCCAGCGGCCCCGACCGCGGATCCGCGACCATCGCGGCGAGCAGCGCGCCCAGCGACCGCAGATCCTCCTCGGGCCCCGGCGGCGGGGCCTCCGGTGCGGAGGTCCCGGTGGCCACACCGGTCACCACGACCCGCCCGTCGTTCGCGAGCAGGACCCGGTCCGGGGCGAGCCCGTGATAGGGGACACCCGCCTCCCGGGCCGCCCGCAGCGCCGCCAGCACGCCGAGCGCCACCCGCGCCGCCTCCCGGTCAGGCAGCTCCCCGTCCGCCTCCAGGGTCTCCGCCAGCGTCAGCCCGCGGACCAGCTCCATCACGATCCACGGCCGGCCCCGCTCCACGGCCACGTCGTACACCTCGGCCACGCCGGGGCCCCGGATCGCCTCCGCCGCCCGCGCCTCGCGCTCCACCCGCGCGTACAGCAGCCGCTCCTCCGCCTCGGGAGTCCCCGGCGGGGCGTGCACCTCCTTGACGGCCACCTCGCGGCCGAGCGCCTCATCCCTGGCGCGCCAGACGATCCCCGCCGCGCCCTCCGCGAGGGCGTCCAGCAGCCGGTAACGGCCCGCGATCAGCGTCATGGACCCACGGTAGCCGCGCCCCCGCCGGGTGGCGACCCGCTCGAACGGACCTCGGTGGCGTAGATCACACCGGCCTTCGGAGCCGCAGGTGGACGGCCGGGGTGCAGGATGGTTCATGACGGTTCGGCAGGTGTTCGAACCCTGTCCAACTCGCCCTGGAATCAGACGGATTCGTAGAGTGACCGTCAACCCCCGTACGAGTGCAGTCGATCCGGACGGCGGGATACACGGGTGTCACTGTGGGGCGATAGGGTTAACCTGCCCGGGCCGGGTGCCCTCGTACGGGTGGGGAGTGACATGGAACAGATAACGATGCGAAGCAGGCCGCGTGTGCCTGCCATCACCTGCGGGAGCAGCGCGACCAGTTCGCGCCTCGACCGCCATCTCGCGGTGCTCGGCGGACCCGCCGTGCCGCAGCGCGACGTGGCCGAGGCGACCCTGCTCATGCGGGAACTGACGACGCGTCGCCACGAGGCGCCGGCCCAGAGCGGCCACGCCGGCCGTGCGCGGGTCTCGCTCTTCGCCCCGCTCCGCCGTCTGCGCCGCACCCTCTTCGGCGCCCGCCACTAGCCGGTCCGCCGCGCCGCGTCCCCGACGCGGTCCACCGACGGGCCCGCAGCCCACATCCACCCGCAGACCGAGAGCGCCGGACGTGTCCCCGCCCGTCCGGCGCTTCGTCGTGTCCGCGCCCGGCCCCGCTCAGGCGATCACGCCCGCGGCCCGCAGCTCCTTCACCTCCGCCGCCCCGACACCCAGCTCCGCGAGGATCGCGTCGGTGTGCTCGCCGAGTGCCGGGATCCCGCCCATCGGCGCCTCCGGGGAGCCCGGGAAGCCGACCGGCGGCAGCAGTGACGGCAGCGGTCCCACGGGGGAGTCCACCGGGCGCCAGCGGTCCCGGGCGGCGAGCTGAGGGTGGTCCACCAGCTCCGCCACCGAGTTGAGCCGCGCGCAGGCGACGCCGGCCGCGTCCAGGCGCCGTACCGCCTCGTCGGCGGGGAGCGCGCCGAGCGCCGCCCCCACCGCCGCGTCGGTCGCGGCCCGGCCCGCGACCCGGGCCGCGTTGGTCGCGAACGCCGGGTCACCGGCGAGTTCCGGCCGCTCCAGCACCTGCTCGGCGAGCCGCCGCCACTCCCGGTCGTTCTGCACGGAGAGGAGCACCAGCCCTCCGTCCGCCGTCGGATAGGCGTCGTAGGGCGCGATCACCGCATGCGCGAGCCCCGTGCGCGCCGGGGCCGTACCTCCATGCGCCCCGTGGTGCAGCGGATGCCCCATCCACTCCGCGAGCGCGTCGAACAGCGAGACCTCCACCGGTCCGCCCCGGCCCGTCGTGCCGCGCCGGACGAGGGCGGCGAGGACGCCCGCGTACGCGTACATCCCGGCCGCGATGTCGGCGGCCGGGATGCCGGACTTGACGGGTTGTCCGGGCGTGCCGGTGACCGAGACGAGTCCGGTCTCGCACTGCACGAGCATGTCGTACGCCCTCCGGTGGGCGTAGGGGCCGTCCGGCCCGTACCCGGAGACGTCCACGGCGATCAGCCTCGGGTGCGCGGCGCAGAGGGTGGCCGCGTCGAGGCCGAGCCGGGCCGCCGCCCCGTGCGCGAGGTTCTGCACGAAGACGTCGGCGCCCGCCACGAGCCGCCCCAGCAGCTCCCGTCCGCGCGGCGCCTTCAGGTCGAGGGCGACCGACTCCTTGCCGCGGTTGCACCAGACGAAGTGCGAGGCCAGGCCCCGGGCGGCGGTGTCGTAGCCGCGGGCGAAGTCGCCGCCGTCGGGGCGCTCGACCTTGACCACCCGGGCGCCGAGGTCGGCGAGCTGCCTCGTGGCGAAGGGGGCGGCGACGGCCTGCTCGACGGAGACGACGGTGATCCCGTCCAGGGGGAGTGGCTGAGTGCTCATGCCCGTCTGCCTACCGCGCGCGGACGGGCCCTGTCACCAGGAGCCGCGTCACACCGCCCGCTCAGCGGCGCGCGCACCGCCGGAGGGCGAGCGGCCCGCCGGAGGGGGCGGAGAGGTCGGAGGGGGCTGAGGGTCCGGTGGGGGTGGAGAGGGTTGAGGGGCCGCAGGGGGCCGAGAGGTCGGAGGGGACTGAGGGGGCGGAGAGGTCGGAGGGGGCCGAGAGGTCGGAGGGGATTGAGGGGCCCGGGGGGACTGAGGGGGCGGGGGTACTGGGGGCCCGGGGGTACTGAGGGGGCGGGGGTACTGGGGGCCCGGGGGTACTGAGGGGGCGGGGGTACTGGGGGCCCGGGGGTACTGAGGGGGTGGGGCGTCACACCAGCATGAACTGGCCCTCCGGGCCCTCCTCCTGATGGTCGAACACCGAGGCGGGCCGGCGCGCGCGGTCCGGCACCGGCAGAACCCCGGCCGCGCGCAGCGCCGACCGGCTGGGCCCGCCGCCCGCCGTGAACGGCGCGCGCTCCGCCTCCCGCGCGCCGAGCAGCGCCAGCACCGTGACCAGTTCGAGGAGTTCGGAGGTCCACTCCTGAGGCCAGGCGGAGGGGCCGATCGCCTCCAGGGTCCCCGGTTCGGCGGGCGCCGTACGGCGGGCGAACCACTGCTCCAGGACCCGCACCCCGCCCACCCGGTACTCCCAGGCCGCCTCGGGGACCGGCGAGATCCGGCCCTCGCCGACGCTCAGCACCTCGCCCTCGGAGTCGTACGAGAGCGACTCGGGGCGCGGCGGGATCGCCGCCCGCACATAGGGGCGCCGCCCGCCCGGCAGCCGCGGCCGCGCCCCCGTCAGCGCGCCCCGCAGCTGGACGTCCAGCAGCTCCCGGCCGCAGGCCACGCCCGCCGCCCACACCGCCGGGCCCGCGGGCAGCGGCACCCTGCAGCCGGCGGGGGAGGGGACCGCCGCCGCGACGGTCCAGGCGAGCCAGCGGTACGGGTCGGCCGACCCGTACCGCTCGCGGAGGAAGCCGGCCAACCCCGGTGCCAGATTCGGCTCCGCGCCGCCGGGGCGACGGAACAGCGGTCGGATCCGGCCCGGGCGGCCCGCGGGGGAACGCCCCTCCGGCAGCGCGCCGCACACCAGCAGCGCGGGACCGGCCGCCCCCGGCACCTGCCCCTGCTCCACCGCGAAGAGCTGCGGATCGCCCGCCACCCGCCACAGCTCGGGGCGGGCGGTGTCGATCAGCCGGTGGTCGGGGAGGAGCCACTGCTCGTCGAAGGGTCCGGCCAGCACCCGCACCGGCTCGGGGCAGGGACCGCTCTCGCGGGCGAACCGGCCGGTCCCGGTCCGCTGCCCCGGCAGTGCCGCCACCGCCGTGCCCGTGGTGCGCGCCCGGCTCGGCCGGAACAGCGTCTCCCGCTCGCCGCCCTCCGCGGCGACCAGCCGGTCCCAGCGCCGCCGCAGCGTCCGCGCGTCGGGCGCCACCACCCACGCCCGCCCGAACCGCAGCGGCGCCACCGACCACGGCATCAGCTCGTCCAGGAGGGGGATGTCGTCGGCGTCCGTCACGCCCCGCATGCTAACGAGCGCCGTCCGTACGGAGCCAGCGCCGTCCGTACGGTGCCCCGTACGGGGCCGGCGCCGCCCGTGCGGTGCTGGTGCCAGCCCGTACGGTGCCAGTGCCGTCGTGCGGGGTCGGCTGCGTCGTACGGAGCGGCTGGCGGCGTCCGTGCGGGCCGCGGCGTCCGTGGGGGCCGGGGGCGCGAGGGAAGGGCCTCAGTGGGCCTCGACCGTCACCGTGAAGGAGAAGCGGTCGCCGCGGTAGCGGATGCGGGCGACGTCGACGACCCGCCCGTCCTCGTCGTAGGTGACGCCGGTGTAGTGGAGGATCGGCGAGAGCAGCGGGACCTTGAGGAGTTCGGCGGTCTCCGGGTCGGCGAGGCGGGCCTCGACGGTGTCGGTGATCCGGCTGATCCGTACGCCGACGACGTCCCGGAGCACCTTCGTCATCGGCCAGCGCTCCAGGTCCGCCGGGTCGATCGCGGCGGCGAATTCCGGCCGGACCGCGTTCTCCGCCCAGTTGGTCGGTTCGTCGCTCTCGCCGTCGGACCGCAGCCGGCGGTAGGTCGCGACCTCGGCCATGTCCGGGAAGTACTCGGCGAGATCGCCGGGCACCGGTTCCGGGCCGTGGCCGAGGACGGTGGTCCGCTCGCCGGACTGCTGGGCCACGATCGCGTCGATCGAGCCGAGCAGCCGGCGCGGGGTGGAGCGCCGGGCGCCCGGCTCGATGAAGGTGCCGCGCCGCCGGTGCCGGCTGATCAGCCCCTCCTCCTCCAGCTCCTTCAGCGCCTGCCGCATGGTCAGCACGCTGACGCCGTAGTGCGCGGCGAGCTGCTCCTCGGTGGGCAGCCGCAGCGAGGCGTCAGGGGTGCGGCCCAGTATGGAGGCGCGCAGGGACTGCGAGACCTGGTACCACAGCGGGAGCTTGCGGTTCAGGACCAGCGAGTCGGGGGCGAAGGCGGTCACGGCGTTCTCCGTACGACGACGGGGTGGGGCGGCTGAGCCAGGACTCTACGGCCGGAAATGACGCTCCAGACCCTGCCATACGTCGTCGTAACCGTGCTGGAGGTGGTCGGCCCCGGCCGCCTGTCCGGTCGCCGTCACCGGCCAGCGGGTCTCGAACATGAAGGCCAGGCCGTCGTCGATCCTCTGCGGCTTCAGCTCGGCGGCGCTCGCCCTGTCGAAGGTCTCCCGGTCGGGACCGTGCGCGGACATCATGTTGTGCAGCGAGCCGCCGCCCGGTACGAAGCCCTCGGCCTTGGCGTCGTACGCGCCCTCGATCAGGCCCATGTACTCGCTCATCACGTTCCGGTGGAAGTACGGCGGCCGGAAGGTGTCCTCGCCGACCAGCCAGCGCGGGGCGAAGACCACGAAGTCGACACCGGCCAGGCCGGGGGTGTCGGAGGGCGAGGTGAGGACGGTGAAGATGGAGGGGTCGGGGTGGTCGTAGGAGATCGTCCCGATGACGTTGAAGCGGCGCAGGTCGTAGACGTACGGCGTGTGGTTGCCGTGCCAGGCGACGACGTCGAGGGGCGAGTGGCCGTACGTCGCCGTCCAGAGGTTGCCGCAGAACTTGTTGACCACCTCGACGGGGCCCTCGACGTCCTCGTAGGCCGCGACGGGGGCGCGGAAGTCCCGGGCGTTCGCCAGGCCGTTGGCGCCGATCGGGCCGAGGTCGGGGAGCTGGAACGGGGCGCCGTAGTTCTCGCAGACGTATCCGCGCGCGGTCTCGTCCAGCAGCTCGACGCGGAAGCGGATCCCGCGCGGGATCAGTGCCACCTCGCCCGGGTGGGCGGCCAGCAGGCCCAGCTCGGTGCGGAGGAGGAGGCCGCCGCGCTCGGGGACGATCAACAGCTCGCCGTCGGAGTCGCCGAAGACCCGCTCCATGGAGGCGTTGGCGTGGTAGAGGTGCACGGCCATGCCGGTGCGCTGGGTCACGTCGCCGTTGCCGCCGAGGGTCCACAGGCCGGCCAGCCAGTCGGTGCCCGGCGCCGGGTCGGGCAGCGGGTTCCAGCGCAGCCGGTTGGGGTCGGCGACGGTCTCGGTGAAGGGCGCGGTGCGGACCGCGCCGTTGTCCGTCCGGACGAACGGCGGGTGCGCCGCCGACGGGCGGATCCGGTACAGCCACGAGCGGCGGTTGTGCGCCCGCGGCTCGGTGAACGCGCTGCCGCTGAGCTGCTCGGCGTAGAGCCCGAGCGGGGCGCGCTGCGGCGAGTTGCGGCCCTCCGGGAGGGCGCCGGGCAGCGCCTCCGAGCCGTGCTCGTTGCCGAACCCGGTGCTGTAGGTGAGGGCCTCGGCCGTCTTCCTGGCCTGCTCGGTCGTCATCGCCCGCTCCTGTCCTGAACCTGTCCTGGATCTGACCCGAAAAGAATCCTATGGATGACCGTAGGATTCCGCGACCGCTCCCGTCAACGGGGCGGCGGCGAAGGGTCTGCGATCGGTTCGCGCACGGCGGGGTCAAAAAGATGAACAATGCTCTACTCTCCCGCCATGTCGTGGACCAGAAGGCTCGTCTCCGTGCTCTCGGTCGTGCTCGCGGTGCTCGCCGCGGCCCTGCTCACCGCTCCCGGCGCCCAGGCGCACGAGGAGCGGCCCGTCACCTTCCCCGACGGCTCCGGCAGCGTGCCGCAGCTCCGCACGGGCGAGCCCGACCTCCTCGTCTGCAAGACGGACCGGGCCGACTTCGACCGCCGGATCGCAGGCTTCCCCGCCGGCCTCAAGACCCGCAACCTCGACCTCTTCGCCCGCTGCGGACGCTCCGGCTTCCGCCACCTCCAACAGGCCGTCGACGCCGTCGACCGACCCGGCATGACCATCGCGATCCTGCCCGGCCTGTACGAGGAGGAGCCCTCACTGCCCGCACCCACCGGCGCCTGCGCCTCCCTGGACGCCCCGAAGTCCTCCTTCGGCTACCAGATCCTGTCCTACGAGCAGCAGGCGCGCTGCCCCCACAACCAGAACCTCGTCGCCATCCTGGGCAAGAAGAACCTCCAGATCGAGGGCACCGGCTCCTCCCGCCTCGACGTCGTCATCGACGCGAAGTACACCAAGCTCAACGCGATCCGCGCCGACAAGTCCGACGGCGTCTACTTCCGCAACTTCACCGCCCAGCGCACCACCTTCAACTCGCTGTACGTCCTCGCCGCCGACGGCTTCGTCATCGACGACGTCCTCACCCGCTGGAACGACGAGTACGGCTTCCTCACCTTCGCCTCCGACCACGGCCTCTACAAGAACTGCGAGTCCTACGGCAACGGCGACTCCGGCATCTACCCCGGTTCGGCCTCGAACATCAACGACGGGCGCGGCTACGACGTCCCCCGCTACTCCATCGAGATCACCGGCTGCCGCAGCCACCACAACATGGTCGGCTACTCGGGCACCGCCGGAGACTCCGTCTGGGTCCACGACAACGAGTTCGACCACAACATGGGCGGCGCCTCCATGGACTCCGCCTTCCCCGGCCACCCCGGCCTCCCGCAGAACCACGCGAAGTTCGAGCGGAACCTGATCCACGACAACAACCAGGACTACTACCGCCACGTGGCCGACGGCACCTGTGCCCGTCCCCCCGCCGAACGCGGCTACGAGAACGGCGTCGTCTGCCCCCAGATCTCCATGCCGCCCGGCAGCGGCATCATCACCGCGGGCGGCAACTGGAACCTCTACGAGGACAACTGGATCTACGGCCACGACCGCACCGGCTTCTACCTCAACGCCGTCCCCGCCTTCATCCGCGGCGAATCCGCCTGGTCCAAGCAGACCGACACCTCCCACCACAACCGCTACGCGAACAACCGCCTCGGCATCGACCGGGCCGGCAACTTCCGCCCCAACCGCACCGACGTCTGGTGGGACGGCCAGGGCCGCGCGAACTGCTGGCAGGACGACACCGGGGCCTCCAGCCCCCGCACCCTCCCCGCCTGCGGCGCCGCCCGCGGCGAGGTCTCCGCCCCCACGGCCCGGCTCGTCGGCGAGCCCGTCAAGCTCGCCCAGCTCCTCGTCTGCGCCGACTACAACGTCCAGGCCCGCCGCCTCCCGGCCGGCTGCGACTGGTACGGCGCCCGCGGCCTCCAGCGCGTCGAGACCCAGATCGCCCTCGCCGCCTCCCTCCTCCTCGCCCTCGTCGGCACCGCCCTCTGGTGGCGCCGCCTGCGCGGCCACCGCCTCGCCGCCGTCGCCCTCGCCGCCGGCCTGGCCGGACTCGCCCTCGACGTCGCCGGCGCCACCCTCACCCTCGCCTCCACCTACGTCCCCGCCCTCGCCCTCCTCCTCACCGGCGCCTGGTGGACGACCACCGGCCTGCTCCTGCGTCCCACCCGCCCCGTCTTCGCCTGGACCACGGTCGTCCTCGGCGTCCTCACCCTCCTCGACGCCTTCGACAAGGCCGTCCTGATGATCCCCGGCATCCCCGTCAGCCCGGCCTGGCTGCGCCTCCTCCTCGGCGTCGTCTGGGTCCTCTGGGCCGTCGTCGCCGCCGGCGCCCGCCCCGCCCCGACCCCCACCGCCGACTCCGCACCCGACCCCGAGCGCCCGGCCGAGGACCGCCCCGAGGAGATCCCCGCATGACCCCCTCAGCCCCCACCCCCGCCACCCCCCTACCGCCCACCACCCCCACCCCGCCGGCCACCCCTGCCCTGCCCGCCACCCCCACCCCGTCGGTCACCTCCGTCCTGCCCGCCACCCCCGTTCTGCCCACCACCCCCACCCCGTCGGCCACCCCCGTTCTGCCTGCCACTCCCACCCCGTCCGCCCGCACCCGTGGCGCCGCCCCGTCCGCCCCTGCCACTCCCTCCGCCCGCGCCCGTGGCGCCTCCGCGCCCGCCGCCCGCCGTCGTACGGCCTCGCTCGCGGCGGCCGTCGTCGCCGGCGTCCTGCTGCTGGCCGCCGGGTGCGGCGGCCGGGCCACCACCCACCACAAGCCCGGCACCAGCCACGAGCAGGCCACCGGCTCCCACGGCACCGTGCTCGCGGACCGCGACGAGTCCGGCCACCGCCTCCGTGAACTCCCTCCCGCCGAGGCGCCCTCCGTCCGCGCCGAGGCCCGCCCGGACAGCGAGGGCGGCTGGAACGTCCACCTCACCGTGGAGAGGTTCCGCTTCACCCCCGAGTCCACCGGCGGCGGCGCCCTCACCGGCCGGGGTCACGCCCGCCTCCTCGTCGACGGGCGCGAGGCCGCCCGCGCCTACGGCCCCTGGTTCCACCTCCCGCCCGGCGCCCGCACCCTCACGGTCCGCCTCCACGCCGACGACCACACCGTCTGGGCCGTCGCCGGCGAACCCGTCCAGACCACCCTCGCCCTCACCCCGACCCCGCCTTCGCCCCCTTCCCCGTCCTCGCCTCCGACCCCTTCCCTCGCGCCGACCGCCTCGCCCACGCCCGCCCCGCCTTCCACCCCGCCTCCCACCTCGGCCCCCGCTCCGGACCCCACCCCCACCGGCCGCACCCTCGACATCCGGGTCTCCGGCTCGACGGTCACCCCGGCGCCCTCGCGCGTCGAGGTGAAGAAGGGAGAGCGGGTCACCCTCCGCATCACCTCGGACCGTGCCGACACGCTCCACGTCCACGGCTACGACCGCGAGGCGACCCTCGCCCCCGGCGTCCCGGGAACCCTCACGCTGACCGCGGACCGCACCGGTCTCTTCGAGGTGGAGACGCACGAGTCCGGACTCGTGCTCACCCAACTGGTCGTCCGATGATCGCCGTCCAGGATCCGCTCCTCCCGCTCGCCCACGGCGTCGGCGCCCAGCACGACCTGCCCCTGTCGCCCTTCTACGCCTACGCCGGCGCCTTCACCGCCCTCCTCGTCTCCTTCCTCGGCCTCGCCCTGCTCTGGTCCACCTCCCGCTTCCGGGGCGACCGCGCCGGCCGCCCCCTGCCCGCCTCCCTCCAGCGCCTCGCCGACGCCCCCGCCACCCGTGCCGCGCTCAGACTCCTCGGTGCCGCCCTCGCCCTGTTCTTCCTCGCCCACCTCCTCCTCGGCCCCGACGACCCCGACCGCAACCCCGCCCCCGGCGCCCTCTACGTCCTCCTCTGGGTCGGACTCGTCCCCGCCTCCCTCCTCCTCGGCCCCGTCTGGCGCCTCGTCAACCCGCTCCGCGCCCTCCTCTCCCTCCACCCGCCCGCGCACCCCCGGCCGGTCCCCGCCGCCGTCGGCATCCGCCCCGCCGCCGGAGGCCTCCTCCTCTTCGCCTGGCTCGAACTCGTCGCCCCCGACAACACCTCCCGCTCCGTCCTCCTCACCGCCCTCGCCGTCCACCTCGCCGTCCAGCTCCTCGGCGCCGCCCGCCACGGCGCCGCCTGGTTCGCCCACGCCGACCCCTTCGAGGTCTACTCCTCCCTCCTCGCCCGGCTCTCCCCGCTCGGCCGCCGCGCCGACGGCCGGCTCGTGCTCCGCTCCCCCTTCAACGGCCTCGACTCCACCCCCGAGACCCCCGGACTCGTCGCCACCGTCTGCGTCCTCCTCGGCACCACCGCCTACGACGGCCTCTCCGACAACCCCCGCTGGATCACCGCCCTCCAGACCTCCTCCCTCGGCCCCACCGTCACCGCCACCCTCGGCCTCCTCGCCGCCGTCGCCCTCGCCGCCGCCTGCTACGGACTCTGCGCCGGCACCCTCCGCCTCCTGAACCGCGCCCTCGCCAAGCCCCTCACCTCCTTCGCCCACTCACTGCTGCCCATCGCCCTCGGCTATCTCGTCGCCCACTACTTCTCACTCCTCGCGGTCGAAGGACCACGTACCGTCATGATGGCAGCGGGCACTGACAACGCCCCCTCGCCCGCCCCGCCGCTGGGCCCCGGGGGCCTCGCGGTCCTCCAGGTGTCCGCGATCGTCACCGGCCACGTCCTCGGTGTCGTCGCCGCCCACGACCGGTCCGTCCGCCTCTTCCCGCCCGCCCGAGCCGTCGCCGGCCAACTCCCGCTGTTCGCGCTGATGATCGCGTACACCCTCGGCGGCATCGGACTGCTCATCGCCTGAACAGGATCGGAACGGCATCATGGACCCCGTGCCCCAGACCCGCCCGCACGACCCGCCGCCCGCGCTCCGCCGCACCCCGGTCCAGCAGCGCAGCGCCGAACGGCTCGCCCGCATCCTCGACGCCTGCGCCGGGCTCCTCGACGAGACCGGCTACGAACAGCTGAGCACCCGGGCCGTCGCCGTCCGCGCCGGCGTCCCGATCGGCTCGGTCTACCGCTTCTTCGGCAACAAGCGGGCCATGGTCGCCGCCCTCGCCCACCGCAACCTCGACCGGTACGCCGAGCGGATCGCCGCCCGCTTCGAGCGGACCCCCGCCCTCGACGCGCACTCCGCGATCGACGGCGTCCTCGACGAGTTCATCGCGATGAAGCGGAGCGTGCCCGGTTTCGCCCTCGTCGACTTCGGCGTCCCCGCCGCCGAGGAGAGCGGGGGAGGGGCCGTCGAGGATCCCAACGGCCAGGTCGCCGAGCGGATCTGCGCCCTGCTCGCCACGCACCTCGGCCGCACCTCCGACGAGACGCTGCGGCGCAAGGTCCTCGTCGGCGTCGAGACCGCCGACACCCTCGTCCGCCTCGCCTTCCGCTCCGATCCCGACGGCGACCCCGCCCTCATCGACGAGACCCGCCGGCTCCTCCACGCCTACCTCGCCCCCTCCCTCGCCGCCTGACCGCCGGACACGGCTCGCGCGAACCCCTCCCGGACGTGCCTACCGGTCGGTATGCTCACGTCGATCCGCCGCACCGCCGCCTGCCGCACGCCGCCGTCCACGGGAGACGTCATGACCACGGCCCCGCGCATCTGCCCTCTCTGCGAAGCGACCTGCGGACTCGTCCTGACCCTCGACGGCAGCCGTGTCACCGGCGCCCGAGGGGATCGCGACGACGTCTTCAGCCGAGGCTTCGTCTGCCCCAAGGGCGCCGCCTTCCCCCAGGTCGACGCCGACCCGGACCGCCTGCGCACCCCGCTCGTCCGGGAGGACGGCCGGCTGCGGGAGGCGAGCTGGGAGGAGGCGTTCGACACGATCGCGGCGAGAATCCGCCCGCTGATCGAGGATTACGGCCCCGACGCCCTGGGCATCGTCCTGGGCAACCCCAACGTCCACACGATGGCCGGAGCGCTCTACCCGCCCCTCCTCCTCCGCGCCACGGGCACGAGCAACCTCTTCACGGCCTCCACGCTCGACCAGATGCCCAAGCACGTCTCCAGCGGCCTCCTCTTCGGCGACCCCTTCGCGATCCCCGTCCCCGACCTCGACCGCACCGACCACCTCCTGGTCATCGGGGCCAACCCGCTGGACTCCAACGGAAGTCTCTGCACCGCCCCCGACTTCCCCGGCCGGCTCGCCGCGCTGCGCCGCCGCGGCGGCACCCTCACCGTCGTCGACCCCCGCCGCACCCGCACCGCCCGCCTCGCCGACCGCCACCTCGCCCCCCGGCCCGGCACCGACGCCCTCCTCCTCGCCGCCCTCGTCCACACCCTCTTCGCCGAGGACCTCACCGCCCCCGGCGCCCTCGCCGACCGCGCCGACGGCATCGACCGGGTCCGGGACGCCGTGAGGGAGTTCACCCCCGAGGCCGTCGCCCCCGTCTGCGAGCTCGACCCCGACACGATCCGCGCCGTCGCCCGGGAACTGGCCGCCGCGCCCACCGCCGCCGTCTACGGGCGGATGGGCAGCTCCACCGTGGCCCACGGCACCCTCGCCAACTGGCTCGTCGACGTCCTCAACGTCCTCACCGGCAACCTCGACCGGCCCGGCGGCGTCCTCTTCCCCCGCTCCGCGACCGCCCCCGCGCCCCGGCCCGCCGGACCCGGCCGCGGCTTCGCCCTCGGCCGCCGCCGCAGCCGCGTCTCCGGACACCCCGAGGTCAAGGGGGAGTTCCCGCTCGCCGCCCTCGCCGAGGAGATCGACACCCCGGGGGAGGGCCGCGTCCGGGCGCTGATCACCATCGCCGCCAACCCCGTCCTGTCCGCCCCCGACGGGCTCCGGCTCGACGCCGCCCTCGCCGGCCTCGACCTGCTGGTCTGCGTCGACCCCTACCTCAACGAGACCACCCGCCACGCCGACGTCCTGCTGCCCCCGCCGCCGCCCTCCCGGAGCGCCCACTTCGACTTCGCCTTCAACGGGCTCGCCGTCCGCGACCAGGCCCGCTTCACCCCGGCCGCCGTCCCCCTGGAGGCCGACGGCATGGACGAGTGCGAGATCCACGCCCGGCTGGTCCTCGCCGCGTCCGGCATGCACGGCGCGCCGCCCTCCGCCGTGGACGACCTGGCGATCGACACCCTCGTCGCCAAGGCGGTCACCCAGCCGCACTCGCCCGCCCACGGCGCCGACCCCAAGGAGTTCGCCGCGGGACTCACCGGGGAGAGCGGGGCCGAGCGGCGGCTCGACCTGATGCTGCGGCTCGGACCGTACGGGCTCACCCTCGACGAGCTCAAGGCCCACCCGCACGGTGTCGACCTCGGCCCGCTCAAGCCCCGCCTGGACGAGGTGCTGCGGACCCGCAGCGGCCGGATCGAACTCCTCCCGGAGCCGATCGCCGCCGACCTTCCCCGGTTGCGGGCCGCCCTCACCGCCGTGCCCGAGCCCGGAACCCTCCAGCTGGTGGGCCGCCGCCACCTGCGTTCCAACAACAGCTGGCTGCACAACACCCCCGCCCTCACCGGGGGGTCGAACCGCTGCACCCTCCAAGTGCACCCGGACGACGCCGGCCGGCTCGGACTCGCCGACGGCGCCCCCGCCCGGATCAAGGGCGACGGCGGCGAGCTCACGGCGGAGGTCGAGGTCACCGACACGGTACGGCCCGGGGTCGTCAGCCTCCCGCACGGCTGGGGCCACGACCGCCCCGGCACCCGGCTCACCGTGGCCGCCGCCCGCCCCGGCGTCAACGTCAACCAGCTCCTCGACGGCTCCCTCCTCGACCCGCTCTCCGGGACCGCGGTCCTCAACGGCTTCCCGGTGGAGGTGACCCCGCTGGAACCGGCCCCACTGCCGTGACCTGGGGTTTTGCTCGTATTGCTCACGCGTGGACCCCTTGTTGAGGCCGGAAGGGGGCACCTACGGTCATCCGGACCGCCGCTCGGCGGCTGTTCAACGGTGAACGTGAGGTGCCTCCATGCTGACCGTCCTCGGCTTCGCCATGATCGCGACCTTCCTGGTCCTGATCATGATGAAGAAGATGTCGCCGATCGCGGCGCTCGTCCTGATCCCCGCCCTCTTCTGCGTCGCCGTGGGACAGGGAGCACAGCTCGGCGACTACGTCATCGACGGCGTGGGCAAACTGGCCCCCACCGCGGCGATGCTGATGTTCGCGATCGTCTACTTCGGCGTCATGATCGACGTCGGACTCTTCGACCCGATCGTCCGGGCCATCCTGCGCTTCTGCAAGGCCGACCCGGTCCGCGTGGTCGTCGGCACCGCCCTGCTCGCCGCGATCGTCTCCCTCGACGGCGACGGCTCCACCACCTTCATGATCACCGTCTCGGCGATGTACCCGCTCTACAAGCGGCTCGGCATGAGCCTGGTCGTCCTCACCGGCGTGGCGGCCACCGCCAACGGCGTCATGAACACCCTGCCCTGGGGCGGCCCCACCGCCCGTGCCGCGACCGCGCTCAAGCTCGACGCCGGCGACATCTTCGTCCCGATGATCCCCGCTCTCGCGGTCGGCCTGCTCTTCGTGATCGCGCTCGCGTACGTCCTCGGCCGCCGCGAGCGGAAGCGGATCGGCTACCTCACCCTCGACGAGGCGCTCGCCGGCGACACCGGGACCGTCCTCGTCGGGGCCGGCGCCGGAGGTGCGGGAGGGGTCGTGGACAGGGGTGCGGGCAAGGGCGCGAAGCCGGTCGGAGCCGCAGGCCGGGCCGACGGGGTGGGCGGCACCTCCGGTGACGCCCCGGCCTCGGGCGGCGAGCCCGCCGGTACGCGGGGCGAGGACTCCGCCGTCCCCGGCTTCCAGGGCCTCGACCCGAACCGCGCCACCCTCCGCCCCCGGCTGTACTGGTTCAACGCCGCCCTCACCGTCGCGCTGCTCACCGCGATGATCCTCGAAGTGCTGCCGATCCCGGTCCTCTTCCTCATCGGCGCCGCGCTCGCCCTCACCGTGAACTACCCCCGCCCCGCCGACCAGAAGGAGCGGCTGGCCGCCCACGCGGAGAACGTCCTCAACGTCTCCGGCATGGTCTTCGCCGCCGCTGTCTTCACCGGCGTCCTCACCGGCACCGGCATGGTCAAGCACATGGCGGACTGGCTGGTCGGCGCCATCCCGGACGGGATGGGCCCGCACATGGCGCTCGTGACCGGCCTGCTGAGCCTGCCGCTCACCTACTTCATGTCGAACGACGGCTTCTACTTCGGCGTCCTCCCCGTCCTCGCCGAGGCCGGCGCCGCCCACGGCGTCTCGCCGCTGGAGATCGCCCGCGCCTCGCTCGCCGGACAGGCCCTGCACATGTCGAGCCCGCTGGTCCCGGCCGTGTACGTGCTGGTCGGCATGGCGAAGGTGGAGTTCGGCGACCACACCCGCTTCACCGTGAAGTGGGCGGCTCTGACCTCGCTGGTCGTCCTCGCGGCGGCGGTCCTCTTCGGGATCGTCTGACCTCCTGGGCCGGACGGGGGACGAGGGTGCGCCGCACGCATGTCGATACCGTGCGTGTTCGGAATGTGACGGATAGTCGGATTATCGGTCAACTGCCTGACGACATCCTCGTGGAGGAATCCGCATGCACGCCCGCACCGCCCGCCCTCTCGCCGCCGCCTCCGGTCTCGCCCTCGCCGGCCTCGCCCTCGCCGGCGGGACCCCCGCCGCGTACGCCGCCCCCGGTGACAACGGCGACGTGAAGATCCACAGCGTCGGCACGCCCTTGGACGACCAGCGCAACGAGCCCAAGGTGTGCGACTTCTACCTCGCCGCCTCCAACTTCGAGAGCGTCCAGAGGGTGCGGTGGGAGATCACCGCCCAGCCGGCCAGTGCGAGCGCCCGCAGTGTGGACGGCACCCTCAGGCTCACCACCGGCGCCGGCCGCAGCAGCCGGATCGCCCTGCCGGACGGTACGTACCGGCTCACCTGGACCTTCGAAGGGTCGCAGGCGACGGGCAGGTCCAAGGTCTTCCAGGTCGACTGCCCAGGCGGCGGCAACGGAGCCAACGGCAACGGAACCAACGGCCAGACCCCCAACGGCCAGACCCCCAACGGCCAGACCCCCAACGGCCAGACCCCCAACGGCCAGACCCCCAACGGCCAGACCCCCAACGGGCAGACGGCGAACGGCCAGACCCCCAACGGCCAGAACAGCAACGGCCAGACGGCGAACGGCCAGGCCCCCAACGGCCAGAACAGCAACAGCTGGAACGGCAGCGGCCAGAACAGCAGCGGCCAGAACAGCAACAGCTGGAACGGTGGAGGTGAGAACGGCAATGGGGGCAACGGCGGCGGCTGGAACGGCCAGCGGCCCCCGCAGGGTCCGGTCGGCGCCGGCGGCGGAGGCAGCGCGGAGCTCGCGGCGGCCGAGGACGGCTCCTCCTTCGGCGTCGGCGCGGCCGTCGCCGCCGGCCTCGCGGGCACCGTCGGCCTGGTGCTGATCCGCCGTTCGCGCCGCCGCAACGATGGCGCGGCGTAACGCCCGTCTCTCGCGTCGGCAGCGGCGGCTCATCCGGCTCGGCAGGACCGTGGCGGTGGCCGCGGTCCTGGTGACCGGGGGTGTCTGGTGGAGCGGGGACGGGGATCCCGCCGACCGGCAGACCCTCGCCGGAGTCGACGCCAAGTCCGACGCGGCGGCCCCGGCCGGGACGCCCGCCCCGGCCGCCGGTGCCCCCGCATCTGCCGGTGCCCCCGCGTCCGGCGGCGGCCCCCGCGTCGCCGACGGCAAGGAGGAGGCCGCCCGGCCCCCTGCCGACGCCACCGGGAGCCGTGGCGGCGCCACCGGGAGCCGGGCCGGCGCCGCTGGCGCTCGCGCCCCGGCCGGGACCGCGAGAACCCCCGCGCCGACGCCGTCGCACGCGCCGCTCTCCCGCTCCCGCCCCACCCTCGTCGCCGTGCCCGCGATCACCACGGAAGCGCCGGTCCTGGACATCGGGCTCGACCGGGCAGGACGGCTCGGCGTGCCGCCGGTCGACGACCCGCAGAAGGTCGGCTGGTACGAGGGAGGCCCCGCGCCCGGCGAGCGCGGCACGGCCGTGGTGGTCGGACACCGGGACACCCTCACCGGGCCGGCCGTCTTCCTCGACCTCGACTCGCTCGGCCCCGGGAACACCGTCCGGGTCGCCCGCGCCGACGGGCGGGTCGCCGTCTTCACCGTGGACAAGGTGCGCACGTATCCGAAAACCGCCTTCCCCGACAAGGAGGTGTACGGCTCCACGGGTCGACCCGAGCTGCGGCTGCTGACCTGCGGCGGAGCCTACGACCGGGGCGCCGGCTACGACGCCAACATCGTCGTCTTCGCCCACCTCACCGGTGTCGACAAGACGATCTGAAGCGCGAGGACCGGCACCGGCCCCGTGTCGGGTACCGTCGCCCCCAGCGGGGCCGGGCGGACCCGGCGCGGGGCCGCTCGGCGTGCCCCCGCCGTCAGTCATGCGGCGGGCGGTCGGGGGCGCCACCCGGCGACGGGGGCCGCGGCGGGACCGGTGATGAGATCCGCCCCACTCCGGCAGACCCTGGCGCCCTAAAACTAACAGCGCTAGTTTGGGTGGGCGGGGTCGCTCGGATCGCCCCGCCGCAGGCGAGCGGTCGAGCGGACCGGGAATGGGGAAGCGCTGATGAAGGCCCACGACGCGATGTACATCGGTGGGGAGTGGCGCCCCGCGGCCTCCTCCGAGACGATCCCCGTGGTGGATCCCGCCACCGAGCAGGTCATCGCCCAGGTGCCGGCCGGCACCGCCGAGGACGTCGACGCGGCCGTACGTGCCGCCCGTGCCGCGCTGCCCGGCTGGGCCGCCACGCCCCCGGCCGAGCGGGCCACCCGGATCGGCGCCCTGCGTGACGCGCTCGCCGCCCGCGCCGAGGAGATCGCCGCCACCGTCACCGCCGAGCTCGGCGCCCCGCCGAAGATCGCCGCGGCCGTACACGCCGGACTGCCGGTCACGGTGGCCGGCACCTACGCCGAACTCGCCGCCACCCACCCCTTCGTGGAGAAGGTCGGCAATTCCACCGTCTACGCGGAGCCGGTCGGCGTCGTCGCGGCCATCACGCCCTGGAACTACCCGCTCCACCAGATCGTCGCCAAGGTCGCCCCGGCCCTCGCCGCCGGCTGCACCACCGTCCTCAAGCCCGCCGAGAACACTCCGCTCTCCGCCCAGCTCTTCGCCGAGGCCGTGCACGAGGCGGGCATCCCGGCCGGTGTCTTCAACCTGGTCACCGGCATCGGCACGGTCGCCGGCCAGGCCCTCGCCGAACACCCCGGCGTCGACCTGGTCTCCTTCACCGGGTCCACCGCCGTCGGCAGTCGCATCGGAGCCCTCGCCGGCGGCGCGATCAAGCGGGTCGCCCTCGAACTCGGCGGCAAGTCCGCCAACGTCATCCTGCCCAGCGCCGACCTCGCCAAGGCCGTCGCCGCCGGCGTCGGCAACGTCATGGCCAACTCCGGCCAGACGTGCAGCGCCTGGACCCGGATGCTGGTCCCCGCCGAGCGCTACGAGGAGGCCGTCGCCCTCGCCGCCGAGGCCGCCGCCAAGTACGTCCCCGGCGAGCGCCTCGGCCCGCTGGTCAGCGCCCGCCAGCGCGACCGGGTCCGGGACTACATCGAGCGGGGCGTCGAGGAGGGCGCGCGGCTCGTCGCCGGCGGCCCCGAGGCCCCGCTGGAGACCGGCTACTACGTCTCCCCGACGGTCTTCGCCGACGTCATCCCCGATATGACCATCGCGCGGGAGGAGATCTTCGGCCCCGTCCTCTCGATCCTCCGGTACGAGGACGAGGAGGAGGCCCTCGCCCTCGCCAACGGCACCGACTACGGCCTCGGCGGCGCGGTCTGGGGCGAGGAGGGCGAGGCGGTCGCGTTCGCCCGCCGGATGGAGACCGGCCAGGTCGACATCAACGGCGGCCGGTTCAACCCGCTCGCCCCCTTCGGCGGCTGGAAGCGCTCCGGCGTCGGCCGCGAACTCGGCGCGCACGGTCTGTCCGAGTACCTCCAGACCAAGTCCCTCCAGTTCTGAGCCCCGACCCGCCCGCAGTCAGGAGACACCCGTGATCCGTGCCGCCGTCCTGCCCGCCGTCGGTGCCCCCCTGGAGATCACCGGCATCGAGCTGCCCGAGCCCGGCCCCGGCCAGGTCCGGGTCCGGCTCGCCGCCGCCGGGGTCTGCCACTCCGACCTGTCGCTCTCCAACGGCACCATGCGCGTCCCGGTCCCGGCCGTCCTCGGCCACGAGGGCGCCGGCACCGTCGTCTCCGTCGGCGAGGGGGTGACCCGGGTCGCCCCCGGCGACGGCGTGGTCCTCAACTGGGCGCCGTCCTGCGGCGCCTGCCACCCCTGCTCGCTCGGCGAGGTGTGGCTCTGCGTCAACGCCCTCAACGGCGCGGCGAACGTGCACGCCCGCGCCGCCGACGGGCGCGAGCTCCACCCGGGCCTCAACGTGGCCGCCTTCGCCGAGGAGACGGTCGTCTCCGAGAGCTGCCTGCTGCCCGTCCCGGAGGGCGTACCACTCACCGACGCCGCGCTGCTCGGCTGCGCCGTCCTCACCGGCTGGGGCGCCGTGCATCACGCCGCCCGGGTCCGTGAGGGCGAGACCGTCGCCGTCTTCGGCGTCGGCGGCGTCGGCCTCGCCACCCTCCAGGCCGCCCGGATCGCCGGGGCGTCCACGATCGTCGCCGTGGACGTCTCCCCGGAGAAGGAGCGGCTGGCGCGGGCCGCCGGAGCCACCGAGTACGTGGTGGCCTCGGAGAACACCGCCCGGGAGATCCGGAAGCTGACCGGCGGGCACGGTGTCGACGTGGCCGTGGAATGCGTCGGCCGGGCCGTCACCATCCGGACCGCCTGGGAGTCCACCCGGCGCGGCGGCCGCACCACCGTCGTCGGCATCGGGGGCAAGGACCAGCAGGTCTCCTTCCACGCGCTGGAGATCTTCCACTGGGGCCGCACCCTCGCCGGCTGCGTGTACGGCAACTCGGACCCGGCCACCGACCTGCCCGTCATCGCCGGTCACATCCGGGACGGCAGCTTCGACCTCGGTGCGCTCGTCACCGAGCGGATCACCCTCGACGGCATCCCCGGCGCCTTCGACGCGATGCTCGCGGGCAAGGGCGGCCGTGCCCTGGTGATCTTCTGACCCACTCGACGCCCGGAGCCGTCGCCCCGGGCCTCCCCGTCGGACCCGGGGAGGCACGCCCGACGACGGCGCGGTCGACGACGGCGCGGTCGGCCCGGGGAGCCCGGTGCGAGGGGGGGCCGGTCCCGGTCGGGCCGGTGCCGGTCGGGCCCGTGGCGGCGGGGTCGGTGAGGGAGGGCCGGTTCAGGCGAGCTGGATGGTGAGGGAGCCGGCGAGCAGCAGGGCGAGTCCGAGCGCGCGCGGTCGGGTGAGCGGGCGTCCGGGCAGCCGGAAGAGCCCCTTGTGGTCGATGAGGGCCGAGGTCAGCTGCTGGCCGGTCACCGTGAGCGCGATCGTCACGGCCGCGCCGATGGCCGGTATGAGCAGGAAGGTGCCCGTCACATAGGCGGCGGCGCAGGCCCCGCCGAGCCACCCCCACCAGGGCATCTTCCGCAGCGGGGCGACGCGCGGCGCCGGGGTCCGCCGGGTGGCCCGGAGCACCAGCAGGACGACGGCGATCGTGAAGGTCGCGACGGCGAAGCTGATGACGGCCACCGTGAGCGGCGCGTGGAGCCGTTCCCTCAGCTGTGCGTTGACCGCGCCCTGTACCGGCAGGACCCCGCCCGCGACGATCCCGAGGGCGAGCCAGCCCGTACGGGCGGCCGGGGACAGGGCGGGGGAGCCCGCGGGGGTCGTCCCGCTCCCGCCCCGGATGATCACGACGATGCCGGCGAGGACGGCGGCGGCGCCGAGGACGATGCCGGGCCCGAGCGCCTGCCGCTCCAGGCCGAACAGGCCGAGGAGGTCGAGGGCGAGCGAGGCGAACATCTGGCCCGTGACGAAGAGTCCGACGCTCGCCAGGGCGCCGAGCCGGGGGAAGAGCAGGATGCCGCTCGTGATGTAGAGCGGACTGGCCAGTCCGCCCAGCAGTTGCCAGGGCGGCACGTCCGGCAGCGCGCCCAGCGCGCCCAGAGTTCCGGCGGTGAGCGCCAGGGCCGTCAGCAGGGCGGTGGCGAGGCCGAGTTGGAGGGTCGAGGCGCC
This sequence comes from Streptomyces sp. NPDC014861, assembly GCF_043081625.1. Taxonomy (NCBI): domain Bacteria; kingdom Bacillati; phylum Actinomycetota; class Actinomycetes; order Kitasatosporales; family Streptomycetaceae; genus Streptomyces; species Streptomyces sp. NPDC014861. The sequence goes on from NZ_JBIBWV010000027.1 coordinate 106,224, forward strand.
GTACGGAGTGCCGACGGCGGCGTTGAGCTGGAGGTTCGCCGACGCCTGGACTGCCAGGAGGCAGCCGACGAGCAGGGCGACGGCGAGCAGTGCGGTGTGCATCGGGGGACTCCTCGTGGACTCCTGAGCAGGACGGAGCAACGACGCACGCCTCACAAGCGGACGCCGTGTCCGTTTAGAGTCCCATGGATGCGCGCAAGCGGACAAGGTGTCCATTTGAGTGAAGGGGAAGTAGGGTCGTATCCATGAGCGACCACGAGCGGCGCGGCCCGGGGCCGGACCCGGTGCGGCCGACGAACGAGACGGCCCGCCCCCCGGCGGACCCCTCCCGCGCCGACCATTCCTCCCGCGCCGACCGCCCCTCCCGCGCCGAGCGCGAGTTGATCGACGCGCTCGGGACGGCCGGAGACCCGCTGCCCTCGGGAGATCTCGTCGCGCCGGGTGAACTGCTGATCGGCGGCGACCTCCAGGCCCCTGGTGCGCGCCCGGCCCCCGGCCCGCGCCGCCGCGCCGACGCCGAGCGCAACCGCGCCCAGATTCTCGCCGCGGCCGAACGCCTCTTCGCGGAGGGCGATCCCCGGACGATCACCATGGACCGCATCGCCAAGGCCGCCGGCGTCGGTCGCGCCACGCTCTACCGCAGCTTCCCCGACCCGTCCTCGGTGGCGGTGGCCCTGCTCGACAGCCACGAGCGCCTGCTCCAGGGGCAACTCGTCCACGGGCCGCCGCCGTTGGGCCCCGGCGCGCCCGCGGGGGAGCGGCTCGCCGCGTTCTACCTCGCGATGCTCGACCTCCTGGAGCGGCACCTGCCGCTGGCCCTCGGCGCGGAGACCGGCCCCGAGCGCTTCCGGACCGGCGCGTACGGCTTCTGGCGCGTCCACGTCCGCACCCTGCTCGTCGCCCACGGCGCCGACGACCCCGACGCGCTGGTCGACACCGTGCTCGCCCCCCTCGCGCCCGAGCTGTTCGCTTTCCAGCGACACGAACTCGGGCTCCCCGTCGAGCGGATCGGCGCGTCAATGACGGCTTTCGCCCGCGGCCTCCTTCCGGCCGCCGCCCGCTCCTGACGCCGGCGGCGCGGACGGGCGCGGGCGGGAGCGGGAGACCGCGACCCCCGCCAGGCACAGCGCGCCGCCCACCAGGGTCAGCGCCCCCGGCAGTTCGCCCAGCAGCGCCCACGCCATCACCACGACCAGGGCGGGCACCGCGTACGTGGTCGCGCCCATCCGCCCCGCGGTCGTCCGCGCCAGCGCGTACGCCCAGGTCGTGAAGGCGAGCGCGGTCGGGAACACGCCGAGGTACACCATGTTCGCGGTCGCCGGCCATGGCGCCCTCGCCGCCTCGGCCACCAGCTGCCCCGCGAACGGCAGGCAGGCGACCGCGCCGATAGCGCAGCCGAAGGTCGTCACCTGGAGCGCACTCGCGTGGACCAGCGCCGGCTTCTGCGCGACGACCCCGCCCGCGTACGCCACCGCCGCCAGCAGGCAGAGCGCGACGCCCAGCACCGAGGCGTGTCCGTCCTTGCCGGACATCGACAGGCCCACGGCCACCGCGCCCGCGAAGGAGACCGCCATGCCGGCCAGCAGCCGCGGCGGCAGCGCCTCGCCCAGGAAACGGGCGCCGAGCAGGGCGATCAGGATCGGGCCGATGTTGACGAGCATCGCGGCCGTCCCCGCGTCCACCTCCTGCTCGCCCCAGTTCAGCGCCACCATGTACACCCCGAACCACAGCAACCCGGAGACGAGGATCCCCGGCCAGGCGGCCCGGGGCGGCAGCCCCTCGCGCCGGGCCAGGAGGACGACACCGAGGACCAGCGCCCCGGCGAGCAGTCGCCCCAGCGCGAGCGCGCCGGGGGAGTAGGCGGTCCCGGCGCTCCGGATGGAGACGAAGGCGGATGCCCACAGGACGACGGTGACCCCGGCGGCGACGAGCGCGAGCCGCGCGGAGGCGGGAGGGGAGGCGGAGGAAGGACCGGAGGAAGGGCCGGAGGAGGCGGAGGCGTCGGATTTCGGCATGCCCCGACGGTAGGACGCGCACCCTTCGGCCCACACCGCAATATCGCCCCCCGCCCCATGGCGCCCGCGCCGCGCTCCATGGCCCCCGCATCGTGCCCCGTGGTCCCGACGGCCCCCGCATCGTGCCCCGTGGTCCCGACGGCCCCAGCCTGCTGTCCCAGAGCCCCCGTCCCGCTGCCCCAGGGCCTCGCCCCGGGGCCCCGGCTCACCGCAGTGCGTCCGCCGGGATGCCGAGCTCCCTCCGCAGTGCCCGCTCGCCGGCCGGGGTGACCTTCACCGCGCGCCCGGACCCGATCCGTACGCACCAGCCGCTGTCCAGTGCGTGCGCGCAGAGCGCCGCTCCGGCGAGTCCCGCGAGGTGCGGCCGGCGCTCGGTCCAGTCCAGGCAGTCGCGCGCGAGGGGCCGCCGTCCCTTGGCCGCGAGGGGGATGCCGAGGCCCGCGAACCACTCCAGGCCCCGGTCCGTGAGCGCGAACCCGGTGTCCTGCCGCAGGAGTCCGCGCGCGGTCAGCGCGTCCGTGACGGCGATCCCGAGCCGCCCGGCGAGATGGTCGTAGCAGGTACGGCCCCGGGCCAGCGCCCGTCCGGCGTTCACCGCCGCCAGCGACCGGGGCGGCTCGTCCGCGCCCGGACCCGCGAGGGCGGCCAGCTCCTCCACGAGGTGCGCGATCCCGGGCCCGGCGAGCCTCACGTAGCGGTGCCGGCCCTGCCGTTCCTCGGTGAGCACCCCGCCCGCGACCAGCTTCCCCAGGTGCTCGGTCGCGGTGGACGGTGCCACGCGCGCGTGCCGGGCGAGTTCCCCGGCCGTCCAGGCCCGGCCGTCGAGCAGGGCGAGCAGCATCGCGGCCCGGCTCTCCTCCGCGAAGAGTGCCGCGAACGCGGCGAGATCACTGGCTCCCATGGCCCCAGCATCCCCCGCTCACGCTTCGGTGCCGCCCGAAACATGGGCGCCCAGGGCGGCGTACTGCGCGCCCAGGCCGTCGAGCAGGGCGCGCAGACCGGTGGCGAAGGCGCCCTCGTCGACCTTCTCGCGGTGCTCGGCGAGGCGGTGCGCCTGGCCGAGGTGGGGGTAGTCGGCGGGGTCGTACGCCGCCTCGTCGTCGACGAAGCCGCGCGCGAAGGAGCCGAGGGCCGAGCCGGTGACGAAGTACCGCATCAGGGCGCCGATGTGGGTGGCCTGGGCGGGCGGCCAGCCGGCCCTGACCATGGCGCCGAAGACCGCGTCGGCGACCTTGAGCCCCGCCGGTCGGCGGCCGGGTCCCTGGGCGAGGACCGGGACGATGTGCGGGTGGTCGGCGAGTGCGGCCCGGTAGGAGAGCGCCCAGTCGTGCAGGGCCGTGCGCCAGTCCCGGGGGTCGTCCGGCTCGAACATCGACAGGTCGATCTTGGCGCTCACCGCGTCCGCCACCGCGTCCAGGATCTCGTCCTTGGTGCGGAAGTGGTTGTAGAGCGAGGGTCCGCTCACCCCGAGCTCGGCCGCGAGCCGCCTGGTCGAGAGGGCGGCGAGCCCCTCCGCGTCCACGAGCGCGCCCGCCGTCTCGACGATGCGTTCTCGGCTGAGCAGGGGCTTGCGCGGTCGGGCCATGGCGCACATAGTAGGCCCGTACCAAGAAAACTAGCAGTGGTAATTAAAGGGTGAGGTGCTCGGCCTGGACCGAGCGGACCGGGTGAGGTGGCGTCGCGGTGGATCTGGGACTGAACGAGGAGCAGGAGGCCGTACGGCGGCTGGCGGCCGATTTCGTCGCCCGCGAGGTGGCGCCGTACGTCGTCGAGTGGGACCAGGCCGAGAGCGTCGACCGGGCGCTGGTGAGGAAGCTCGGCTCGGTCGGCTTCCTCGGGCTCACCCTTCCGGAGGAGTACGGGGGTTCGGGCGGCGACCATCTCGCGTACTGCCTGGTCACCGAGGAGCTCGGGCGCGGCGACTCCTCGGTGCGCGGGATCGTCTCCGTCTCCCTCGGTCTGGTCGCCAAGACCATCGCCTCCTGGGGCACGGAGGAGCAGAAGCGGACCTGGCTGCCCCGGCTCGCCTCCGGCGACGCACTCGGCTGCTTCGGCCTCACCGAGCCCGGTACCGGCTCCGATGCGGGAAACCTGAGCACACGCGCGGTTCGCGACGGCGACGACTACGTGATCGACGGCGCCAAGATGTTCATCACCAACGGCACCTGGGCCGACGTCGTCCTGCTCTTCGCGCGGACGAACGACACCCCCGGCCACAAGGGCGTCTCCGCCTTCCTCGTCCCCGCGGACGCCCCCGGCCTCACCCGCCACACCATCCACGGCAAGCTCGGACTGCGCGGCCAGGCCACCGCCGAACTCGCCCTGGAAGGCGTTCGCGTCCCCGCCTCCGCGATGCTCGGCCCGGAGGGCAAGGGCTTCTCGGTCGCCATGTCCGCCCTCGCCAAGGGCCGCATGTCGGTCGCGGCCGGCTGCGTCGGCATCGCCCAGGCCTCCCTCGACGCCGCCGTGCGGTACGCGGGGGAGCGCGAGCAGTTCGGCAAGCCCATCGCCTCGTACCAGCTCGTGCAGGAGCTGATCAGTGACATCGCCGTCGACGTGGACGCGGCCCGGCTGCTGACCTGGCGGGTCGCCGATCTGATCGACCGGGGCGAGGACTTCGCCACCGCCGCCTCGAAGGCCAAGCTGTTCGCGTCCGAGGCCGCCGTCCGCTCCGCCAACAACGCCCTCCAGGTCTTCGGCGGCTACGGCTACATCGACGAGTACCCCGTCGGCAAGCTGGTGCGGGACGCGCGCGTGATGACCCTCTACGAGGGCACCAGCCAGATCCAGAAGCTGATCATCGGACGGGCGCTCACCGGGGTCTCCGCCTTCTGAGCCCCCCGGGCAGCCGACGCCGGGTCCCTGGCCGGTCGGCGGCGAGCCCCCGGAGCGTCGGCGGTGACCCCGAAGCGCCGATGGTGACCCCGAAGCGCCGATGGTGGCCTCGAAGCGCCGGCGGTGGCCCCGGAGCGGTGGCGGCGAGGCCCGGCGCGGTGGCGGTGAACCCCGGACGGGCGGGGGGTGAGCCCGCGTGCGCAGCCGGGCTGAGTACCGGCGTGAGTATCCGGGCGGATGTGGCGCCGGCCACATCCGCCCGATGCTTCGTGCATGAGCGAGTCACAGGTCAAGCAGCAGAACACCAACGCCTACCACGCGCAGGCCGTCATCTCCTTCGCTATCGCCCTCGCCGCCGTCGCGATCGGGATCTACCAGCTGGAGGCGAGCGCCTGGGTGCGGGCCTTCATGGCGGTCTCCGTCCTCTACCTCACGACTTCCGCCTTCACGCTCGCCAAGGTGGTCCGCGACCGGCAGGAGTCCGACCGGATCGTCAGCCGGGTGGACCAGGCCCGCCTGGAGAAGCTCCTCGCCGAGCACGACCCCTTCCAGCAGAAGCTCTGAGCGCCCTCCGCCCAGGCGGAGCGCGTCCGCGATCTCTAAGCGCTTGCTCAGCTTCGTTGTATGGTGTTCGTCCTGACCGGTCCGAGGAGGAGTGTGGGATGAGCACGGCGGAGCAGACGCCCGGCGGCGAGGACGTGGCCTGGGGCGAGGTCGCGCCCGAGGCCGCGCGGAGGCTGCTGGTCGCGGCCGTCGAGGCGTTCGCCGAGCGCGGGTACCACGCCACCACCACCCGGGACATCGCCGGTCGTGCCGGGATGAGCCCGGCCGCGCTCTACATCCACTACAAGACCAAGGAAGAGCTGCTCCACCGGATCAGCCGCATCGGTCACGACCGGGCCCTGGAGATTCTCCGGGCCGCCGAGCTGCGGGACGGCGCCGCGTCCGACCGGCTCGCCGACGCCGTCCGCTCCTTCGTCCGCTGGCACGCCGAGCGCCACACCACCGCCCGGGTCGTCCAGTACGAGCTGGACGCGCTCGGTCCCGAGCACCGCGCCGAGATCGTGGAGCTGCGCCGGGAGACCGAGGCGACCGTGCGCCGGATCATCGAGGAGGGCGTGGCGGCCGGCGAGTTCGACGTGGCGGACCCGGCCGGCACCACCGTCGCGGTCCTCTCCCTCTGCATCGACGTGGCCCGCTGGTTCAACGTCCAGGGCCGCCGGACGCCCGACGGGGTCGGCGCGTTCTACGCCGACCTCGTGCTCCGCATGGTGGGACACCGGGCTCAGAAGTAGTACGGGGAAGCGGCGCTCCGGAGCGGCCCCGGAGCTCGGCGCCCCGGAGCGGCCCCGGGAAACGGCGCTCAGGGCAGCGCCCGGACGCGGCAGAGCTCAGAAGTAGTAGCGCGAGACCGACTCGGCGACACACACCGGCTTGTCGCCGCCCTCGCGCTCCACGGTCACCTTCGCGGTGACCTGCACGCCGCCGCCCGCCTCCTCCACCTTCGAGAGCACCGCGGTGGCGCGCAGTCGCGAGCCGACCGGCACCGGCGCGGGGAAGCGCACCTTCTCCGTGCCGTAGTTGAGGCCCATCTTCATGCCCTCGACCCGCAGCACCTGCGGCACGAACAGCGGCAGCAGCGAGAGGGTCAGATAGCCGTGCGCGATGGTCGAGCCGAAGGGGCCGGACGCGGCGCGCTCGGGGTCCACGTGGATCCACTGGTGGTCGCCGGTGGCGTCGGCGAAGAGGTCGATCCGCTTCTGGTCGATCTCCAGCCAGTCGCTGTGCCCCAGCTGCTCGCCGACCCCCGCGCGCAGCTCCTCGGCGGAGGTGAAGATCCTCGGCTCGGCCATGTGCCTGGTCCCTTCTCGTACGACATACCCAACGGTTTGTATCTAAGCGCTTGCTCAGCATGTGGGGTGGGGATCGCGCTGTCAACGGACCAGTAGGGTTCGAGGGGTGCCGCAGATTCCAGAGAAGATCCACGAGCTCACCGTCGGCCAGCTCTCCGCCCGCAGCGGCGCGGCCGTCTCCGCCCTTCACTTCTACGAGGCCAAGGGGCTCATCGGCAGCCGCCGCACCGCCGGCAACCAGCGCCGTTATGGGCGTGACGCGCTGCGCCGGGTCGCCTTCATCCGCGCCGCCCAGCGCGTCGGCATCCCCCTCGCCACCATCCGCGACGCCCTCTCCGCGCTGCCCGAGGAGCGCACCCCGACCCGCGAGGACTGGTCCCGCCTCTCCGCCGCCTGGCGGGCCGAACTCGACGACCGCATCCGGCAGCTCGGCCGGCTCCGCGACCACCTGACGGACTGCATCGGCTGCGGCTGCCTCTCCCTGGAGACCTGCGTCCTGTCCAACCCGGACGACGCCTTCGGCGCCCGCATGGCCGGCTCCCGTCTGCTGCCGCTGCGCCGCGAGGCCCAGGAGGGCGACTCCTAGTAGTGCTTTGTTAGGTGGTGTCGTAGGGCTGCCATGGGACGGTCTGTCGGCAGGTGGGGCAGGTGCCGGTCCAGGTGGCGATGAGGTG
>NZ_JBIBWV010000028.1:0-19596 GCF_043081625.1 Streptomyces sp. NPDC014861
GGCGACGAGGGTCTCGATGAGGACGGCGGTCTGCACGGTCATGTGGAGGGATCCGGTGATCCGGGCGCCGGCGAGCGGCCGGGCCTGGGCGTACTCGCGGCGGATCGCCATCAGGCCGGGCATCTCGTGCTCGGCGAGAGTGATCTCCTTACGGCCGAAAGCGGCGAGGGACAGATCCGCGACCTTGAAATCCTGGTGGTTCGCCGGTGTCGTCACGGGTGGGTGCTCCGAATCTGTGCGGGGAGGCCGGGGGAGCCGGGGAGGTCCGGGAGGTCGGTGGTGAGGGGTGCGTCGGGCGCGTCGGGTGTGTCCGGGGCGTCGGGGGAGACGGCGGGGCGCGGTGCGGCGCCGGCGACGGTGGTCCGTGCCGGGGGCAGTTCGCCTCGGGTGAGGTAGGCGTCGACCAGGGTGTCGACCCGCCGGTTCGCGCCGAGGACGTAGATCTCGTGCTCGCCGGAGTCCGCCACGGTGATCAGGTGGTGGCCCAGTCGCTCGGCCATCGCGACCCCGCCGGCGTAGTGGTCCATGATGTCGCCCTCGGACTGCACGACGATCCCGACGGGGAAGTCGCCGCCCGTGACGGTCACCGTCGGTTCGGGCGCGGTGAAGGTGCGGAAGGTGCCGACCCACGGCTGGGCGCGCAGCACCCCGTAGCCGTACGGGTAGCGGGTGCGGTAGTCCCGCATGGTGGCGTAGTAGCCCTCCAGGTCGGTGGGCCAGTCGTCCTCCAGGGTGATCGCGTCCAGGACGCCGCTCCGCAGCTCGCCCTCGTTGTCCGAGGGCCGCCACAGGCGCTGCCCCGACAGGGCTTCCTTCGCCCGGTCGAGGTCGTCGGACGCGGTCGCCGCGCGCAGGGTCCCGATCAGGTCGCCCAGGTCCTCCCACTGGGCGCGGTCCGCCGTGCGGTACCCCATCGCCCCGTCGAGCAGGGTCCGCAGATGCGGGGTCTCCGCCTTCCGCTCCAGCTGGGCGGCGACGTCCTCGACGGTCCCCAGGACCTCGTCCGGCGTCCGGCCGAGACCGAAGCGGCCGTGCCGCTCGCCCGCCCAGCGGGCCCACCGGTCGACGTTGCGCCGGATCGCGTCGCCCTGCGAGAGGAACTGCTCGTACCAGGACCAGTCGGGGTTGACGCAGGAGTCGAGCACGCTGCGGTCCAGGCGCTCGGGGAACAGCGTGGCGTACGCGGCGCCCACCGAGGTCCCGTAGGCGTAGCCGACGTAGCTGATCCTCTCCTCGCCGAGCACGGCGCGGATGACGTCCAGGTCCCGGGCGATGTTGCGGGTGCTGATGTGCGGGCGCAGCTCGCCGCCGCCGCGCAGGCACCCGAGCTCCCTGAGGCGCATGTCCTCGGCGATCAGCGCGAAGTCCTCGTCGGGCGGCCGGGAGTCGAACGGCGCCTTGGGGACGGTGACTTCGGCGTACAGGCGGGTGGAGTCGCCGAGGCCCCGCGGGTCGAAGCCGACCAGGTCGTACACCTCGTGCGGCGCCGTGCCGACGAACCGGTCCGCGAGGCGGCGGCCGAGCCCCCAGTCGCCCCCGGGGCCGCCGTTGAGGGAGAGCAGGACGCCGCGCCGGCGGTCCGGATCGGTGGCGCGGTGGCGGGAGAGCGCGAGGGTGAGCCGGGGGCCGTCGGGGTCGGCGTAGTCGCGGGGGACCTCGATGACCGCCCGTTCGCGGCTGCCGTCGGCGTCCGTCTCGGGCGTCCAGACCGGGCGCTGGGCGTGGAACGCGCGCAGGGCGTCGGGGAGGGGCGGGTGCGACCGTTCGGTCGTGAGGGCCACGGTGGGTCTCCGTTCCTTGTCAGGCGGACAGCTTGGGGGCGCCGCCTCGAGAGGGTCTGGAACCTCTCCTGACCGGGACGGCCAGCGCGGCCGGCAGCGCGGCGGCGGTGAACAGGGCGGCGGTGGACAGGGCCAGGCCGTATCCGGCGGACGAGGCGTCCACCGCGCTCCTCCCCGCGGCGAGGCCGTCGGAGATGCGCGCGCCGGACAGCGTGGCGAGGACGACGAGGCCGAGCGCGCTGCCCAGCTGGCGGGTGGTGTTGAGCAGCCCGGAGGCGAGTCCCGCCTGGTGGACGGGGAGGCCGTGGGTCGCCGCGTTCGTCGTCGCGTTGATCACCGCGCCCATGCCGACGCCGAGCAGCAGGGTGGGGCCGAGCAGGTCGGCGGCGAACGTGGCGTCCGGCCCGGCCGCCGACAGCCAGAGCAGTCCGCAGGACGCGGCCGTGAGCCCGGTGAGCAGGACCGGCCTGGGGCCGAGGCGCGGCAGGTGCGGGGCGATGCCGAAGCCGCCCGCGGCGATGCCGAGCGAGAGCGGCAGATAGCTGAGTCCGGTCTCCAACGGGCTGTATCCGAGGACCTGTTGAAGCGTGAGGGTGAGGAAGTAGAAGGTGCTGAACAGGGCGGCGATACTGAAGAAGGCCACCAGGTTCGCCGCGCTGACCGTGCGGTTGCGGAAGATGCCGAGGGGGACGAGGGGCTGACGGCCGGGGCGGGCCTGGAGCGTCAGGAAGGCGGCGAGCAGGACGGCGGCGGCGGCCAGCGAGCCGACCGTCCACGGATCGCCCCAGCCCCGCGCGGGCGACTCCGCGATCCCGTACACGAGGGCCATCAGGCCGAGCGTCACGGTGGCCGCGCCGGCCAGGTCGAGCCGGACGCGGTCGCGGCCCGGGGTGGCCGGCACGCCGCAGCGTACGGCCGCGAAGAGGGCCAGGCCGATGGGTACGTTGATCCACAGGCTCCAGCGCCAGGAGAACCACTGGGCGATCACGCCGCCGAGCAGGACCCCGGCGGCACCGGCCGCGCCGGAGGCGGCTCCCCACGCTCCGTAGGCGCGGGCCCGTTCGGCGGGCCCGGTGAAGGTGGTGCCGAGCACCGCCAGGGTCGCGGGCGTCATCACGGCGGCCCCCAGGCCCTGGAAGGCGCGGGCCATGACGAGCAGGGCGGGGTCGCCCGCGAAGCCGCCGACCGCGCTGGCCGCGGTGAACAGGCCGATGCCGCAGAGGAACATCCGGCGCTGCCCGTAGAGGTCGGCCAGCCGCCCGCCGAGCAGCAGGAACCCGCAGACGGCGAGGGTGTAGGCGCTGTTCACCCACTGGAGTCCGGCGCGGGAGAAGCGGAGCTCGTCGGCGATCACCGGAAGGGCCACGTTGACGACCGAGGCGTCCAGCACGGTCATGAACTGGCTGACGCAGCAGGCGGCCAGGATCAGGCCGGTCCGCCGGGCGGGGGCGCGGGCGGTCGCGGGGAGCTGCACGGGGGGAGCGGTCATGGGGAGGGAAGGTGCCCGGGACGCGTCGACGGCGTGTCGGGGCCGGGTCGCGGCCGGGTGGAGCGGGGCGCGGGTGCGGGCGGCGGGCGACTGCTCCCCGGGCGCCCCTGCGTACGCGCGGCCGGTCGTCCGGGGTGCGGGCGGCGGGCGCCCCTGCGTGCGCGCGGCCGGTCGTCCGGGGGCGGGCTGCGGCCGACTGGTCTCCGGGCGCCCCCGCGTACGCGCGGCCGGTCGTCCGGGCTGCGGACCGGCACCCGGTACAGCGGGGCGGCGCGAGGGAGCCGGTGTTCGAGAACGTCTCAAGGCGCACCCCAGTTCGGGTCGGCAGAGTCGTGGCACCCATCCGCGGCCTGTCGACGTTCATCGAGGAGAGTGCCATGGCCAAGATCACCTACCGGCATCCCGACGGCACGGTCACCGTCGTCGACGTGCCGGCGCCCAACACGGTGATGCGCGGCGCGAAGCTCAACAACATCGACGGGATCGAGGCCCAGTGCGGCGGCTCGGCCCAGTGCGGCACCTGCCACGTCTACGTGGACACGAGCAGCCCGGTCGTCCTGCCGGAGATGGACGAGGTCGAGGACGACGTGCTCTACGGCACCGCCTCCCCGCGCCGCGAGAACAGCCGGCTCAGCTGCCGGCTGCCGATCGGCGACGAGCTCGACGGGCTCGTGGTGGACCTGCCGACGGCGCAGAGCTGATGGCGCTCCCGACGGTGGTCGTCGTGGGCGCCGGGCAGGCGGGCTCCGACGTCGCGGCCGCCCTGCGCTCCCGCGGCTTCACCGGCCGGATCGTCCTGCTCGGCGACGAGCCGGAGCCGCCCTACCGGAAACCCCTGCTGTCCAAGGAGTACCTGCTGGCCGAACCGGCGGCCGAGGACCTCGAACTGCGACCGGAGTCCTTCCACACCGCCCAGGGCATCGAGCTGATGACCGGCGAGCGCGCGGTGCGGATCGACCGGGACGCGCGGCGGCTGCTCCTGGCCTCCGGCCGCGAGCTGTCCTACGACCACCTCGTGCTCGCCACCGGCGCTCGCCCGCGCAGGCTGTCGGTCCCGGGCGCGGACCTCGCGGGCGTCCTGGCCCTGCGCACCCTCGCCGACGCGCGCGCTCTGCGCGCCGCCCTGGCCGGCACCGGGGACCTGCTGGTGGTCGGCGGCGGGTTCATCGGACTCGAGGTCGCCGCCGCCGCACGGACCCTGGGCGTGCGGGTCGCGGTCGTCGAGACACGGGACCGCCTGATGGGCCGGTCGGTGAGCGAGCCCATGGCCCGCCACCTCGCCGGACTGCACACGGAGCGGGGGGTGCGCGTCCTGCTCTCCGAGGAGCTGGCCGCCCTGCACGGCGAGAACGGCCGCGTACAGGTGGCCGAGCTGGCGAGCGGCGAGCGGATCGCGGCCGATCTGGTGGTGGCCGGCGTCGGCGTGCTGCCGAACACCGCGCTCGCCGCCGACGCGGGCCTGGAGGTGGGGGACGGGGTCCTGGTCGACGCCCGGCTGCGTACCAGCGACCCGCTCGTCCACGCGATCGGCGACTGCGCCCGGTTCCCCAGCCCGCACGCCCGCCGGCACCTGCGCCTGGAGTCCGTGCAGAACGCCGCGGACCAGGCCCGGTGCGTCGCGGGGGCGATCCTCGATCCCGCCGGAGCGCCCACGTACGACGCCGTGCCCTGGTTCTGGACCCAGCAGTACGGGGCGCGCCTCCAGATCGCGGGCGTCACCGACGGCCACGACCGCACGGTGACCGCGGGCGACCCGGCCGGCGGACGCTTCTCGGTCTTCTGCTTCCGGGCCGGCCGGCTCCTCGGCGCGGAGTCCGTGAACCGGCCCGCCGACCACATGATCACCCGCAGGCTGCTGGCCACCGGAGACCGCTCGCTCACTCCGGACGTCGTGGCCGCCCCCGGATTCGACCTGAAGCACCGGCAGTTCCAGCCCGCCTGAGCCGCGGACCACGCCCAGACCCGAAGGGAATCACGATGACCGCTCCCGCCGAATCCGCCGTCGACGCCGGGGAGAAGACGTTCCCCTACGCGCGCGCCTGCCCGTTCAGCCCGCCCGCGGAGTACGACGAGATGGTGAAGGAGGACGTGTCGCAGGTGACCCTGGACGGCTCCGGGCTGCGCATCTGGACCGTCACCGGCTACCGCACCATCCGCGACCTGCTCACCGACCCGCGGCTCAGCGCCTCCCGCAAGCACGCGAACTTCCCCTTCTACTTCATCGCGCCCCCCGAGTACCGCACGGAGACCTCCTTCATCGGCTACGACGGCGAGGACCACGCCAAGACCCGGCGCAAGGCCGCCCTGACCTTCACCAGCAGGCAGGTGAAGCGGCTGCGTCCGCGGATCGAGGAGATCGTCGACGAGCACATCGACAAGATGCTCGCGATGAAGCCGCCGGTCGACTTCCACCGGGTGTTCTCGCTGCCCGTGCCGATGACCGTCATCTGCGAACTGCTCGGCATCCCGCAGGACCAGCACGACTTCTTCATCAAGCACGGCACCGCCCTGCTCGGCGGGCACAGCAGCACCGAGGAGCGGCAGGCCGCGATCGTCGAGGTCAACGCGTACGTCAGCGACCTCATCCAGCGGAAGAAGAAGGAGCCGGGCGACGACCTGCTGAGCCGGGCGATGGCCGACTACGAGGCGTCCGGCGAGGAGTACACCGACCGCGACCTGTTCAACATGGTCCGGCTGCTCATGAACGGCGGCCACGAGACCACGGCCAGCCAGATATCCCTGGGCACCGCCTGCCTGCTGGAGAACCCCGACCAGCTGGAACTGCTCAGGAACGACCCGTCCCTGGTCAGGCCGGCGGTCGAGGAGCTGGTCCGGATCGCGACCATCGGCGACACCGCCATCCCCCGGGTGGCGCTGGAGGACATCGAGGTCGCGGGCAAGGTCATCCGCAAGGGCGACGGCATCCTCTTCCTCGGCCTCGCGGCCAACCGGGACCCCGAGGTCTTCCCCGAGCCGGAGAAGCTGATCATCAGCCGGGGCAGCCGCAAGCACCTGGGGTTCGGCCACGGCGTGCACCACTGCATCGGCGCCGACCTCGCCCGGCTGGAGCTGGAGATCGTGTGGAGCAAGCTCTTCCAGCGGGTCCCCACCCTGCGTCTGGACAAGCCCTTCCTGGAGATCCCGCGCAAGGAGGGCGCGGTGATCTACGGGTTGTGGGGGCTTCCCCTCACGTGGTGAACCGCCGTACCGCCCGTCCGACCCAGGGAAAGGAAGCCCAGTGTCCCAGGCGACACCGCACACCGCACAGCGCGTGACCCCCGAACTGTACGTGGAGGTCCAGCAGTTCTACGCGAGCCAGATGCCGCTCCTGGAGGAGCGGAGGCTCGTGGAGTTCCTGGAGACCTTCACCGAGGACTGCACGCTCGAACACGTCCCCTACGGGTGGCGGTTCGACGGCCGCGAGCAGCTGCTGAAGGAGATGTCGGCCCGCCGCGGCGACGCCTCGAAGCCGCGCGCCGAGGAGACGTCGGCCCGGCGCGCCCGCGAGGAGAACATCGCGTACTACGACGGCCTCGTCTACCGGTACTGGTTCGACCGCATGCTGATCACCCCGGCCGAGGACGGGACGGTCGGGGTCCGCTACCAGGCGATGGTGAGCATGACCGACGCCCAGGGCAAGGTCAGCTTCGAGCCCACCACGGTCGTGGAGGACGTCCTCGTCCGCGAGAACGGCTCGCTGCTCACCCGGTCCCGGGTCGTCACGCACGACTCCGCCCAGTGGGCCGACAAGATCCACAACCCGAGCTGACCCGCCGGCCGCAGCCCGGGACCCCGCCGCACGGCGGGGTCCCGGGCTGCGGCGTTTCCTGGCCGAAAGGCATGGAGTGGCCGGTTCCGGATCCGCGCCCGCTCGAGCCGCGCTCAAGCGCCTGGCCGTCTCATGGAGATTCCCGGGACCCTGCGCGGGCCCCGGCCGACGGGGGATGGCAACGCGACAGATTGGGATCTCTGATGACAGAAGTAGCCGCCTCCGCCGCCCCACCGCCGAAGGCGGGGCGACGGCAGTGGATCGGGCTGGCGGTCCTGGCACTGCCGGCCATGCTGATCTCCATGGACATGACCGTCCTGTACCTGGCGGTGCCGGCCCTCAGCGCCGACCTCGCCCCCACCAGCTCCGAACTGCTGTGGATCCTGGACATCTACGCCTTCCTGGTGGCCGGATTCCTCATCACCATGGGCAGCCTCGGTGACCGCATCGGACGCCGCCGGCTCCTGCTGATCGGCGCCGCGGCCTTCGGCGTCGCCTCCGTGATCGCCGCGTACGCGGACAGCGCCGAGACGCTGATCGCCGCGCGCGCCCTGCTCGGCATCGCCGGGGCCACCCTGATGCCCTCCACGCTGGCCCTGATCCGGAACATGTTCCACGACCCGGGGCAGCGGGCCAGCGCCATCGCCGTGTGGATGACGGCCTTCATGGTCGGCATGTCCATCGGTCCGCTGGTCGGCGGGGCCTTCCTCACGAACTTCTGGTGGGGCTCGGTCTTCCTGATGGCCGTGCCCGCCATGGTGCTGCTGCTCGTGACGGCCCCGGTGCTGCTGCCCGAGTACAAGGACCCCGCCCCCGGCCGGCTCGACCTGCTGAGTCTCGTGCTCTCGGTCGGCGCCATGATCACGCTGGTGTACGGCGTCAAGGAGCTCGCCAAGGACGGCATCGCCGCCGCACCGCTGGTCTACGTCGCCGTCGGCGTGGTGCTCGCCGGTGCGTTCGCCCTGCGGCAGCGGTCGCTGGAGACGCCCCTGCTGGACCTCAAGCTCTTCGCCAACCGGAAGTTCAGCGCCTCGCTGGGCACCATGACCCTCGTGCTGTTCGCCATGGCCGGCATGTTCCTGTTCATGGCGCAGTACCTCCAGCTGATCCTCGGCATGTCGCCGTTCGAGGCGGGTCTGTGGACCCTGCCGCAGACGGCGGCCATGATGGTCGTCGGAGCCGTCACCCCCGCCCTGGTCAAGAAGTACCGGCCGGCGTACGTCATGGCGGCGGGCCTCGCCGTCGGTGTGATCGGCTGCTCCCTCTACACCCAGCTCGACGGCGGCCAGCTGGCCCTGCTGGTCACGGGCAACGTCATCTTCGCGCTCGGCATCGGCCCGATGACCATCATGGGCACCGACATGATCCTGGGCGCCGTGCCGCCCGAGCGGGCCGGCGTCGCCTCCGCGATGTCCGAGACGAACCAGGAGTTCGGCACCGCGCTCGGCGTCGCCGTCCTCGGCAGCATCGGCACCGGCGTCTACCGGAGCGACCTCGCCGAGAACATGCCCGCCGGGATCGACGGGCAGACCGCCGAGGCGGCGAGGGACACGCTCGGTGCGGCCCTCGCCGCCGCCGAGCAGCTGCCGGGCGACACCGGCGACGCCCTCGCGGCCGCCGCGCGCTCCGCCTTCACCGAGGGCCTGCACCTCAACGCCACCGTCAGCGCCGCGCTCATCGCGGTCGCCGCGATCCTCGTGGCCGTCCTCCTCAAGCACGTCCGCCCGACCGCGCCGGAGGGCGAGGACACCGGCGCCGGCACCCCGGACGACGAGGCGGCGGAGCCGGAGGCGGCGGCCGACCCCGAGTCCGCCGCCGCGGCCGTCGGGAGCACCCCGGCCGCCCCGGCGAAGGAGCGACCGGTGGCGGAGGGGTCCCCGGGCCGATGAGGCCCTCCTGACACCTCCGGCGGCTCCCCACCGCCCCGCCACTCCGTGCGGCCCCCCCCCGCGGCGAGAGCCGTACCCACCCCGGGTACGGCTCTCGCCGCGCGCGTTCGCCCTCCCGGGGCCCGACCGCCCGAGGTCCGGGGCATTCCCCGGGCCGGACCGCCCGAGGTCCGGGCAGTTCCTCCCCCGGGTCCGACCGCCCGAGGTCCGGGCATCCCTCCCGGGCCCGACCGTCCGGACCTCCCGTCAGGGCCTCGGCCGCCGCCCGAGGGCCTGGCGAGCACTGCTCGAGCACCCCCTCCTACCGTGCGGCTGACCATGCCAGACGGGCCGTGGCGGCGGACGGGCGCACCGCGCCGAGCCGTGCGGCGACAGCGGAGGTGTCAAGCGTGTCTGCCCCTCGAGAAACCGATCTGTTCCCCTTCCCGGGCTCCTCCTACCGAGGGCCGGACCCCCGCTACGCGGAACTGCGGGACGAGGAGCCGGTGGTCCGCGTGCGCACCGCCGGCGGCGTCGACGCCTGGCTGGTGACGCGCTACGACCATGTGCGCGAGCTCTCGGCCGACCCCCGGCTCAGCCGCGCCAGGGCGTGCGGACCCGGCGCCCCGCGCGTCGGCGGCACCATGCACACCACCCCCGAGATGATCATCTCGCTCGACTCGCCCGAGCACTCCCGGCTCCGCAAGCTGGTGGCCGGCGCGTTCACGCTCCGCCGCGTCGAGCGGATGCGGGCCGGTGTGCAGCAGGTCGCCGACGAACTGCTCGACGCGATGCAGGCCCAGACCGGACCGGTCGACCTCGTCCAGGCCCTGGCGGTGCCGCTGCCCCTCACCGTGATCGGCGAACTGCTCGGCGTACCCCCGGCCGACCTGCGCGACTTCGAGAAGTGGGCACGCGCCTTCGCCACCGTCGACGACCGGGCGGGCGGCGAGGAGTCCCTCGCCGGACTCGCGAAGCTCAGCGAGTACATCGTCGGTCTGGTCGCGGACAAGCGGGCCACCCCGACCGACGACATGCTCTCCGAACTGATCGCGGCGCGCGACGAGGGCGACCGCCTCAGCGAGGAGGAGCTCGTCACCTTCGGCTTCACCCTCATCGGGGCCGGCTTCGACACCACCGCCAACCAGCTCGCCAACTCCGTCCTCGCCCTGCTCGTCGACCACCGCGACCAGTGGGACCGGCTCGTCGCCGACCCGGCCCTGATACCCCGGGCGGTCGACGAACTCCTCCGCCACGTCAACCTCTTCGCCACCGACACCACCGGCTTCCCGCGGGTCGCCGCCGCCGACATCGAGATCGGGGGCGTGACCATCGCCGAGGGCGACGCCGTCCTGCTCGCCCTGGCCTCCGCCAACCGCGACCCGGCCGTCTTCACCGACCCGGACCGCCTCGACCTGGACCGGGAGCGCAACCCGCACATCTCCTTCGGCCACGGCGTCCACCACTGCCTCGGCAAGCACCTGGGCCGCATGGAACTGGAGATCGCCCTCGAAGGCCTCCTGCGCCGCTTCCCCGACCTGCGGCTCGCCGTGCCCGAGCGGGAACTCCCCTGGCACACCGGCGAGATCAACCACACCCTCACCAGCCTGCCCGTGACCTGGGGGGAAGCGGAATGACCCGCCGGCCCGCCCCGGCGGGAGGGGACACGTGAGCACGGCCGTCCGGCTCCTGCGGCCGCGGACGGACACGGACCTCCCGGACCGGCTCGCCCGCTCGGCCGCCGTCCGCGACGCCGGCGCCCAGCTGCGCACCGACGCGTTCGACGCCTGGCTGGCCGCCCGCGGCCGGGCCCACCGCTTCGCCGTGGAGCGCGTCCCCTTCGCCGCCCTCGACGGCTGGCGGTTCGACCCGGCCACCGGCGACCTCGGCCACCGCAGCGGCCGTTTCTTCACCGTGCGCGGACTCCGCGTCCGGGTCGGCGACGGCCCGGACGCGGAGTGGGAGCAGCCCGTCATCGAACAGCCCGAGGTCGGGATCCTCGGCCTCCTGGCCAAGGAGTTCGACGGCGTCCTGCACTTCCTGATGCAGGCGAAGATGGAACCGGGCAACCGGAACCTGCTCCAGCTCTCACCGACCGTGCAGGCCACCCGCAGCAACTACACACGGGTGCACCGGGGCGCCGGAGTCCGCCACATCGAGCGGTTCGTCCACCCCGCGCCCCACCGGGTCCTCGCCGACGTCCTCCAGTCCGAGCAGGGCTCGTGGTTCTACCGGAAGTCCAACCGGAACATGATCGTCGAGACCGTCGACGACATCCCGCCGCACGAGGACTTCTGCTGGCTGACCCTCGGTCAGATCGGGGAGCTGCTGCGCCGGGACAACGTCGTGAACATGGACGCCCGCACGGTCCTGGCCTGCGCCCCCGTCGCCCGGCACGAGGCCGGGGCCCTGCATCCCGACACCGAGGTGCTCTCCTGGATCGCCGGCGAACGCTCCCGGCACCAGGTGCGCACCGGGCTGGTGCCGCTGGGCGGGGTACGCGGCTGGACGCGGGACGAGCACGCCGTCCGGCACGCCGACGACCGCTACTTCCGGGTGGTCGCCGTCTCGGTCGAGGCGGGCAGCAGGGAGGTGAGCCGCTGGACCCAGCCGCTCCTGGAACCCCGGGGCCTCGGCGTCAACGCCTTCCTGACCCGCCGCTTCGACGGCGTGCCCCACCTGCTGGCGCACGCCCGCGTCGAGGCCGGCTTCCTCGACACCATCGAGCTCGGACCCACCGTCCAGTACACCCCGGAGAACTACGCCCATCTCGCCCCCCGGGACCGGCCGCCCTTCCTGGACACGGTGCTCCGCGCCGACCCCGCCCGCTTCCGCTACGCCGCGCTGCACTCGGAGGAGGGCGGCCGGTTCCTCAACGCCGAGAGCCGGTACCTCTTCATGGAGTGCGACGAGACCGAGGCACCGCTCCGGCCGCCGCCGGGCTACCACTGGATCACCCCCGGCCAGCTCGGCTCCCTCGTCCGGCACGGCCACTACGTCGACGTGGAGGCCAGGACACTGCTCTCCCTGCTCACCACGGGGGCCGTCACCCTCTGACCGCGCACGCGAAGGCCGTCGCCCGGACACCCCGCGAAGGTGTCCGGGCGACGGCCTTTCCTCCCGCGGGACGCTCAGCGGGGCGGCAGCGGCGCCGTACGGTGCCGGGCGGCCAGCAGCTCCAGGGTCGGGACCACGTCCACCGGCCCCGGCATCGCCAGCCACTCGGCGTGCAGCGTGCCGGCGCCTTTGCGGAAGACCGGCTCCTCGATCAGCCGCTCGATGCTCCGCCGGATCTCCTCGGGGGACTGCCGGGTGTGGTTCACCGCGAGCCCGCCGTCCCGGCTCGTCACGTAGTCGGCGTACGCGGCGCACTCCAGCTCGCCGCTCGTCTCGATCAGCTGCGGCACCCGGTGCGACACGGCCGCCGCGAACGTGCCGCCGCCCCCGTGGTGCACCACGGCGGAGCAGGTGCCGAGCAGATGGCTGAGCGGCACGAAGTCGACGGTACGGGTGTTCTCCGGGACCCGCTGACCCGCCAGCTGCTCCGCGTCGAAGGTCGCCACCACCTCGGCGTCCAGGCCGCCGACCGCCTCCAGGACGTCGGCGATCAGATCCCGGTCGGTGATCCCGAGCGCCCGCCCGGACGTCCCCAGGGAGACCGCCACCCGGGGACGCTCCGGGCGCGGGTGCAGCCAGCGCGGCAGCACCGCGCCGCCCGAGACGGGCACCCGGCGCACCGACACGACCCTCGGCTCGACGGCCGGCAGCCGCAGCGCGGTCGGCGTCGGATCGATGGTCCACTGGCCGAGCACCAGCTCGTCGTCGACCTCCAGTCCGTACCGCTCGGCGATCGGCGCCACGATGGCCGCCGTCGGATCCGCGCCGCCCGCCGCGAGGATGCGCTCCCTGCCCCAGGCCCAGTAGTCCGGCCCGCACAGGATCCGGGCGTGCGCCGCCCCGCACAACCGCGCCGCCACGGCGGCGGCCGGCCACTGCTCCCACACCACCAGATCCGGCTGCCACGCGCGGGCGAAGGCCACCACGTCGTCCACCCCCGGCGCCGCGGCCCCGCCCTCCGGGACGGTGTTGTACATCCGCACCGCCCCCAGGAACAGGGTGAACATCTCCGCGGCCGGACGGTCCGCCGGATCCTCCGCCAGCAACGCCAGCAGCCGCTCGCTCTCCTCCTCGCCGGGCATGAACTCCTCGGCCCCGTCCAGCGAGGTCATGGTGTCGCCGGTGCCGATCTCGACCGCCGTCAGGCCCGCCGCGCGGATCGTGCCGGTCAGCAGGGGGTGGGAGGCGACGCACACCTCGTGGCCCGCGCTCTGCAGGGCCAGGGCGAGCGGCACCGCGGGGTACAGGTGCGCCGCCATCGGCCAGATCGTGAACATGATGCGCATCAGGCTCTGTCCTTACGCAGTCGGGATTTCGGCGACCGTGCCACCGGACGCTCGACGGGATCTGGAGCCCCGCTCCAGCTGCGCGTTCGAGCCGGACGCGAGCGCGGTGCGCGATAGTGGGCGGTCGGTGTCGAACCCGGAGGAGCGCAGAACATGAAGGACCGTGCGGCAGAGGTACCCGTTCTCCCGTGGGCCGGGGTGTCCGCACGGCGGCTGGAGCGCAGCTCGCTGATGCCGACGGGCACCGCCACCGACCCGGCGGACGTGGTGACCCGACTGTGCGGCGCGCACGCCCAGGTGCTCTCGGCGGCCGAACTGTCCGTCGGACTGCGGCTGTCGGGGACCACCCGGGTGGGCGTGCGCGAGGCGCTGTGGACGGAGCGGACCCTGGTGAAGACGTACGGGCCGCGCGGCACCGTGCACCTGCTGCCCACCCGCGACCTGCCGATGTGGACGGGGGCGCTGTCCGCCCTCCCGCCGTCGTCCGGCAACGCCCGCGGCGGCCAGCAGCTGCTCACCCCCGACCAGATCGACCAGGTCGTCGCCGCCGTCGCGGACTCCCTGGAGGACGCGGAGCTCACCGCCGACGAACTGACGGAAGCCATCGTGGAGCGCACCGGCTCCTGGGCCGGCGACCCGGTCATGGAGGCCTTCCAGGGCAAGTGGCCGCGCTGGAGGGCCGCCATGGACCTCGCCGCCAACCGCGGCGCGCTGTGCTTCGGGCCGACCCGCGGGCGCAAGGTCACGTACACCAACCCGCACCGCTGGCTGCCCGGCTTCACCCCGCAGGAGGGGCCCGCCGCCCTCGCCGCCCTCGTGACCTCGTACCTCCACGCCTTCGGGCCCGCGACGCCCCAGCACTTCGCCCGCTGGCTGGCCGCCCCGAACCGCTGGGCCACCGAGCTGTTCGCCTCGCTCGGTGACGCCCTGGAGGAGGTGGAACTGGCGGGCGAGCGGGCCTGGGTGGTCGCCGGGGACACCGCCGTGCCCGACGCCCCGCCCAGAGGCCTGGTGCTGCTGCCGTACTTCGACGCGTACGTGGTCGGCTGCCGGCCGCGCGACCTGCTCTACCCCGGCGCCGCGGCCGAACGCGCCCTCGCCGCCGGCCAGGCGGGGAACTTCCCGGTCCTCCTCGTCGACGGGCAGGTCGCCGGCGTCTGGCACCAGCGCCGCTCCGGCAGGAAGCTGCACGTCACGGTGGAGGAGATCACCCCGCTGACCGGCGTCCTGCGCAAGGAACTCGACGCCCAGGTGGCCCGGGTCGGGGAGATCCTGGAGGGCCGGACGGAACTGACCCTCGGCAGGGTGACGGTCGGACCCCACGCCTGACCGGAGGGCCCGGGGTCCGGTCGTGGCGCCTTGCCTGACCGGAGGGCCCCGGATCCGGTCGAGGTGCCCTGCCTGACCGGAGGGCCCGGGGTCCGGTCGCGGCACTCTGCCTGACCGGAGGGCCCGGGGTCCGGTCGTGGCGCCCTGCCCGACCGGAAGTCCCCGGGTCCGGTCGTGGTGCCCTCAGCTCCGCCACATGTCGACGAGCGAGGTGCGCAGCGGGACCTGCGGCGACCAGCCCAGCAGCCGCGCGGCGAGCCGGTTGTCGACCCGCATCCAGTCGGAGCCGAGGCCGTCGACGGGACGCAGGTCCCTTCGCACGGTCCCGGCCGGCAGGCCGGTGACGGCGAGGAACAGGTCCACCAGCTCCGGGACCGGGGTCGCGGTGCCGCTGCCGATGTTGACGGCACGTCCGTCCACCGGCGCCACCGCGGCCAGCACGACGGCCCGCGCGACGTCGCGCACGTCGACGAAGTCCCGGCGGGCCCCCTCGGCGACGGTCAGCCGCACCCCCCGCTCGCCCGCCGCCGCGTCGCGCAGCCGGGACAGCAGCTTCCCCAGGAAGGCCGCCGAGGAGGGATGCGGCCCGCACACGTTGGCGAGCCGCAGCACCACCGCGGACACGGTTCCGGCCCGGGCCGCGTCCAGCACGGACCGGGTCCCGGCCAGCCGGCTGCGGGTGTAGGCGTTCACCGGCGCGGGCGTCAGCGACTCGCCCATCAGGGTGCCGTCCGGGACCGGCCCGTACTCGTGCATCGACCCCAGGTGGACCAGCCGCGGTCGCCCGGGGAGCCGGGCCAGGGCCGCCAGCAGGCGCTCCACGGCGTGCACGTTCGTGGCGGTCATCTCCTCGTCGGAGCGGTCCCAGCCGTCGGTCGCGTTGGCCCCGTCGGTGGCGTTGACGACGATCCCGACCCGCTCCCGGTCCAGCAGCTCCGCGAGCGCGTCGGGGCCGGCCGCGGTCAGGTCGAGCCGCCGGAAGGCGCCCGGCGGGAGGTGGGCGGCGTCGTTGCGGGCCAGCGCGAGGACCTCGTGGCCCCGGTCGGCGAAGGCGGCCAGCAGATGGCGGCCCACCCAGCCGGTGCCGCCGATGACGGCGACACGGGCGGGACGCGGCGGCTCAGTCACCGTGGTTCACCGGGCGTGCCCCAGGGTGGCGGCGAACATGCCGACCTTCGTCCCGCGCTCCCGGTAGTGCACCGTGCAGCCCGCCCGCTCGAAGGCCGACTCGTACTCCTCGCGCGTGAAGAGCTTCAGGTCGTGGCTGTCGATGAAATGCTCCACGCCCGAGGCGGAGTCGGCGACGAGGTAGTGCGCGAGCACCCGCGCGATGTCGCCCTCCTCCCGGGTGGCGTGCGAGATCCGCGAGATGGTGCGCCCGCCCTCGGTGGCCAGGGTGCTCATGATCTGACCGGGCACGAACGTGTCGGGGAAGTACCACGGCTCCAGGACGACGACACCGCCCGGGTTGAGGTGGCGGACGAAGGACTCCGCCGTGGCGTCCAGCTCGTCGGTGTCGCGCAGATAGCCGACCGAGCTGAACATGCAGGTGATGACGTCGAAGGTGCGCTCCAGCCGGAAGCCGGCCATGTCGCCCTGGTGGACGGGGACGTCCGGCAGGTTGTGCCGGGCGAGCCGCACCATGTCCTCGGAGACGTCCACGCCCTCGACGTCGTCGAAGCTCTGGCGGAAGTACCGCAGGTGAGGACCGTTGCCGCAGGCCACGTCCAGCAGGGACTTGGGGTCGGTGCCGAACTCGCGGGCGATGGACTCCGCTTCGGCGGCCTCGGCCCGGTAGTCCTTGCGGCGTGCCCGGTACACGGCCTCGTAGATCTCGGCACGGGTGTAGATCTGGCCGAGACTTTCTCTGCTCATCGGATCCCTTTCCGGAGGTACCCGCCCGGTGGAGCCCGGTCGGCGCACCCCCGATGCTGTCCCGCGCCGCTGGACTGCCCATGGAGAACGGCTCAGGCCTCGACCGCGATGTCCTCCCGCGTCCCGGTGCCGGCGACGAAGCCGAAGAGCGACCGCGCCTCGCCGAGCACCGCGTCCTCCTCGGCGCGGCCCAGCGGCCGGAAGGGGGTGATCCGCAGGGCGCCGTCCTTGAACGACCAGGAGCCGCGCACGAAGCCGTCCACCAGGAGGAGCGGCACGCCGAGCGCCGCGACCGGGGCGATCCGCCGCCGGTCGGCGTCGCTGATCAGCCGCGTGCGGTCCTTGTGCCCGAGCGCCGCGTTGTCGAACGCGGGCAGGAAGCGCACCGGTGCCGGGGTCTCGGCGTCGGCGACCGGCGCGTCCGGGAGGTCGTACAGCTCCTTGCCGTCCACGGTGCGGAACATCCGCAGCGGCAGGGACTCGACGACCTCGCGCAGCCGGGTCAGCCCCGACCACGCCTGGACGTCCAGGATGCCGGCCGGGCCGAAGGCGGCCAGGTAGCGCGTGACCATGGTGCGCGGATCCGGCCGGGGGGCCGTCGGGACGCCGGTCCAGTCGTGGGCAAGCGCCAGCGGCGTCGTGGTGCGGTTGCCCCAGGCGCCCCAGACCCCGTTCGGCGGCGGGTACACGACGGGCTCCAGGAGTTCCACCACGGAGGCGAGCCGGGCGCTGTGACGGCCGGCGAAGCGTTCGCCGAGCCGCCGGCCCAGTGCGGCGCGGGTCAGATCGCCGCCGCGGATGAGCTCGCGTCCCGCCGCGGCGAGCTCCTCCGTGTCCAGCCCCTCGACGTGGGGGGCGAAGTAGCCGTGGGCGAGAGCGCCGCGCACGACGGGCTGCACGGTGGGCCGCAGCCACGCGAAGTCCTCGGCGGCCGCCAGGTGCTGGGTGCGCCGCACCATGGTGCCGCGCACCACGGCACGGTCCTCGTACAGGTCGGTCAGCTCCTTGTGGGCGAAGCCCTCGGCCCGCGTCCACAGGCCCACATAGGGCCAGTTGGGCTCCTGAGCCTGCATCGCGACCAGGTGCCGGACGATGTCGATCGCGGGGAGGGAGGTCCGCTCCAGCAGGAACTGCCGCGCCAGCAGGGTCCGGTTCAGTGTCCGCAGACTGAGCACTCTCATGGGACCACCGTGCCGGGCGCGGCTCGAGCGGCGCTTGACCGGGGCCCGAGCGGCGCCACGGCCGTCCGGGACGGGAGCGGGCCCGGTCCGTGCCCCGGCGGGCCGGTCGAGCCGGCCCCGAGCGGGGCGGCCGACCCTGGCCGGATGGCGGAGAGCGAGACGAAGTCGGGGCCGGAGCCGGGGCCCGTGACGGAGCCGGGGCGGGGGCCTGGGAAGGAGTCGGGGTTCGTGACGGAGCCGGGGCCGGTGGGGCGTTGGAGCGTTCGGGTGGAACGCCGGGGGCGGTGGACGACGAGTGTCTTCCGCTTCGCCGCCGACGGGACGGCGCTGCTCCTGGAGGGCGGGACGGGCACGGGCGTCTGGTGGGACCTCGGCGCCGGACGCTTCGGCTTCCGTGTGGTGGAGCCGCTGGCCGGGGACGACGGCCGCGGCGCGGGGCGGGTGGTGATCGCGCAGACGGCGGTGCTGGCCGGCCGCGCCTTCACGGGCGACGGCGTCTCGACGGTCCACGACGCGGCGGACCGGGTGGTCCGCCGGCTGCGGGTCCGCGTCGAGGCGACCGCCCTGCCGCCCGCGCGCTGACGGCCCTCCCCGGGGACGGCCCTCCCGGAGACGGAGACCCGGTACGGGGCCGTACCGGGTCTCCGCCACCGGGTCTCCGCCACCGGGTCTCCGCCACCGGGTCTACGTCGACCGGGTCCGTCAGCCCGCGAACCGCACGGCGACGTTGCCCCGGTGGCGGCCGGCGAGCAGGTCGAGGAGCGCGCCCGGCGCCTGCTCGATGCCCCCCTCGACGATGGTCTGGGGGAAGACGAAGCGGCCCTCGGAGAGCCACCGCGCGAGGTGCTCGGTCCACGCCTGGATCTGCTCGGGCGTGTGGTACGTGGCGAAGGGCCGCAGCTCGATGTGGCGGGTGATGGCGGTCAGGAGGTCGAAGCGCGGCCGGCCGCCCGTCCCGCCGATCTGCCCGGACAGGGCGCCGCAGAGCGCGAACCGGGCGTGCGGGGCCGCCGCCTGCACCGCGGCCTCGAACTGCTCGCCGCCCACGTTGTCGAAGAAGACGTCGATGCCGCTCGGCGCGAGCTCGCGCAGCTGGTCGAGGACCGGGCCGTCGTGGTAGTCGAAGGCGGCGTCGTAGCCGAGCTCGTCGACGAGGTAGGCGACCTTCTCCTTGCTGCCGGCGCTGCCGATCACCTTGGAGGCGCCCCGGCACTTCGCGATCTGTCCGGCGAGCGAGCCCACCCCGCCGGCCGCTCCCGACACGAAGACCACGTCGCCCGGGCCCGCCTGCGCCAGGGTGGCCATGCCGTAGTAGGCGGTGGGCCCCTGGCTCAGGAAGTACGACGAGCTGGGGAAGAGTCCGGCGTCGAGCCGGTGGAACCGGTCGGCCGGCGCGGTCGTGTACTCGCCCCAGCCCGCCATCATCTGGACGACGTCGCCGACGGCCAGGCCGGGGTCGGCGGACCGCACGACCGTCCCCACCTCGCCGCCGCCGATCCGGCCGCCCACCTGGTACGGCGGCACGGGCAGCGGGCAGTCGGGGCGCATCAGGTCCTGGTAGGCCGCGGCCACGAAGACGTGGTCGGTGCGGACCAGGACCTCGCCGGGGCCGGGCTCCCTGACCTGGACCTCGGCGATGTCGAAGTGGCCGGGGGTGATCGCGCCGTCGAGGTGGCGGGCGAGCCGGACCTCGCGGGCCGTCTCCGGGATCGCGGGCGTGCTGGCGTCGGTGGTCATGGTGCTCCTTGGCGGTCACGGCGGGAGGTCGGGAAGGACGTGCGCCCAGCCTGTCCACCCCCGCTCGAACCGTCGTCGTCCCCCGGGGGGGCCCGGGGGGGGCCACGGGTTCGGGGGGCGGCGGGGGGGGGGGGCCAGGGGCGGCCGGCCACCCCCGGGGGCGG
>NZ_JBIBWV010000028.1:19606-99671 GCF_043081625.1 Streptomyces sp. NPDC014861
GGTGCGGGTGGGGGGGCCGGGGGGGTGGGGGGTATGGCGGGGCGCCCCGCGTGCCCCCCCCCGCGCTACCGGGGGGGGCCCCCGGGCCGACCGGGGGCCCGACGACGGTTCGAGCGGGCGTCGAGGCGGGCGGCCTAGCGTCGCCGGACCAGCCATGGGCAAGGGGAGGAGCAGAGTGGACGAGTCGGCAGCGAGCACGCCGGGACCGGAAGGCACCTGGACGGAGCGGTTCCGCCTGGAGGGCAAGGAGTTCGTCAGCACCTTGCACCTCACCCCCGAGGGCCGGGCCTTCATCCTGGCCGGCCCGGCGCCGGGCGGCGGCGGCGCGGGCACCTGGACCGCGACCGGGGAGGGCCGGTTCTCCTACCGGATAGCCGAGCGCCTGATCGACGAGCAGGGCGCCTACCTCGGCTGGGTGGACATCGACCACCACGCGGTCCTGACCGGCGACACCTTCACCAGCAGCGGGGTCTCCACGGTCCGCGACCCCGACGACCGGGTGACCGCGAGCGTCGAGGTCGAGGCCGAAGCCCTGCGCGTCAGCCCAGCCAATCCGTAAGGAGTCATCGTGCGCATCCTGTTCTTCACCGGTGGAGGCCGAGCGACGGTCCACGCCCTGCTGCCCCTCGCGTCCGCGTGTCGCACCGAGGGCCACGAGGTGATCGTGGCCGCGCCGCAGGAGGACGTCGCCGCCGTCACCGAGCACGGCCTGCCGGCCTTCGCGATGTCGGAGATGGGCGTCTTCAAGGCCATGTTCTGGGACCGGGACGGCAACAAGCTGGACCGTCCCCGGGGCGAGGCCGCCGAGTGCGAGTTCGCCAGCCGCGGCTTCGCCCGGATGGCGGCGGACAGCTTCGAGCGGGTGGCCGACCTGGCGGACCACTGGCGTCCGGACCTGGTCGTCGGCGGCACCCGCAACTACGGTGCCGCGCTGATCGCCCACCACGCCAAGGTCCCCTACGTCTGCCAGGCGTGGGACGCCCTGGAGCGGGACCCGCAGGACCTGGAGTACGTGGCCGACGAGCTCCGTCCGGAGCTGGAGAAGCTCGGTCTGGACACCTTCCCCCGGGAGGACCTGTACGTCCACATCACCCCGGCGTCGCTCCGGCCCGAGGGCGCCGAGCCCGCGCAGTACATGCGGTGGACGCCCGGCTCCACCCAGCTCCCGCTGGAGCCCTGGGTCTACCGGCGTACCGAGCGCAAGCGGGTCCTGGTGACCTCCGGCTCGCGGGCGGCCATGATCGACACGCTCGGCGTCGCGTTCTTCCGGCCCGTCCTGGAGAACCCCGTCTTCCAGGACGTGGAGCTGATCGTCGCCACCCAGGAGCCGGTCGCCGAGGCGCTGCGCGCCGAGTGGCCCGGCATCCGGGCGGGTTACGTGCCGCTCGACACCGTCGTCCCCTCCTGCGACCTGCTGATCCACCACGGCGGAGGCCAGACCTGCATGTACGCGGCCGCCGCTGGCGTCCCCCAGCTGGTCTTCCCCGACATGCTGGCCTCGGCCATCCCGATGCGCCGCTTCGACGCGTACGGCGCCTCGATCACGCTCAACCTGGTCGAGCCCCCGGAGCGGATCGAGGAGGCGGGCCGCGCGATCCTCACCGACCCCTCGTACCGGGAGCGGGCCCGCGCCCTGGCCGAGGAGATCGCCGCGCTGCCGAGCACCTCCGCGATCGTGCGCAAGCTGGAGGAACTGGCCGGCCGCTGACCGCCCCGCCCCCCACGCGGCCCGATGTCCCGCCCACCGGCCGGGGCATCGGGCCGGCGGCGTTCAGCGGAAGTCGTCCGCGTGGTCCCGCGCCCACCGGGCGAAGTCCAGCGCCGGCCGCCCCGTCGCCTCCTCGACGTCGGGCCAGGGGCGCGTCAGCGCGGAGTAGTCCTGGTCGGACAGGCCGTCCTCGCCCGCGCCGTCCTCGCCCGTGTAGTCCTGGTAGCCGAGCAGGAACTCGGCGTTCTCGGCGGCGAACCCGCCCTGCGCCCGCATCAGCCGCAGCGCCTCCTCCCGGCTCACCTCCTCCAGCCGCACGTCCTCGCCCAGCGCGTCCCCGATCGCCCGCACCTGCTCGCGCGCGCTGATCGGCGCGGGCCCCGTCAGGGTGAGCGCCCGGCCGAGGAGCCGGTCCTCCAGCAGCGCGGCGACGGAGACGGCGGCGATGTCCGCCTCGTGCACCGGCACGCCCGTCTCGTCGGGGAAGGGGTAGCGGACCACCCGCCGGGCGCGGATGTCCGGCCCCCACAGGTGCAGGCGGTTCGTCATGAACTCGGCGGGGCGGACGTGGGTCCACTCCAGCCCCGACTCCTCGATCGCCTTCTCGGTCGGGCTCTCGTACAGCCCGATCGTGACGGCCGCCGCGGAGAGGTCCGCGACGCGCCGCACACCGGCCTCGCGGGCCAGGCCGACGACCTCCCGGGCGGTCTCCTCGACCGGGAACAGGTGCAGCCCGTCGACGTCCTTGAAGGCGGGTGCGAGTCCGTCCGGCACGGAGAGGTCCCCCTGGACGACCTCCACGCCTGGCGGCAGCGAGGCCCTCGCCGGATCGCGGGTCAGGGCCCGGACCCGGACCCCTGCCGAGAGCAGCTGGTCGACCACGTACCGGCCGACGCCGCCGGTCGCGCCTGTCACCAGAATCCTCATGTTCGTCTCCTGCGCTGGGAGCCGGCGTCACGGCCGACACGGACTGACGGGTGGCCGGGCCAGTCTCATCGACGCGCGGGCCGCTCCGGCGGAACGCGGACACGACGCGCCGGAACGCGTGTCCACGGGAACACACGTGCGGACGCCGTCCGGAGCGGTCGTTCCGCTTCGGACGGCGCCCACCCGCCTGCCGGTTCCGGTTCAGCCGCCGGCGATGTCCAGCCCGCCGTCGATCGTGACGACCTGGCCCGTGACCAGCGCGTTCGCCGGGTCGGCGAGGAAGGTCAGCCAGCGTGCCACCTCGTCGGCCTCCGCGACCCGGCCGAGCGGGATCGTCCCCGCGACCCCGGCGAACAGCCCCTCCACCTGCTCGGGGCCGAGGCCGTTCGCCGCGTACGCCTCCGTACGGACGAAGCCCGGCGCGACGGCGTTGACGCGGATGCCGCGCGGAGCCAGCTCGGCGGCCCAGCTCCGGGTGAAGCTGTCCACGGCGGCCTTGCTCGCGGAGTACAGCGAGCTGTCCACCCCCGGGTTGTGCCCGCCCCGGCTGGAGACCAGCACCAGGGTGCCGCCGGGGGAGCGCAGCAGGGGCAGCAGCTCGGCGGTGAGCAGCACCGGTCCGAGCACGTTGGTGTCCAGGACCTCCCGCGCGGTGCCGGGATCCAGCGCCGCCAGCGGGGTGAAGCGGAAGACGCCGGCGTTGTGCACCAGGACGTCCAGCGTCCCGCCGCCGTGGGTGCCGACCGCCTCGGCGACGGCGCGCGCCCCCTCCTGGGTGGTCACGTCGGCGACGACCGGGACGACGGCCGGACTCAGCGCGGCCACCTCGTCCAGCCGCTCCTTGCGGCGGCCGGTGACGATCACCGCGGCCGCCCCCAGTCCGGCGAACGCCAGCGCGGCCGCGCGGCCGATGCCGGTGCCGCCGCCGGTGACGACCACGGTCCGGCCTTCGAAGGTCTTCTCGGGCATGGTGGGGCTACCTCCTCCGCTGCGGTGGCCGGGTCAGACGACGTGGACGGTGGGGACGTAGAAGATCCACTTGCCGCCGCTCTCCTGGAAGCCCCGCTCCTTGCGCATGATCTCCTCGGCGTGGTTCCAGGCGAAGAGAAGCGCGTAGTCGGGGTAGTCGCCCGAGAACCGCTCCGCGGGCACGACCGGGATGTGCGCCCCGGGGGTGAGCCGGTCCTGCTTGGCGGGCGTGGTGTCGCAGACGTAGTCCACGAGGTCCGGCCCGATCCCGCAGAAGTTGGTGACGGTGGCGCTCTTGGCGGTCGCCCCGTACGCGGCGACCGTGCGGCCCTCGGCGCGCAGCCGGGACAGCAGGGCGACCAGCTCCGTGCGGATCCGCTCGACGTTCGCGGCGAAGGCCTTCAGCGTCGGCAGGGAGCCGAGGCCGCGCCCGGCCTCCTCGGCGACCAGCGCGGCGACCGCGGGCGAGGGGGTGCGGGCGCCGGACCGGGCGAGGGTGTAGCGCACCTCGCCGCCGTGCACCGTGAGCCGCTCGACGTCGACGAGTTCGAGGCCGAAGCGGGCGGCCATCGCGGACACCGAGCGGGCCGTGAAGAAGTAGTAGTGCTCGTCGTAGATCTGGTCGAAGGACGTCTTCTCCACGATGTCGCCCAGGTACGGGTCCTCGAACACGAACACGCCGTCCGGGCCGAGCAGTTCGCCGACGCCCCGCAGGACGGAGTCCATGTAGGGGATGTGGCACAGGGTGTTGGCCGCGAAGATCACGTCGGCCGGGCCGTCCTCCGCGCGGATCTCGGCGGCCGTCCGCTCCTCGAAGAAGTCGTTGCGCACCCGGATGCCCGAGGCGGCCGCGACCTTGGCCACACCGCCGGACGGCTCGACGCCCAGGTGCCGGACGCCGGCCTCGCTGACGGTGCGGAGCATGATGCCGTCGTTGCAGCCGATCTCGACGACGAAGGGGTCCGCCGACGTCAGCTCCTTCTCGATGAAGCCGCGGGCGGTGGCGGAGAAGTGCTCGCGCATGACCGAGGAACCCGAGGAGTGGTACGGGTAGTCCTCGTGGAACATCTTCTCCCGGGGCACCTCCTCGGTGAGCTGGACCATGGCGCAGTCGGCGCACACGCCGACGGCCAGCCGGTAGAAGAACTCGCCCTCGGTGCGCGCCGGTTCGGGGAAGGCGTCCGACAGGGGCTGCCGCCCCAGGTCGAGGAACTCGGTCACCTCGCCGTCGCAGATGCGGCACGTGGCCGCGCTGGTCTCCGTCGCGCGGGTCGGGTCGCTCATGAGCGGACTCCTTCTGATCGTGGAACCGGGGATGCGAGTGGGCCGGAAGGTGCCACCCCGGGCTCGAAGTCGGCTCGAGCCCGCTCATAGCCGCGGCTCCTACCGTCCCCGGCCATGGAGACGACAGGGACGAGCTTCCGCGGTCCGCGGCCCACGGGCCCGCCGACGGGAGGGGCCGGTCCGCGACGCGGACCGCTGGCCGGGCTGCGGATCGTCGAACTCGCCGGGATCGGCCCGGTGCCGTTCGCCTGCATGATGCTGGCCGACCTCGGCGCCGAGGTGATCCGGGTCGACCGGGCGGACGGCCGAAGGCCGTTCGGCGGCTGGCACCGGGTGCTCGACCGGGGCCGCCGCTCGGTGGCCCTGGACCTCAAGGACCCCGAGGGCGTCGCCGCGGTGCTGCGCCTCGCCGACCGCGCCGACGCGGTCGTCGAGGGCTTCCGGCCCGGGGTCGCCGAGCGGCTCGGGATCGGGCCCGAGGCCTGCCGGGACCGCAACCCCGCCCTGGTCTACGCCCGGATGACGGGCTGGGGCCAGGACGGACCGCTGGCGAGCGCGCCGGGCCACGACATCAACTACATCGCGCTGACCGGGGCGCTGGACGCGATCGGCGCCGACGGCGGCGCGCCGGTGCCGCCCGTCAATCTGCTCGGGGACTTCGCCGGCGGCGGGATGCTGCTGGTCTGCGGGATTCTCGCGGCGCTCCACGAGCGCCGGAGGTCGGGGCTCGGGCAGACGGTCGACACCGCCATCGTCGACGGCACCGCCTCGCTCCTCGGGATGCTCCTCGCCATGCGCGACGAGGGGTCCTGGGACGGCCCGCGCGGAGCCAACCTGCTCGACGGAGGAGCCCCCTTCTACACCACCTACCCGTGCGCGGACGGCGGCCACGTGGCCGTCGGCGCTCTGGAGGAGCGCTTCTACGCCGACCTGCTCGCCGGACTCGGCCTCCCGGCCCACTCCCTGCCCGACCGCGCGGACCGCACCCGGTGGCCCGACCTGCGCGAGGCCTTCGCCGCCCGGTTCGCGACCAGGAGCCGGGACGCCTGGACGGAGGCCTTCGCCGGCACCCAGGCCTGCGTCACCCCCGTGCTCACCCTGCCGGAGGCCGCCGGCCACCCGCAGCTGAGCGCGCGCGGCACCTACATCGACACCGGTACGGGGACCGAGCCCGCCCCCGCGCCCCGCTTCGACCGGACCCCCGCGCCGGACCCGGGGCCCGCGCCGACCCCGGGCGAGCACACCCGCCAGGTGCTGTCGGAGAGCGGGCTCACCCCCTCGGAGATCGACGCCCTGATCGCCCGCGGCACCGCCCTGGCGTCCCACGACGAGCCGCTCGCCCCCGGCTGCACCACGGCCCGGGCGGCCCGCGACCACCCGCCCTCGGCCCGCCGCACCACGGCCTGAGCGTCCGACGACGAGCCGCTCGCCCCCCGCTGCCCCACGGCCTCAGCGGCCCACGACCACCCGCCCTCGGCCCGCCGCACCACGGCCTGAGCGGCCCGCGCGCCACCGCACGGGCGCGGCGCGACACCACGGCTTGAGCGAGGCGCGACCACCCTGGCTCAACCTCCCCTCCATTCGACCGGAGAGACCGATGGAGGCTGATCCGTCCATGACCACCCACGTCTGGGACTACCTGCCGGAGTACGAGAAGGAGCGCGCGGATCTGCTGGACGCGGTGGAGACCGTGTTCTCCTCCGGCCAGCTCGTGCTCGGCAAGAGCGTGCGCGGCTTCGAGGAGGAGTTCGCCGCCTACAACGGCGTCCGGCACTGCACGGGCGTCGACAACGGGACCAACGCCGTCAAGCTGGCGCTCCAGGCGCTCGGTGTCGGCCCCGGCGACGAGGTCATCACCGTCTCCAACACCGCCGCGCCGACCGTCGTCGCCATCGAGGGCACCGGCGCCCGCGCCGTCTTCGTCGACATCGACGAGTCCGACTTCCTCATGGACACCGCGCAGGTCGAGGCGGCCGTCACCCGCCGCACCAAGGCGCTGCTCCCGGTGCACCTCTACGGCCAGTGCGTCGACATGGCCCCGCTGGAGCGGATCGCCTCCCGGCACGGCCTCGCCGTCGTCGAGGACTGCGCCCAGGCGCACGGCGCCCGGCACCACGGACGGCTCGCCGGCACGATGGGCGACGCCGCGGCCTTCTCCTTCTACCCGACCAAGGTCCTCGGCGCGTACGGCGACGGCGGGGCGGTCGTCACGAACGACGACGGCACCGACGCGGCCCTGCGCCGGCTGCGCTACTACGGGATGGAGAAGGTCTACTACGTGGTCCAGTCCCCGGGCCACAACAGCCGCCTGGACGAGGTGCAGGCCGAGATCCTGCGGCGCAAGCTGACCCGGCTCGACTCCTACGTCGAGGGCCGCCGCGCCGTCGCCCGGCGCTACGAGGAGGGCCTCGGCGACCTGGTCGCGCCGGACGGCCTCCGGCTGCCCGTCACCAACCCGGGCAACGAGCACGTCTACTACGTCTACGTCGTGCGCCACCCCCGGCGCGACGAGATCATCGAGCGCCTGAAGCGCCACGACATCGCGCTCAACATCAGCTACCCCTGGCCGGTCCACACCATGACCGGCTTCGCCCACCTCGGCTACGCCCCGGGCGCGCTCCCGGCCACCGAGGCCGCCGCGGGCGAGATCTTCTCGCTCCCCATGTACCCGTCACTCCCCGTGGACGTGCAGGACAGGGTGATCTCGGCCCTGCGCGACGTCCTCGGGGAGTTCTGAGGAGGCTCCGCATGAAAGCACTGATTCTGGCCGGGGGACTGGGCAGCAGGCTCAGGCCCTTCAGCCACTCGATGCCCAAGCAGCTGATCCCGATCGCGAACAAGCCGGTGCTGGTCCACGTCGTCGAGGCCCTGCGGGATCTGGGGGCCACCGAGATCGGTGTCGTCGTCGGCGACCGGAGCGGGAAGATCGAGGGAGCGCTCGGCAGCGGCGCCCGGTTCGGCGTACGGCTCACCTACATCCCGCAGGAGGCGCCGCGCGGACTCGCCCACGCCGTCGCCATCGCCCGCCCCTTCCTCGGCGACGACGACTTCGTGATGTACCTCGGCGACAACATGCTCACCGACGGCGTGCAGGACATCGCCCGGGACTTCGTCATCCGGCGGCCCGCCGCCCAGATCGTCGTCCACAAGGTCGCGCACCCCAGCGAGTTCGGCGTCGCCGAGGTGGACGCCGAGGGCCGGGTGCTGCGGCTCGTGGAGAAGCCGCGCGAACCGTGCGGCGACCTGGCCGTGATCGGCGTGTACTTCTTCACCGCGGCCATCCACGCGGCGGTGGACGCGATCCGGCCCAGCGCCCGCGGCGAACTGGAGATCACCGACGCCATCCAGTGGCTCGTCGAGCGGGGCGAGGACGTCCGCGCCCGGGTCTACGAGGGCTTCTGGCGGGACACCGGGCGGGTCGAGGACGTCCTGGAGTGCAACAGCGAACTCCTCAAGGACCTCGTCCCCTCCGTCCGCGGCGAGGTCGACGCCGACAGCGAGCTGATCGGCGCCGTCGTCGTCGAACCCGGCGCGCGGATCGTCCGCTCCCGCCTCGTGGGGCCGGTGATCGTGGGCGCCGGATCGGTGATCGAGGACAGCGGCGTCGGCCCCTGCACGACCATCGGGCAGGACTGCGAGGTGCGCTCCTCGGTGATCGAGCACAGCCTCGTCCTGGACGGGGCGCAGGTGGTCGGGGTCGGTTCGGTGCGCGGCTCGGTCATCGGCCGGCAGGCCACCGTCACCGCCGGCGGGGTGCCCGGCTGGCACCGGCTCCTCGTGGGCGACCACGCGAGCGTCGAGGTGGCGGCATGAGGATCTGCGTCACCGGCGGCGCGGGCTTCATCGGCTCGCACTACGTCCGTACGCTCCTCGCCGACGGTCACCCGGGCTCCGAGGGCGCCCGGGTGACCGTCCTCGACAAGCTCACCTACGCGGGCAACCGGGCCAACCTGCCGGCCGACGGGCCCCGGCTCACCTTCGTCCGCGGCGACGTCTGCGACCGGGACCTCCTCCGGGAGTTGCTGCCCGGGCACGACGCGGTCGTGCACTTCGCGGCCGAGTCCCACGTGGACCGGTCGCTGACCGGGGCGTCGGAGTTCGTCCGGACCAACGTCCTCGGCACCCAGACGCTCCTGGACGCGTGCGTCGCGGCCCGGGTGCCGCGCGTGGTGCACGTCTCGACGGACGAGGTCTACGGCTCCATCGAGCACGGCTCCTGGGACGAGGACCGGCCGCTGCTGCCGAACTCGCCGTACGCGGCCTCCAAGGCGGCGTCCGACCTGCTGGCCCGCGCCGCCTGGCGCAGCCACGGCCTCGACCTCTCCGTCACCCGCTGCTCCAACAACTACGGGCCCCACCAGTACGTCGAGAAGCTGATCCCGCTCTTCGTCACCCGCCTGCTCCGGGGACTCCCGGTGGGCCTGTACGGCGACGGGAGCAACGTCCGCGAATGGCTGCACGTCGACGACCACTGCCGGGCCGTGCACACCGTCCTCACCCGGGGGCGGGCCGGCGAGATCTACAACATCGGCCGGGGCAACGAGACCACCAACCGGCGGCTGGCCGACCGGCTCGTCGAGCTGTGCGGCGCCGATCCGGCGCTGGTGCGCACGGCCCCCGACCGCAAGGCGCACGACCTGCGGTACGCCCTGGACGACCGCAAGATCCGCGACGAGCTCGGCTACGCGCCCCGCGTGCCCTTCGACCGGGGCCTCGCGGACACCGTCGCCTGGTACCGGGACCATCCGCACTGGTGGGGGCCTCCCGGCGCCGGCGCGGGCGGCGCCGGCACCCCCGCGACGTCGACCGGAACTCCAGCTCTGCCCGAGCCGGTCACCGGACGGTGACCGCCCAGAACCGCGGCGCGACGGGCGCGCGCGGTGCGAAGGAGGAGGGGCCATGGCCGAGGCGAGACCTCAGCTGTACGACACGACCCTGCGCGACGGCTGCCAGCAGGAGGGCATGGCCCTGACGGTGGACGACAAGCTCGCCGTCGCCGGCCACCTGGACGCCCTCGGGGTCGGATTCATCGAGGGCGGCTGGCCGGGGGCGGTGCCCCGGGACACCGAGTTCTTCGCCCGCGCGAAGAAGGAGCTCCGGCTGCGGAACGCGCGGCTCGCGGCCTTCGGGGCGACCCGGCGGCCGGAGGTCCCGGTGACCGTCGACCCCCAGGTGCGCGCCCTCCTGGTCTCCGGCGCCCCGGTGATCACCCTGGTCGGCAAGAGCCACGTCGGCCACGTCCAGCGGGCCCTGCGCACCACGCTCGCCGAGAACCTCGCGATGATCGGCAGCACCGTGCGGTACCTCGTGCACGCCGGCCGGCGGGTCTTCCTCGACGCCGAGCACTACTTCGACGGACACCGGCTCAACCGCGACTACGCCCTGGAGGTCGTGCGGACCGCCGCGGAGGCCGGGGCCGAGGCGGTCGTGCTCTGCGACACCAACGGCGGATCGCTGCCCCACGAGGTCGCCGCGACCGTCGCCGACACCCTCGCCGGGACCGGTGCCGCCCTCGGCATCCACTGCCACGACGACACCGGGTGCGCCGTGGCCAACTCCATGGCCGCCCTCGACGCCGGAGCCGTCCACGTCCAGGGCACCGCCCACGGATACGGCGAACGCTGCGGCAACGCCGACCTGTTCACCCTCATCGGGAACCTCGCCCTCAAACAGGGCCGGGAGATCCTCGCTCCCGAACAGCTCGCCCGGCTCGCCGACACCGGGCGCGCGATCGCCGAGATCACCGGACTCCCGCCCCGCTCCTCGGCCCCCTACGTGGGCGCCGCCGCCTTCACCCACAAGGCCGGGCTGCACGCGGCCGCGCTCCGCGTCGACCCCGACCTGTACCAGCACATCGATCCGGACCGGGTCGGCAACGCCATGCGCACCCTGGTCTCCGACATGGGCGGCCGCTCCTCGGTGGAGCTCAAGGCGCGCGAACTCGGCTACGAGGTCGCCGCCGGCTCCGGCGAGGTCGCCCGCGCCGCCGCGCGGATCAAGGAGCTGGAGAACGAGGGCTACAGCTTCGAGTCCGCCGACGCCTCCTTCGAGCTCCTGCTGCGCGAGGAGCTCGCGGGCGGGCCCGAACGCGCCCCGTTCGACGTCGAGTCCTGGCAGGTGTCCGTGGCCCGCCGGCGGGACGGCTCCGAACGGACCGAGGCCGCCGTGCGGCTGCGGATCGACGGTGTCCCGCTCGCCGCCACCGGCAGCGGGAACGGCCCCGTCAACGCCCTGGACCGGGCCCTGCACCAGGCGCTCGACCCGTTCTTCCCCCAGCTCGCCCGTCTCGAACTGGTGGACTACCGGGTGCGGGTGCTCACCGGCGACACGGGCAGCGGCGCCCGCGCCCGGGTCCTGATCGGCTACCACGACGGCGAGCGGCGCTGGGGAACCGTCGGCGTCGACGGGAACACCGTCACCGCCAGCTGGCGCGCCCTGCTGGACGCCGTCCGCTACGTGCTCCGCGACGAGGACGTCGCCCCCGACCGGTCCGAGGCCCCCCTGACGATCGCCTCGGCCGGCTGAACCGCCCGTGACCACGAGGGAGTAGCTGTGCGAGTGGAGAACACCTACCTGCGTGGGACGGCGGTGCGGCTGCCCCGCACGCTCGCGGTGGCCGACGCCGTCGCCGCCGGGGAGTGCCCGCCGGGGACCGCCGCACAGACCGGCGCGGTGTCGGTCGCCGTCTCGCCCGACGAGTCGGCCGCCGAGATGGCGGCCGCGGCGGCCCGCACCGTGCTGGACCGCGCCGGGTCCACACCCGGGGACGTCGACCTCGTCCTGCACGCCGACACCTACCACCAAGGGCAGGACCTGTGGCCCGTCGCGTCGTACATCCAGCGCGCGGCCCTCGGCAACTCCTGCCCGGCCCTGGAGATCCGCCAGATGTCCAACGGCGGCCTCGCCGCCCTCGACCTCGCCACCGCCTACCTGGCCGCCGGGCACGGGAGCCGCGACGCCCTGCTGACCACGGCCGACCGCTTTTGCGCCCCGGGCATCGACCGCTGGCGCACCGACCCCGGCACCCCGTACGCCGACGGCGCCACCGCCCTCGTGCTCTCCCGGCGCGGCGGCTTCGCCCGGCTGCTCTCCCTGGCCCTGCACGCCGACCCCGAGCTCGAACCCCTGCACCGCGGTGACGAGCCCTTCACCGACGCCCCGTTCGGGCACCGCATGCCCGTCGACTTCGACGCGGCCAAGCGCACCTTCGTCCAGCGCAACGGCCTCTCGTACGCCATCACCCGGGCGCACGCCGGCCAGCAGACCGTCATCAAGCAGGCCCTGGCCGACGCGGAGATCGAACTGGACGAGGCGCGGTGGATCGTCCTGCCGCACTTCGGCCGCCGCCGGCTCACCTCCATCTACTACACGCCCTTCGGCATCGAACCCGAGCGCACCACCTGGGAGTTCAGCCGGACCGTCGGACACCTCGGCGCCGGCGACCAGTTCGCCGGCCTCGACCACCTGGTGACCACCGGCCGGGCCGCGCCCGGGGACCGCTGCGTCCTCGTGAGCGTCGGCGCCGGGTACAGCTGGGGCTGCGCCGTCGTCGAGATCACCGACCGGCCCGACTGGGCCGGCGCCCGCTGACCGCGGTCCACCACCGCTCAAGTCCTCTTCGAGCCCATCCCTGCCACTCTGGTGCGGCCGTTCTCACGGCCGCCGAAAGGAAGGTACGCCGTGGCGCCCGCTACGACCCCCTCGACCGCGAGGGACCGCCTCACCGAGCACACCGTCACGGTCGGCGCCCCCGCGGCGGCCGTCTACGACCTCATCGCCGACGTCTCCGCCTGGCCGCAGGTCTTCGGACCCACGGTCCACGTCGAGGTGCTCGACGAGGCCCCGCCCGGCGGCGGCGAGCAGCACCTGCGGATCTGGGCCATCGCCAACGGACAGGTCCGCACCTGGACCTCCCGCCGGACCCTCGACCCCGTGGCCCGCACCGTCCGCTTCCGCCAGGTCGTCACCGCCGCCCCGGTGGCCTCCATGGGCGGGGAGTGGCGCGTCGAACCCGCCGGCGACGGCACGACCCGGGTCGTCCTCCTGCACGACTACCGCGCGGTGGGCGACGACCCGGCCGCCGAGGAGCTCATCGAGCAGGCCGTCGACCGCAACAGCCGCGCCGAACTCACCGCCCTGAAGCACGCCGCCGAGCAGGGACCCGACCGCGCCGAACTCCACTTCAGCTTCCACGACTCGCTGACCATCGCCGGAGCCGCCGGCGACGTCTACGGCTTCCTCGACCGCGCCGACCTGTGGCCCGAGCGCCTCCCGCACGTCGCCCGCCTCGACCTCGTCGAGGAGGAGAACGGCGTCCAGCGGATGGACATGGACACCCGCAGTCCGGACGGCTCGCTGCACAACACCACCTCGATCCGGGTCTGCTTCGAGGAGCGCCACAGCATCGTCTACAAGCAGCTCAAGGTCCCCGCCGCCCTGAGCAGCCACACCGGCCGCTGGACCGTCGAACCGCAGGACGACGGCACCGTGAGGGCCACCTCCTGGCACACCGTGACCCTCGACCCCGAGGGCGTGCGCACCGCCCTCGGACCGGACGCCACCCTCGCCGAGGCCCGCGCCCTGGTGCGCAAGGCGCTCGGCACCAACAGCTCCACCACCCTGCGACACGCCAAGGACTACGCGGAGGACCACGCGTGACCGACAGAGACCCGACCCGACCGGTGACCGTCATCAACCGGTTCGAGGTCACGGGCGGACTCGCCGATTTCGAGCGGGAGTTCTCCGCCCACAGCCAGTTCCTGCGCCGACGGCCCGGATTCGACTTCCTGGTCACGGTGCGGCTGGTGGAACGACCCCACGTGTACGTCCACCTGGCCCACTGGCAGCGGCTGAGCGGCTGGCTCGACACCGTGCACGACGACACCTTCACCGGGCACGTGCACCGGGTGGGCCGGCTCGTCCGCACCGAGGCCGACCAGGCGCTCAGCGTCGACCGCGTCCTCAGCGAGGACGCGGCCGCCGGCGACAGCAGCGTCGTCCTGCTCTCCGCCGAGGTGCGCGAGGACCACGCCGAGTTCGAGAAGGCGTACGCGGAGCTCTGCCGGATCCACGCGGAGGGACGCGGCTTCGGCGGGAGCGACCTGCTCCGCTCGACCGTACGGCCCTCCCGGTACACCGGCGTGCTGTGGTGGCGCGACGAGGAGCACTGCGACCGGGCGCTCGGCTCCGCCGAGGGCCGCCGCGCGCTCGCCGCGCTCGACGGGCCCGCCCAGGTCCGGTGCGAGCGCAGCCGCCACCTGGCCTACGAGCGGGTCGTGCCGGCGCGGAACGCGTGAACGCCGAGGGCCCCTGGGCCCCTCCTCCCGGGTCGAGCGCGATCCGAGAGAGGGACCCAGGGGCCCTCGAGCGGAGGGGCGCACGCTACCCACATGGCAGACGAGACTGGCATCACCGTGGTGCGCGGCCGGCCGGACGCGGTGGAGATCGCGGCGGTGACCGCCGTGCTGATGGCGCTCCTCCGCGACCGGGGCGCGCCCCCCGACACCCCCGCGCCGGCCGCACGCGCCGACTGGATCGTCAAGGACACCGGCGGCCGGGGCCCGGTGTCCTGGTCCGCCCGACCCGGGAGGGGACCGCAGTGACAGGCTTCCGCGCGTTCATCGACACCTTCCACACCAGGGCCGCCGAGGCACCGGAACGCGACGCGCTCGTGCTGCTGTCCGAGAGCGAGGGCCGCCTCGTCCCCGAGGCCGTCGGCTACGGCGAGCTCGCCGGCCAGGTACGGCGGCTCGCCGGGCGCATCGGCGCCTACACCGCCCCCGGCGACCGGGTCCTCGTCCTCCAGTCCTCCCGCCGGCTGTTCGCGGCCTCGTTCCTGGCGTGCCTCCACGCCGGGCGCGTCGCCGTCCCCGTGGCGCCCCCGGGCGGGCGCGGACACCACGACGAGCGGATCGCGGGCATCGTCAAGGACGCCGCGGCGAGCTGCGTCCTCACCGGCGGCGCGCACGCCGCCGAGGCGTCCCGGCTCCTGGCCGGCGCCGGCTTCACGGACGTCACCTGCCTGCTCGCCGACCACGCGCCGGAGCCGGCGGACGCGGCCGGCCCGGAGCCCGCCCCGGTCGGACCCGACGACGTCGCCTACCTCCAGTACACCTCCGGCTCCACCCGCGAGCCCCGCGGCGTGATGGTGACCCAGCGCAACCTCGTCGCCAACCAGACGGCGATCCACCGCGCCCTGGACACCGGCCCCGCCTCCCGCTTCGGCGGCTGGCTGCCCCTCCACCACGACATGGGCCTGGTGGGCCAGCTCCTGCACCCGCTCTGGCTCGGCGCCACCACGGTGATGCTGACCCCGCAGGCGTTCGTCAGAGCGCCCCTGCGCTGGCTCGACACGGTCTCCCGCTACGGCCTGACGGTCAGCGGGGGCCCGCACTTCGGCTACGAGCTGTGCCTGCGCCGCGTCAACGACCTCCAGATCGCCGGCCTCGACCTCACCGCCTGGCGCACCGCCGTCGACGGCGGCGAGCCCGTCGACCCCGCCACCGCCACCGCCTTCGCCGACCGCTTCGCCGCCGCGGGCCTGCGCCCCGGCGCCCTCGTCCCCGCCTACGGACTGGCGGAGGCCACCCTGCTGGTCTCCGCCGCCCGCCCGGACGACCCCGGCGCCCCGGGAGCCTGCGGCGCGCCCGTGGACGCCGAGGTGCGGATCGTCGACCCGGACGAGGGGACCGAGTGCGCCCCGGGGCGGACCGGGGAGGTCTGGGTGCGCGGCGACAGCGTCGCCCGCGGCTACTGGCGCCGCCCCGCCGAGACCGCCGCCGCCTTCAACGCCCGGGTCACCGGCGGGCCCTCCGGCTTCCTGCGCACCGGCGACCTCGGCACGCTCGACGGGGCGGGCCGCCTGCGGATCACCGGACGCCTCAAGGACGTCATGGTGATCGCCGGCCGCAACGTCCACCCGCACGACGTCGAACGGACCGTCCAGCAGGTCAGCGGCATGTTCGGCCCCGCGTCCGTCTTCGCCGTACCGGGGGAGCGGGAGCACGTCGTGCTCGTCCAGGAGGTCCGGGCCCGCAGCCACTACCAGGTCGACTTCGCCGCGCTCGCGGCCGAGGTCGCGGCCCGCGTCGGCGACGAGCACGAGGTGCACACCGCCGGCCTCCTGTTCGTCAGCCCCGGCACGGTCCGCCGGACGACCAGCGGAAAGGTGGAGCGCGCCGCGATGCGCCGGATGTTCCTGAACGGCGAACTGCGCCCCCTGTACCAGCGCCTCGACGCCGAGGTCGAGCGGCTCCTGACCGCGGGGGTCCGTGCATGACCACCGTGGCCGACCGCATCGACGCGCTGGAGAGCGCCTTCGGACCGCTCGACGACCCGGCCAACCCGCTGGGCGGCGGAGCGTTCGTCGCCGCCGACACGGCCGGGGAGGTGCTGCCCGCCGCCGAGGGGGTGCTCGACGCCCACGCGCTGAACGCCGAGTTCGTCCCCGCGGAGCTCGGCGGACGGCTGCGCCGCATGGACGAACTCGGCCGTCTGCTGCGTCCGGTCTTCCGCCGCGACGCCTCCCTCGGCTTCGGGTACGGGCTCAACTGC
Source organism: Streptomyces sp. NPDC014861 (assembly GCF_043081625.1). Classification (NCBI taxonomy): domain Bacteria; kingdom Bacillati; phylum Actinomycetota; class Actinomycetes; order Kitasatosporales; family Streptomycetaceae; genus Streptomyces; species Streptomyces sp. NPDC014861. Next base: position 36,048 of record NZ_JBIBWV010000028.1, read on the forward strand.
TTCTTCGCCGCGACCCCCGTGTGGACCGCCGGCGACGAGCGGCAGCGCCGGCTCGCCGCCGGCCTGCTGCTCGGCGGGGACCGCGTCGCCGTCGCCCGCCACGGCGTCGCGCACGGCAACGACTTCGTCCGCGACGAGTTCACCGCCACGGCCGCGCCGGGCGGCGGCCTGCTGCTCGACGGCAGCAAGACGGGCATCGCCAACGCCTCCCGGGCCCGCGGACTCGTCGTCTTCGCGCGCACGGGCGAGCCCGGCCACCCCCGCGCCCACAGCGTGCTCCTGCTCGACCGGGCGGCCCTCCCGCCGGACCGGGTGAGCGACCTGGACCGGCGCGCCACCAGCGGGATGCGCAGCGCGGAGTTCGGCGGTCTGCGCCTGCGCGCGTGCCCGGTCCCGGACAGCGCCCTGGTCGGAGCGGAGGGCGACGGCTACGAGCTGTCCCTGCGTTCCTCCCTGGTCATCCGCGGCCTCATCCCCTCGATCGTGCTCGCCGGCGCGGACACGGCGCTGCGGACCGTCGCCGCGTTCGCCGCGAGGCCCCGCCCGGGCGGCCGCTCCTCCCTCGACGTCCAGCACGTGCGGGACGTGCTGACCGGGGCCCTGCTCGACCTGCTGATCATCGACTGCCTGGCGCTGGTGGCGACCAGGGCCCTGCACCTGCTGCCCCGGCAGATGAGCGTGTACGCGGCCGCGGCCGCCTATCTCGCGCCCAAGCTCACCGCCGAGGCGATGGACGAGATGTCGGCGGTGCTCGGCGAGGCGACCTTCGCCGAGGAGGGCGCGTACGGGATGTTCCAGAAGCAGCTCCGGGACCTGCCGGTCACCTCGCTCGGGCACTCCGGCAGCGCCGGCCGGCAGGTCAGCATCCTGCCGCAGCTGCCGTTCTTCGCCCAGCACGCCTGGTTCGCCGACCCGGAGGCGCCCGCCGAGCTCTTCCGGCTGCACGACGGACTGCCCCCGCTCGACCTGTCGCAGCCCGCCCTCCTCGGGGACGGCGACCCGCTCGCGGCGACGCTGGTGGCCAGCACCGACCTGTTCGAGGAGACCGGCCTGCCCCGCCGGGGCCGCGACGCGCACGTCCTGCGCTTCCTCATCCGCGCGTTCACCATCGAACTGGACGACCTGCGCAAGGCGTTCGGCGACGTGGGCTTCAGCGACCGCCGGTGGCTCGCCAGCCCGCACAGCCTCGGCCTCGCCGACCGCTACACCCTGGTCCTCGCGGCCGCCGCCTGCCTCGGCGTGTGGCGGGAGCAGCAGAACGCGGGGGCCTTCGCCGACCCGTTCCTCTCCGACACCGCGTGGCCCTCGGCGGTCCTCTACCGGCTGGGCCGGAGGCTGGGCCTGGCGCTCCCGGACCGACCGGCCGCCGCCGAGCAGCGCGCCCTCGCCGAGGTGCTCGCCCGCCTGCGCGGCCGGCGCAGCTACGACCTGTACGCGTCCCCCCTCGCCTGAGAGCCCCCGCTCGCCGCGGTTCCCTCCGAAGGAGAACAACTCATGTCCGCTGAAGGACCCGGCCGTCAGGGTGCGGCCCACCGGGAATGGCTGCTGGAGCGGCTCGCCCACTACCTCGGCCGGGCGGTGGAGGCGACGGACCCGCTCGTCGGCTGCGAGCTGGACTCGGTGGCCGCGCTCAGCCTGTACGGCGACATCGAGGAGGAGTTCGGGCCGATCATCGACCTGGACGACATCTGGTCGCACCGGACGATCGGCGACCTGGCCCGGCACATGGCCTACCGGGACATGCGGCGCTTCCCCCGCCAGGTGCGGGCCGCCTTCGTGTTCACCGGCCAGGGCTGCCAGTACCCGGGCATGACGGCGGGGCTCTACCTGGACTCGGCGACCTACCGGGGCCACCTGGACGAGGTGAGCGACGCCCTGCTCCCGCTGCTGAAGACCTCGGTCGTCGACCTGATCCTGCGCGAGGACCCGCGGATCCACGACACCGCGTACGCCCAGGTGTCGCTGTTCGCCGTCGAGTACGCGCTCGCCCGCACCCTGGAGGCCTCCGGCGTGGTGCCGGTGGCGGTCCTCGGGCACGGCATCGGCGAGTTCGCCGCGGCGACGGTGGCCGGGGCGCTGGCGCTGTCCGACGCGGCCCGGCTGATCGCCCTGCGCGCCGCGTTCACGGAGTACCTGCCGCCCGGCGGCGGGATGATGGCGGCCTGCGCCTCGCCGGACGAGGTGGCGCCCCTGGTGGCCAGGGAGCCGGGCGTGGACGTCGGCGTGCTCAACGCCGCCCGGTCCACCGTGCTCTCGGGCGACATCGCCGGACTCCACCGGATCGAGGCGGACCTGGCGGCCCGGGGCATCAGCTGCCGCCACCTCCCGGTGACCCATGCCTTCAACTCCCCGCAGATGGCCCCGGTGGTGCCGAAGTTCGAGGCGGCCGCGCGCCGGGTGCCGGGCGGCAGCCCGCGACTGCCCCTGTACTCCACCGTGGACGGCGGCCTCGTCAGCGGACCCTTGTACGCCCCGCACTGGTCGCGGCAGCTCACCTCGCCCATCCGCTTCGCCGACGCGGTGCGCGCCATGCTGGGCCAGCAGGAACCGACCCATGTCGTCGAGGTCGGCCCGCGGCCGGTGCTCACCCCGTACCTGCGCCGTCTCGGCAGTCCCCGCTGCATCCCGGTGTGCCCGCGGGCGGACTGCGACGCGGTGGACCTGGCGGGTGTCATCTCCGCCCTGGACGCCGGCCCGCTCGCCGCCGAGCCGGCGGGGGCCTGAGTGGCCGCCGCGATCGGCCGGCCGGTGCCCGCGCTGGGGCCCGGGGGACCGTGGGACCCGGTCGGGAGCGCCCTCGCCGCCACCGGCAGCGTCCTGGTGTACGGCACGATGCCGGGCTGGCTGCCCCGGAGCGACCTGGACGTGGTGCGCCGGCTGCTCGGCCGCGACTGGGGGCGTTACGAGAGCCTGGACCGCCCCCGGATGCGGGACCGGTTCGTCGCGTCCCGGCTGTTCCTGCGCTACACGGCGGCCGCCGTCCTGGACACCACCCCGGACCTGGTGGACCTCTCGTACCAGCCGGGCGGCCGGCCCTACGTCCGGGGCTGCGACCAGATCGACGTGAGCCTGAGCCACACCGAGGAGATGATGGTCGTCGCGGTCACCCGGCGCGGCCGGATCGGTGTCGACGTGGAGCGGGCGGACCGCAGGATCGCCCGCACCGGCTCCGAGCTCCAGGCCTGCACCCCGTACGAGAAGGAGCGGCTGGACGCGGGCGGCGAGGCGGCGCGGAACAGTTCGATGGTGCGGCTGTGGACGCTGAAGGAGGCGTACACGAAGGCGTGCGGACAGGGACTGCGCTTCCGGTTCACCGAGTTCGGGTTCGACCTGGACGGCGCGGCGGCGCGGCTGGTCCGTCCCGACGGCTCGCCCGCCGCGGCGGGCGACTGGACGTTCGGCACGTTCGCGGTGGGGGAGCGCTACGTGGTCAGCGCGGCGGTCCAGGACACCGGGTTCGGGGGTCTCGCGGACGTGTCGGTGACGACCATGTTCGACGAGGGACTGCTGGACACCCTGCTCGCCGGCGCGGCGGGTCGCCCGGGGCGGCCCCGGCACCGGACTCCGTCAGGGGATCCAGCCGGCCTCCTCGGAGATCCGGATGGCGTCGATCCGGTTGCGCGCGCCGAGCTTGGCCACGATGGCGGTGAGGTAGTTGCGGACGGTCCCCTGTGACAGGAAGAGGCAGCCGGCGATCTCCGCGGCGTCGGCCCCCTGGGCCGCGAGTCTGAGGACCTCCAGCTCCCGGGGCGAGAGCGGGTTCTGCGGCGAGTCCCAGGCGCTGAGCGCGAGCTGGGGGTCGATCACCCGGCGGCCCGCCGCCACCGCCCGCACGGCGTCCGCGAGCTGCTGCGGGGGCGAGTCCTTCAGCAGGAAGCCGGTGACCTGCGCGGACAGCGCGCGCCGCAGCGTGCCGGGGCGGCCGAGGCTGGTGAGGATGAGGGTGCGGCAGCTGGGCAGCTGCTCATGCAGGTCGACGGCCGCGGTGAGCCCGTCCGTGCCGGGCAGGTCGATGTCGATGATCGCCACGTCCGGCGGGGTGGCGAGTGCCGCCTTCACGATGGTGTCCCCCCGGTCCACGGACGCCACGACCTCGAAGTCGGGCTCCAGTTCGAGCAGCGCCACGAGCGCTCCCCGGATCATGTGCATGTCCTCGGCGATGAGCACCTTCAAGCGCGCCAACGTGTTCCCCCGGGCTCTTCACTTCTGTCGGATGGGTCGGCTCCGACGGGCGACCCTGTGGTCGGTGCGGAAGCCGTCGTGCGCACCGGCCTCGACCGTCGGCGGTCTGAGGGGAGCGTACGCCTCGAGATGAAAACGGCCCGTCTCCCGCAGGCCGACGGTGAGTCCACCGCCGATCTCCGTGAAACGCGCCTCCAGGTTGTGCAGCCCGCTGCTGCGCGTGGTCCGGCCGGCGGGTCTGGGGCCGGGCCGGCCGGCACCGTCGTTGACCATGCTCAGCAGGACCGTTTCCTCGTCGACGGTCGCGGAGATGCTGCACCGTCGGACCTTGCTGTGGCGCAGGATGTTCGTCACGCCCTCGCGCAGCGCCGTGGCGAGCACCGTGTCGACGACCGGGTGCAGCCGGCCGCAGTCGATGGCCACGTCGGCCTGGATGTCGGCCGCCGCCAGGATCGCCGCCGCCGACGTCGCCTCGTCCCGCAGGGACATGTCCCGGTATCCGCTGGACACCAGCCGTACGTCGGCGAGCGCCTGACGCGCCACCACCAGCAGCTCCTCGGTCTCGGTCCGGGCGCGCTCGGGGCGCGCGTCGATGAGGCGGTGGACCAGCTCGCCCTTCAGCGCGATGGCCGAGAGGCTGTAGCCGAGCAGGTCGTGCAGATCGCGGGCGAACCGCAGCCGCTCCCGGCCGACCGCCATCCGGGCCAGGTTCTCGCGGGTCTCGTGGACCTCGTGGACCAGGTCCGTCAGCCGGCTGAGCCCGTAGATCACGATGCCGCAGAGCATGCCCGCGATCAGGAAGTAGGCCGCCTGGGCGACCGGGTGGCCGAGCGCGAGCGAGTACGCCGGGATGCTCGACACCACCAGCGCGTACACCGGCCACGCCACGGCGGGCTTCAGGGTCAGCAGCACCGAGGCCGCCAGCGGCCCCTCCATGCTGCCCCAGGAGATCCCGTACCAGAACAGGGGCAGGTAGGTGAGCGCGACCTGGAGCCCCAGCACCCCCATCCGCCGCCGCGTCCCCCAGGACCGGGCGGAGGGCGCGGAGACCGCGTACTGGACGCTGAAGACCAGCAGGACGAGTCCGATGCAGACGGCGAGGCGCACGGTGCTCGCCTCGCCCCACCGCAGCACGTTGAGGATCGTCACCGCGGCGTAGCAGACGAGCGCGGTGACCGTGATCGCCCGGGCCAGCAGGGGGGCCGGCAGGTCGGTCTGGCGGCTCCCCTCCGCGATGGAGGGATCGGGCGCGGTACGGATCCGGTCCGGCATCGAGTCTCCTGGCCCAGTATCTGCGGGAATCAGCATGCTAATGGCCGCAGACCACCGCTAACCACAGATGACGGTGAGAATCCGAGAATCAGACAAAGAGGAACACCGGATTCAACTCGGCGTAGGGCGTCGGTTTCCGCAGCCATCCCATGCGCACCGGAACATCGAAGAGACGCCCCTCGCCGAATCTGGCCCAAAAATGCCGGAGCCCCGGCACGACGACCTTCACGACCGGTAGCTCCACATCGGGACGCGTCTGGTCCAGCACGAGCATTTCCATGCCGTGAGCACGGACCACCGCCTCCGCCGCCTCCACGTCCGCCTTGAGGTCCGGGCGCGGAATGTAGTGATGGCTCGACGGGACCCGTCCCGACTCCGAGGGGTCGGGAAGGAGATATGGCTGATTCTGCACGGTCCGTTCGCACCACCAGTTCCGCAGTTCCGCCGGCAGTTCCGCCCGCGCATCCAGGGATTCTCCTGATGGCGTGGGGGGCGGAAGAAGCTGGGCCATCTCCGTGACCGCGCGGCGCAGCGCCAGACGGGGATCGAAATGCGCCCCGAATCCGAAAGAGATCCGCTGTTCGCCGTCCCCCTCGACCCGGGAGATCGCGGCCACCACCGGGATGCCGAGGTCCGAGGTCAGGTCGAGGGCCCACAGGGACCGCCCGTTCCTCTCGTACACCGTCCTGGTCCGCGCCAGCCACGGCTCGTCGAAGGCGTCCAGGTCGAGCCCCGGGCGGCGCAGCCGGTTGTACCACCACAGCGCCACCGCGTCCCGCTCCACCAGCTCCAGGAAGCCCTGCACGATGGCGTCCTCCCGGCTGGAGCCGGCCGCGTTGCCGTTGGAGTCGGCCCAGGGCGCGCGCTCGACGCCGTCCGGACCCTGGCCGAAGTACAGCATCGACGTGGGCAGCAGCCGCTCCCGCTGTCCGGTCAGCGACCACAGCGGGGTCCATTCGCGCGTCGCCCGCCCGTCGAAGCGCGGCGGCACCGCGTGCATCGCCCCGTGGGTGGCGTTCCAGGCGTTGCGGTCGCGGTACTGCCGGTCGGCGAAGAGCTGCACGGTGTCGGGGTGCACGGCGGCGTCCCCGAGTCCGGTGAACGACTCCTCGACCACCGCCTCATCGCCCTGCCGGGTGCCGCAGTAACGTTCCACCGCCTCGCAGAGGGCGCCCGCCTCGGCCTCCTGCGGAGTGACGCCCTTGCCGCCGCTGTGACTCCGCAGTCCCTCGGCCGCGTGGCCCCGCCAGGCGAGGTTCCGCCCCGACACCCAGCGGTCGAGGCCGTCGGGAGTGCCCGGGGCCGGGCTCAGCCCGGCGACGATGCCGGTCACGGGATCGACCAGGTGCCGGTACCGGGCGAGCACCTCGGCCGCGGGCAGCGCCCGGTGGTTGCCGCCCTCCGCCGCGGCCTTGGGCCGCGACTCCGGCACCACGGGCCGCCGGCCCCGCGCGGCCACCAGCCCCGGATCGCCGCACTGCGGGCACTGGGGCCGCCGCGTCACCGGATGATGGGTGCTGCGCAGCGTCCAGGTGTCGAGCCTGCACACGGCGCCCTGCCCCTCGTACCGCAGCGCGGCCACCCACTTGAGGGTCTCCAGGACCGCCGAGTGCAGCCCCATCATGCGGACCGCCGTCAGCGACGCCTCCGGCAGCGGCACCGGCCCCCGCAGCCCCAGCGCGTGGCGCACGGGGGCCTGGGACGAGCGGTGGCCGCGCATCCGCTGCGCCAGACACGACCAGCAGGGCCCGTCCGGGGTGCCGAACACCGGCCCCACCCACACCTCGGGCCCACCCGGCCGGGCCAGCAGCCAGGGCAGTCCGGCGGCCCTGAACCGGGCGTCCGTCGCGGCGAGGCCGGGCTCCAGGTAGTCGTCGCACAGCACCAGGCCGAAGCCGGCGCTCTCCACGTCCGGCGCGAGCGCGAGGCCCGCCGCGGCGCACTCGGCCCGGGCCGCGCCGCCGTCGGTACGGCCCAGCGCCACCACGTGCACCGGCGTCGCCCCCAGCGCGGCGTCGACGTCGGTGCTGCCGAGACCCGCGAGCTCCCAGTACGCCGCCGCGGCGGAGTCCGCCCGCGGGTCGCGGTAGCCGACCAGACCGGCGCGGGCGAGAGCGGCGATGAGCTGCCCCGCGTCGGTGGCCGACACCATCGAGGCCGCCTCGGAGATCACCGCGGACAGCGTCCGCGTGCCGTCCAGGAGCGGGGCCAGCATCTCCACCTGAGTGCCCCGCAGGGCGGTCGTCCCGCGCTCCGACAGGAGGTAGACCGCCTCCCCGCTGACCGTCTCGACCCGCAGATGGCGCTTGAACCCCACCGGGAGCGCGGCGGGCGCCCGATCGGTGACCGTCACGAGCGCCCCGCCACGGCGTCCGGCACGTGGGTGAAGTGGCAGAAGGAGGCCGCCGCGGCCGGTGAGTGGGTGAAGTGGCAGAACGACGCCGCCGCGGCCGGCGAGTGGGTGAAGTTGCAGAACGAGGCCTCGACGGCCGTCGCGCCGTCCAGGTCCTCCAGGGACAGGCCCGCGGGCCCGCCGGCCGTCATCTCCATGTAGACCGGCTCGGCGGCCAGTCCGAACTCGACGAGGACGGACATCGGGTTGCTGATGTAGCGCTGCGCCAGCTCGGGCTCCAGGCCCGTGCGGGCGGTGAGCAGGGCGAGCCGTTCGGCGGTCCGCTGCGGGTCCGCGGTGCCGGGGTGCTGGTGAGGTGCGGGAGCGATGGTGGTCGAGCCGATCACGGGTTCCCCTCCTGAGCCGGTCGGACACTGTGTCCCGGGGCGTCATGGGCCGGTCTTGGCCGGCGGCCCCTCCACGTCCGCGTTCGACGTTGCGTGAGACAGGATTCTGCGATGCGCTCCCGGCGAGGCCCAGTGCCGTGTTCATCAACCCGGCATGACATTTTCACGTTCCCCTTCGTGATCCGCTCACTGGGGCGCGGGGCACCGGGGATGCGAGGCTCGTAGGACGCTGAGCGCCACATGCCAGGCGCTCGTGCGACGGGGAGCCGACGCGGAGGAGATGACGGACGATGGAGATCAATGTACTGGGGCCGCTCACCGCCACGGAGCACGGAGTCTCCGTGGTCCCCACAGCGGGCAAGCCTCGCCAGATCCTCGCGCTGCTGGCCCTTCAGGCGGACCGGGTCGTGACCGTGCCCACGCTCATGGAGGAGATCTGGGGCGAGGAGATCCCGCGCAGCGCGGCGACCACCCTGCAGACGTACATCCTGCAACTGCGGCGCAAGCTGGCCACCGCCCTCGCGGAGGACCCGCACCGGCAGGCCAAGGAGGTGCTCGTCACCCAGCACGGAGGCTACCTGCTCCAGGTGCAGCCCGGCCGGGTCGACGCCCAGGAGTTCCTCCGGCTCGCCGCCTCGGGACGCGACGCCCACGAGGCCGGCGACTACCGCACCGCCTCCGAACTGCTGCGGCGGTCGATCGAACTGTGGCAGGGACCGGCGCTGGTCGACGTCCGCGTCGGCCGGGTCCTCGAACTGGAGGTGCTGGGCCTGGAGGAGGACCGGATGGCCGCGCTGGAGCGGCGCATCGACGCGGACCTGCATCTCGGCCGGCACCGCGAGATCGTCCCCGAGCTCCGGGTCCTGGTGGCCAGGAACCCCATGCACGAGAACTTCTGCGCCCACCTCATGACCGCCCAGCACCGCGCGGGCAGTTCCTGGCGGGCCCTGGAGTCCTTCCAGCGGCTGCGCACCACGCTCATCGACGAGCTGGGCCTGGAGCCCTCGCCGCGCCTCCAGCGCCTGCACCAGGCCGTCCTCGCCGCGGACCCCGCGCTCGACCTGGAGGTCACCGCCGGCTGAACCCCGGAGCGCCCGGAGCGCCCGGAGCCGCCCGGCGTCCTCGGCGCCGCCCGGAGCCCCCGCGCTCCGCGCGAGCCGCCGCCCGGAGCCGCGCGAGCCGCCGCCCGGGGGCGGCGGAGTGCTCCACCGTGCCTTGAGGTGACGTTCCTACGTTCGGTCAATGACGATCCTCGACGAGCTCACGGTGACCCCGGCCGCCCCCGACCTGGCGCGCGCCTCGGACGAACTGCGCCGCCTCAAGGAGGAGGTGAGCCGCGGGCCCGACCCCGCGGCCACCGTCCGGCAGCACGCCAAGAACAAGCTGACCGCCCACGAACGCCTCGAACTCCTCTTCGACGAGGGGACGTTCACCGAGATCGAACCCCTGCGGCGGCACCGCGCCACCGGCTTCGGCCTGGAGGAGCGCAAGCCGCACGGGGACGGCGTCGTCATCGGCTGGGGCCTGGTCCACGGACGGACGGTCTTCGCGTACGCCCATGACTTCCGGGTCTTCGCCGGAGCGCTGGGAGAGGCGCACGCCGCCAAGGTGCACAAGATCATGGACCTCGCCGAGGCGTCCGGCGCCCCCCTGGTCAGCCTCAACGACGGCGCGGGCGCCCGGATCCAGGAGGGTGTCACGGCGCTCGCCGGATACGGCGGCATCTTCCGGCGCAACGTGGCGGCCTCCGGCGTGATCCCCCAGATCAGCGTCATGCTCGGCCCCTGCGCCGGCGGCGCCGCCTACTCGCCCGCCCTGACCGACTTCGTCTTCATGGTGCGCGACACGGCGCAGATGTTCATCACCGGCCCCGACGTCGTCCAGGCCGTCACCGGCGAGCGGATCACCCACAACGGCCTCGGCGGCGCCGACGTGCACGCGACGACCTCCGGCGTCAGCCACTTCGTCCACGACGACGAGGCGTCCTGCCTGGAGGACGTGCGCTTCCTGCTGGCGCTGCTGCCCGCCAACAACAGGGAACTGCCCCCCACCGCCCGCGGCGACGACCCCGCCGACCGGCGCACCGACGCGCTCACCGCCCTCGTCCCGGCCGACCCGGGCCGCTCCTACGACATCCGCGGGGTGATCGAGGAGATCGTGGACGACGGCGAGTACCTGGAGATCCACGAGGCCTGGGCGACGAACGTGGTGTGCGCGCTCGCCCGCCTCGACGGGCAGCCCGTCGGCATCGTCGCCAACCAGCCCGCCTCGCTCGCCGGCGTCCTCGACATCAACGCCTCGGAGAAGGCCGCCCGCTTCGTCTCCACCTGCGACTCCTTCAACATCCCGCTCGTCACCCTCGTCGACGTCCCGGGCTTCCTCCCCGGCGTCGACCAGGAGCACAACGGCATCATCCGGCACGGGGCCAAGCTGCTCTACGCCTACTGCAACGCGACCGTGCCCCGCGTCTCCCTCGTGCTGCGCAAGGCCTACGGCGGCGCGTACATCGTCATGGACTCCCGGTCCATCGGAGCCGACCTCTCCTTCGCCTGGCCCACCAACGAGATCGCGGTGATGGGCGCGGAGGGCGCCGCCAACGTCATCTTCCGCCGCGAGATCGCCGCCGCGGACGACCCCGGGGCGGTGCGCGAGCAGCGCATCAAGGAGTACCGCAGCGAACTCATGCACCCGTACCACGCGGCCGAGCGCGGACTCGTGGACGACGTCGTGGAACCGGGCGAGACGAGAAGCGTGCTCATCCGCTCCCTGGCGATGCTGCGGACGAAGAAGGCCGAGGTGCCCGCCCGCAAGCACGGCAACGTCCCCACGTAGGCCGTGGAAGCGGCTCGGCGGCACCGGGTCCCGACAGGTCCACGCGCACGCGAGCCTCGGTCGAGAGCCCCGCCGTTCCATGACTGCACCGGGGACGGCGGCGCGCCACGAGCGCACGGCCGGACCGGTACCGGCCGGCCGGGACGGGGAGGCCCTGACCCTGAACCATCCCGGTCGCCGCATCGATTCAGGAGTGTCACGGACGAAGGGATCGACAGTGACCCCCACAGTTCCATTCGGCCGGTGCGCAGCGGCGCACCCGGCCCCGTCGGAGGCGAGGTAGCCGTGCGCAGAGTCGCCATCACCGGCCTGGGCGCCGTGGCGCCGGGCGGGGTGGGTGTCAAGGAGTACTGGGACCTGCTCACCTCGGGACGCACCGCCACCCGCAGGATCTCCTTCTACGACCCCTCGCCCTTCCGCTCCCAGGTCGCCGCGGAATGCGACTTCGACCCCGCCGCCGCGGGGCTCACCCCGCAGGAGATCCGCCGGCTCGACCGGGCGGCGCAGTTCGCGGTGGTCTCCACCCGCGAGGCCCTCGCCGACAGCGGTCTCGACACCTCCGCGCTCGACCCCGGGCGCATCGGCACCTCGCTCGGCAGCGCGGTCGGCTGCACCACCAGCCTGGAGCGGGAGTACGTCGTCGTCAGCAACGGCGGCCGCGACTGGACGGTCGACCACACCTACGCCGTGCCCGAGCTCTACCGGCACTTCGTGCCTAGCTCCATGGCCGCCGAGGTCGGACGCGCCGCGGGCGCCGAGGGTCCCGCCGCCGTCGTGTCCACCGGCTGCACCTCCGGCCTCGACGCCCTCGGCCACGCCGTCGAACTCATCCGCGAGGGCACCGCCGACGTGATGATCGCGGGCGCCACGGAGGCGCCCATCTCGCCCATCACCTCCGCCTGCTTCGACGCCATCCACGCCACCACCCCCCGCAACGACACCCCGGAGAGCGCCTGCCGCCCGTTCGACCGGACCCGCAGCGGTCTGGTGCTCGGCGAGGGCGCGGCCGTCCTGGTCCTGGAGGAGCTGGAGAGCGCGCGCCGGCGCGGCGCGCACATCTACGCCGAGATCGCGGGCTTCGCCTCGCGCTGCAACGCGTACCACATGACCGGGCTGAAGCCCGACGGGCGCGAGATGTCCGAGGCCATCGACGTGGCGCTGCGCGAGTCCCGGCTCGCGCCGGACGCCATCGGCTACATCAACGCGCACGGCTCCGGCACCAAGATGAACGACCGCCACGAGACCGGCGCCTTCAAGCGGAGCCTCGGGGACCACGCGTACCGCACCCCCATCAGCTCCATCAAGTCGATGATCGGGCACTCGCTCGGCGCGATCGGCGCCCTGGAGATCGCCGCCTGCGCCCTCGCGATGGAGCACGGAATCCTGCCGCCCACCGCGAACCTCCACGAGCCGGACCCCGAACTCGACCTCGACTACATCCCGCTGACGGCACGTGAGGCGCGTCCCGACGCGGTGCTCAGCGTCGGCAGCGGCTTCGGCGGCTTCCAGAGCGCCATGGTGCTCGCCCGCCCGGAGAGGAGAAACGTATGAGCGGCCCCGCCGTGGTGACCGGCCTCGGCATCACCGCGCCCAACGGCCTCGGCACCGAGGAGTACTGGAAGGCCACGCTGGCGGGCGAGTCCGGGCTCGGCCCCGTCACCCGCTTCGACGCCTCCGGCTATCCCTCCCGGATCGCCGGGGAGGTCCCCGGATACGTCGCCGAGGAGCACATCCCCAGCCGGCTCATCCCGCAGACCGACCACATGACGCGGCTCGCGCTGACCGCCGCGGACTGGGCGCTCGCCGACGCCGGCATGGACCCCGCCGAACTCCCCGAGTACGGCGTCGGATGCGTCACCTCGGCCTCCGGGGGCGCGGTCGAGTTCGGCCAGCGCGAGCTCCAGAACCTGTGGAGCAAGGGCAAGGAGTACGTCAGCGCCTACCAGTCCTTCGCCTGGTTCTACGCGGTCAACACCGGCCAGATCTCCATCCGCAACAAGCTGCGCGGCCCCAGCGGCGTCCTGCTGACCGAACAGGCCGGCGGCATCGACTCGATCGGCCAGGCCCGCCGCTACATCCGCAAGGGCTTCCCCGCGGCCATCGCCGGCGGGGTCGACGCACCGCTCTGCCCCTGGGGCTGGGTGCCGCAGATCGCCTCCGGCCTCATGAGCACGGTGCACGACCCGGACCGCGCCTACCTGCCGTTCTCCTCGCGGGCGGCCGGATACGTCCCCGGCGAGGGCGGGGCGATCCTGCTGATCGAGGAGGCCGGCTCGGCCCGCGGACGCGGAGTGCCCCAGGTGTACGGCGAGATCGCCGGATACGCCGCCACCCTCGACCCGGCCCCGGGCTCGGGCCGCCCTCCGGGGCTGCGCCGCGCCGCGGAGAGCGCCCTCGCCGACGCGGGCGTCCGCCCCGAGGACGTCGACGTGGTCTTCGCCGACGCCTCGGGCGACCCGGCCGCCGACCGCGCGGAGTCGGCGGCCCTCGCCGGGATCTTCGGCCCCGGAGCCGTACCCGTCACCGCCCCCAAGACGATGACGGGCCGTCTCCTGGCCGGCGGCGCGGCCCTCGACGTCGCCACGGCCCTCCTCGCCCTGCGCGACGGGGTCGTCCCGCCGACCGCCAACGTCACGGAGGCCGCCCCCGAGCACGGGGTCGACCTGGTCACCGAGGCCCGCGAGGCCCCGCTGCGCACCGCCCTGGTGCTCGCCCGGGGCCACGGCGGATTCAACTCGGCGCTCGTCGTACGCCGGCCCTGACCGCCCCGACCCGCCACCCGCCCCCCACCCCGCACCCGACCCCCACCCCGGAACCCGCACCCACCGCACCGCACACCCGGCACGCCGACCATCAGACGAAAGGACCCACCATGAGCGCCTCCACGACCACCACGGCCGTCACCCTCGCCGACCTGACCCGCATGCTGCGGGAGAGCGCGGGCGAGGAGGAGGGCGTCGACCTGGACGGCGACGTCATCGACACCCCGTTCATGGAGCTCGGCTACGACTCGCTTGCCCTGCTCCAGGTGATCGGCCAGATCCAGCGCGACTACGGCATCGAGATACCGGACGACGCCGTGGTCGACGCCGAGACCCCGAGGGCGCTCCTCGCCCTCGTCAACGCCGGGCAGGCCGCCGCGGCCTGACCGGCCCCCGATCCGGCCGGCCCGCCCGGGCATCCCCCCTCGGGCGGGCCGGCCGCCGCACCTCCCCGTTCACCAGGACCATGCGCCCGCAGGAGGGACCATGTCGCTCACCTCGTCCAGCGCGGTCGTCCGGAGGCTGATCGTCAGCACCGGTCACACCCACCCGCAAGCCGAGCCGCAGCGGCTCGTCGCCACTCCCGCCGCCCTCTCCGCCGTGCTGCGCGCCTTCGGCCGCCCGCTCGACCGGCTGCCGGTGCGCACCACCGTCTACATCGGCTGCCCCCTCGGCGAACTGCCCTCCGTGCACGAGGGCTTCACCGTCCGCACCGAGCCGAGCGCGGGTCGCGCCCTGCGCCGCGCGGCACGCGAACTGCACGACGGGACCACCGACCTCGCCGTCGTCGCGGGCTTCGGCGAACCCGACCCCGGCACCGTCACCGTCCACGCCGTCCGCCGCGCCGCCGAGGCGGTCGCCGACTCCGAGCGGATCGTCGGCGTGCTCGACCTGACGGCGGACGCCGAGGACGACCTCCCGCCCGTCCGCCCCCTCGTCCACGGCCGCCGCGAGACCGGACCCGAGCGCCACCGCCTGCTCCTGTGGTCGGGCCGCGACGAGGAGGACGAGGCCCGGGTGCGCGGCGAACTGCTCGCCCTGCTGGACGGATCGCACAGCGAGGCCTTTCCCGCCCTGCCCACCGCCGTGCCCTGCGGTGTCCCGGTGGGCCCGGTGCGCGGGGCCGCCGTGACCGTCTCCGCGCTGGCCGCCGCGAGCGTCCACAAGGCGCGGGCCGGGCGGGCGGGCCGGCCCCGCCCGGTCGCCCTCCTCTTCCCCGGCCAGGGATCCCAGCACACCGGCATGGCCACCGGCCTGTACGGCCGCGACCCGGTCTTCACCGCCGCCGTCGACGCCGTCTTCGCCCACATGGGGGACGAGGGCCGACGGGTGCGCGAGGACTGGCTGACCCCCGGCCGCCCCCGGATCCCCGTGGACGACGTACGGCGCGCCCAGCCGCTGCTGTTCGCCGTCGACTACGCCCTCGGCAGGCTCGTGCTGAGCTGGGGGGTGCGCCCGGCCGCGCTGCTCGGACACAGCGCGGGTGAGCTGGTCGCCGCGACGCTCGCAGGGGTGGTCTCCCTGGGCGACGCCGTCTCCATGGTGATGTCCCGGGTCCGCGAGGCGGTCAGGATCCCCGAGGGCGGCATGCTCGCGGTCGCCGCGAGCGAGGAGCGGGTGGCGCCCTATCTGACCGGCGACGTGGTCGTCGCCGCGGTCAACACCGCCCAGCAGGTCATGCTCGCCGGCCCGGCGGCGCCGCTGGCCGAGGTCCGCGGCCGGCTCAGGACCGACGGGCACACCGTCGTCGAGGTCCCCGCCTCCAGCCCGTTCCACTCGCCCGCCATGGCACCGGCCGCCGAGCGGGTCGAGGCCGACTACCGCCGCATCCCGCTGCGCGAGCCCGTCCTGCCCCTCTACTCCGGCTACACCGGGACCCTGATGGGCGCGGAGCAGGCGCTCGACCCGCGCTTCTGGGCCCGACAGATCACCGACACCGTCCGCTTCAAGGAGGCCCTGGAGGAACTCCTCGCGATCGAGGACGTCCTGCTGATCGAGGCGGGCCCCCGGCAGACCCTCACCGCCTTCGCCCGCCGCCACCGCGCGGTGCGCCTCGGCGCCAGTGCCGCGACCCCGCTGCTGCCCGCCCGCCCGGGCACGCAGGAGGCCGACCGCCAGTCGGTCCTCACGGCGGCGGCCCGCGTCTGGACCGAGGGACACGACCTGGACATGCGCGCGGTGTCCGGCCTGTGGAGCTGGTCCGCCGACCGGGCACGCACGCCCGCGACCCTGGCGGTCCCCGCGTGACCGCTGTCCGCCGTCTGCTCGCCGCGGTCGGCCGGGCCCTGTCCGCGGCGGGCTGGATGTGGCTCGGGCTCGCGGGGACGGGCCCGCCGCCGCCCTGGCTCCCGCCCCCGTCCCCGCCGCCCGAGCCCCTGCGCCCGCCGCCCGACGGCCACCCCGAACGCCTCTGCCCCGAGGTCCCCCTGACGGAGGTGGAGCGCGCCCTGGAGCGCGAGCTGAGCCGGGCGGCGCCCCCCGACGCCGGCTGACCGAACGTCCCGTTTCGGCCGAATCCCGAGACGGCGGCGGGATCGGTGCAGGTCGGGGCGGACGCGACGCGTATTCTCGACTGCCGGTGGCGGCGGACAGGGAACGCGGAGGTACGGGTGGAGTTCCGGCTGCTCGGATCCGTCGGGGTCGTGACGGAGGGCGGCGACGTCGCCCCGGGGCCCGCGAAGCGGACCAGCCTGCTGGCCGCGCTGCTGCTGCGCCCCAACACGTCCGTGCACGTGACGGCGCTGATGGACGCGCTGTGGGAGGACGAGCCCCCGACGCACGCCAAGACGGTGCTCCAGGGCCACGTCTCGCGGCTGCGGGCGCTGCTCGCCGCGCACGGGGCGGAGGCGTACGGGGTCGAACTCACCACGCAGGGCTCCGCGTATCTCCTGCGGATGCCGGAATCGCTGGTCGACGCGCACCGGTTCGAGGAGCTGGTGGGCCTCGCGGGCGCGCAGCGGCACGCCGCCGACAGCGTACGGATGCTGCGCGAGGCGCTGTCGTACTGGCAGGGCCCCGCGCTCACCGGCACCGTGCCGAGCGGGCCGCTGGAGGCGGCCGCCACCGCCCTGGAGGAGCTGCGGCTCTCCTCGGTGGAGGCGCTGGCGGAGGCGTACGGGAAGCTGGGCGAGCACGGCAGGGCCGCCGCCGTGCTGCGGACCGAGGCCGTCGCGCACCCGCTGCGCGAGTCGCTGGCCGCCGCGCTGATGACGTCGCTGGCCCGGGCGGGCCGCCGCTCCGACGCGCTCGACTGGTACCACCGCACCCGCCGGCTGCTCGCCGAGGAGCTGGGCGTCGACCCGGGCGGGGCGCTGAGCGAGACGTACGCGGGGCTGCTGCGCGATCAGGGGGCGGTCCTCGCCCCGGTGCCGGAGCCGCTTCCCGAGCCGCCCGCCCCGGAGTCCTCCGTCGTGCCCGAACTGCTGCCGAGGGCGCCGCGCGGGTTCACCGGACGGGAGGCGGAGACCCGGCTGCTCGACCGGGCGGCCGGCGCGGGCGAGGGACCCGTCTGCCTGGTGACCGGTCCCGCCGGGGTCGGCAAGACGGCCTTCGCCGTGCACTGGGCGCACCGGCGGACGGACGACTTCCCCGACGGGCGGCTCTTCGCCGACCTGCGCGGTTTCAGCGACACCCCGGCGCCCGAGGCGGGCGTCGTGCTGCGCGAGTTCCTGCTCGCGCTCGGCGTGCCGCAGCAGCGGGTGCCGGAGACCGCGATGGGCCGCGGGGCGCTCTTCCGCAGCCTCACCGCGGGCCGCCGGATGCTCGTCGTCCTCGACAACGCCCGCTCGTCGGAGCAGGTCAGGCCGCTGCTGCCGGGTGGCGAGGCATGTGTGACCGTGGTGACCAGCCGGGACCGGCTCGGCGGTCTCATCGCCTCCGACGCGGCCCGCCCGGTGCCGCTCGGCCAGCTGCCGCCGGACGCGGCGACGGCGCTCCTCGCGACCGTGCTCGGCGAGGCGCGGGTCGCCGCGGAGCCGGTCGCCGCCGCCCGGCTCGCCGGACTCTGCGACGGGCTGCCGCTCGCGCTGCGGGTGACGGCCGCCCGGCTGGCCGAGCGGCCGGGCCGGCTCCTCGGCGCGATGGCCGGCGAACTCGCCGACGAGCAGGGCCGGCTGGCCCTCCTCGACGTCGAGGACGTCGGCGTCTCCGCCGCGCTGCGGCTCACCGTGCAGCAGCTCCCGGAGTCCGCCGCCCGCGCCTTCCGCGCCCTCGGCCTGCACACCGGCTCCGACCTGGACCACTTCGCCGCCGCCGCGCTCACCGGCACCACCCCGGCGCGCGCCACGGCCGACCTGGAGCGGCTGGCCGCCGCGCACCTGCTGACGGAGGCGGTGCCCGGCCGCTGGACCCCGCACGACCTCGTACGCCTCTACGCCCGCGGCCTCGCGCCGCAGGCCGACCCCGAGGGGCTGCGCCGGCTCGTCGACCACTACCTGTACGCGGGGCTCGCGGCCGACGCGGCGGCCGAACCCGGCTCGCAGCCCTGCTACGCGCTGCCCGCCGACGTGCGCCGGCCCGCCGCGGTCCCGGAGTTCGAGGGCCGGTCGGCGGCGCTCGACTGGTACGCGGCCGAGCGCCCCGCCCTGGAGGGGGCGGTGGCCGCCTCCGCCGCCCTCGGGCTGCACGACCGGGCCTGGCGGCTGGCCCTGGTGGCCTGGCCGCTGATGCTGATGCGGCTCCAGGACGGCTGGACCCCGCTCCTGGAGGCGGGACTGGCCTCGGCGGTCGCGGCCGGCGACCCCGACGCGGAGTCCAGGACGCGGGCGCTGCTCGGCTGGATCCTGCACCAGGAGGAGCGGCACGCGGAGGCGCTGGTCCACCTGGAGCTGGCGCCGGGGCTCGCCGCGCTGGCCGGTGATCCGATCAGCGAGGCCATCGCCGTCGTCAACCACGCGGCCGTCCTCGACGCGACGGGGGAGTGCGCGCGGGCCCGCGCCCTGATGACGGAGGCGGTCGCGCTCGCCGACCGGATCGGGCACCCGTCGACGCAGGTGCTGACCCTCCAGCACCTGGCCGCGCACTGCCTGGGCGCGGAGGAGTACGAGCAGGCGCTGGCGCACGTCCTTCGCGCCGGGGAACTCGTCGCGCCCGACGCGGTGGTCGTCCAGGCCCAGCTGCGGATCGTGCGGGGCGAGGCGCTGGCCGGCATCGGACGGCTCGAAGAGGCGGCCCACCAGCTGGAACGCGCCGCCGCCGACTCCGAGGCGGCCGGCTTCACGGAAGGTTCGGCGCGGGCGGCGGAGCAGCTTGCGCGGCTGGCGGCGGGGCGTTAGCGGTACGCAAGCGGAACGGCAGGGCCGGGGCGGAGTCTGTACTCGGCAACGACCGACCGCTTCACGCCTCACGGGGGAACACCGCATGCGTACGACTCACCGCCCGACCAGGACGACCCTGCTCCTCGCCGCCCTCGCCGCGGCCTCGCTCTCGCTGACGGCCTGCGGGGGAGGGGACACCGGCGCGAAGGACGCCGGCAGCGCGACGACGACCGGGTCGGTGGCGCCGCGGACAACGACCGCCGCTCCGGCCGCCTCGGCCACCCCCGGCTCCGGGGAGAGCGCCACGGGCACGACGGACGCCAAGGGCTCCACGGACGCCTCGGGCTCCACCGGCGGGTCCGGCACCACGGGCGGGTCCGGGGGCGGGTCCGCGACCGCGTCCGCCGCCCCGGCCGCCGCGAAGGGCGAGGGGGCGGGCGGTACGGGCGCCGACGCCAAGGTGCCGGTCTGCGTCCACGGCGACGTGAAGGTCACCGCGGCGAAGGCCGACGAGGTGCCCACCGAGCACATCGTGCTGACCGCCACCAACACCTCCGGCCGCGCCTGCCTGCTCCTCGACCACCCGCTGATCGCCTTCGGCGAGATCCAGACGGCGAAGGACGTGCCCCCGGTCGCCAAGAGCAGGCCGGCGGCCCCGGTGGTGCTGGACCCGGGCGCCCCCGCCTACGCCAACGTGCGGGTCTCCCTCGGCGGTGTCCACGAGGACAACAAGGTGGTGAAGGAGTTCACCGTGAACCTCTTCGCCGCCGACGGCCCGGCCGAGGGCAGCGTCGTGGTCGCGGCTCCGGCGGGCGGGATCGCCGTCGACGAGAAGGTCGCGAAGACCGGCTACTGGACGCCCGAACTCCGCAACAGGGCGGACGAGTTCTGAGCCCTTCCGCATCGGCGGGTCCGTCTCCGGGGGATCGGGGACGGGCCCGCCGCCGCGTTTCCGGGCTGTGAATTCGCGCGGGCCGGGCGGGAGGCGCGGGGAGTCGGGCCGACGCGGAACCTCGCAGGTGAGCGCGGCGAGTCGCCCATGAGCGAACTGACGATCAATCATGTCTGCTCTGTGGCACGGGTGTTGCGGTCGTGTGCGCGCCCTTGTGTGATTCCTATGGATCGGTCAATCTTTCGGTCGACGGCAGGGCTGCCGGAAGCCGCGGGGTTCGTGTCGGTCCCCCGTACGGCCTTGTCATGTCCCTGTCTTGAGTGAAGGTCACTCGGGCTCCACCCCCACAGGAGCACCCCCCACGAGGAGGACACCTCGCATGTCAGTGATGCGTGACTCGCGCCGCAGAATCTCCACCGCCGCGGCCATAGCCGTCGCCGCCGTCGCCCTCGGATCCCTCTCCGCCCTCCCGGCCGTCGCCGCGCCGGCGGCGCCGGAGGGCGTCATCCAGAACGCCGGGGCCGAAGGCGCCATCGCCGGCAGCTACATCGTCACCCTGGAGGAGTCGGCGCAGGCCGAGACCGCCGAGGGGCGCGCCGTCGCCGCCGAGTACGGCGCGAAGATCAAGAAGACGTACACCTCCGCCCTCAACGGCTACAGCGTCGAGCTGTCCGAGGCGCAGGCCAGGAAGCTCGCGGCGGACCCCGCCGTGAAGTCCGTGGCGCAGAACCGCGTCTTCAAGATCAACGCCACCCAGCCCAACCCGCCGTCCTGGGGTCTGGACCGGATCGACCAGCGGGCCCTCCCGCTGAACCAGAGCTACACCTACCCGGACACCGCGGGCCAGGGCGTCACCGCCTACATCATCGACACCGGTGTACGGATCTCCCACGCCGACTTCGGCGGGCGCGCCTTCAACGGCTTCGACGCCGTGGACAACGACAACGTCTCCCAGGACGGCAACGGCCACGGCACCCACGTCGCCGGCACCGTCGCGGGCTCCGCCTACGGCGTGGCCAAGAAGGCCAAGATCGTCGGCGTCCGGGTGCTCGACAACAACGGTTCCGGCACCACCGCCGGCGTCGTCGCGGGCATCGACTGGGTGACCCGCAACGCCGTCAAGCCGGCCGTCGCCAACATGAGCCTCGGCGGCGGCGCCGACGCCACCCTCGACGCGGCCGTCCGCAACTCGATCGCGTCCGGCGTCACCTACGCCGTCGCCGCCGGCAACAGCAACGCCAACGCGTCGAACTACTCCCCGGCCCGCGTGTCGGAGGCCCTCACGGTCGGCTCCACGACCAACACGGACGCCCGCTCCAGCTTCTCGAACTACGGCTCCGTCGTGGACATCTTCGCCCCGGGCTCCTCCATCACCTCGGCCTGGCACACCGGCGACAGCGCCACCAACACGATCTCCGGCACGTCGATGGCGTCCCCGCACGTCGCCGGCGCCGCCGCGCTCTACCTCGGGGACAACCCGACGGCCACCCCGGCCCAGGTCGGGACCGCCCTGGTGAACTCCGCCACGCCCAACGTGGTGACCAACCCGGGCACCGGCTCCCCGAACCGCCTGCTCTTCGTCGGCGGCGGCGGCACCACCCCGCCGCCCGGCAAGAAGTTCGAGAACACCGCCGACTACGCCATCGCCGACAACGCGACCGTCGAGTCCCCGGTCACCGTCAGCGGCGTCACCGGCAACGCCCCGTCCGCCCTCCAGGTCCCGGTGAGCATCGTCCACACCTACATCGGTGACCTCCAGGTCCAGCTGATCGCCCCCGACGGCACCGCCTACACGCTGAAGGCCTTCGGCACCGGCGGCAGCGCGGACAACATCAACACCACCTACACCGTGAACGCCTCCTCCGAGGTCGCCAACGGCACGTGGAAGCTCCGCGTCACCGACAACGCGAACGCGGACACCGGCAAGATCGACTCCTGGGCGCTCCAGTTCTGACCCGGGCACGCGGGCCCGCCCGGGCCCGCGCCTCCGCCCGGACATGAGTCCCTGAGCGGCACCCTCACGAGGGGCGGCCACCACCCGGTGGCCGCCCCTTCGCCGTGCCCCGCGTCGCGGCCGGTCCGACCCGACCACGTACGATGCGCGCGCCCGATCGTCTGTTCGTCCCGCCCCAACAGGAGCACGTGTCCGTGGAGCCGACCCCGCCGCCCCAGCCGTCCGAGCCGGTGCCGCCCGGCGCCCCCGCTCCGGCCGCCCAGCCGGCCCCCGGCCCGTACCCCGCCCCCGGCCCGTACGCGGCCCCCGGCCCGTACACCTCGCCGGGCATGCCCTACGCCGGCCTCCCCGGCCCCTACGGGCCGTACGGACAGGCTCCGGCGACCACCAACGGCCTCGCGATCGGCTCGCTCGTCAGCGGCATCGTCTGCTGCCTCCCGCCGCTCGGCCTCGTCCTCGGCGTCCTGTCGCTGCGGCAGATCAGGAAGCGCGGACAGAACGGCAAGGGCCTCGCCGTCGCCGGCATCGTCCTCTCCTCCCTCAGCACCCTGCTCGTCCTCCTCGGCCTGCTCACCGGCCAGATACAGGAGGCCTTCAGGGCCTTCAACGAGGGCATGAGGGAGGCCGCGACCGCCCGCATGCCCATGGACCTGCGCACCGGGCAGTGCTTCCTCGACGACGCCGAGGAGGGCGAGTACACCCTCGGCGTCCGGGTCGTCGACTGCGCCGCGCCCCACGACGGCGAGATCACCGGCCGCTTCGAGGTCACCGGCTTCGACCGCTGGCCCGGCGAGAAGGAGCTGGAGCGGATCGGCCAGGAGCGCTGCGACACCATGGGCGCCGCGTACGCCCTCGACACCTGGACGCTCGGCGAGGAGGTGTGGAGCCTCTCCTACTTCCCGGACCGGCGGTCGTGGACCGAGGGCGAGCACCGCATCGCCTGCGCCCTCGGCGGCGAGGAGCGGACGAAGGGCTCGCTGCGCTCCGACCGCACGACCCTCACCCCCGACCAGCTGGCCTTCCTGACCCAGGTCAACCCCGTCGAGGGCGCCCTCCTCGCGGAGCCGGACACCGGCCCCGAGGACGGGGTCGAGACGGACCGCGCCTGGGCGGCCGACGTGCGCGAGGCGATCGACCGGGCCCGCACCGGGCTGAAGGCCCGTACCTGGCCTCAGTCCGCGCGCGCCCCCATGGCCGCGTACGTGACGAGCCTGGACGCCGCCTCGCGGCAGTGGGCGAAGCTGGCCGCGGCGAAGGACGCGGACGCGTTCTGGGGGCAGTACGACCGCGCCGTGGAGCTGCTGCCGGAGGACGGCGGCGCGGAGGTCCGCGAGGCCCTGGGCCTCACGGCGGAGCGCCCGGCGGCCCCGGGCGGCCACGGCTCCGCCTGACCGGTCGGTGGCTCCGGGTGTACGCGGCTCCGCCCGGCAGGCCCGCGGCCCCGGGCGTACGCGGCTCCGCCCGACCGGTCGGTGGCCCGGGGCATACGCGCCTCCGCCCGCCCGGCCCGCGGACTCGGACGTACGCGGACGGGGCCGGGTCCCCGCGCGAGGGGCCCGGCCCCGTCGTGTGCGCGGACCGGCCCGGCGCCGGGACGCGGCGCCGGGGCGGGGACGGCGGCCCGTGACCAGCCGCCGTCCCGTGCCCCGGCGACGCCTTCGGCGGCGGACCGGTCCGCGGCCCCGCGGGAGCCGCCCGCGGGCGGCTCCCGGGGGAGCGGGGTGGTTCAGCGGCGGGTGAGGCCGCGGTCGATGGCGCTGATCAGCTCGCCGTCGGCGGTGTCGCCGTCGAGCGACCAGATCATCGCGCCGCCGAGTCCGTGGGTGCGGACCCACGCGGACTTGGTGCGCAGCACGGACGGGTCGTCGTAGGTCCACAGGGTGGTGCCGTCGAAGAGCCAGGCGTGCCCGTTGCGCTCGCCCCGGTAGAGCTTGTACGTCCCCGACTCCGCCAGCTTCTTGAGGTTCTTGTAGTCCTCGGAGCCGGGCGCCCAGGTCGCCGGGGCGGGGCCCGCCGCGGGCTGGCCGAGGCCGTCGCCGCCGCCGGTCACACCGGTCCAGCCCTGGCCGTAGAACGGCATGCCGACCACCAGCTTGTGCGCCGGGGCGCCGCGCCGCAGCCAGGACTTGACGGTCCCCTCGACGCTCCAGTCGTTCCGCGCGAAGAGCGCGGACTGCTGGTTGGCGGTCGTCTCGCCGGAGACGTGGAAGTCGTAGCCCTGGAGGTTCACGAAGTCGAAGTCCCGCATGATCTTGGCGACTTCGAAGCCCGCGTCGATCTTCGCGGGGGCGGTGGGCACGTAAGCGCTGAGCTCGTAGTGCTTCCGCTTCGGCAGCGAACGCCCGTACGCGTCCAGCTGGTTGCGGAACTCCCGCACCAGCGCGGTGAAGTTGACCTTGTCCTCGGGCCGGATGATGTTGCCCGGGTTGCCCTCGGAGCCCGGCCACTCCCAGTCGAGGTCGATGCCGTCGAAGACGCCGGCGGCCGCACCGGCGCCGCCGCGGGCGCCGTCCTGCGGGAGGTTGCCCTTGATGTACAGGTCGATGCAGGAGGAGACCAGCGCCTTGCGGGAGGCCGGGGTGCGCACGGCGTCGGAGAAGTACGCCGATCCGCTCCAACCGCCCAGTGAGATCATGACCTTGAGCTTCGGGTGCTTCGCCTTCAGCTCGCGCAGCTGGTTGAAGTTGCCGGCGAGCGGCTGCTCGGCGGTGTCGGCGGCGCCGTCCACCGACGTGGCCGCGTCGACCGGGCGCACGTAGTCGGCCCAGGGGTCGGAGCCGGGCACCGGCCCGATGACGCACTTGCCGGCCTTGTCGACGATGCCGAAGGCGTAGTTGATGTGGCTCAGCTTGGCCGCGGAGCCGCTCGTGTCCAGGTCCTTGACCTGGAAGTTCCGCCCGTAGATGCCCCATTGGGTGAAGTAGCCGATCCGCTTGAGGGCGTGTTCGGCGGCGGGCGGCCGGGGGGTGGGGTGGTGCGGGTGGGCGTCGGCGGCGGGGGCCAGTGTGGCGAGGAGGCCGAGGGCGGCGGCCGCGGCCGTGCCGAGGGTCAGCTTGGTCAGGACTCTGGGACGCATGGGCTCGTTCCTGTGCGAGGCGGGATGGAGCGTGGACGCGCAGGCAGGAAGTTATTGGTCCAGACCAATAGGGGTCAAGGGGTTGGGGGGTGGGGATTCAGCTTCATCACTTCGAGTGAAACTCTGGCCCATGCTTGCGGATGGCGACACTCGGTTGTCAGGCTGTAGCTGTCCGTCAACCTGAGGGGAGTGTCCAGTGACGTTCGGTGAGCAGCCCGCCTATCTGCGCGTGGCGAGCGATCTGCGGGAGAAGATCGCGAACGGCTCGCTCCCGCCGCATACCCGCCTCCCCTCGCAGGCACGCATCCGCGAGGAGTACGGGGTGTCGGACACCGTCGCGCTGGAGGCCCGCAAGGTGCTCATGGCCGAGGGGCTCGTCGAGGGCCGCTCCGGCTCGGGGACGTACGTCCGGGAGCGCCCCGTGCCCCGCCGCGTCGCCCGCTCCGGCTACCGCCCCGCCTCCGGCGCCACCCCCTTCCGGCAGGAGCAGGCCGCCGAGGGCGCGCGCGGCACCTGGGACGCGCGCAGCGAGCAGGAGGAGGCCGGCCGGGAGATCGCCGCCCGGCTGTCCATCGAGCCCGGCGACCGGGTGATGCGCACCCGGTACGTCTACCGGGACGGCGGCGAGGCCATGATGATCGCCACCTCCTGGGAGCCGCTCGCCGTCACCGGCCGCACCCCCGTCATGCTCCCCGAGGAGGGGCCGCTCGGCGGCTGCGGCGTGGTCGAGCGGATGGCCGCGATCGACGTCGTCGTGGACAACGTGGTCGAGGAGGTCGGCGCCCGTCCCGGCCTCGCCGAGGAACTGCTCGTCCTCGGCGGCGTGCCCGGCCATGTGGTGATGGTCGTCGAGCGCACCTTCTACGCCTCGGGCCGCGCCGTCGAGACCGCCGACGTCGTCGTCCCCGCCGACCGCTTCCGCCTGGCGTACCACCTCCCGGTCCGCTAGCCCCGCCCGCTCCCGGCTCCCCGCTCCCTGCTTTCTGTTCGCCGCCTGCCGCCTGCCGCCCCCGCCGACACCGGCCGGGGCGGCGGCGTGTTCCCGGGCCGTTCCCCGTGCCCGGCGCGGACGCTTCGGCCGCCATGGGGCGGTTCCCGGCCGATCCGTATCTCTTGGTGAAAATCCGTATCCGCTGTGTGAAGGTCAGGCGTAAGCTCAGGCATATGCGGATCGAGGTTTCCGGGAGATCCATGGTGTTGTCTGGCCCGGCGGAGGGAGAAGCCTGATGACCGACAGCGGCGTCGTCCAACCGTGGCTCGTGATACGGCAGGACGACAACGGCAACCGCTACCGGGTGGGGCGGTACGCCACCCAGGACGAAGCCCAGAAGATCGCGGACACGCTCGACTCCCGCGGCCACAAGCAGATCTACTGGGTCGAACGCGTCGCGCCCACCCCCTGATGCCCCGGCTACCCTCGCGGGCATGACCGAAAGCACCACACACCACGGCACCGGACCCGAACGCGGGACCGGTGCCGTGGTCGTCGTCGCGGCCGCCCTCCTCGACCGGGGCCGGCTGCTCGCCGCCCGCCGCAGCGCCCCCGCCGACCTCGCCGGACGCTGGGAGCTGCCCGGCGGCAAGGTCGAGCCCGGCGAGCGCCCGGAGGACGCCCTCGTCCGCGAACTGCGCGAGGAACTCGGCGTCGAGGCCGAGCCCGGCGAGCGGATCCCCGGCGAATGGCCCCTCAAGCCCGGCTACGTCCTGAGGGTCTGGACCGCCCGGCTCCTCTCCGGCGAGCCCCGCCCGCTGGAGGACCACGACGCGCTGCGCTGGCTCGCCCGCCACGAACTCGACGCCGTGGACTGGCTCGACCAGGACCGCCCCGCGGTCGCGGAGGCGGCGCTCAGGCTCCCCGCCGAGCGCCCCTGATCCCGGTATGCGGGCCGCCGCCTACGCCGTTCGTGCCACCGTGCGCCGGTAGCCGCCCCCAGAGGGATATTTCGTCCCTTATTACGGGTATGTCCCCATTGGCCCCTCGGGAGAGGGTGATCCTCTTCCTGCTGCACCACGGTTGGGGAAGTGATCGCGCGTGATCGACACCGACGGCCTCCGCGCCGAGTGGAACTTCCCGGCGGAGGCCGACGCCGTGCGCACCGCCCGCCACGCCGTCCGCGAGACCCTCCGCTCCTGGGAGATCGACCCGGCGGTGGGGGACGTGGCCGTCCTGCTGGTCAGCGAGCTGGTCACCAACTCGCTGCGGTACGCCTCCGGGCCGATCGGCGTGCGGATCCTGCGGTCCGAGGGTGCCTCCGCCGACCCGCCCCGGCACTCCGCCCTCCTCGTGGAGGTCTCCGATCCGCTTCCGGATCCGCCCACCGAGCGGCCCGCGGGACCCGACGACGAAGGGGGCCGCGGGCTCGGTCTCGTGGCCTGCTCCGCACGCCGCTGGGGGACCCGGCAGGGCGGCGCCGGGAAAACCGTATGGTTCGAGCTGGCTCTCCCTGGTGAGTAAAGAGAGAGGGACGACGATCACGGGAGCGGGTCACGAGCCGACCGAGACCACCCTGTGATCGTGGACGTCGTGCCGCCGGAGCCCGCCGTGCTGAATACTGCGAGCATGGCCGGTCCGGTGCGGTGAGCTGGAGGGGACGGTCGCGTGAGCGAGATATCCGAGACGACGGGCGGCGTCGTGTGGCAGAGCAGCCCGCCCGGTTCGATCTACGACTACATCCGGGTCGCCTCCTTCTCCCTCGGGCCCGACGGGCGCGTCGACCAGTGGAGCCGCCGGGCGGCCGACCTCTTCGGGGTGTCCGCGCAGGAGGCCCGCGGCAAGGACCCCGTCGAGGCGTTCATGCCCGCCGAGCTGCGCGACCGCGGCCACCAGCGGGTCAAGGAGGTCCTGGACGGGCGTGAATGGACCGGCCTGGTCCCCTTCCGTATCCCCGCCGCCTCCGGCATCCCGAACCCCACCGGCACCCCCGGGCGGGACCGGCCGCACGGCATCGCCGAGATGTACGTGATGCCGAGCGAGACCGGCACCGGTGAGCGGGCCGCCCTCTGCATCGTCGTCGACGTCCGCGCGCTGCGGCGGATCGAGACCGACCTCGCCGCTTCCCAGGCGATTTTCGGCCAATCCCCCTTCGGCTTCCTCCTCTTCGGCACCGACCTCACCGTCAAGCGCGCCAACCAGCGCTTCGCCGCCGTCTTCGGCGGCGAGGCCGACGACCACCGCGGCCGGAGCGTCCACGACTACCTCGCCAAGCCCGAGGCCGACCGGATGACCACCGCCCTCCGGCGCGTCCTGGAGACCGGCGAGTCCGTCACCGACCTCCGGATCACCGGCGCCGCCCCCGGCGCCCGGATCCGCCGCCACTGGTCCATCAACCTCTACCGGGTGCACAGCGGCTCCGGCCGCCCCATCGGCGTCGCCGGCCTCGGCGTCGACGTCACCCGCCGGCAGAACGCCGCCCGCGAGGCCGCCAGCGCCCGCCGCAACCTCGCCCTCCTCAACGAGGCCGGAGCCCGCATAGGGAACTCCCTCGACCTGGAGGCCACCGCCCGCGAACTCCTCGACGTCGCCGTCCCCGGCTTCTGCGACCTCGCCTCCGTCGACCTCTACCAGGGCCTCCTCACCGGCGACGAGGCCCCGCCCGGCCGCTGGGGCAGCTCCCACGACGTGGGCTACGGCGCCGGCAGCGCCGAACTCCGCCGGGTCGCCTTCGCCAGCGCCGTCTCCGACACCCCGCTCAGGACCGACGAGGGCCATGGACCGGCCGGCGACATCGGCGGATCGGCCCCCGTCGAGGTCGGCGCCGTCCACCGCTACCCCTTCAATTCGCCCAGCGCCGGAGCGCTGCGCACGGGCCGCGTCCGGACCGTGCCCGGCGGCGAGGGCGACCTCGTCCGCTCCACCCTCGTCGTCCCGATGCTCGCCCACGACACCGTCGTCGGCCTCGCCCAGTTCTCCCGCACCAAGGGCAGCGAACCCTTCGGCGAACGCGACCGGGCCCTCGCCGTCGAACTCGCCGCCCGCGCCGCCGTCTGCATCGACAACGCCCGCCTCTACCGGCGCGAGCACGAGCGGGCCCTCATCCTCCAGCGCAGCCTCCTCCCGCCCGGCGACCCCGAGGCCGCCGGACTCGACATCGCCTGTCGCTACCTCCCCGGCACCGACGCCGCCGAGGTCGGCGGCGACTGGTTCGACGTCATCGAACTCCCCGGCCACCGCACCGCCCTCGTCATCGGCGACGTCATGGGCCGCGGCCTGCGCGCCGCCGTCGCCATGGGCGAACTGCGCACCGCCGTCCGCACCCTCGCCCAGCTCGACCTCGAACCCGCCGAGGTCCTCTCGCACCTCGACGAGATCGCCCGCGGCCTCGGCGCCCCCATCGGCGCCCAGCAGTCCCGCGCCCACAAGAACCGCGGCCCCGAGCTCGCCGAGGTCTACCTCGCCACCTGCGTCTACGCCGTCTACGACCCGGTGACCCGGCGCTGCACCTTCGCCAACGCCGGCCACCTCCCGCCCGTCCTCGTCGAACCCGGCGAAGAGGCGCTGCTCCTCGACGTGCCGCCCGGGATGCCGCTCGGCGTCGGCGGCGAGCCCTTCGAGGAGGTCGAGGTCGAGCTCCCCGAGGGCTCCCTCCTCGCCCTCTACACCGACGGACTCGTCGAATCCCGCGACCACCCCCTCGACGAGGGCCTCAGCGCCTTCCGGCGGGCCCTCGCCGACCGGGAGCGCCCCCTGGAGGACGTCTGCGACCGGGTCCTCACCACCCTCGACACCGGCCACGGCGAGGACGACATCGCTCTCCTGATGGCCCGTATCCGGGGACTGCCCGCCGAGGCGGTGGGGGACTGGCGGCTGCCCCGCGAGCCCCGCTCCGTCGGCCGGGCCAGGGAGCTCGCCCGCGGCCGGCTCGTCGCCTGGGGCCTCGACGCCCTCGTCGACACCGTCGAACTCCTCGTCAGCGAACTCGTCACCAACGCCCTGCGGTACGGCGAGGGCGAGATACGGCTCCGCCTGCTGCGCGACCGGACCCTCGTCTGCGAGGTGTGGGACGCCGGACTCGTCCAGCCCCGGCGCCGCCGCGCCAAGGACACCGACGAGGGCGGCCGCGGCCTCCAGCTCGTCGGGCTGCTCTCCGCGTCCTGGGGATCACGGCGCACCCCGCGCGGCAAGACCGTCTGGTTCGAACTGCCCCTGCCCGACGGCGGGCCCGCGGCGGAGCCCACCGTGGACCAGCTCCTCAGCATGTTCTGAGCGGGGATTGGGCCCGCGCGCGTGGTCCCGGACGCCGCGCCCGGGCCCGTCAGGCCGCCTTGAGCGCGGCCAGCCGGGCCGCGATCTCCGCCTCGTCCCCGAGCGCGTCCAGCTGCTCGAACTGGGTGTCCAGCGAGGACGCGGCCAGCTCCTGCTTGCCCAGCGCCCGCGCCTCCTCCCTGCGCACCTTGTCCTCGAAGCGGCTCAGCTCGCTCGTCGGGTCCAGCACGTCGATGCTCTCGACCGCGTCCATCATCGTGTTCTGCGCCCGCGCCGAGCGGGAGCGCGCCACCAGCTCGTCCCGCTTGGCCTGGAGCTCGACCAGCTTGGCCTTCATCCGGTCCAGGCCGGAGGTCAGCTTGTCCACCACCTCCGTCTGCGCGGCGATGGTCGGCTCGGCCGTCCGCGCCTCCTTCTCCGACTGGAGCTGGCGGCCCAGCGCGACCTTCGCCAGGTTGTCGAAGCGGTCCGCCTCCTCCGCCCGCCCGCCGGTCCGCAGCTCGTCCGCCTTCCGGCTGGCCGCCAGCGCCTTCCCGCCCCACTCGGCCGCCGCGGCCACGTCCTCCGCGTGGTCCTGCTCCATCAGCCGCAGATTGCCGATGGTCGCCGCCACCGCCTCCTCGGCCTCCGAGATGTTGCCCGAGTAGTCGCGGATCAGCTGGTCCAGCATCTTCTGCGGGTCCTCCGCCTGGTCGATCAGGGCGTTGATGTTCGCCTTCGCCAGCTGGGTGACGCGACCGAGGATGGTCTGCTTGCTCATGCACCGCTCCTTGCAGGGTGTCGTGGACGTGGAACTCAGAAGCGGCCACCGCCGCCCCGCCGGCCGCGCGTGCCGCTGCCGCCGAAGCTGCCCGGCCCGCCGCCGAAACCTCCGCCCCCGAAGCCACCCCCGAATCCGCCCCCACGCCCGCCCCCTCCTCCGCCGGAACCCCCGCCGAACAGCCCGCCGAGGATGATGCCGCCGAGCACGGCCCCGCCGAGCCCGCCGCCACCGCCCCCTCCCCTCCCTGATACACCGCCCAGCCCGTCCGGGTTCCCGTAACGCCGCACGTCCTGCTCCGCGAGCTCCTGCGCGCGCCGCGCGAGCCCGTCCGCGCGCTGCGCCTCCGCCAGCGCCTCCTGCGGCCCGTCCGCGGCGGACGCCTCCGCCCGCTCCAGGTGCCGCCCGGCCTCCGCCAGCCGAGTCCTGGCCTCGCTGCCCACCGCGCCCCGATGGGTCTGGACGTAGTCGGAGGCCGCCCCCAGCTCCGAACGCGCCCTCAGCAGCGCCTGGCCGAGGAGGTCCCGGGCGCGCCGGTCGCCGGACTCCCGCTCCCGGGCGCCCGCCAGCGCAGCGTCGAGCGCCGTGTCCGCCTCCTCGACCCGGCGCAGCGCGTCCAGCGGGTCGTACCGCCCCGCCTCCACGGCCCGCCGCACCTCCGCCGCCACCGTCTCCGCACGGGCGATCCGGCCGCGCAGCTCACCCGTCGAGGCGCCCTCGGCGGCGCCTTCCAGGAGTCCGCGCGCCTCGGCCAGGTCGGCGTCGGTCTCGGTGAGCGCTCCCGGCAGCCTGCCCGCGGCCTCTGCCAGCTCCCGGGCCCGCCGGTCCACCGCCTCGATCAGCCGGGCCGCCTGGTCCACCGCGCCCTCGGCGGCCCGCACGTGCACGGCCGCCGGGCCGGTGTCGCCGGTGTCGAGGGACCGGCGGGCCTGGCCGATGTGGGTGGTGGCGAAGAGCAGCCGGTCCTTGGCCTGCTCGACGTCGCCGGCGACCGGCGAGGCCGCCGTGCCGGCGTACCGCTCGCGCATCTCCGCCAGCGCCGCCTCGGCGCCGGAGACCCGGCCGGTCTGCTCGCGGAAGGCGGTCTCCACCGCGGCCAGCGCCTCCGGAGCGGTCCGCTCCAGCGCCCGCAGCCGGTCGAAGGCCTCCGTCTCCGCGTCCAGCCGGGCGTCGGCCTCGGCGCAGTGGCGCAGGATCTCGTCGAGCATCGCGCGCCGGGTGGCGTCGTCCTCGGGGAAGGCGTCGTCGAGCTTCTGCCGCAGCCGGAAGGAGGCGGTCAGCCGTTCCTCGGCGAAGGCCACCGCCTCCTCGAAGGGCCGGGTCGCCTCCTCGCCGAACTGGGCGGTGGCGAAGCCCAGTTCCTCCCGGCTGGTGCGGACGGCGTCGTCGGTGGCGACCAGCGTGCGCCGGGCCTCGCCGTCGAGCTCCTCCAGGGAGGGCGGCGCCGGCCGCCCCCAGCCCTGGCCGCCGTCGGGCGCGGTGCGGCCGGCGGTCCGCCGGCGCCGGCGGGTGTACGCCCACACCGCCGCCGCCCCGGCTCCGCCGACGAGCGCCACGGGGAGGATCAGGTCGGTCCCGGAGACGGCGCCGGGGCCGCCCGGGTCGGCCGGTCCCGGGGTGAGCGAGGGGACGGGGACGGGCAGCCCGGCGAGGACGGCGGAGTAGCCGTCGGCGGCGCCGATCGCCGCTCCGGCCCAGTCGTCCTCCCGGAGCGCCGGCTCGATCGCCGTCCGGGCCACGTCGTCGAGCTGGGCCTGGGAGAGGCGGGAGTCGGGGTCGGCGGAGTAGCCGTACCGCCGGTCGTGCGTGGCGACCGCGAGCAGCACGTCGTCCAGCCCGAGCCCGTTCCGCTCGGCGGTCGCGTCGGCCCAGTCCTGTCCGTCCCGGCCGGAGAAGTCCCGTACGTAGACCACGAAGAGCTGGATCCGCCGGTCGTCGTAGAGCCGGTCGAGGGCCGCCTCGACCTCGGGCCTGCGGTCGCGCAGGGCGCCCACGCGGTCGAGGATCTGCCCGTCGGAGGGGAGGACGACGGGGTCGTCGGCGCGGGCGCCGGCCGCGGCGGGCGCCACGAGCCACCACGCCGCCACCAGCATCACGAGCAGGGCTCGGGTGGCTCTTCGGGTCACAAAGGGGAGGTTATGTACTGGTCCGCACCCCCGCGACCGGACGGAACAGCCCCCGCGACCGGACGGACCCCTGCGCGACCCGACGGAACGCCTCCGCGAGCCGACGGAACGCCTCCGCGACCGGACGCCCCCCCGCGTCCGCGCCGAGCCGCTTCGGAAACCGACCGTCGAGGTGCGGGCGTCCCTGTCGGAGCTGATCTCTACGGTGGTCTCCGGAAGACGGGGAGACCCGCGACGCCTCGGGGGCACGGGTGGACGGACGACTGAAACGGATGTGGCGCAAGAGGCGCTGGTGGGTGCTGGGGCCGGTGCTGCTGCTGATCGTGCCGCCGCTCTTCGGCGCGCTCGCCCTGCGCGTCAGCTACGCGGGCGACCTCCGCGACGACGCCCGCACGCGCGGCAAGGACGCGTACTGGATCGGGCACGCGTGGGTGGACGGCAGGAAGCGGGACGCGGATCTGAAGGCCCTCGCCGAGCGGCTGAAGGGCACCGGGATCAAGGACCTCTACGTCCACGCGGGCCCACTCGAACACGACGGCACCCTGCCGGCCGCCCGGTACCCGCGCGCGAAGTGGCTGATCGACGGCGTCCACCGGACCCTGCCCGGGGTCCGGGTCCAGGCGTGGCTCGGCGACATCCTCGCCAACGACGGGCCGGTCGGCCTCCGGCTCTCCGACGGCGCCTCCCGCGCGGCCGTCACGGCCTCCGCCGGACAGATCCTCGACGCCGGCTTCGACGGGGTCCACTTCGACCTGGAGCCGCTCCAGTCCGGCGACGCCGACCACCTGACCCTCCTCGACGACCTGCGGCGCACCACGAAGGCCCGCGAGGCCCTGCTCTCCGTCGCGGCCCACCAGATCGACCCGCTCCCGGGGGCCCACTCCGCGCTGCGTCTCTTCGGGGACAACGGCAAGTGGTGGTCGCAGGAGTACTTCGGCGAGGTGGCCCGGCGGGTGGACCAGATCGCCGTGATGTCGTACGACACCTGGATGCCGCTGGAGTCCCTGTACGGCGGGTACGTCGCCCAGCAGACCGCGCTCGCCCTGGAGGTGACCCCGGAGAGCACCGACCTGCTCATGGGGCTGCCCTTCTTCCACGAGGACGACCTGGGCCACCACGAGAGCGCCGAGACCGTCGCCGCGGGCGTGCGGGGCGTCCGGCTCGGCCTCGGCCGGACCGATCCGGGCCGGGAGCGCTTCGGCGTCGCCCTGTACGTGGACTTCGCGGAGGAGCCGGGCGACTGGGCCGCCTACCGCGCCGGCTGGGCCCGTACCGGCTGACGCGCCCGCGCGGGTGACCGTCGGGGAGGCGGCCTGACCCCCGCGTACGCGCGCGTGGGGCGGGGGAGACCCCGCGTACGCGGGCGCGTGGGGCGGGGGAGGAGGATGGCCCCGGGCGGGCGTCCGCCGGCCCAGGGGGGAAAGCCGCCATGACGAGTCGCCTGCTCATGCCCGTCCGGAGCCGAGGGGCCGCCGGACCCGCCGCGTCCGGCCCCGCCGTCGGCCCCGACGCCGACCCGACCTCCGGCTCGACCCGGCCGACCGCGATCCTCGACCTCGGACACCCGCTCGTCGAGGCCTTCACCGCGCGGGTACGGGACGAGGCCGCGGCCCGGGGCGACCGCACCGACCGGGGCCGGCTCAGGACCGCCCACCGGCTGCTCGTCGCCGGGGTGCGGCCCGTCTACTCGGTGGAGGACCGCCGCCGGACCTCCCGCACCCTGCGGCTCGGCCGCGGCTCGTGCAGCCAGCGGATGGCGGTCCTGGAGGCCGTCGCCCGGTCGCTGGGCACCGCCACGCGCGTGCGCGGGCTGCTGGTCGACGGCTCCTTCTGGTACCCGCGCTTCCCGCGCCTGCGGCCCTTCGTCCCCGCCGAGGTGCTGCTCGCCTGGCCCGAGTTCCGGCTCGACGGGGCCTGGGTCCCGATCGCGGACCTCTTCGACCGCCCGGACCCGGCACGGCAGGACGCCGGCGGCTCCGCCCCCACCGGCGGCTCCGCCCCCACCGGCGGCTCCGCCAAGAGCGGCGGCTTCGCCCCCACCGGCGGCTTCGCCAACAGCGGCGCCGAGACCCTCTTCGAGGCGGTGGCCCGCACCGGGGTCGACTGGGACGCCCCGGCCGCCTGCGACGGCGCCTCGGGCGCCTGCGACCTCTCCGCGCACCTCCGCGCCGACCTGGGCCGCTTCGCCTCCCGCGACGAGCTCTTCGACCGGTACGGGCAGACCCTGTGCCGGCCCGCCCGCACCCTGGCCGAGCCGGTGCTCGGGCGGTGGAGCGCGGGAGCCGCGTAACCCCGTCCCGGCGCCGATCCGTTGCGCCGCACGAGTGGGTTTGCCGGGCCCGCCGCCGTGTCGGAGGGGCCGCGTCCGCCGGGTGCCGTTCAGTGGGATGAGTAAGAGAGTCTGATCATCCCCACATGGCACGAACCGGACGAAGGGGTAAAAGTCATGTCCCAGGTCGGCGCCCCCCGGGGGAGGACATGGGCCGGTCCGTCCAGGAGTCCCCGCTCCCGGACACTCCGCTCCGTCGCCACCCTCACCAGCGCGGTCCTCGCCGTCACCGTCCTCGCCGGGTGCAGCTCCGACGAGGACGACGCCGCCCCGGCCGCCGCCCAGGACAACGCGCCCACCGCGCGCGCCCTGGTCGGCGACGGCGGCACCCTGCGCTGGGCGGTGGACGCGCTGCCCTCCACCCTCAACGCCTTCCAGGCCGACGCCGACGCCGGCACCGGCCGCGTCGCGGGCGCCGTCCTGCCCGCCCTCTACACCCTGGACGAGCGCGGCAGGCCCCGGATCAACCCCGACTACCTGGAGACCGCCGAGGTCGTCGAGACCGAGCCCCGGCAGGTCGTCCTCTACAAGCTCAACCAGCAGGCCGTGTGGAGCGACGGGCGCGAGATCGGCGCCGCCGACTTCGTCGCCCAGTGGCGGGCCCTCAGCGGGCGGGACACCGCCTACTGGACCGCCAGGAACGCCGGGTACGAGCGGATCGAGAAGATCGAGAAGGGCAAGAACGACCTGGAGGTGCGGGTCACCTTCGCCAAGCCCTACGCCGACTGGCGCTCGCTCTTCACCCCGCTCTACCCGAAGCAGGTGATGGGCTCCCCGAACTCCTTCAACGACGGGGCCCGCACCACCCTCAAGGCCACCGCGGGACCGTTCCTCCTCGGCAGGACGGACACGAAGACCGGCGACCTCACCCTCACCCGCAACCCCCGCTGGTGGGGCCGGACCGCCAAGCTCGACAGCCTCGTCCTGCGGGCCGTGCCCCGCGCCGGCCGCGAGGCCGCCCTGGCCGGCGGGAAGCTCGACCTCGCCGAGATCGACCGCTCCACCGCCGAGCGCATCGCCCTCGCCGTCAAGGACGCCGCCGCCGGCCGCAGCGGCGCCGAGGCCGCCCGGCTGCACGGCCCCGGCTCGTCGATCACCCCGGGCAAGGCGCTCGGCTCCTGGGCGCTGGCCCACGGCGAGGACGAGGAACTGGCCGAGGAGGTCCGGGCCGCCCGCGCCGAGAACAAGGCCGCCGCCGCCCGCTACGCCAAGGACCAGGACACCCTCGCCGACTACGTCGTCCGCAAGTCCCTGGAGCCCGCCTACACCCAGCTCTCCCTGAACGGCGAGTCCGGGCCGCTCGCCGACGAGCGGGTCCGGCGCGCGGTCGCCCGCGCCCTCGACCGCAGAGAACTGGCCGAGTCGGTGCTCAAGCCGCTCGGGCTCCCGGCCGAGCCGCCCGGCAGCCACCTCGCCCTGGTCGGACAGGCCGCCTACGCCGACAGCAGCGACGCCCTCGGCGACCAGGACACCAAGGAGGCCCGCGCGCTCCTCGCCGACGCCGGCTGGGTCCCCGGCGGCGCCCAGAAGAAGCCGGCCGGCACCAAGGCGGGCTCCGAGGCGGAGGAGAAGGCCGGCTCCGAGGCCGAGGAGAAGGCCGGCTCGGAGGCGGAGAAGAAGACCGGCTCCGGGACCGAGAAGCAGAAGCCGGAGGAGGACGCGGCGGCCGAGAAGCCGGCCGGCACCGCGAAGAAGACCGCGGGCACCGAGGACAAGGCGTCCGACGAGGGCCTCTACATCGTCGGCGACGACAAGCCCGGCGAACTCCCCGCCGCCCCCGGGATCGGCCCCGGCGGCCCCGAGAGCGGCACCCGGGTGCTCGCCCCGGCTCCCGCCGCCGCCCGGGAGAGCGCCGCCCTCCTCGCCCGCGCCGAGGCCCTCGACACCGGCGCCCGGGCCGCCCGCCCCGGCAACACCAAGCCGGACCGGGGTGTCGCCGGCGCCTACGCCCCCCTGGGCAGCGCCGCCCCGGCCGCCGCCCCCGCGGTCCCCCAGGGCCTCGGCAAGGACGGCAAGGCCCTCAGCCTCCGCTTCGTCCTGCCCTCGGGGCCGGGCTCCGAGACGCTGCGGGCGGTCGGCGACAAGATCGTCCGGATGCTCGACGCGGTCGGCATCCGCACCGAGGTCACCAAGGTCTCCGACGAGAGCTTCTTCAAGGACCACATCGCTTCCGGCGACTACGACCTGGCCCTCTACTCCTGGCCGGCCTCGGCCTACCCGGCGACCGACGCCCGGCCGATCTTCGCCAAGCCCGAGCCCGCCTCGGACGGCTCCCTGCTGGTCGAGCAGAACTACTCACGGGTCGGCACGGACCGGATCGACCAGCTCTTCGACCAGGCCGCGGGCACCCTCGACGAGGAGGAGGCGGGCGATCTGATCCGCCAGGCCGACGCCCGGATCTGGGCCGCGGCCGGTTCCATCCCGCTCTACCAGCGCCCCCAGCTGGTGGCCGCCAGGGAGGACGTGGTGAACGCCGGCGCCTGGGGCTTCGCCGCCCCCCAGTACCAGGACATCGGTTTCAAGAAGAGCGAAACGACCAAGGGTAGCCCGTCGAACCGCTGAAACCACAGGTCACAACCTCAGAACCAGCTCAAGTTCCTTGCCCGCCGGTGACCCCGGCGGGCAGGATCGCGTCGGCCCCTTGACCCGGACCGCATGACCTTCCCCACACCCTGTGACCCACCCTGAAACGTCCCAGTAGACCCTCTCGGATCGATCCGGGGAAGCCCCCTGCACGGCAGCCCCGTACCATAGGACATAGCCGTGGCGCGTCCGCCCGGCGGGCGTAAGAGGAACTGACGCCGATTCCCACGATCCGAGAGAAGCGCAAGCCACCCATGCCCACGCGCCACGACATCCGTAACGTCGCCATCGTCGCCCACGTCGACCACGGCAAGACGACCATCGTCGACGCCATGCTCAAGCAGGCCGGTGCCTTCGCCGCCCACCAGCAGCTCGACGACCGCATGATGGACTCGAACGACCTGGAACGTGAGAAGGGCATCACGATCCTCGCCAAGAACACGGCGGTGAAGTACCACCCCAAGGACGGCGGGGCCCCGATCACGATCAACATCATCGACACCCCCGGCCACGCCGACTTCGGCGGCGAGGTCGAGCGCGGTCTGTCGATGGTGGACGCGGTCGTCCTCCTGGTGGACGCCTCCGAGGGCCCGCTCCCGCAGACCCGCTTCGTGCTGCGCAAGGCCCTCCAGCAGCGCAAGCCCGTCATCCTCTGCATCAACAAGACGGACCGCCCGGACTCCCGGATCGACGAGGTCGTCAACGAGACCTACGACCTCTTCCTCGACCTGGACGCCGACGAGGACCAGATCGAGTTCCCGATCGTCTACGCCTGCGGCCGCGACGGCATCGCCTCGCTGACCAAGCCGGAGGACGGCACGGTCCCGCAGGACTCCGAGAACCTGGAGCCGTTCTTCTCCACGATCCTGGAGCACGTCCCGGCCCCGGTGTACGACGAGGAGGCCCCGCTCCAGGCCCACGTCACCAACCTGGACGCCGACAACTTCCTCGGCCGCATCGCGCTGCTCCGCGTCGAGCAGGGCGAGCTGCGCAAGGGCCAGACGGTCGCGTGGATCAAGCGGGACGGCTCCGTCTCCAACGTCCGCATCACCGAGCTGATGATGACCGAGGCGCTCACCCGCAAGCCCGCCGAGGTCGCCGGCCCCGGCGACATCTGCGCCGTCGCCGGTATCCCCGACATCATGATCGGCGAGACCCTGGCCGACCCGGAGAACCCGATCGCGCTTCCGCTGATCACGGTCGACCAGCCGGCCATCTCCATGACCATCGGCACCAACACCTCGCCGCTCGTCGGCCGCGGCGGCACCGGCAAGGGCGCGGAGGCCAAGTCCGCGGTCAAGGACCGCAAGGTCACCGCCCGCCAGGTGAAGGACCGCCTCGACCGCGAGCTCATCGGCAACGTCTCGCTCCGCGTCCTCGACACCGAGCGCCCGGACGCCTGGGAGGTCCAGGGCCGCGGTGAGCTCGCGCTCGCCATCCTGGTCGAGCAGATGCGCCGCGAGGGCTTCGAGCTCACCATCGGCAAGCCCCAGGTCGTCACCAAGGAGGTCGACGGCAAGATCCACGAGCCCGTCGAGCGCCTCACGGTCGACGTGCCCGAGGAGCACATGGGCGCCGTCACCCAGCTCATGGGCGTCCGCAAGGGCCGGATGGACAACATGTCGAACCACGGCTCCGGCTGGGTCCGCATGGAGTTCGTCGTCCCGTCCCGCGGCCTCATCGGCTTCCGTACGGAGTTCCTCACCAACACCCGCGGCACCGGCATCGCCCACTCCATCCACGAGGGCCACGAGCCGTGGTTCGGCCAGCTCCAGACCCGTAACAACGGCTCCCTGGTCGCCGACCGCGCCGGCGCGGTCACCGCGTTCGCGATGACCAACCTCCAGGAGCGCGGCGTCCTGTTCACCGACCCCGGCACCGAGGTGTACGAGGGCATGATCGTCGGCGAGAACTCCCGCTCCGACGACATGGACGTGAACATCACCAAGGAGAAGAAGCTCACGAACATGCGGTCCTCCTCGGCCGACTCGTTCGAGGCGATCGTCCCGCCGCGCAAGCTCTCCCTGGAGCAGTCCCTGGAGTTCTGCCGCGACGACGAGTGCGTCGAGGTGACCCCGGAGGCCGTCCGCATCCGCAAGGTCGTCCTGGACCAGAAGGAGCGCAGCCGCTCCGCCTCGCGCGCCAAGAACAGCTGACGCGCCGCCGGCGAAGGCCGGAAAGCGGCTGAGCGACGGCTGAAAAACGGCTGAGCCGCATCTCACACCAAGGGCCTGGCCACTCGCATCATGTGCGAGTGGCCAGGCCCTTTTCGTCAAACGCATTGCCTCGACCATGTGTCCGGATTCCGGTCATCGCTCTCCGGTACGTGTGTTAACGGTCCGTTTCGGGGGTGTCTGTCTGTGCTCAGTTTGTCCGGATTTCGGTATCCGGGGCCTTGGTGATGTTGTCAAAACGAGACCACTTAAGTGTGGTTTACGGCCCGGACGTACTTAATAGTTGGCTGCATTGAGCTCGGGTCAATGGGTCACGCACTGTGGGGAGTGCCGACTCACGAGCACACTCGGGGTACCGGGGGATCAGCGCCGTCAGGGGTGTCGGCAGGTCTCGAAGTGCCCTTCTCGTAGTGACAAGTGGACTCATGAGGAGGAAACCCATGCGCGGTGCCAAGAGCGCCAAGTGGGTAACGGGCGCGATCATCGTCGCCCTGGCTGCGACCGCCTGTGGCGGGAGCGACGGCGGGACCAAGAAGGACAGCAAGGCCGCGGGCAAGCCCGAGGGCTACGTCTCCATCGACGTCGGCGAGCCGCAGAACCCGCTCATCCCGGCCGACACGAACGAGTCCAACGGTGGCTACGCGATTCGTGCGCTCTTCACGCAGCTGCTGTCGTTCGACGACAAGGGCGAGATCGTCCTCACCAACGCCGAGTCCGTGGAGACCAAGGACTCGAAGCTGTGGACCGTCAAGCTGAAGGACGGCTGGAAGTTCCACAACGGCGAGGCCGTCACGGCCAAGTCGTACGTCGACGCCTGGAACTGGTACGCCAACGCCAAGAACAAGCAGAAGAACGCCTACTGGTTCTCGGACATCAAGGGCTACGACGACCTGAACCCCGAGAAGGGCGACCCGAAGGCCGAGGCCATGTCGGGCCTCAAGGTCCTCGATGACAGCACCTTCACCATCGAGCTGAAGACCAAGGTCCCGTACTTCAACTACAAGCTGGGCTACACCACGTTCGCCCCGCTTCCCAAGGTCTTCTACGACGACCCGAAGGCCTTCGGCCTGAAGCCGGTCGGCAACGGTCCCTACCAGTTCGAGAAGTGGGACCGCAAGAAGCTCATCCAGATGAAGGCCTTCGACGACTACAAGGGCCCGAACCGTGCCCTGAACAAGGGCCTCCAGTTCAAGAGCTACACGACGGTCGAGGCGGCCTACAAGGACCTCCTGTCCGGCAACCTCGACATCGTCAAGACCGTCGGCCCGACCGACCTGCCGAAGTACAAGCAGGACCTCGGCGAGGGTGCGCTCGAGGTGTCCTTCGCCGGCGTCCAGTCGCTCGTCCCGGCCTGGTACTCGAAGACCTTCAAGGACATCGACCCCAAGGTCGTCCAGGGTCTGTCCATGGCGATCGACCGTGACACGATCACCAAGACCGTCCTGAACAACACCCGTACCCCGGCGAAGGGCTTCACCCCGCCGCAGGTCAAGGGCTTCCAGGAGCTCGGTGAGATCACCGAGTTCAACCCGGCCAAGGCCAAGCAGCTCATCACCGAGGGCGGCGGCGTCCCGGGCAACAAGTTCACCATCCAGTACAACAGCGACGGCGGCCACAAGGAGTGGGTGACCGCGGTCTGCGAGTCGATCCGCAACGCCACCGGCGTCGACTGCGTCGGCGACCCGAAGCCGGACTTCCCGACCGACCTCGAGGCCCGCGACGCCAACCAGGTCAAGGGCATGTACCGCGGTGGCTGGATCGCCGACTACCCGGTCAACGTGAACTTCCTGAAGGAGCTCTACCACTCCAAGGCCGAGTCCAACAGCGGTCGCTTCTCCGACAAGGAGATCGACGAGCTGATGGCCAAGGGTGACAACGCCAACTCGATCGAGGACTCGGTGAAGGCGTACCAGGAGGTGGAGAAGAAGCTGGCGCAGAAGATGCCGGCCATCCCGCTCTGGTACTACCGCACCAACGCCGGCCACGGAAAGGCCGTCACCAACGTGACCGTCGACTTCCACGGCGAGATCGTCCTGAACGCGGTCACCCCCAAGTAATCGGGTTCGCACAGCTCACCCCCTCTACTCGGCCATCGCCCGCCACAGCCTGAACCGGCGACGGCGGGAGGCTGCGGGGGCCGCCCCCTCTCGAATCGGGCGGCCCCCGCAGCTGCTGTAAACCCCTCACGGAGGCACCCATGGGGCGCTATGTCGTACGACGACTGCTCCAGATGGTCCCGGTCTTCATCGGGTCCACCCTTTTGATCTTCTCCATGATGTACGCGCTGCCCGGTGACCCCGTCAGAGCGCTCATGGGCGATCAGTCGTTCGACCCCGAAAGACTCGCCAGCATCCGGGCGGACCTCGGCCTCGACAAGCCGTTGCTGCTCCAGTACGCGAGCTACCTCGGCAACCTGCTGCAGGGCGACTTCGGCACCGAGATCGTCAGCGGCCGACCCGTCGCCGACATCATCGCCGCCGCCTTCCCGGTCACGATCCAGCTGACGATCTTCGCGTTCACCTTCACGGTGCTCGTGGGCGTCGGTCTCGGTGTCGTCGCCGGTCTGCGCCCGAACAGCATCCGGGACCGCGGCCTGCTCACCCTCACGCTGGTCCTGATCTCCATGCCCTCCTTCGTGCTGGGCTTCCTGATGCAGTACCTCTTCGCCTTCCAGTTCGAGATCACCACGGCCACCGTGCCGGAGGACCCGGCGATCACGGACATGATGCTGCCGGCCATCGTGCTCGGCTCGCTGTCCCTCGCGTACGTGGCCCGGCTGACCCGTACGTCGATGGCGGAGAACCTGCGCGCCGACTACATGCGCACCGCGGTGGCCAAGGGCCTGCCGCGCCGCCGGATCGTCGGCGTCCACCTCATGCGCAACTCCATGATCCCCGTCGTCACCTTCCTGGGCACCGACATCGGCACCCTGATGACCGGCGCGATCGTGACCGAGGGCATCTTCAACGTCAAGGGCGTCGGTGGCGCCATCTACGAGGCGCTGTTCCGCCGTGAGGGCATGACCGTCGTCGGCATCGCGTCGCTGATCATCCTCGTGTACCTCCTCACCAGCCTGCTCGTCGACCTGCTCTACGCGGTCCTGGACCCGAGGATTCGGTATGCCTGACACGACTGACGGAAAGACGCTGACCGCTCCCGGTCCTGTCGTCGGCGAGACCGTCGCACCGGGTCCGGAGTCCGGTCCCGCGCCCGCGAAGGCGCGCTCCCTCTGGTCCGACGCCTGGCACGACCTGCGTCGCCAGCCGATGTTCCTGGTGTCCGCCGCGCTGATCCTGCTGCTGCTGGTGATCTCGTTCTGGCCCGGACTCTTCACGAGCGCCTCCCCGCGCCACGCGGACCTGGCCAACCACTACCTGCAGAAGCCGAACTGGGGCAACTTCTTCGCCCCCGACTGGCTCGGCTACGACGGTCAGGGCCGGTCCATCTACGCCCGCATCGTCTACGGTGCCCGCGCCTCGCTCACCGTCGGCATCGGCGTCACGGTCCTGGTCACCCTGCTCGGCACCCTGGTCGGCATGCTCGCCGGCTACTTCGGCGGCTGGGCGGACACGATCCTGTCCCGGATCACCGACATCTTCTTCGGCATCCCCTTCCTGCTCGGCGCGCTCGTGGTCCTCACCACCTTCGAGGAGCGCACCGTCTGGGTCGTGATCCTGGCCCTCGCCTTCCTCGGCTGGACCCAGATCGCCCGTGTCGCCCGCGGCGCGGTGATCACCATCAAGCAGGCGGACTACGTCGTCGCGGCCAAGGCGCTCGGCGCCTCCACCACGCGCATCCTGCTGAAGCACATCCT
The DNA here is from genome assembly GCF_043081625.1 of Streptomyces sp. NPDC014861. Classification (NCBI taxonomy): domain Bacteria; kingdom Bacillati; phylum Actinomycetota; class Actinomycetes; order Kitasatosporales; family Streptomycetaceae; genus Streptomyces; species Streptomyces sp. NPDC014861. The sequence goes on from NZ_JBIBWV010000028.1 coordinate 80,001, forward strand.
GCCGAACGCCCTGGCGCCGATCATCGTCGTCGCCACCATCGCCCTCGGTGGTTACATCGCGGCCGAAGCCACCCTGTCGTTCCTCGGCGTGGGCCTGGCCGAGCCGACGGTGTCGTGGGGCGGCGACGTCTCCACGGGACGTGAGCAGCTGCGCAACGCGCCGTTCGTCCTGATCGTCCCGTCGGTGATGGTGTCGATCACGGTGCTCTCGTTCCTCATGTTCGGCGATGCGGTGCGCAACGCCCTCGACCCCAAGCTGCGCTGAGGAGGGCGTACATCGTGAGCACGATCAACAAGACCGCGACCGTCCCGGCGCCGCGCGAGAGCGCGCACCACAACGGACCGCTGCTCGAAGTCAAGAACCTGCACGTCGAGTTCCACACCCGTGACGGTGTGGCCAAGGCGGTCAACGGCGTCAACTACTCGGTCGACGCCGGCGAGACCCTCGCCGTCCTCGGCGAGTCCGGCTCCGGCAAGTCCGTCACCGCCCAGGCCATCATGGGCATCCTCGACATGCCGCCCGGCAGGATCCCGCAGGGCGAGATCCTGTTCCGCGGCGAGGACATGCTGAAGATGTCCGACGAGGAGCGCCGCAAGATCCGCGGCCGGAAGATCGCGATGATCTTCCAGGACGCGCTCTCCTCGCTGAACCCGGTCCTCTCCGTCGGCTACCAGCTCGGCGAGATGTTCCGCGTCCACCAGGGCCTGTCCAAGAAGGACGCCAGGCTCAAGGCCATCGAGCTGATGGACAAGGTCAAGATCCCCGCCGCCAAGGCGCGGGTCGGGGACTACCCGCACATGTTCTCCGGCGGTATGCGCCAGCGCATCATGATCGCCATGGCGCTCGCCCTGGAGCCCGACCTGATCATCGCCGACGAGCCGACCACGGCCCTCGACGTGACGGTCCAGGCCCAGGTCATGGACCTCCTCGCGGAGCTCCAGCGCGAGTACAACATGGGTCTGATCCTGATCACCCACGACCTCGGCGTCGTCGCCGACGTCGCGGACAAGATCGCCGTCATGTACGCCGGCCGGATCGTCGAGCAGGCGCCCGTGCACGAGCTGTACGGCCGTCCGGCGCACCCCTACACCCGGGGTCTGCTGGACTCGATCCCGCGCCTGGACCAGAAGGGCCAGGAGCTCTACGCGATCAAGGGTCTGCCGCCGAACCTGCTCAAGGTCCCGACGGGCTGCGCCTTCAACCCGCGCTGCCCCAAGGCCACCGACCTCTGCCGTACGGAGATCCCGGCCCTGGCGCCGGTCACCGAGCAGGACGGCGCGGATCTCCCGGGCCGGAAGAGCGCCTGCCACTTCTGGAAGGAGACGATCCATGGCTGAGCTCAGCAAGAACGACGAGGCCGTGGCCGCCGCGCTGGACGTTCCCGTCCAGCGGGGGGAGCCGATCCTCCAGGTGCGCAACCTGCAGAAGCACTTCCCGCTGACGCAGGGCATCCTCTTCAAGAAGCAGGTCGGCGCGGTCAAGGCCGTGGACGGGGTCTCCTTCGACCTCTACCAGGGCGAGACCCTCGGCATCGTGGGCGAGTCCGGCTGCGGCAAGTCCACGGTCGCCAAGCTCCTGATGAACCTGGAGCGGGCCACCGCGGGCGAGGTCTTCTACAAGGGCCAGGACATCACCAAGCTGAGCGGCCGCGCGCTGAAGGCCGTCCGCCGCAACATCCAGATGGTGTTCCAGGACCCGTACACCTCGCTGAACCCGCGCATGACGGTCGGCGACATCATCGGCGAGACCTTCGACATCCACCCCGAGGTGGCCCCGAAGGGCGAGCGGCGCCGCAAGGTGCAGGACCTGCTCGACGTCGTCGGTCTGAACCCGGAGTACATCAACCGGTACCCGCACCAGTTCTCCGGCGGTCAGCGCCAGCGCATCGGCATCGCCCGCGGCCTCGCGCTCAACCCGGAGATCATCATCTGCGACGAGCCCGTCTCGGCCCTGGACGTCTCCGTCCAGGCGCAGGTGATCAACCTGATGGAGAAGCTCCAGGACGAGTTCAACCTGTCCTACATCTTCATCGCGCACGACCTGTCGATCGTCCGGCACATCTCGGACCGCGTCGGCGTCATGTACCTCGGCAAGATGGCCGAGATCGGTACGGACGCGGAGATCTACGACCACCCGACGCACCCGTACACCCAGGCGCTGCTCTCCGCCGTGCCGGTGCCGGACCCGCAGGCCCGTGCCCACCGCGACCGCATCATCCTCACGGGCGACGTGCCCTCGCCGGCCAACCCGCCGTCGGGCTGCCGCTTCCGCACCCGGTGCTGGAAGGCCGAGGAGAAGTGCGCCACGGAGCAGCCGCTGCTGGCGATCCCGGAGCGCTTCCGCGGCCTGGACACCCCCGCGGCCCACGAGTCGGCGTGCCACTTCGCCGAGGAGCGGGACGTGATCCACGCGGGCTGACCGACCGTGACGGTCCGAAGGATCAGGGCCCCTCGCACCCCCGCCGGGTGCGAGGGGCCCTTCCGCGTCCGTCCGCACCCCCGCCGCGTCCGCACCCCCACCGCGTCCGTCCCACCCCCGCCGCGTCCGCGCGACCGCTCGCGCACCCGCTCGGACGCCATGAAAGTGCACTGCCGTCAATATCGGGTGATATTGGGCCCTAAGTCACGCTTAGGACAATCGGGAGGCACTCCATGCGCGGAGCCACGCACGCCAAGTGGGCCGCACTGGCCACCGCCGTCGCCCTCGCGGCGACCGCCTGCGGCGGCGGTGACGACAGCGGCGGCGGAGGAGCCGACGGTGTGGTGAGCTCCTCCTGGGGAGACCCGCAGAACCCGCTGGAGCCGGCCAACACCAACGAGGTCCAGGGCGGCAAGGTCCTGTCGATGATCTTCCGCGGTCTCAAGCAGTACGACCCGAAGACCGGCGAGGCCAAGGACATGCTGGCCGAGTCGATCGAGACGACCGACTCGACCAACTTCACCGTCACCGTCAAGGACGGCTGGACCTTCTCCAACGGGGAGAAGGTCACCGCCCAGTCCTTCGTGGACGCCTGGAACTACGGCGCCAGCCTGAAGAACAACCAGAAGAACGCCTACTTCTTCGGCTACATCGAGGGGTACGACAAGGTCCACCCCGACGAGGGCGAGGCCACCGCCGACACCATGAGCGGCCTCAAGGTCACCGGCCCGCAGACCTTCACGATCAAGCTCACCCAGAAGTTCTCGACCTTCCCCGACACCCTCGGCTACGCCGCCTTCGCGCCGCTCCCGAAGGCATTCTTCGACGACCACGACGCCTGGCTGTCCAAGCCCGTCGGCAACGGCCCGTACACCATCGACTCGTACGCCAAGGGCTCCCAGATGGAGCTCAAGCGCTGGGACGAGTACCCCGGTGACGACAAGGCCAAGAACGGCGGCATCACCCTCAAGGTCTACACGGACAACAACACCGCGTACACCGACCTGATCGCCGGCAACCTCGACCTCGTCGACGACATCCCGGCCGCCCAGCTCAAGAACGTCTCCGCCGACCTCGGCGACCGGTACATCAACACCCCGGCCGGCATCATCCAGACCCTCTCCTTCCCGTTCTACGACGACGCGTGGAACAAGCCCGGCCAGGAGAAGCTCCGCCAGGGCCTGTCGATGGCCATCGACCGCCAGCAGATCACCGACACGATCTTCCAGAAGACCCGCACGCCCGCCGTCGACTGGACCTCCCCGGTCCTCGGCGAGGAGGGCGGCTTCAAGGACGTCTGCGGCGACTTCTGCAAGTACGACGCCGCCGAGGCGAAGAAGCTGGTCGCCGAGGGCGGCGGCATCCCGGGCGGCACGATGAAGATCTCGTACAACGCCGACACCGGCTCCCACAAGGAGTGGGTGGACGCCGTCTGCAACTCCATCAACCGCGCCCTCGGCAACAACACGGCCTGCGTCGGCAACCCCATCGGCACCTTCGCCGACTACCGCAACCAGGTCACCACCCAGAAGCTCACCGGCCCCTTCCGCGCCGGCTGGCAGATGGACTACCCCCTGATCCAGAACTTCCTCCAGCCGCTCTACTACACCAACGCCTCGTCCAACGACGGCAAGTACACGAGCGAGGAGTTCGACAAGCTCGTCGACCAGGCCAACGCCGAGTCCGACATCCCGAAGGCCGTCGGACTCTTCCAGCAGGCGGAGGAGGTCCTCCGCGACGACATGGGCGCGATCCCGCTCTGGTACCAGAACGGCAGCGCCGGCTACTCCGACCGGGTCGAGAACGTCACCCTCAACCCCTTCAGCGTCCCGGTCTACGACCAGATCACGGTCAAGTGACGGGCCGCAGGCCGTAGCAGTTCGGCGCCGTACGGCCCGGCCCGCGGACCCCTCCCGCGCCGGGCCGTACGCCTTCCCCCACCCCTTCCCGGAGCCAACCCCCGGAGCCTCGCATGGGTCGATACGTGATCCGGCGGCTGCTGCAGATGATCCCGGTCTTCTTCGGCGCCACGCTGTTGATCTTCCTGATGGTGAACGTGATGGGCGATCCCATCGCCGGACTCTGCGGCGACCGCGCCTGCGACCCGGCGACCGCCGCCCGGCTGAGGCAGGAGTTCGGCCTCGACAAGCCCGTCTGGCAGCAATACCTGACCTACATGGGCAACGTCTTCACCGGCGACTTCGGCACCGCCTTCAACGGACAGCCCGTCACCGAGCTGATGGCCAACGCCTTCCCGGTCACCATCCGCCTGACGATCGTCGCCATCCTCTTCGAGATCGTCATCGGCATCAGCCTCGGTGTGCTCACCGGCCTCAAGCGCGGCCGGCCCGTCGACACCACCGTCCTGCTGCTGACCCTGGTCGTGCTCTCCGTCCCCACCTTCGTCACCGGCCTGCTCGTGCAGCTGCTGTTCGGCGTCAAGTGGGGCTGGATCGACCCCGCCGTCTCGCCCGCCGCCACCTTCGACGAACTGATCGTCCCCGGCCTCGTCCTGGCCTCCGTCTCGCTCGCGTACGTCACCCGGCTCACCCGCACCTCGATCGCCGAGAACAAGCGCGCCGACTACGTCCGCACCGCCGTCGCCAAGGGCCTCCCGCGCCGCCGGGTGATCAGCCGCCACCTGCTGCGCAACAGCCTCATCCCGGTGGTGACCTTCATCGGCGCCGACGTCGGCGCGCTCATGGGCGGCGCCATCGTCACCGAGCGGATCTTCAACATCCACGGCGTCGGCTACCAGCTCTACCAGGGCATCGTCCGGCAGAACACCCAGACCGTGGTCGGCTTCGTGACGATCCTCGTCCTGATCTTCCTGCTGGCCAACCTGTTGGTGGACCTCCTGTACGCCGTCCTTGACCCGAGGATTCGCTATGCCTGAGCCGCTCGAACCGTTGGAAGAGGGCCGCGCGATCGCCGCGACCGGGGCCGGGGGAGCGACCGACCTCGCCATGGCCGAGGGCGAGAGCCTGGAGAAGACGCCCGGCGGCCCGCAGGGCAGCGGACCCGACAAGAAGGCCCGCTCGCTCTGGTCCGACGCCTGGCACGACCTGCGGCGCAACCCGGTCTTCATCGTCTCCGGACTGATCATCCTCTTCCTGGTGGTCATCGCCATCTGGCCGTCCCTGATCGCCTCGGGCGACCCGCTCGACTGCGACCTCTCCAAGGCCCAGGAGGGCTCCCAGCCCGGCCACCCCTTCGGCTTCAACGGACAGGGCTGCGACGTCTACACCCGGACCGTCTACGGGGCCAGGGCCTCCATCCAGGTCGGCGTCCTCGCCACCCTCGGCGTCACGCTCCTCGGCTCGGTCCTCGGCGGCCTCGCCGGCTTCTACGGCGGGATGTGGGACGGGATCCTCTCCCGGATCACCGACATCTTCTTCGCCATCCCGGTCATCCTCGGCGGCCTCGTCCTGCTCTCCGTCGTCAGCAACAACACCGTCTGGCCCGTGATCGGCTTCATGGTGCTGCTCGGCTGGCCGCAGCTCTCCCGCATCGCCCGCGGCTCGGTGATCACCGCCAAGCAGAACGACTACGTGCAGGCCGCCCGCGCGCTCGGCGCCTCCAACTCCCGCATGCTGCTCCGGCACATCACACCCAACGCCGTCGCGCCCGTCATCGTCGTCGCCACCATCGCCCTCGGCACGTACATCTCCCTGGAGGCGACGCTCTCCTTCCTCGGCGTCGGCCTCAAGCCGCCCACGGTCTCCTGGGGCATCGACATCTCCTCGGCCTCGCCGTACATCCGCAACGCCCCGCACATGCTGCTCTGGCCCTCCGGCGCGCTCGCGATCACCGTGCTCGCCTTCATCATGCTCGGCGACGCCGTCCGCGACGCCCTCGACCCGAAGCTGAGGTAGGGACACCCATGCTGCTCGAAGTGCGCGACCTGCACGTGGAGTTCCACACCCGGGACGGGGTGGCCAAGGCGGTCAACGGCGTGAACTACTCGGTCGACGCGGGGGAGACCCTCGCCGTCCTCGGCGAGTCCGGCTCGGGCAAGTCCGTCACCGCCCAGGCCGTCATGGGCATCCTCGACATGCCGCCCGGGAAGATCACCGGCGGCGAGATCCTCTTCCAGGGCCAGGACCTCCTGAAGCTCAAGGAGGAGGAGCGGCGGAAGGTCCGCGGCGCCAGGATGGCGATGATCTTCCAGGACGCCCTCTCCTCCCTCAACCCCGTCATCAGCGTCGGCGAGCAGCTCGGCGAGATGTTCGTCGTCCACCGGGGAGCGAGCAAGAAGGACGCCCGCGCCAAGGCCGTCGAGCTGATGGACCGGGTCCGCATCCCCGCCGCCAAGGAACGCGTCGGCCAGTACCCCCACCAGTTCTCCGGCGGCATGCGCCAGCGCATCATGATCGCCATGGCGCTCGCCCTGGAGCCCGAGCTGATCATCGCCGACGAACCGACCACCGCCCTCGACGTCACCGTCCAGGCCCAGGTCATGGACCTCCTCGCGGAGCTCCAGCGCGAGCTCAACATGGGCCTCATCCTCATCACCCACGACCTCGGGGTGGTCGCCGACGTCGCCGACAAGATCGCCGTCATGTACGCCGGCCGGATCGTCGAGCACGCCCCCGTCCACGAGATCTACAAGGCACCCGCCCACCCCTACACCCGCGGCCTGCTCGACTCGATCCCGCGCCTGGACCAGAAGGGCCAGGAGCTCTACGCGATCAAGGGCCTGCCGCCCAACCTGCTCGCCATCCCGCCCGGCTGCGCCTTCAACCCGCGCTGCCCGATGGCCCAGGACGTCTGCCGGACCGACGTGCCCCCGCTGTACGAGGTCACCGAGTCGCCCGTCCCGCGCACCAGCGCCTGCCACTTCTGGAAGGAGTGCCTCCATGGCTGAGGCGATTCTCGAGGTCCGGGACCTGCACAAGCACTACCCGCTGACCCAGGGCATCCTCTTCAAGAAGCAGGTCGGCGCGGTCAGGGCGGTCGACGGCGTCGACTTCGACCTCGCCGCCGGCGAGACCCTCGGCATCGTCGGCGAGTCCGGCTGCGGCAAGTCCACCGTCGCGAAGATGCTGGTCAACCTGGAGCGGCCGACCTCCGGCACGATCAGGTACAAGGGCGAGGACCTCACCAAGCTCTCGGCGCGCGCCCTCAAGGCGGTCCGCCGCAACATCCAGATGGTCTTCCAGGACCCGTACACCTCGCTCAACCCGCGCATGACGGTCGGCGACATCATCGGCGAGCCGTACGAGATCCACCCCGAGGTCGCGCCGAAGGGCGACCGGCGCCGCAAGGTCCAGGACCTGCTCGACGTCGTCGGCCTCAACCCCGAGTACATCAACCGCTACCCGCACCAGTTCTCCGGCGGTCAGCGCCAGCGCATCGGCATCGCCCGCGGCCTCGCGCTCCAGCCCGAGATCATCGTCGCCGACGAGCCGGTCTCCGCCCTCGACGTCTCCGTCCAGGCACAGGTCGTCAACCTGCTCGACCGGCTCCAGTCCGAGTTCTCCCTCAGCTACGTGTTCATCGCCCACGACCTCTCGATCGTGCGGCACATCTCGGACCGGGTCGGTGTCATGTACCTCGGCCGGATCGTCGAGATCGGCACCGACGCCCAGATCTACGACCACCCCACCCACCCCTACACCCAGGCCCTGCTCTCCGCCGTGCCCGTGCCCGACCCGGAGGCCCGCGCCCACCGCGAGCGGATCATCCTCACCGGCGACGTCCCCTCCCCGGCGAGCATCCCCTCCGGCTGCCGCTTCCGCACCCGCTGCTGGAAGGCGCGGGAGCGGTGCGAGCTGGAGGTGCCGCTGCTCGCCGTCCCGGCCGTCTTCCGCCTCACGGACACTCCCGCCAAGCACGACTCCGCCTGCCACTTCGCCGAGGAGAAGACGGTCGTCCCGCCGGAGGACTCGCTCGACCACGTGGAGCCCCTGGAGGAGGGCCCCGCCCCGGCGGAGGCCGCCGTGGCGGCGGAGGGACAGGAGCAGGAGCACGAGGGGGAGAGGCCGGAGGCGCCGGGGCCCTCGGAGGGGTCGGGGCCGCCCGGGGAGCCGGGTCCGCCGGAGGAGCCGGGGAGTCCGAAGACCCTGTAACGCCCCTGCAACCAGCGGGAATTGGATCCGATATCCGAATACTGGATCCTGTCGGACACGCGGCCGTGCGGGTGCCGTCGGCCGGCGGGGCTCCTCACGGGGCCCCGCCGGCCGTACTCCGTCACCTCCGCACCGGCCATCCGCCGGAACCGCTTGTCCCGGCCGCCCGCGACCGTGAGTATCGGCCGCGTGACTGTGACTCGACCGGCACGTCTCACCGGGGCCGCGCTCGCCGCCGTACTCGCCCTCGTCCCCTTCGTCTGGATCCTGCGCGACCTCGCCGTCCTCGGCTCGCCCGAGGACCTGTTCCGGTACTGGGCCGGCGACCGGTTCCGGCCCTCCGGCGTCCGGTCGGCCACCACCCTGCTCGACCCGGTCCTCTGCCTCGCCTCGGCCGTCACCGCCCTCGCGGCGCTCCGCTCCCGGCACGCCGCCGCCGCGCTCGCCGCCACCGGCGCCCTCACCCTCGCCGTCCGCCTGCCCGGCCTCTGGACCCACAACACCGGCCCGCTCGTCACCGCCCTGGCCGAACTCGCCCTCGCCGCCGGGCTCCTCGTCACCGCCCTCACCGGCCGCCGGCCGCCCCGCGGCCCCGACGAGACCGTCCCCACCCGGCCCCGCCCGGGACCCGCCGTCGCCGCCGGCCTCCTGCTCGCCGTCGCCGCCCTCCTGCTGCTCGCCCAGGAGGTCCACCTCGCGGGCCGGGCCGAACCCCGGTTCGTCGTCGACCGCTTCACCGGCGGCCGGTCCGTCCTCGACGCCGCCCTCGGCGTCCCGCCCGGCTGGCTCTCCGCCGTCCTCGTCGCGCTGTACCTGACGGCCGCCGTCTCCGCCTTCACCGGCGCCCGGCACACCCGCCCCGCCGGCCTTCTCGCCGCCGGCGTCCTCCTCGCCGGCGGCCTCGCCGAACTCGCCCGGATCGCCCGCCGCCACCTCCACCCCGACGTCCACCACGTCATGGCCCCGGAGCTCGACGTCCCCGGCCTCGCCACCGCCGGCTACGGCGTGCTCGCCGGGGCCGCCGTCCTCGCCCTCCTCGCCGGGCGCGGCGTCCCCGACGCGGCCCCCGGCCCCCGGAACCCGGCGGCGATCCCGCCACCGCCCTATCCGCGCCCGCCCGGCTGGTGAGCCGGGAAACCGCCCAGCGACCGCTTCAGGAAGTCGACCTGGAGCAGCAGCAGGTTCTCCGCCACCCGCTCCTGCGGGGTCATGTGCGTCACCCCCGACAGCGGCAGCACCTCGTGCGGCCGGCCCGCCGCCAGCAGCGCCGACGACAGCCGCAGCGCGTGCGCCACCACCACGTTGTCGTCCGCCAGACCGTGCACCACCATCATCGGCCGGGCGGGCTCCTCCGGCGCCGACAGACCGTCGTCGGTGAGCAGCGACTGCGCCGCGTACACCTCCGGATCCGCCTCCGGGGTGCCCAGGTACCGCTCGGTGTAATGGGTGTCGTACAGCCGCCAGTCGGTCACCGGCGCCCCCACCACCGCCGCGTGGAAGACGTCGGGCCGGCGCAGCACCGCGAGCGCCGCCAGATAGCCGCCGAAGGACCAGCCCCGCACCGCGACCCGCCCCAGGTCCAGCGGGAACCGCTCCGCCAGCGCCCGCACCGCGGCCACCTGGTCCTCCAGCGTCACCGTGAAGTCCCGCCGCACCGCCTTCTCCCAGGCCGGCGAACGCCCCGGGGTGCCCCGGCCGTCCGCCACCACCACCGCGAAGCCCTGCTCGGCGAACCACTGCGAGGTCAGGTGCGCGTTGTGCGCGGCCACCACCCGAGGGCCGTGCGGGCCGCCGTACGGATCCATCAGGACCGGCAGCGGCCCGTGCCCCTCCTCGTACCAGGACGGCAGCAGCACCGCGGACGGGATCCGCCGCTCGCCCGCCTCGGTGAGGACCGGCCGGGCCCGCAGCGGCGGTTCGGCCGCGTACGAGCCCACCACCGCCACCGGCCGCCCGTCGCGCAGCACCCGCGCCACCGCTCCCGGCACGTCCGGCCGCGCCGACACCAGCACGGTCACCGCCCCGCGGCGCACCGCCCCGTGCCAGCCCACGCCCTCCGAGACCCGCTCCACGCCCCGCTCCGACACCCGGTACACATGCGCCTCGCCGGTCTCCGGCTCCGCCGCGCCCGCGCCCGCCGAGGCCGACACCAGCACGTCGTCCGCGCCCACGTCGAGCACCGCCCGCACGTGCAGCGAGGCGTCCGTCAGCCGCTCCTCTCCGAGGGCCAGCGCCCGCACCCCGCCCTCGCCCGCCGCCCGCCCGCCGTCCCTCCGCGAAGGCGCTTCCCACCCGTGGTCCTCGATCCGGACGAGCCGCCCGTCCGGCGCCCAGCACGGCACCCCCGACAGCAGCTCCAGCCAGGCCGGATCCTCCTCCTCCCGCACGGTCGCCGTCGTGCCGGCCGCCGTGTCCACCGCGAGGACCCGCCCGCTCCGCTGGTCCCGCGCCTGCACCAGCAGCAGCGGCGCGCCCGCCGCGGACCAGTGCACGCGCGCGAGGTAGGGGAACCGCTCCCGGTCCCACACCACCTCCGTGCGCGCGCCGTCGAGGCCGTACAGGAAGAGCCGCACCTCCGCGTTGGGCGTCCCCGCCGCCGGGTAGCCCACCCGCTGCGGCTCGCGCTCCGGGTGCGCCGGGTCCGCGATGAACCAGCGGCGCACCGCCCGGTCGTCGGCCCGGGCCACCAGGAGCCGGTCGGAGGCGGGCGACCACCAGAAGCCGCGGTCCCGGCCCATCTCCTCCGAGGCGATGAATTCGGCCAATCCGTACGTGGTGTGCGCATCCTCCGGAACGGCCAGTTCCACATCACCGGAACCATCCGCTCCGACCACCCGCAGCGCACCCTCCGACACATACGCCACCCGGCGCCCGTCCGGCGACGGCCGCGGATCGATCACCGGCCCCGGCACCGGCAGCTCCCGCGCCGTCCCGGCCCGCAGCTCGGCCGTGAACAGGCGTCCGGACAGGGCGAACGCCGCCAGCTCCACCGTCGCGTCCACCGCGTACCCGACGATCCCCGCCGACCCCTCACGGCTCCGCTCCCGGCGCGCCCGCTCCTGCGCGGACAACTCCTCGGCGACGCCCGCGAGCAGCGCCGACGGCTCCGCGACGACCCGCTCCACCGGCTCCCCGCCCCCCGCCGGCAGGTCGAGCACCCACAGCGCGTGCGTCCGGTCGGTCCCCGATCCGGAGCGGACGAAGACCACCCGCTCCCCGTCCGGGGAGACCGAGAACCCGCGCGGCACCCCGAGACCGAACCTCTGGGTCCGGGCGTGCAGACGCGGGAAGGAGAGCCCCACGGACGGGGCGGACGAGGACTGCTGATGCATGGTCATACGGCTGAAAGTAGCGTTGTACGCCCCCTCTGTGCGCCCGTACGCCGATCGATGCGAGGGCACGGATAGTTATGATCCGTAGCGCTTGGTGGATGCCCCTCCGTGGGTATGCACATGTGGGCGAGCGCCGGGCACATGCCCGACGCCTCGACCACCGGCACCGTCCGTACGCGTCCCGCTCGACTCCGTGCTCGCATATCCGACCGAAGGTGGAGGTGAACCGCCGTGGCACTCTCGATCTCCGTGGTGGTGCTGCTGGCGATCGTCGTCTTCCTGCTGATCCGGAAATCCGGGCTCAAAGCCGGACACGCGGCGATCTGCGCGCTCCTGGGCTTCTACCTGGCCAGCTCCTCCCTCTCCGACTCCATCACCACCCTCACCACCAACGTGGCGAGCATGATCTCCGGTCTCAAGTTCTGACCCGGGCGGTCACCCGCGGCCCCGCCTCGTAGGGTGGGGCCATGACCGATCTCCCCACCCGTCGTCTGCTCCTCGTGCACGCGCACCCCGACGACGAGTCGATCAACAACGGCGCCACCATGGCCCGGTACGCGGCCGAAGGCGCCCTTGTCACCCTGGTCACCTGCACCCTGGGCGAGGAGGGCGAGGTCATCCCGCCCGAGCTGGCCCACCTGGCCCCGGACCGCGAGGACCGCCTCGGCCCCCACCGCGTCGGCGAACTCGCCGCCGCCATGGCCGCCCTCGGCGTCACCGACCACCGCTTCCTCGGCGGCGAGGGACGCTTCCGCGACTCCGGCATGATGGGCGTCCCCCAGAACGAGCGCGAGAACGCCTTCTGGAACACCGACGTGGACACCGCCGCCACCTGCCTGGTCGAGGTCATCCGCGAGACCCGCCCCCAGGTCCTCGTCACCTACGACCCCGACGGCGGCTACGGCCACCCCGACCACATCCAGGCCCACCGGGTCGCGATGCGCGCCGCCGACCTCGCCGCCGACCCCGGCCACCGCCCCGACCTCGGCCCGGCCCACACGATCGCCAAGATCTACTGGAACCGGGTGCTCCGCCCCGTCGCCGAGGCCGGCTTCGCCCGCCTGGCCGCCGAGGGCTCCGCCTTCCCCAAGGACGCCGTCCTCGACGACGTCCCCGGCGTCGTCGACGAGGACCGGATCACCACCGAGATCGACGGCGGCGACCTCGCCGCCGGCGACTCCTACGCGGCCCGCAAGAGCGCCGCCATGGCCGCCCACGCCACCCAGGTCGCCGTCGACGGACCCTGGTTCGCCCTCTCCAACGACCTCGGCCAGCCGCTCTTCACCACCGAGCACTACGAGCTCGTCCGCGGCACCTCCGGCGCCCCCGCCGGAGCGCGCGAGACCGACCTCTTCGCGGGCCTCCCCGCCGACGGCGGGGAGGTGGCGGGCCGATGACCGCTCCCGCCGCCCGGTACGCCGCCTACCTGGGCCTTCTCGTCCTCGGCGGCGTCGTCGGCGCCGCCGGGGCCCTGGTCCAGGCCGCCTGGTTCCCTCTCGGCCTGCTCCTCGCCCTGCTCGCCACCGCCGCCCTCTTCTACGGCGGCATGCGCGCCACCGGCAACCAGGTCGGCCTCGCCGCCGCCGGCGGCGGCTGGCTCCTCGCCGTCATCGTGCTCAGCTTCGGCCGCCCCGAGGGCGACGGGCTCTTCGGCGGCGGCATCGGCGAGCTGCTCTTCCTCTTCGGGGGGATGGGGGCCGCCGTGCTCTGCGCCACCGTCAGCAGGCTGCCGCAGACCACCCCGTAGAGCACCCCGCGGACCCCCGCGCGGGACCACGTGTGAGGGAACGGACTTCGCACCGGGCGGATAACCGGCGGCGCCGGACAGTATGGTGGTGCGCGCCGCCGAACCGCCCGGGACAGTACGAGCATCAGCAAGAGCGGGCGGCGGAGCCAACCGGGAGATCCTGCTTTGAGTCGTGAAACTGGTCGAGAGACCGACAGTTCGTCCTCCGGCGCCCAGGGGCGCGGCGGGGCCGCCTACCCGTCGGGAACCCAGCCGTACGGGTCCCGGCAGTATCCGTCGCTCCACCCGGCGCAGGACGCGCCGGAGGAGACCTCGGGCGCGCCCTCGGCACCGCCCGAGGAGCCGAAGACCGAGACCACCCTGACCACCCGGATCCGCATCAACATTCCGGGGTCGCGGCCGATCCCGCCCGTCGTGGTCCGCAAGCCCGTCACCGGCGCCTCCGCCGACGAGGCCGCCGCGGCCGCCGTTCCGGCGGCGGCAGAGCCGGAGCGGCCCGCTCCCGCGCCGGCCCCGGAGCCCGAGCCGGAGCCGGCTCCCGCCCCGGCCGCGCCCGAGCCGCCGCAGGCCAAGGAGACCAGCGACTGGTTCGCGCCCCGCAAGAACGCGGGCCCGGCCCCCGCCGGCGCCCCCGCCGCGCCGACGGGCCCCGCCGCACCCGCGTCCGGGCCGAAGGCCCTGGGCGGCCCGCAGACCCCCGGCACCGGCTTCGCGGGCTCCGCGACCGCCGGCGTCCCCACGGTCGGCAGCGCGCCCTCCAGCCGCCCCGTCAGCAACCCGCTGTACGACACCGGCACCCTGCCCGGCTACGACGGCACCCCCGCCGCCGGCATCCCCCTCTACGACGGCCCCCACCCCGGCGCGGCGTCCCCCGACGGCACCCCGGCCGCCGGGACCCCGCTGTACGACGGGACCCCGGCGGGCGGCACGCGCGCGTACGAGGGCACCCCGGCCGGCGGGACCCCGCTGTACGACGGCACCCCGGCGGCCGGCACGCCCCGCTACGACGGTCAGCCGACCGGCCCGACCACGGGCCCGGCCAGCGGGATCGCCGACCTCGGCGGCGGCGCGCCCCAGCGCCCCGCGATGCCCCGGCGCCCGGGCGCCGGCGGCGCTCCGGCGGGCGGCCCGATGGCGGGCGGCCCGGTTCCCGGCGGCCCGATGGCCGGTGGCCCGGTCCCCGGCGGTCCCATGGCCGGTGGCCCCGGTCCCGGCGGTCCGGGCCCCGCTGGCCCCGGTCCCCGGGGAGCCGGCGGCGCGCCGCGCCTGTCCGACGACACCGCGATCCTGACCCCGCAGCAGCCCGCGCCCCCGCAGGGCGCCGGCCGGCCGGGTCCGGGCGGTCCCGGCGGCCAGGTCTCCGGCGACACCCTGACCAGCGGCATCCCCGTGGTGCCCCCGGCCGGCGGTCGTCCCGGTCCCGACGGGCGCCCGGCGCCCGGCCCCCGGCCCGCCCGCCAGGAGCGGGCCCAGGCGCCCGCACCGGCCCCCAAGCCCGCGCCGAAGCCCGCACCGAAGCCCGCACCGGCGAAGAAGGGCCGCTCCAAGCTGGTCCTCCTCGCCGCCGCGGTCGTCGGCCTCGCCGGCGTCGCCTACGGCGCCGGACTCCTCCTCAACCACTCCGACGTCCCCAAGGGCACCACCGTCCTCGGCGTCGACATCGGCGGCGGGACGAAGGACGAGGCCGTCAACAAGCTGGAGGCGAGCCTCGGCAAGCGCGCCGCGACCCCGCTCCAGCTCACGGTCGGCGGCAGGAAGGTCCAGCTCGCCCCCGACAAGGCCGGCCTCGCCCTGGACAGCCAGGAGACCGTCCGGGGCGCCGCGGGGAGCGACTACAACCCCGTCTCGGTGATCGGCTCCCTCTTCGGCGGCGAGCGCGTCGCCAAGCCGGTCTTCCCGGTCGACGACGAGAAGCTCGCCGTCGCCCTCCAGGACCTCGCGGGCTCCTCCTCGTCGGCGTCCGAGGCGACGATCCTCTTCGCCCCGAACAAGGTCACCGCCGTCGAGGGCAAGCCCGGCCAGGGCATCGACGTCCAGCGCGCCATGATCTCCGTGAAGGACGCCTTCCGCGCCCAGGTCGAGACCGGCCGGTCCAACGTGGTCGAGCTTCCGGTCAGCGTCCGCAGGCCCACGGTCACCAAGACCGAACTGGACCGGGCCATGAAGGAGTTCGCCCAGCCCGCCATGTCCGGCCGGATCACCATCCGGGCCGGC
The DNA here is from genome assembly GCF_043081625.1 of Streptomyces sp. NPDC014861. Classification (NCBI taxonomy): domain Bacteria; kingdom Bacillati; phylum Actinomycetota; class Actinomycetes; order Kitasatosporales; family Streptomycetaceae; genus Streptomyces; species Streptomyces sp. NPDC014861. Next base: position 95,784 of record NZ_JBIBWV010000028.1, read on the forward strand.
GGCAAGGAGATCGACTTCGGCCCGGCCCGCTCGCTGCCGCAGATCCTCTCCATGAAGGCCGTCGACGGACACCTGGTGGAGGTCTACGACAAGAAGGCGATCGCCCGCCTCCTCGAAGGCACCTTCGAGGGCGTCATGATCACCAAGGGCGACGGCTCGAAGCACGAGGTCTCCGCCGACGACGTCGCCTTCGTCATGCGCGACGCCCTCCGGGGCAGGACCAAGGCCGAGCGCACCGCGACGATCGACCTCAGCGGCAAGGGCTGACCGCCCTCCGCCACCACGGGCCGACCTGACCCGACACCCGACACCCCCCGCCGGCCCGCCCGGCGGGGGGTGCCGCGTCCCGGCGGCCGTACGGCGGGAGTCGTCGCGCTCCGAGGGGGTCGTACGGCGGGGTGCCGAGCGCTCCGCCGGTCGTACGGCCCCGGCCGCCTCGCCCCCCGCAGCCCCGGTCCCCCCGCAGCCCTCGTCCCCCCGCCGCCCCCGCCACCGGACCGCCCGCCCGCGTCGTACCGCCGCCCAGGACCGCCCCGCACCCACAATGGGCGCATGCCGCTGACCGCCGACATCCTCGTCGCCCTCATCGCGCTCCTGCACCTCTACATCCTCGTGATGGAGATGTTCCTGTGGGAGAAGGAGACCGGCCGCCGCTTCTCCGGCTACGACGCCCGGCTCGCCCGCGAGACCGCCGCCCTGGCCGCCAACCAGGGCCTCTACAACGGCTTCCTCGCCGCCGGGCTCGTCTGGGGCCTCGTCGCCGACGACCCCACGGGTTTCCGGGTGCGGGTCTTCTTCCTCTCCTGCGTGGTCGTCGCGGGGCTGTACGGCGCGGCCACCGCCAACCGCCGCATCCTCTACGCCCAGGCACTCCCCGGCGCGCTCGCCCTCTCCGCCGTCCTCGTCGCCGGCTGAGACCACCCTGACGGAGCCTCATCACCACCGCTCCGCAAAGCGTTTGACCCGGAAAAACGGTCCTGCCTAGACTCGGCGGCCTGGGAGCGGGGTCGTAGCACAGAGGTAATGCGCCGCGATGGCATCTCGGAGGACGCCGGTTCGAATCCGGTCGCCCCGCTCCCTTCTCCTCTTCCCGCCCCCCGTCACGGCGACGCCGTGAACGTCCGCCGGTAGGTCCGCGGCGGCACTCCCCGGCGGCGCACGAACTGCTCCCTGAGCACGGCCGCGCTGCCGTATCCGACGCGGCGGGCGATCTCCTCGACGGACAGGTCCGTCGTCTCCAGCAGCTCCTCCGCCCCGCTCAGCCGCAGGCCGCGCAGCCAGGCGTGCGGGGTGGTGCCGGTGGCCGCGGTGAAGCGGCGGGCGAAGGTGCGGCGGCTCATCACGGCCCGGCGGGCCAGTTCCGTCACGGTCGGGGACGCGTGCAGGTTCGCCCGCGCCCAGGCGAGGACCTCGGCCAGGTGTGCGTCCCGGCCGTCCTCGGGAGCGGGCGCGGACAGGTACTGCGCCTGGCCCCCGTCACGGTGCGAGGGCAGCACCATGTCCCGGGCGACCGCGTTGGCGAGGGCCGCGCCGTGCTCCCGGCGCAGCAGGTGGAGGCAGAGGTCGAAGCCCGCCGCCGCGCCCGCGCCGGTCGCGATCGGCCCCTCGTCCACGTAGAGGGCGCCGGCGTCCACGGTGACCTCCGGGTGGCGGCGGGCGAGCAGGTCCGCGAACCGCCAGTGCGTCGTCGCCCGGCGCCCGTCGAGCAGCCCGGCGGCGGCGAGGGTGAACGCGCCCACGCAGTGCGCCGCGACCAGCGCGCCCCGCGCGTGGGCGGCCCGGAAGGCGTCGAGCACCTCCGGCCCGGGCGGGGTGCGGAAACCCGCCCCCGGCAGGGCGATCACCAGATCCGCCGAGGCGAGCCGGTCGAGCCCGTGCGGGACCGAGAGCGGCACCCCGCAGTCCGAGCGGACCGGGCCCGGCCGGTCGGAGCAGAGGGCGAGGTCGAAGCCCGGCACCCCCTCGCCGTGCGGACCGAACACCTCCGCGACGACCCCGACGGCGAGCACGCCGACACCGGGCGGCGCGTAGGCGGCGACGGTCGTGAAGGCGGGCACGCGGGCAGTCTGCCACGGGGTCCCCGCACCCCTGGGGGAGAGGTGGCCCGAATCCCGCGATCAGTGGCATCCGTGCCACTCGTCGCCACCGCGCGGGGCCGGAAGGATCGACGCATGACGACACGGACCCCGGACACCACCACGCCGGCCACCACCACGACCACCACGGCCACCACGGCGGCCACCACCACTCCGGACCTCACCACGCCGACCGCCACCACGCAGGACCTCACCACTGCCCCGCCGGTCGCCGAGGACGACGCCCCGCGCGGCCGCAGCGCCCGCTTCACCGTCCTGACCACCGGTTACGTGGGCTCCACCGGCCCCGGCGTCGCCGCCACCGTCTCGTACGTCACGGACGGCGACCGGCACGTGATCTTCGACCCGGGCATGGTGCCGGGCGTCGGCGCCATCCTGGACCCGCTCGCCGCGCTCGGCCTCGGCCCCGACGACATCACGGACGTCGTGCTCAGCCACCACCACCCCGACAACACCCTCAACGCCGGCCTCTTCCGCCGGGCCCGGGTCCACGACCACGGCGTCGAGTACGACGGCGACGGGTGGACGAACCGGGACGCCGAGGGCCATGAACTGACCCCGTCCCTGCGTCTGATCCGCACCCCCGGGCACAGCGCCGAGGACATCACCCTCCTCGCCGGCACGGACGAGGGCGTCGTCGCCTTCGCCGGCGACCTGTGGTGGCACGCGGCCGGACCCGCCGACGACCCGGTCGCCCCCGACCGCGCCCTGCTGCGGGCCTCCCGGCTGCGGGTGCTCGCCGCCGCGGACCTCGTCGTCCCGGGGCACGGCGCCCCCTTCGTCCCCGACGGGACCACCCCGCTCTGACCGACGGGGTTCCCGGAACACGGCCCCCGCCCCGGTGCCCCCGCATACCCTCACATCATGATCATCCAGAAGGCCTCCGACACCGAGGTCGCCGCGGCGGCCGCCCGCGCCGGCGCCGAGGTCGTCCGCGATCTCCACGGGCGGGAACTCGAACGCATCGACAAAGGCGCGGGCGACTTCGCCACCACCGCCGACCTCGCGGCCGAGCGCGCCATCCTCGACGTGCTGCGCGCCGCCCGGCCCGAGGACGCCGTCCTCGGCGAGGAGGGCGGCCGGCAGGGCGCGACGGCAGCGGACCGCGAATGGCTGGTGGACCCGCTCTGCGGCACCCTCAACTACGCCGTCGGGAACAAGCTCGTCGCCGTCAACGTGGCCCTGCGCGGCGGGGCGGCGGCCGTGGCGGACCCCTTCGGGGGCGAGGACGGCGAGGTCTTCCGCACCGACGGCACGCGCGCGTGGGGCCCCGACGGCAGCCCCCTCGCCCCCACCGCCGCCACCGGCCTCGTCGACGTCAACCTGGACCCGCCCTTCCCCGGCGCGCCCGGCTTCCGCGCCGTCGACCTCCTCGCCCACCCCGGCTTCGTCGCCGCCTTCCGCCCCCGCGTGGTCTCCACGGCGCTCGCGCTCGCCTGGGTCGCGGCCGGCAGGCGGGCCGCGTACGTCACCGACGGCGGCGACCTCACCGGAAGCGTCCACTTCGCCGCCGGCATCGCCCTCTGCCGCGCCGCCGGCTGCGTCGTCACCGGCATCGACGGCACCCCCGTCGGGGAGGGCCCCGCGCGCGGCCTCGTCGCCGCCGCCGACCCCGACACCCACGCCCGCCTCATGGAGCTGATCCGCCCACCCGGGGCCCGGCCGGCGTGAGCCCGGCAAGCCCCGGCAGGGGAGACCTAGTGACCTGAGTCGGAGATTTGTCGTTGGTTGGGCATGAGTCGTCCGGGTCCGAAGATTCCGCCGTTGTCGGTCACTGATGCCCAGCGGGCTG
>NZ_JBIBWV010000029.1:0-96759 GCF_043081625.1 Streptomyces sp. NPDC014861
GCCCACTGTTCGTCAGAAAGATCCCCTCGCCCCACACCCAGATCATCGCGATGCGGGACGAGGCGCCGAGCCGATTTTCAAAACACGGCCTAGCCCCCAGACGCCCCCCGGACGCCCCCGGACGCCCCCAGGACCCACCCCTGGCCCACCCCTGGTCCACCGGCTCCGCCCCTGGTCGGAGCACCCCCGGAAACTGTGTAGACTTGGCGACGCTGCTGCACCCACCATGGTGTCGCGCAGCACGCCGCCTTAGCTCAGTTGGCCAGAGCAACGCACTCGTAATGCGTAGGTCTCGGGTTCGAATCCCGAAGGCGGCTCACTTGGAACCCCAGGTCGGATCTCATCCGGCCTGGGGTTTCGTGGTTCCGGGGGCGGTCGCGCGGCTCCGGGAGCTTCCGAGCTCGTGGTCGAGCCGGCGCGGGCGGGGTGGTTAGATCGCCACGGCCGAAGTCCCGGTCGGGCCGGGGCCGTTGTCTGGAGCAGGGGGAAGCGTGGACGAGAGCGAGCTGGCCGTCACCGAGCGGACGCGGTTGCGGCGGATGCGGGAGAAGGGCTCGTACCGGCGGGCGGACCTGGACGCCGTGCTGGCGGCGGGGTGGCTGTGCCATCTCGGGGTGACCGTGGACGGCGTGCCGATGGTGGTGCCGACCGCGTACGGGGTCGAGGGGGACCGCCTGTACGTGCACGGCTCGGTCGCCTCGCGGAGTCTGGTGCGGGCGCCGGGGAGCACGGTGTGCGTGACGGTCACGCACGTGGACGGGCTGGTCCTCGCCCGGTCGGTGTTCGAGCACGGGGTGAACTACCGGTGCGCCATGGTCTACGGCGTGCCCGAGCTGGTGACCGACCCGGAGGAGAAGCTGAGGGGGCTGCGGGCGCTGACCGAGCAGAGCAGCCCGGGGCAGTGGGACTACGTGCGGCAGCCCAGCCGCAAGGAACTGGCCGCCACCTCGCTCCTCGCGCTCGACCTCGCCGAGGCGTCGGTCAAGACGCGCGGCGGGCCGCCGGACGACGGGGACTCCGAGGACGCCGAGCTCGGACTGTGGGCGGGGGTGCTGCCGCTGGTGACCACCTTCGGGGCGCCCGTCGCCGATCCGGCGCTGCCGGCGGAGCTCGCCGCCGCCGTGCCCGGGCACATCGCGGAACGGGCCGGTCGGCGGGCCGACGGGAGTCCGGCGCCGGGAGCCTAGGACGTGATGGCCAGGCGGGAGAGGTGGGGCGGGTCGGCCAGGACGTCGACCGAGGTGATCGTCCCGGCCGGGGCCGTGAAGCGGTAGACCGCGTCCGGGGCGGCGACCAGGGCGGGCGCCCCGTCCACCAGGACGGGGCGGGCCACCGACGCGCGGGCCGCGAGGACCCGGGCGACCGCCGGGGCGCCGTGGGCGGGCCTGACCCCGCCGCGTACGGCGCCGGGGTCGGCCCGCAGGACGGCGTCCGGGTCGAGCAGGGCGCGCAGCGCCGCCGTGTCGCCCTCCCGGGCCGCGACGAGGACCGCGTCGACCGCGGCCCGGAGGCGGACGGGGTCGGTCACCGGCATCTCCTCGGCGCCCCGGGCGCGCGCCCGGGCGCGGACGCCGATCTGGCGGACCGCCGCCGGGGCGCGCTCCAGCGCCGGGGCGAGGTCCTCGTACGGGACGCCGAAGCGGTCGTGGAGGACGAGGACGAGCCGCTCCGCCGGGGTCAGGACGGGGGCGTCGGGCGCGTCCGACCAGGGGTCCCACGGCTCGGTGCGGCGGGCCTCCCTGGCCCGGAGCCGCCCGAGGCAGACCCGGGCCAGGACGGACTCGGGCGCGGGCCCCGGGTCGGGCACGGGTCCGGGGCCCCGGCGCGCGCGGGGGCCGGGGCCGTACGAGGCGAGGACGCGTTCGGTGGTCCGCACCGCGCGCGCCGCCTCGGGGGCGGAGCCGAGCAGGCCCTGGGCCATCGCCCTCAGCCGGCTCGGCGGGGTGGTGTGCACGTCAGTCGCCGTGTCCGGTGCCTCCGCTGCCGAAGCCTCCGCTGGAGATGCCGCCCCACTTGCGCTTCTCCTCGCTCTGCGGCTCCGTGTCGGCGGTCCCGCCGCCCTTGAGCTGGTACGGCATGAGCCGGTGCTCGCCGTCGGTCTGGGGCATCTCGTTGGGCCGGCGGTACTCCGTCGTCTCGCCGGGGAGCGCGCCGGTGTCCGGCCGGTGCGGCTGTTCCTCGGGCTGCGGTGGACGGGACTCGCGGGTGCGTACCCGGTAGCCGAACCAGAAGGCCGTGATGAGGACGGCGACGAGGATGATGCCGCCGAGCACTTGTCCGAGACCTGACTGCCAGACTCCAGCGGCCAGGGTCTCTGCGCTGAGAGTGTTCATATCAACAGGATTACCCGATTCCGCTTCTTTGGATGCCTCGGCGGGCGGGTTCGATGAAACATTTCCCCGGCTCCGCCGCGTCGAAGGGGTGTACGGCACGACAGCGAGGGGGGCGGTCGCACAGGGCGACCACCCGTGACCTCTCGCGACCGCCAGGGAGAGGAGGGGCATGAGAGCGTCCCGCGCGAACGAGTTCCTGGAGTTCGCATCGGCGCGCACGGGGCAGCTGTTCCGCTCGGCGTGCCTGCTGACCAGCGGGGACGTCCACCTCGCCGAGGACCTCACGCAGGAGACGCTGGGCAAGATGTACGCCCTCTGGGGCCGCACGTCCCGGATCGGCAACCCCGCCGCGTACGCCCAGACCGTCCTCGTCCGCACGTTCCTCAGCCATCAGCGGCGCCGCTCCGCGACCGAACGCCCGCTGGGCGAACTGCCCGACCACACACCGGACGACGGTGCCGACCCGCTGCTGCGGATCGCCCTCCTCGACGCGCTCGCCGCGCTGCCCCCGAAGGACCGGGCGGTCGTGGTGCTGCGCTACTGGGAGGACCGCAGCGTCGAGGAGACCGCCGACGCCCTGCACACCAGCTCCGCCGCCGTCCGCACCCGCTGCACGCGCGCGCTCGGCAAGCTCCGACAACGACTCGGCGGCAGCATCGCCGAGTTCGCCACCCGCTGAGGCCCCGCACGAGCCTCCGCAGATCCTTCGCACGAGCCCCCTAACGAGCCCCCCGTAGATCCTCCGCACGAGCCCCGCTGAGCCCGGCACGAGCCTTCGCAGATCCTTCGCCGAGCCGGCGACCGCGGGGCCGACCGCGGAGAGTCGACTCCAAAGCCCTTGCCGAGCGGCCTCGTCGAACCCCCGACGAGCCCCCCGCCGAGCGACCGGCCGCACCACGCGTACGTCCTTCCGGCCGCAGAGCGGCCACCCCCCCCATCCGCAGACGCGCCCCTCGCGGGCGCGTACCCCCCGAAGCAGAGACGGTGATCTCGCCATGCCCGACCACGACCAGCACGACCACGACCCCGACGGCCGGTTCGCCGACGAACTCGGCTCGGTCCTGCGCTCCACCGGCGAGAGCTTCGCCCTCGACGGACGGCCCGAGCTGGTCTCCGGCGGGCTCGCCCGGGGCCGCCGACGGCTGCTCCGCCGCCGCCTCGCCGTCACCGGCGGCGCCCTCGCGCTCGCCGCCATCGGCGTCGGCGGCGTGTACGCCGGCTCCGTCGTCACCCCCGCCGGCCCCGCCGACAAGGCCTCCGTCGCCGGAGCGCCCGAGCGCACGGGCGACAGGGGCGCGACCGGGCGGGCGACGCCCGCCCCGGGCAAGCACGAACTGCCCCCCGAGGCGCCCATCCCGCTCGCCGACATCATCGCCACGGTGAAGGCCAACACTCCCGCCGGCCAGTGGAGTTTCGTCAAGGAGGACGGCACCGGCCAGGGCGTCACCGGCGTCTTCGACGACGGGCTGGGCGAAGGCGGGTTCGGCATCCACCTCAGCCGCGTCGGCGCCACCGCAGAGTCGGGCGTGGACATGGTCACCTGCCCCTCGAAGGCGTTCACCCCCCACGACGACTGCGTCGAGGAGCGGCTGCCGGACGGCTCCCGGCTGATGGTCTTCCAGGGGTACGAGTACCCGGACAAGCGCGAGGAGACCAAGAACTGGCGGGCCACCCTGCTCACCGAGGACGGCTTCCTCATCGACGCGAGCGAGTACAACGCGCGCGAGGAGAAGGGCTCGGCGGTGACCCGCGACAATCCGCCCTTCACCCCGGCGCAGCTCAAGTCACTGGTCACGGCCGACGAGTGGCGGCCGTTGCTCCGGCTCATCCCGAAGCCGGCCGTCCAGGCCGTCGACCCCGGCAAGCAGCACAAGGCCCCGCCGCAGGTGACCGGCACCGGCGTCCCCGACACCCTGCGCGCCCTGCTGCCGAAGGGCCTTCAGATCGTCGAGACGGGCGGGGACAGCGGGTTCGGCCACGCCGTCGTCGACGACGGCAAGGGCAGGACCCTCGTCCAGGTCAACGTCCAGTACGGCATGGGCGATGTCGCCCACGAGCTGTACGGCTCCGGCGAGGTCACCACCCTCCCCGGCGGCGGCAAGCTGAAGCTCAGCCGGCAGCCCGGCGAGAAGGGCGGCGCGGGTGTCGTGTGGTGGTCCGCCGACACCATGACGAAGAAGGGCTTCCGGGTCGTCGTCTCCGCCTTCAACACCGGCGCCCAGCACGAGCCCGCCACCCGCGCGGAGCCGGCGCTCACCATGGAGCAGCTGAAGGCGATCGCCCTCGACCCGAAGTGGGCGAAGCTCCCCGCCGCGTAGGCGGGCAGCGGAAGGCCGGGCAGCGGTACGCGGGGGCTACTTGGCGTCCGCGTACCGCTCCACCGTCGCCGTCGTGAAGGGGAAGCGGACCGGAGTGGCGCCGAAGGCGATGCGGCCCGCCTCGTCCCCGGCCGCCCGGATCGCCGCCGTCACCGCCTCGGCCTCCTCCGCGGGACAGTGCACGATCACCTCGTCGTGCTGGAAGAACACCAGCTCGGCCCGCATCCCGGCCGCCGACAGGGTGCGGCGCAGCGCCGCCAGCATCAGCAGCGCCCAGTCGGCGGCACTGCCCTGGACGACGAAGTTACGGGTGAAACGGCCGCGCGCCCGGGCGTTGTTCGAGGCGTAGCCGGGGGTGAAGCCCTCCTCCGCGGCGGCCTGCTCGGCGGCTTCCTGGGGGAGGCCGGCCTCGCCGTCGTCGCCCGCGCCGACCGCCTTCGGGCTGGTCCGGCCGAGCCAGGTGCGGACGAGCCGGCCCTCCTCGCCGGCCTTCGCCGCCTCGTCGACATAGGCGACCGCGCGGGGGAAGCGGCGGCGCAGCGCCGCCAGGTTCTTGAGGCCGTCGCCGCTGGTCTGGCCGTAGATCGCGCCCAGCAGGGCGATCTTCGCGTGGTCGCGGTCGCCGGAGAACGCCCGGTCGGACAGGCGGGTGTAGAGGTCGTCGGGGTGCCCGGCGACCTCCATCAGGCCCGGGTCGCGGGAGATCGCGGCGAGCACCCGGGGCTCCATCTGGTCGGCGTCCGCCACCACGAGCCGCCAGCCGTCGTCGGCGACGACCGCGCGCCGGATCACCTTCGGGATCTGGAGCGCCCCGCCGCCGTTCGTCGTCCACCGGCCGCTGACCGTGCCGCCCGGCAGGTACTCCGGCCGGAAGCGGCCGTCACGCACCCAGTCCGCCAGCCAGGACCAGCCGTGCGCGGTCCAGATGCGGTACAGCTTCTTGTAGGCGATGAGCGGCTCCACCGCCGGATGGTCGACCTCCTCCAGCTCCCAGCGGCGGGTGGACCGCAGCCGGACGCCGGCCCGGGCGAACGCCTTCACCACGTCGGCGGGCAGATCGGGTCTGACCCGGCGGCCGAAGGCGGCCGACACCTCGTCCGCGAGCTCCGCCAAGCGGCGCGGCTCGCCCCCGCCCGCGTACCGCTCGCCCAGCAGCTCGTGCAGCAGCTCCCGGTGCACGTCGGCCCGCCAGGGCAGCCCGGCCCGGTGCATCTCGGCGGCCACCAGCATCCCGGCCGACTCGGCGGCCGTCAGCAGTCGCATCCGGCCCGGGTGCTCGGCCCGGTCGTGCCGGCGCTGCTGCTCGGCGTAGACCGCGAGCAGCCCCTCGAAGGGGACGGAGACGACGGGTCTCGGCTCGAAGAGGGAGTCCTGCGAACCGGGCTCCGCGGTCCGCTGCGGCGGGTCGGGGGGCACCGGGCCGTTCCGCAGCCGGGCCCACGCGGCGGCGGCCGAACGGGGCTCGCCGAGCCGGCCCTCGTGGCCGAGGAGCAACTGCTCGGCGTCCTCGACGTCGTAGCACCGCTCGACGCGGACGCCGGCGGCGAGCAGCCGCGGGTACACCTCGGCGGTCGACCGCCACACCCAGCGCGCCACCTCCGGCCGGGCCCGGACCGCCGCGGCCAGGTCGGGCTCGCGGCGCACCTCGCCGACGGGCGCGCCGTCCGGCCCGAGGGGGACGAGGACCGCGCCCTCCCCCTCCGGCTCCGGGGCCAGCGCCCACCTCTCGCTCATGGGTGCGAGTCTGGCATCCGGCACTGACAGCGGCGGATCACGACATCCCGGACTCCCGGAGCCGGGCCACGCCTCCGCACGTGTGCCGGACCTCGGAGCCGGGCCGCCCCGCCCCCGCATGTGCGCCGGACCTCGGTGCTGGGCCGCGCCGGGCACGTGCGCCCGGTGGTGGGCGGCGGTGCGGTGTGTGCGCCTGTCCCGGGCGGCGAGCGGCGGCGCGGTGCGGTGTGTGCGCCTGAGCCGGTGGCTGGGAGGCCGCGTGCCGTGTGGCCGGCGGGGCCGGGCCGCGGGGAGGGGCGGTGGCCCGGCTCCGACCCCGGCCACCGCCCTGTCCCACCATCGCCGGTCAGCGGGAGAGCCGCCACGCGGGAAGGGCCGACGCGGCGACGGCGACCACCGCGCAGACTCCCGCCGCCGCGCCCATGGGGGCCCACGGGACCGCCAGGACGACCGGGGCGGAGAGCGCCGCGAGTCCCGCGCCGAGCGCGCCGAGGACCGCGGCCGTCACGCCGAGCCCGAGGGCCGTGCCGATGGCGACCGCGAGGACCGCCTCGCCGGTCACCGCCCGCAGGGCCTGGGCGCGGGTGGCGCCGGCCAGCCGGAGCGAGGCCAGTTCCCCGCCGCGTACCGACGTGGCCATGAGCAGCGTGCTCGCCAGGGCGATCACCGTGTAGAGGAGCACGAGGACGAGGAGCAGCCGCAGGCCCGTCGCCGCGGCCTGGTTCACGGCCGCCGGGGCGGCGGAGGTGTCGCCCGCCGCCGGCAGCGGCCGGTCGGACTCCAGGCGGTCGAGCACGGCGCCGGGTGCCTGGGCGCGGGTGACGTACGGCCCGTTGTCGCCGGTCCCGCGCGCCAGGACGGCCGCGACCCGGAGCCGTACCGGACCGCTGCCGTCGGCCCGCCACACCTCCACCTCCTCGCCGATCCGCCGCCGCTCGAACTCCTCGTTCACGACGATCGACCGGTCGTCGAGGTCCCGCAGGTCCCCGGCGACCACGGGGAGCCGGGAGAGCGCCGCGAAGGCCGCCGGGTCGGCGACGGCCCTGGCCCCGTACTTCACCACCGCCTCGGCCCCGTCCCGGACGAAGAGCGAGGTCGGCCCGGAGGCGGCGACGACCGCGCCGCGATCCGTACGGGAAGGGAGCCGGGCCGCCGCCGGTCCCTCGACCACGTAGGCCGCCGCCGTCCGCTCCCGCGCCTCCGACTCCTTGGCGCGCGCCACGCTCTCCGAGGCGCCGAAGAGCGTCCCCGCCAGTGCCACGGTCACCAGGACCGGCGCGGCGACGGCGGCGGTACGGCGCACCGCGGCGGCGCCGTTCTCCCGGACCAGGAGCCCGACGGCCCCGCTCCCGGGGACCGGGAGCAGCCGGGCCACCGGCCGCACGAGCAGCGGCGCGAGCAGGGCCGCGCCGCCGGTCAGGAGCATCGGCAGGGTCGTGTACGTCTTCCGCTTGAGCAGCGCCTCCGGCTCGGTGGCGTACGTCCAGACCAGCAGTCCGAGCCCGGCCGCCAGCAGTCCGGCGCCGAGCAGCGCCCTGCCCGGCGGCAGCACGTCCCGGTCGACGTCGGCCTCGCGCAGCGCGTCCACCGGACCGGTCCGCCCGGCGCGGTGGGCGGCGGCGGCCGCGCCCGCCAGGGCGACGCCGAGGCCCGTCCAGAAGGCCAGGTGGTACGGCCATCCGGCGCTCCCCCCGACGGCGTCGGCGAACCACTCCGGCGCCAGGCCCCGGCCGGTCAGCGCCCGGGCCATCGGCGGCGCGGCCAGGCCGCCGAGCGCGCAGCCCGCCGCGGACGCGGTCACGCCCAGCACGGTCGCCTCGGCGAGCAGCAGCCGGCGGACCTGGCCGGGGGTGGCCCCGGCGGTGCGGAGCAGCCCGAACTCGCGGCGGCGCAGGGCCACGGAGAAGGCGAAGACGGAGGCGACGACGAAGACGGAGACGAAGGCCGCGACGCCGCCGGCGGTGCCGAGGAGGGCGTTGAGGCCGGTGAGTTCGTGGCCGTCGCGTGCGTGGTCCGGGTCGGCGCGGCGGCGCTCGGTGCCGGTGAGCACCTGCGCCCGGTCGCCGACGAGGGCCCGGACGAGGTCGGCGGGGGCGTCGAGCCCGACGGCGTCGGGGCGCCGGACGCCCGCCGGGTTCTCCGTCAGGGGCCACCGGGCGCGGAGGTCGCGCAGCAGGGCGGTGTCCACAGGCTGTGGACGGTCGAGCGGCCGGGAGACGAGCGCGGTACCGGGCCCGCGCCGGACCTCCACGGTGAGCCGGTCCTGGCCGAGGACGACGACGGGCGAGGACGCGAAGCGCTCGGGCGCGCGGTCCGGCGGGTCGAGCGCGGCGGCGAGCCCCAGCCCGGTGGCCGCCAGCATGCCCACGCCCAGCACGAGCGCGAGGAACCCGCCCAGGAACGACGCCCATCGCCCCCGCAGCCCGCTCACGACGACGCTCAGCACGCCGCACCCCCGTCCCGCCCGCCGGGGCGGCCGCCGCTGGACCGCGCGCCGCTGGACGGGGCGCCGCTGGACCGTGTGCCGCCCGACCGTGCGCCGCTGGACGGGGCGCCGCTGGACCGCGCGCCTGAGCCGCCGGACCTCGTCCCCGCGTACGGGGCCTCCGCGTACGAGTCCTCCTCGTACGGGTCCTCCCCGTACGGGTCTTGAGCGTACGGGTCTTCCGCGTACGGCTCTCCTGCGCGCCGCTGCTCCGCGGGTTGTTCCTCCGCAGGCCGTTCCTCCGGTGGGCCCGTCGGGTCGCCCGAGCGGAGCGGTGGGGCCGCCGGGCCGCCGCCCGTGCGGAGCCCGGCCAGCCGGGTCGCCACCTCGTCCACGGTGGGGGCGGTGAGTTCGCCCGCCAGACGTCCGTCGACCAGGAAGACGACGCGGTCCGCGCGGGCCGCGGCGAGCGGGTCGTGGGTCACCATGACGAGCGTCCGGGCCTCCTCGTCGACGAGTGCGCGGAGCAGGTCCATCACCTCCGCGCCGGTGGTGGAGTCGAGCGCGCCGGTCGGCTCGTCGCCGAAGAGGACGGCGGGGCGGGCGATCAGCGCCCGGGCGAGGGCGACCCGCTGGCACTGGCCGCCGGAGAGTTCGGCGGGCCGGTGCCGCTCACGCCCGGCGAGCCCGACCCGGGCGAGCGCCGACCGGACCTCGCCGCTCGCGGGACGGCGGCCCGCGAGCCGGAGCGGGAGGGCCACGTTCTGCGCGGCCGTCAGTGTCGGCAGCAGGTTGAAGGACTGGAAGACGAAACCGATCCGGTCCCGCCGCAGCAGCGTGAGCCGCCGCTCGCTCAGCCCTTCCAGGGCCGTGCCCGCGACCTCGACGCGGCCCGCGTCCGGGCGGTCGAGCCCGGCGGCGCAGCGCAGCAGGGTCGACTTGCCGGAACCGGACGGCCCCATGACGGCCGTGAAGGTCCCGGCGGCGACGTCGAGGTCCACGCCGTCGAGGGCCCGGACGTCCCCGTGCCGCCGGACGAGCCCCCGGAGCCGTACGGCGGGGACGGAGGAAGGAAGGGTGCTGGTCATGGCTCCAGCGAACCGTTTCGCCGGGGCCGGGTCACGCCGTCTGCCGGGCGTCCCGGGGGTAGGGCCAGGCCTACCTCTGCCGGGCGTCCCGGAGGTAGGGCCAGGCCTACTTCTGCCGGACGTCCCCTGTGTGGCCAGGCCCGTCCCCGCCGAGTGTCCCGCGTGTGGCCAGGCCCGTCCCCGACGGGCGCCCCGGGGACGCGGACCAGGCCTACCCCTACCGGGCGCCCCCGGGACGGGACGGGGACGGGGACCAGGCCTGCCCCGGGACGCCCGGTCGTCCTGGGGGCGGACCAGGCCCGCCCCCGCCGGGCTGAGACCATCGGGGAGGAGGCCGGCGCGAGGTACGGAAGGGAACGGTCACGGTCATGCAGGAGGAGGCACGGGAGTCCACCGTCGAACGGGCGCTGCGCGAGTCGCTGCACGACCGCGACGACCGCTCCCTCGACACGGCGGCCTCCCTGCTCGCCGCCGACCCGGCCGCCGACGCCGGTCTCGCGCGGCGCGGCGAGGAGTTCGTACGGACGCTGTGGGAGCGCGGCTGGCAGCCCGCCGACCTGGCGCGCACGGTCCGGCGCGAGCTGGCGGAGGAACACCTGAGGCTGCTCGGCGGCCTGGTGCGGGGCGAGACGGCGCGGTACGCGACGCTGCCCCGGCGCTGGCGCGAGCAGATCGACGGACTGGACGACGGGGCGGCGGCCGGACCCCCCGCCGACCGCTTCTCGTCCGCCACGGCCGTCCTGGAGCTGTACCGGCTGCTGGTCCGGCTGCCCCGGCTCGACGCGGTGGGGCCCGTACCCGGTGAGACGCTGCCGCCGGCGGCGGTCGGGGAGCCGCGGATGCTCACCCGGATCCGCGCGCTGCTCGCCAAGGCGGAGGCCACCGGCTACCCGGAGGAGGCGGAGGCGCTGACCGCGAAGGCGCAGGAGCTGATGGCCCGGCACAGCCTCGACGAGGCGGGGCTCGCGGCCGGGGCGCCGTCGCCGCAGGCGCCGGGCGCCCTCCGGATCGGGGTGGAGCCGCCGTACGAGCAGGCGAAGGCGATCCTGCTCGACGCGGTGGCGACCGCGAACCACTGCCGGGCGGTCTGGAACGAGGCGTACGGCTTCTCGACGGTGGTCGGTTTCGAGGCGGACCTCGACCCGGTCGAGCTGCTGTACACCTCGCTCCTCGTGCAGGGGACGGCCGCGATGACGCGCGCGGAGGCGGAGCAGCGCAGGGGAGGTCGCAAGCGCACCAAGTCCTTCCGCCAGTCCTTCCTGCTCGCGTACGCGAACAGGCTCGGCGCCCGCCTGGAGGCGACCTCCCGGCGGGTGGCCGCCGAGGCCCCGACCCTGCTCCCGGTCCTCGCCTCACGGGAGGTCGCCGTGACCGCCCGCACCGACGAGCTCTTCCCGGAGACGCGGGCCACCCGGGTCCGCGCGATGTGGGACGAGGACGGCTGGAACCACGGCGCCACCGCCGCCGAGACCGCCACCCTCACCCCGGACCGCGCCCGCCTGCACCACCGCGCCCCGGACTAGACAGGCCCAGGGTTGGACAGGCCCAGGGCTGGACAGGCCCCGGACTAGGCAGGCCCCGGGCTGGACAGGCCCCGGGCTGGACAGGCCACGGGCCGGGCACGCTCCGGGCCGGACACGCTCCGGGCCGGACACGCTCCGGGCCGGACAGACCCACGGCGGCAGGCAGGCGCGCCCAAGGCCAGGACCGTGGGGTGAAATGTCGGGTTACGGGGTGATCGTCGCTACGCTCGGTCCATGAGCTGGCTCCGGGCGCTGAAGGAGACCGCGCGCTCGGGACTCACCGTCGAGCGGCGGCGGCTCGCTCCCGTCATCGCCGCCCGGGGTGCCCTCGGACTCGCGCTCGTCGTCGGCTTCTCGCTGGCCTTCTTCGGTCCCGCGGTCGCCGCCTCGTCCGCGTTCGGCGCGTTCCAGGCCGCCATCGCGACCTTCCAGCGGTCCTGGCGCCCCATGCCCACCCTCGCCCTCGCCTCCGGCGGCAGCCTCGCGGTCTCCACCTTCCTGGGGTATCTGACCGGCTCCCATCTGGTCCTCTTCCTCGCCCTCCTGGTGCTGTGGACCTTCCTCTCCGGGCTCGCCTGGGCGGCCGGGCCCACGGCCGGCATCATCGCCTCCTCCAACGTGGCGATCATGCTGGTCACCATCACCCTCCCCACCTCCGTCGCGACCGCCGCCGGGCACGCCGTCATGATCTTCGCGGGCGGGGTCGTCCAGGCCGCGCTGGTCGTGCTGATCCCGGTACGGCCCTGGGGCGCCCAGCGCGACGCCCTCGCGGACGCGCTCGCCGCGGAGGCGGACTACGCCCGCAGGCTGCGCCACGACCCGGTCGCGCCCTTCGACCCGGTCCCGCTCATGACGGCCCGCAGCGCCGCCGCCGTCACCCCGCGCCAGGCCCGGCGCCGGCCCGCCGAACTGCACGGACCGCGACGGCTCGCCGAGCGGATCCGGCCGGTGCTCGCCTCGCTCGCGGATCCCGCCGTCGGCGTCCCCGCCGAGGGCCCGCAGCGCGACCGGGTCCGTGAACTGCTCGCCGCCGCGGGCGAGGTCCTCGACGCCGCCGCGCACGCCATCCGGCACGGCGAGCCGGTCCGGCTGCCCCCGGCCGCCGTCGCCGCGCTGCGGACCCCGGACACCGGCACGATCCTCACCGACCGCGCCCACCGCGCCGCCCTCCGCCTCATCGCCCTCCTCGACGACGTCGTCGAGACCGCGGAACCCCGCACGGAGACGCGTCCGCGGGACGGGGGCGCGGAGGCGAGCCGGGAGGGAGGTACGGAGGAGACCGGCCAGGAAGGCAGAGGCGAGAGGATCGCCCGGGAAGGCGGGGGGACGGGGACCGTCCAAGCGGGCGGGGGCGCGGACGCGGGGACCGCCCAAGCCGACGCGGGCGCGGGCCCAGGCCCGGACGCGGGGACGGGATCGGGCCCGGACGCGGGGACGGGATCGGGGGCCGGGCGGCGGGCGGAGCCGGTGCGGGGCCCGGACCCCGGCCCCCTCACCCCCCGCACCCGCCCCACCCTCCTCCGCCTCGCGCCGCTCGTCCTCGCGAAGATGCGGGCCGAGGCGCGGCCGGGCTCCGCCGTCCTGCGGCACGCGCTCCGGGTCTCCGGGGTCACCGCCGCCGGCTATCTGCTCGGTCTGGCCCTGCCCTTCGGGCACGGGTACTGGGCGCCGATGACCTCCGTGATGGTGATGCGCCCGGACTTCTCACAGACGTACGCCCGCTCGGTGGCCCGCTTCGGAGGCACGCTCGTCGGCGTCGCGCTCGCGACCGCCGTCGTGCGGACCGCGCACCCGGGGACGTACCTCTCCGCGGGTCTCGCCGTCCTCTGCGCCTTCGGCATGTACCTGCTGATGCGCACCGGGTACGCCGTCAGCCAGGTCTGCGTCGCCGCGTACGTCGTCTTCCTCCTCGGCATGGAGGGCTCCGGGGTGGGCCAGACCGTACGGGACCGGGTCCTGCTCACCCTCCTCGGCGGCCTTCTCGCGATGCTCGGCTACGCCCTCTACCCCGCCTGGGAGACGCCCCGGCTGCGCGGCCGGCTCGCCGACTGGCTCACCACCTCCGGACGGTACGCGGCCTCCGTCGCCGCCCGGTACGCCGACCCCGCGGGCCCCGGCAGCCCCGACGTGCGCGAGGCGCTGCTCTCCACCCGCGCCGCCCGCGTGGCCTGGCACGACGCCCTGGGACTGGCCGGACACGAGCCGGTGCGGCACCGGGGGCTCTCGCACGCGGCGGCCGAGGGCGCGGGCCACGCGCTCGCCGAGTTCGGGCGGGCCGCGATGCTCCTGGAGGCCCACCTCCCCGAGCGCGGTGCCCCGCCCCTCCCGGCCGCCGCCGGTCTCGCGGAGGCGCTGCGCCGGGCGACCGAGCGGGGCGCGAAGGCGGTGCGCGAGCGGAAGGTCCCTGCCTGGGACGACCTGCGGGAGACCGTCGCGGCCTGGGACACGGAGGTCACCGATCCGCTGCTGCGGAAGGCGGCCCGGCTGCTCCTGGCCGCCCTGGACGAGCTCTCGACCGCGCTCGCCGACGCCTGAGGCCGCGCGCCTCTCGCCGTTTCGGAAAACTTCCGCCGCGGTGTCATCCGGGGTCGGTGCGGGCGGAGTTGAGAAGGGTGGAAGACCGTACGGAACCAGGAGCGTACCCATGAAGAAGCACCTGCTCGCCGCGGGCGCCGCCGTCACGGCGGCGGTGGCCGCCGCCGTCCTCGCCGCCCCGGCCGCCGCCGCCCCCGCCGCACCCGCCGCCCCGGCCGGTCCGGCCACGGCCGCCTCCTCCGCACCTGCCGCACCCGCCGGTCCGGCCCCGGCCGCCCCCGCCGTCCTCTCCGCACCCGCCCCGGCCGTCGTGACCACAGCCGTCGTGACCACAGCCGTCTCCGCCACCGCCTCCGCCACTCCCTCCACCGCCCCCTCCACCGTCCTCTCCGCCGCCCCCTCGTCCGCCGTGCGGACCGTCCGTTCCGGGGAGCGCGTCGACGCGGGCGGAGGCCACACGATCTGGCTCACCCGCCAGGGCAAGCACTGGACCGGTCCGGACGGAGTCGAGCAGTTCCGCAGCGTCGTCGATGGCAACCTCGACCTGACCCGGCCCGCCCTCAGCCACCAGGGCGAGGGCACCTTCCACTCGGGCGTCCACGGCGGCCCGGTCCGCCCCGGACGGGTCGAGGTGACCGACTCCGAGGGCCGCGTCACCCGCGCGACGCTCCTCCAGCTGCCCGGCCGCCCCGGCTGGGGCGTCTGGTACGCCCACACCGCGCCGACCGGCCACGACGTCTCCGTCGCCTTCTACTCCGGGAAGGGCCGGCTCCTCGTCGAGCTGCCCGCCCTGGACCACTGACGGGCCGTCCACCACGCTCGGCGGGGCCCGGCACGGGGCGGGCCCCGCCGTACCACCTCCCGAACGCGAGGTCCGCCACCGTGACCCACCCACCGGCTCCCGAGCCCGACGCCGACTTCGCCGCCTTCGCCTCCGCCGCCTGGCCCCGGCTCGTCCGCACGGCCCGGCTGCTCACCGGCGACTTCCACGAGGCCGAGGACCTGGTGCAGACGACGCTGGCCAAGGTGTACGGACGCTGGCACAGGGTCCCGCGCGAGGAGGTCGACCTCTATGTGCGCCGGGCCCTCGTCAACAACAACATCAGCCGTCTGCGCCGCCGCAGGGTCGCCCACCTCCTCGTGCCGGTGCTGCCGGAGTCGGCCCGGCACCGGGACGCGGGCCACGCCGAGCAGGTCGAGGAACGAGCCGTCCTCCTGGAGGCGTTGGCCGATCTGAGCGTCCGCCAACGCACGGTGATGGTCCTGCGGTACTGGGACGATCTGACCGAGCAGGAGATCGCGGACGTCCTCCGGTGCTCGATCGGCACCGTGAAGACCCATGCCCGGCGCGGTCTCGCCGCCCTGCGGGCCCACCCCCGGCTCGCCTCCGCCGCTCCGCCGCTGTCCGGCCCGTCCCTCCGCACCCCCTACGGAGCCCCCTCATGACCCCCGCCCCCGACGCCGGTCCCGACGCCGCCGAGGCGTGGGACGACCTGCTCCGCGCCGAGTTCGCCCGCGCCGCCCACGACGTGACCCCGGGGCCCGCGCCCGTGGCGGCGGTCGTCCGGGCGGGCCGCGTCCGCCGCCGGCGCCGTACCGTCGCCCTCTCCGTCCTCGCCGTCCTCGGCGTCTCGGCGGCCGTCGCGGCGGGTACGGCCCTGGCCGGCGACCCGCACCCCGCCGCGGGCCTGGCCGCCCCGCCGTTCGCGACCGCCTCCGCCTCCGCCTCCGCCTCCGCCTCCGTCACCGCATCCCCGGTCACGCCCCCCACCACCCCCCGTACCTCCGCCACCTCCCGGACCCCCACCACCCCCCTGACCTCCGCCACCGCCCCGCGGATCCCGACCCCGGTGCGGACCGTGGCGGCGGAGGAGCGGGTGGCGGCGGCGCCCGGGTGGACGGTGTGGCTCACGGGCCGGGGCAAGTACTGGGAGGGCGGGGAGGACGGCACGCGGCAGTTCCGGCCCGTCGACGACGGCAACATCGACCTGAGCGTCCCCGGCGTCAGCTTCCAGGGCGAGGGCACCTTCCGCTCCGGTCTCTACTACGGGACCCGGGACGCGGGCCGGGTCGACCTCGTGGACGCGAAGGGCCGGACCACGACCGCCGCCCTCCTCGAACTGGCGGGCCGCCCCGGCTGGGGGGTCTGGTACGCCGTGACCCCCGACCGGTCGCCCATGGCCGTCCGCCTCCTCGACCGCGAGGACCGGCTCCTCTCCGACCTTCCCGCCCTCTGAGGCCGCCGGCGGGAACCACCGCCCCCGCGCTCCCGTCCACCCGGATGGGAAGATCGCGGGGGCTTCGCCTTATGCGGACGCGTCGTCGCACGCTGAGTCGCGTAGCGACTACGCCACGCCTCGTGCACGTGCATCTGCTCATGCATCGGCATATGAACGAAGCTATGATCCGGGGAAGTTGAGACCTGCACCAAGCAACTCGGGGAGCCTTCAGTGCATCACGCGCACCACGCGTACAACGGCATGGCGGCCACGGAGCTGCGAGGTGTCGTCTGGCAGAAGAGCAGGCACAGCAACTCCCAGGGCTCGTGCGTCGAGTTCGCCAAACTGCCCGGGGGAAACGTTGCCGTGCGCAACTCCCGCCACCCGGACGGGCCCGCGCTCGTCTACACCCCGGCCGAGATAGAGGCGCTGCTGCTGGGAGTCAAGGACGGGGAGTTCGACCACCTCGTCTGACACTCGCGCGTGCGGGACGGGTGCGCGTCACGAACAGGGGAATGGCCCCGGCGGTGTGCCGCCGGGGCCATTCCCCTGTTCTGTTCCGTTCGGTGCCCGGGACCGTCCGTCCCCGGCCTACTCCTCCTCCGGGCCCACCCGGAAGAGCGCCCAGACCACCTTGCCCTGGAGCCGTCCGGCCAGCGGGTGCCAGCCCCAGCTGTCGCTGAACGACTCGACCAGGAACAGGCCCCGACCCGACTCGGCGGAGAAATCCTCCTCGCCGCCGCGCGCCTCCGGGCTCTCCCGGCTGGGGTCGCGCACCGCGCACACCAGGCGGGAGGCCCAGCGCATCAGGTGCAGCCGCACCGGCGGCGCCTGCGGGTCGTCGGGACAGCCGCCGTCCGGGACGGCGTGCCGCAGGGCGTTGGTGACGAGCTCGGAGACCACGAGGGCCACGTCGTCGAAGCGGTCGCCGAGATTCCAGCTGTCCAGCGTCGCGCTGGTGAACTTCCGGGCCCCGCGCACGGCGTCGTACCGGGCGGGCAGGGCGCAGGAGGCGGAGGTGGAGACGGCGCCGGGGTCGATCGGCGGGAGACCCTGCCGTAAAGGCTCGAGCACGGTCGATCCATTCGTCCCCATGCGAGGCACTCCCGGGAATCGCGGTGGTGGTGCGACAACGGTGCGAACAGTGCGAAACATTGCGACAACACGACAACGCGAACGAGTACGCGGCTGCGCGGGGTCCATGGTTCCGAATGCGCCCACGGGATGCAAGGGCAGATGCACGTGCACGCGGCCCTCGGGTGCCGGACCTGTCCGACCCTGTGGTGAATCTGTGGAAATCTTCTTGACGCGGACGTGACCGACCCTCGTCCAGATCTCACCCCTCTGCCTCCCCTTCCGTAATCAGATGTGTACGCGCTGAAGCGTTTGGTGGCAGAATCCGGGGCTCGACGGGGGCTCGTCACCGTGAAGGGAAGGCTGGAGCCGTGACCGCAGGCGAAATGAACGGAGCGGGCGGGAGCGTCGTCCGGCGCATCCTGCTGGGCTCCCAGCTGAGGCGCCTGCGCGAATCGAGGGGCATCACCCGAGAGGCCGCCGGCTACTCGATCCGCGCCTCCGAATCCAAGATCAGCCGCATGGAGTTGGGAAGGGTGAGCTTCAAGGCCAGGGACATAGAGGATCTGCTCACTCTCTACGGAGTCACCGAGGAGACCGAGCGCGGCGCCCTCCTGGGCCTCGCCCGCGAGGCCAACCTCGCCGGCTGGTGGCACAGCTTCGGCGACGTCCTGCCGGGCTGGTTCCAGACGTACATCGGCCTGGAGGCCGCGGCCTCCCTCCTCCGCGTCTACGAAGTGCAGTTCATCCACGGCCTGTTGCAGACGGAGGAGTACGCCCACGCGGTCGTCGCCCGGGGCATGCCCGGTGCCTCGCAGGCCGAGATCGACCGCCGCGTCGCCCTCCGTGTCGAGCGCCAGAAGGTCCTCGTCTCCGAGCGCGCCCCGCACTTCCACGTCATCCTCGACGAGGCCGCGCTCCGCCGCCCGTACGGCGACCGGGCCGTGATGCGGGGGCAGTTGAAGCACCTCATCGAGGTCTCCGAGCACCCCGGGGTCACCCTCCAGGTCATGCCCTTCAGTTTCGGCGGGCACGCCGGCGAGAGCGGCTCCTTCACCATGCTCAGCTTCCCCGAGTCCGACCTCTCCGACGTCGTCTACCTGGAGCAGCTCACCGGCGCCCTCTATCTCGACAAGCGCGAGGAGGTCGCCCAGTACGGCGCCGTGATGGAGAAGCTGGCGAAGGACAGTCCCGATCCGGCCGAAAGCCGTGATCTTCTCCGGGGACTCCTTCAACTCTCCTGAGACATCAGTACGATGACGGCGCATCAGTAGCCCCGGCGATCAGGCGCCCGCGCGCGCCTGACGACCGGCAGCCGGCAGAGGGGTTATCCGTCCATGTCGCACTTCACCGACCTGGCCCACCAGTTCATCGACGGCGAGTGGAAGCCGGGCAGCGGCTCCTGGGACATCATCGACTTCAACCCGTACACCGGGGAGAAGCTCGCCTCGATCACGGTGGCCACCGCCGGGGAGGTGGACCTCGCCTACCGCGCCGCCGAGCGCGCGCAGACCGCCTGGGCGGAGACCAACCCGTACACCCGCCGGCTCGTCTTCGAGCGCGCCCTGCGGATCGTCGAGGACCGCGAGGACGAGATAGCCGAGACGATCGTCGCCGAGCTCGGCGGCACCCGCCTCAAGGCCGCTTTCGAACTCCACCTCGCCAAGGAGTTCCTGCGCGAGGCGATCCAGCTGGCGCTGCGCCCCGAGGGCCGCATCCTGCCGTCCCCGGTGGACGGCAAGGAGAACCGCGTCTACCGCCTCCCGGTCGGCGTCGTCGGCGTCATCTCCCCCTTCAACTTCCCCTTCCTCCTCTCCATCAAGTCGGTCGCCCCGGCGCTCGCGCTCGGCAACGCGGTCGTCCTCAAGCCGCACCAGAACACCCCGATCTGCGGCGGCACGCTGGTCGCGAAGATCCTGGAGGAGGCGGGCCTCCCCGCCGGTCTGCTCAACGTCGTCGTCACCGACATCGCCGAGATCGGCGACGCGCTGCTGACCCACCCGGTGCCGAAGGTCATCTCCTTCACCGGCTCCGACAGGGTCGGCCGTCACGTGGCCACCGTCTGCGCCCAGAACTTCAAGCACGCCGTCCTCGAACTCGGCGGCAACAGCGCCCTGATCGTCCTCGACGACGCCGACCTCGACTACGCGGTCGACGCCGCCGTCTTCAGCCGCTTCGTCCACCAGGGCCAGGTCTGCATGGCCGCCAACCGCGTCCTGGTCGACCGCCGGGTGGAGGCGGAGTTCACCGAGAAGTTCGTCGCCAAGGTGCGCACCCTGCGGGTCGGCGACCCGGCCGACCCCGGCACCCACATCGGCCCGCTCATCAACTCCCAGCAGGCCGAGTCGGTCGCCGGGGCGGTCGAGCAGGCCGTCGCCGCCGGCGCCACCGCGCTGCTGCACGGCACGGTCGAGGGCAATGTCGTCTCGCCGTCCGTCCTGGCCGGCATCCCCGCCGACGCCCCCGTCCTCACCCAGGAGATCTTCGGCCCGGTCGCCCTGATCCTTCCCTTCGACGGGGAGGACGAGGCCGTACGGATCGCCAACGACACCCCCTACGGGCTCAGCGGCGCCGTCCACACCGCCGACGTCGAGCGGGGCGTCCGGGTGGCGAAGCGGATCCACACCGGCATGATCCACATCAACGACGGCACCGTGCACGACGAGCCGATCGTCCCCTTCGGCGGCGAGAAGCACTCGGGCATCGGGCGGCTCAACGGCGACGCGATGATCGAGGCGTTCACCACCCAGAAGTGGATCTCGATCCAGCACGGACGCAGCCGCTTCCCCTTCTAGCCACGGTCCTCGTACCGGTCCTCGTACCGGTCCTTGTCCCGGTGATCGTTCCGGTCCTCGGCCTCGAAGAGGACAGGATCTGTCCTAATTCCTCCGTACCGTGGTACTTGCCAGACAGACGGACGGAAGGCGGACACCATGGTGGCTCTCGCACCCGCGGACAACCCCGGCGACGAGCGCGGCACGCTCCTCGAATTCGTGGAGGCCCAGCGTGCCGCGCTCCGCCGCGCCCTGCTCGGTCTCACCGCGGAGCAGGCGTCGAGCCGGCCGAGCGCCAGTGGGCTGAACCTCGCCGGGCTGGTCAAGCACGTCGCCGAGGTCGAGCTGGGCTGGCTCCGGCTCGCGCAGGAGCGGGAGAACGAGCGGGAGCAGTGCGAGGCGAACTGGGAGGACGGTTTCCGGCTCGTCGCCGGCGAGACCGTGCCCGAGGTGCTCGCCTTCTGGGACGGGGTGGCGAAGGAGACCGAGGAGTTCGTCCGTACGGCTCCGAGTCTGGACGACACCTTTCCGCTGCCGCCCGCTCCCTGGTTCCCCGAGAACGGGCGGGTGTCCGTCCGCTGGATGGTGCTGCACCTGGTGCAGGAGATGGGGCGGCACGCCGGACACGCGGACGTGATCCGCGAATCCCTCGACGGCAAGGACTCCCACGAGCTGATGGCGCTGGCGGCCCAGGGGTAGGGCGGGGGCCTCCGGGGCGGCGGGAGGCCGGGTCCGGTCGGCGTGCGGCGGTCCGCTCAGCGTGCCGCGGTCCGGTCGGCGTGCGGCGGTCCGGTCGGTCCGGTCGGCGTGCGGCGGTCCGGTCGGTCCGGTCGGTCCGGTCGAAGATTCTTCCTCCCGGGTGGGAACCCGAAGGCGGTTCGCGGTGTACCAGAAGCAGACGGTTCACCGCGAACCGCCCGAGGGACAGGGGGAAGTCCGATGCGTGTTCCCGCTTCCCGGGCGCCGGCTCCGCTCCGCGCGCTCGTGGCACTGCTGCTCGCCTGGCTGCTGGCCGCCTGTACGGGCGGGAGCGAGCCGGTGCGTGCGGACGAAGAGCCCTCGGCGGAGGGGGAGTTCGGAGCTCCTCCGAGGGTCGGTGACGGCGCCGGGCTGCCCGGCTGGGCGGCCGACGTGGGGTTCGCCGCCGACGGCAGCGGCTTCGCGCTGCTCGCGGAGTGCGCCGGCGACCCGGCCCGGCCGGCGAACGGCTTCTGCCGCCAGCGCGTGGCGGTGCTCGACCGGGACGCCGGGGCATGGCGGCTCGGCCGCTCGCCGCTGCCCGAACTGCGCGGCGACGAGGGGGTGTCGGCGCAGCTGACGGTGCTCGGCCCCGGGCGGGCACTGATCGAGGACGGGGGCGGGGAGGAGCCGCTGGAGGGCTGGTTCACCGCGGACGGCGGGCGGAGCTGGCGGAGCGTCGACCGGCGGCCGGCGGGGCGGACCCCGGAGATACCCGCCGGGGCGGTGCTCACCACCGAGTGTGCCACGAGCCCGGGTGAGCCGGCGGAGCGGTGCGAGCGGGAGCTGCTGGCCGTGATCTCGCCGCGGGACGGGCGGCGGCGGACCCTGGTGGCGCAGCCGCCGCTGGGCGCGCACCCCGTACCTGCGGGCGTGGTGGAGCCGGACGGGTCCTGGTGGGTGTCGGGTGTGGAGCCGTCGAGCGGGCGGGCGGTGGTCGCGGTCTCCCGGGACGCGGGGCGGAGCTGGTCCCTGAGCAGACCGTCGAGCCCGACGGAGGAGCCCGGTCGGTTCATCAAGGTCGTGGTGGGGCCCGACGCCGTGTACGCGGCGGAGCTGGGCGAGCTGAGTGAGGGCACGCCCGTGACCAACCCGCTGCGGGCGCTCCACCGCTCCCTCGACGGGGGCCGGAGCTGGCAGCGGGTGTGGACCACGGGCGCCGTGGCGGAGCCGCGCACGCTGCTCGGGTCGCCGGTGCCGGGGCCGGGCGGCCGGGTGGAGATCGGCGGCGAGCGGTCCGGGTACCGCAGCCTGGACGGCGGCCGGACCTTCGAGGAGCTGGACGACGGCACCTCGTACGTCCGCAGGACCGGCCTAGGCCTGCTCCGGGAGGGATCGCGCTGCCGGTACGAGCTGACGCGGGACGGGGTGCGCTGGTCGGAGTTCCTGCTGGCGTGCGACGGCGACGCCTCGGTGGGAGGGCCGTAGGGGGCCGGTTCAGTGGTGGAAGGAGGTCGCGGCGGCCTTGTCGTGGGTGAAGGGGCGGGGCTGGCTCCGGAGTTCGGGCAGCAGCCGGTTCAGGTCCTCGACGAGAAGGCTCGCGAGGTCGGCGGAGAAGCCGTTGCGGCAGACGATCCGCAGGACGGACAGGTCCTCGCGGTGGGCCGGGAAGGTGTAGGCGGGGACGAGCCAGCCGCTCTCGCGGAGCCGGCGGGAGACGTCGAAGACGTCGTAGGAGGTGGTGTCGGGGGTGGTGGTGAAGGCGAAGACCGGCAGCTGGTCGCCGCGGGTGAGGAGGCGGAAGTCGCCCATGGCCTCGATGCGTTCGGCGAGGCCCCGGGCGACGTCCCGGCTGGTCTGCTGGACGGCCCGGAAGCCCTCCCGGCCGAGCCGGAGGAAGGTGTAGTACTGGGCGACGACCTGGGCGCCGGGGCGGGAGAAGTTGAGGGCGAAGGTCGGCATGTCGCCGCCGAGGTAGTTGACCCGGAAGACCAGCTCCTCGGGCAGCTGCTCGGCGCTGCGCCAGAGGGCCCAGCCGACGCCCGGGTAGACGAGCCCGTACTTGTGGCCGGAGGTGTTGATCGAGGAGACCCGGGGGAGGCGGAAGTCCCACACCAGGTCCTCGTCGAGGAAGGGGGCGACCATGGCGCCGGAGGCGCCGTCGACGTGGACGGGGATGTCGAGGCCGGTGTCCGCCTGGAGGGCGTCGAGGGCGGCGCAGATGTCGGCGACGGGCTCGTAGGAGCCGTCGAAGGTGGAGCCGAGGACGGCGACGACGCCGATGGTGTTCTCGTCGCACAGGGCGGCGGCGGAGGCGGCGTCGAGGTGGTAGCGGTCGCCCTCCATGGGGACGAGCCGGGGCTCGACCTCCCAGAAGGTGCAGAACTTCTCCCAGCAGACCTGCACGTTGACGCCCATCACCAGGTTGGGGCGGGCGGTGGCCGGGTAGCGGTCGGCGTTCCGCTTCGCCCAGCGGCGCTTGAGGGCCATGCCGGCGAGCATGCAGGCCTCGCTGGAGCCGGTGGTGGAGCAGCCTACGGCCGCGCTCGGGTCGGGGGCGTGCCAGAGGTCGGCGAGCATGGCGACGCAGCGGCGTTCGAGTTCGGCGGTGCGCGGGTACTCGTCCTTGTCGATCATGTTCTTGTCGCGGCACTCGGCCATGAGGACACCGGCCTGGGGCTCCATCCAGGTGGTGACGAAGGTGGCGAGGTTGAGCCGGGAGTTCCCGTCGAGCATCAGCTCGTCGTGGACCAGCTGGTAGGCGCTGGACGGCGGCAGGGGCCGCTCGGGCATCCGGTGGCGGGGCGGGGCCTCCGTCATCCCGCCGATCGGGTCGGCCTCGCCGTAGAAGGGGTTGAGGGCGAGCCGGCGGAAGGGCTCGGAGTCGGTGTCGTCGGTTCCCTTGTGGAGGGGGGCCATCGGGAGCTCCTTCTGCGGACGGGCGGACGGGCGGTCGGTCGGACGGTCGGACGGGGGAGGGGAATGGGGGAGGGGGTCAGCGGAGGGAGTCGCCCCGGTGGTCGAGTTCGAGCTGCGGGCGGCCGGTGACGACCAGCCAGGCGGGCAGGGTGGCCAGGCAGAGCAGCGTGAGCATGGCGGGGGAGGCGGCGATGACGGCGGCGATGAAGAGGCTCACCCACCCCTGCCGGGTGGTCGCGAGGAGGACGCCGAGGACGGCGGAGGAGACGGCGACCGCCGGGTGGATCTCCGGCACGAGCGCCTGGGCGACGAGGCCGAAGGCGGCGCCGATGAAGACCGCGGGGAAGACCCGGCCGCCGCGGAAGCCGCAGGCGGCGGCCACCAGCAGGGCGACGATCTTCACGACGGCCAGCCGGGCCAGTTCGCCGGAGGAGTACACCCCGATGGAGTCGACGAGCTCCTGGGTCTCGTGGAGGCCCTTGAAGAGGGTCAGATGCCCGCCGAGGGCGCCCAGCAGGCCCAGGACGAGGCCGCCGACGGGCAGCATCAGCATGGGGTGCCGCAGTCGGTGGAAGGCCCGGTGGAGGTGGGGGAAGGCGTAGCAGCCGAGGAGGCCGAAGAGGGCTCCGAGGGTGGCGACGACGAGCGCGGCGAGCAGGTCCTCCCAGCCGGGGTCGGTCAGTGGCGGGAGGCCCATCGCGAAGCTGGGGTCCGAGAGGAGCTGAGTGGTCATCGCGCCCGCCCCGGCGGCGACCAGCGGGGCGAAGAGGCGGTCCCAGAGCGAGCCGCGGCCGGGCTTGCCGACGAGCGCCTCGGAGAGGACGAGGGCGGCGGCGACGGGGGTGCCGAAGAGGGCGCCGAAGGTGCCGGCGACGGCGAGGGAGCCCCAGAAGGCGCCCGGTACGTTCGGCGCGGCCTTCAGGCCCAGCCAGGCGGCCAGGGCGATCGCGGAGGCGATCGTCGGCTGCTCGGGGCCGAGGCTGACACCGCCCGCGAGGGCGAGGGCGCTGGCGAGGAGCAGACCGGGCACGATCACCGGTGGCAGCGGGGGCCCGCCGAGCCCTTCGGAGGCCGGGTCGGGTCCGGCGTGCCCGGGCACCTTCCAGATGACCAGTCCGACGGCGACGCCGGTCGCGGTCAGGACGCAGATCATCCAGAGCGAGGAGTACCGGCCGACGTCCAGCGCGTCGGGCAGGGTCTCCCAGAGCACCGCCTGAAGTCCCTCGGCCGCCTCGCTGACGCCGAGGAACAGCAGGGCCGATCCGACGCCCACCGCGAGGGCGGGCAGCACCTGCGGGAGCAGGACTCGTACCGGGGCTTCGGCGGGGGCGGTCGCGTCATGATCGGTGGCCACCGCCCCACCATAGGTGAGCAAATGCCCCATAACACTTCGAAAGGCCGAGACTTCCGGCCCTCCGGGCCCGCGGCCCGGTGAGCCGGGGCCCGGCCGGCGGGCTCAGCCGCGGGGTGCGATGACGACGGCGGTGCCGTACGCGCAGACCTCGGTCCCCACGTCCGCCGCCTCGGTCACGTCGAAGCGGAACATCAGCACGGCGTTGGCGCCGCGCGCCCTGGCCTGCTCCACCAGGCGCTCCATCGCCTGGTTCCGGGTCTCCACCAGGGTCTTCGTCAGCCCTTTCAGCTCGCCGCCGATCATCGACTTCAGACCGGCGCCGATCTGGCTGCCCAGATGGCGCGACCGGACCGTCAGCCCGAAGACCTCGCCGATCACCTGGCGTACCTCGAATCCGGGGACGTCGTTCGTCGTCACGACCAGTACGTCGGGGTGCGGTCCCTGACCGCCTCCGTACTCCTCGATGCCCATCGGCACTCACCTCCTGGCCACCCAGCGTCGCGGGGGCCGGGCCGCTCCGCAATCCCGCGGGGTCCAGGTGGAACCGGGGCACCCTCCGCCACGTTGATAGCTTGGGGCGCGCCGTCGGCATGTCCCCCTCCGACATGCCCCCCACACCACCCGCAGGAGCCCGGAACCGTGAACACGCTTGCCCTCGGACCGAGCTGGTTGGATCCGGACTACCTGATCCAGACCTTCGGCCTGATCGGTGTCCTCGTCATCGTCTTCGCCGAGTCCGGCCTGCTCATCGGGTTCTTCCTGCCCGGTGACTCGCTGCTCTTCACGACCGGTCTCCTGGTCACCACCGGCAAGCTCGACTCGCCCCTCTGGCTGGTCTGCACGCTGATCGTCGCCGCGGCGATCATCGGCGACCAGGTGGGCTACCTCTTCGGACGGAAAGTCGGCCCGGCGCTCTTCCGGCGCCCCGACTCCAAGCTCTTCAAGCAGGAGAACGTCGAGAAGGCGCACGAGTTCTTCGAGAAGCACGGCCCCAAGTCGCTGATCCTGGCCCGCTTCGTGCCGATCATCCGCACCTTCACGCCGATCATCGCGGGCGTCAGCCGGATGAACTACCGCTCGTTCATCACCTTCAACATCATCGGCGGTGTGCTCTGGGGCGCCGGCGTGACCCTGCTGGGCGCCTCCCTCGGCAAGATCGACTTCGTGCACGAGCACATCGAGGCCATCCTCATCGGCATCGTGCTCCTCTCGGTCGTCCCGATCGTGATCGAGTACCTGAAGGCCCGCTCCCAGTCGAAGAAGGTCGCCGCCGCCCGCGCCGCGGCCCCCGCCGACCCGGCCGCCCCCGCGGACCAGGACACCCCCGGCGCCCGGGCCGACCAGGGCCAGGCCGCGTACGGCGAGCAGCCCGGCGGTTACGGCCACCAGGACGGCCGACCCGGTCCCGCCGGCCGGCCGGAGCAGGGCGGCCACGGCGCCCAGGACGCCTACGGAGCCCAGGACGGCCACGCCGGCCAGGGCGGCTACACCGGCCACGGCGCCCAGGGCGGGTACGGCGACCAGAGCGGTTACGCGGGGCAGGGCGGTTACGGCGACCAGGGTGGTTACGCCGGGCAGGGTGGTCACGCCGGCCAGAGCGGCTACGCCGGTCAGGGCGGCTACACCGGCCACGGCGACCAGGGCGGGTACGCGGGGCAGGGCGGGTACGGCCGACAGGGTGGCTACGGCGACCAGGCCGGGTACGCCGGACAGGCGGGCTACGACGGCCAGGTCGGCCACGGCTACGGCAACCAGCCCGGTTACGGCGGTCAGCAGGGTCAGCAGCCCGGTTACGGCGCCCAGACCCCCCAGCCCGGCTATGCCGGTCAGCAGAGCCGGCAGCCCGGCTACGGCGGCGCTCAGCCCCCCCACCCCGGCTACGGCGCCCAGCAGGACCAGCAGCCCGGCTACGGCGGCGCCCAGGCCCCCCAGCCCGGCTACGACGCCCAGCCCGGCTACGACGCCCAGCCCGGCTACGACGCCCAGCCCGGCTACGGAGGCCAGGGCGGCTACGACGCCCAGGGCGGCTACGACGCCCAGAGCGGCCGGGGCGGTCACCACCAGCCGCCGCACGGCGAGGACGGCGGCCGGCCCGCCCAGCGCTAGGACACCGACGAAGCCCCGCTCCCCCTCCGCCGGAAGGCCGAGGGGGAGCGGGGCTTCGTCGTGACGCGGACGGGGCCTCAGAACCCCCTGGTCCGCTTCGCCGCGCTGCGGGAGACGGCACCCGGGGCCCGCATGAAGAGCCGGGCCAGCTCGCCGCCCAGGTTCACGCCGATCGCGATCGCCAGCGCCAGCGCCGCCGCCTTCGCCAGGTACGCGAAGCCCCCGTCCAGATTGTTCTGGGCGATCGCCAGTACCCCGAAGTACGTCGCCGAACCGGGCAGCAGCGCGCCGATCGCCGCCGTCACGTACGGCAGCGACGACGTGTGGTGGTAGCGGGCCATCAGCTGCCCGAAGAGGCCGACCAGGCCCGCCGCCAGGGCCGTCGCCATCACGGTGGACCCCTCCGCCGTCACCGCGATCGACGCGTAGACCACCCAGGCGACCCCGCCGTTCAGCGTCGCGAAGAGCACCGTCGCCCGCGACTGCTGCAACAGGATGGCGAAGGTCGCGCACAGCACCATCGCCGCCACCGTCTGCGTCACCGGCCGCTCCACGGCCTGCAGCGCCCCCTCCGGGTTGAGCTTCGCGCCGAACTGGACCGCCAGGTACAGCACCGACAGCACGCCCACCACGATCGCCACGAAGAAGTAGGCGACCTCCAGGAGCCGGGCCGAGGCCGTGATGTAGAAGCCGGTCAGACCGTCCTGCACCGCGGCCACCAGCGCCCGCCCCGGGATCAGCGCGAACAGGCCACCCGTGATCACCGCCGAGGGCCGCAGATCCGCGTGGAGCAGCGTGAGGAGCACCCCCATCGCGGCCGGCGGCATCGCCGCCACCAGGAACTGGTAGAACTCCGGCAGCCCGCGCCCCGCGCACAGCCACGCCAGCCGGTCGCCCAGCACCGCGCCCAGCGCCGCCACGAAGAACACCGTCGCCCCGCCGCCCAGCAGCGTCGACGCCGCGCCCGCGAGCACGCCCGCCGCCGCCGTCAGCACCCAGCCGGGGTACGGATGCCGGTTGCGCCGTATCTCCGCGAGCCGCCGGTACGCCTCCTCCGGCGACACCTCGTGCGCCGGCGCGTTGATGTCCGCGAGCAGCTGGTAGACGGCCGCCAGGCGGGTGTAGTCGGTGCCCCGGCGCCGTACCGTCCGGTTCGCCGTCACCGGATCGTCCACCAGCGAGGGCTGGTAGGTGATCGACAGCAGCGTGAAGGTCACCGTCGGCTCGCAGCGGTCGAGCCCGTACGACCGGCAGATGGCGAACATCGCCGCCTCGACGTCCTCCGCGCCCTCACCGCCCGCGAGCAGCAGCTCGCCGATCCGGAGGGTCAGGTCGAGCACGCGCGGCACCGAGGGCCCCGTCTCGCCCTTCGCGGCGGCCGCCTCCGGCACCGGCCGGTCACCCACCGGCAGCCGCAGCATCGTCCGCATCCGGTCCTGCCAGGGCGCGTTGTGCGGCAGCCGCGCCAGCGGCACCCCGTAGGCCGGGGTGAAGGCGGGCGGGGAGTCCTTCGATGAGTACGTCGAGGGGGGCGCGAAGGCCGACCCCTCGGGCTCGGGCGGCGGCTCGGGCTCCAGCCCCTCCGGCACCACGAACGCCGATCCCTCCGGCTCCGCGGGCGGCGGCTCCGGCACCAGGCCCTCCGGCAGCGCGAACTCCGAGGTCGCCTCGTCCGACAGGGGCTTCCGGTCCTCCGGAGCCTCCTCGGGGCCCTCCGGCTCCGCCACCACGCGCTCTCCG
This sequence comes from Streptomyces sp. NPDC014861, assembly GCF_043081625.1. Classification (NCBI taxonomy): domain Bacteria; kingdom Bacillati; phylum Actinomycetota; class Actinomycetes; order Kitasatosporales; family Streptomycetaceae; genus Streptomyces; species Streptomyces sp. NPDC014861. Next base: position 28,821 of record NZ_JBIBWV010000029.1, read on the forward strand.
CCTCACACCCAGGGAATCTTGGATTCCAGTATGAGCGTCAGACGGGTGTGTGAAACGTGGAGGGGCGAAAGGCGGTACGGACGCGCGAGCGGCCCGCGGACGCGCGAAAGGCGGCGCACCCCGGAGGGTGCGCCGCCTCACGCGACGATCAGGCGTCAGTGAGCGCCCTGCTCCTTGGCGCGCGCGATCGACTTCTCGATCTCCGCCTCGGCCTCCTCGCGGCCGACCCAGTCGGCGCCCTCGACCGACTTGCCCGGCTCCAGGTCCTTGTAGACCTCGAAGAAGTGCTGGATCTCGAGGCGGTCGAACTCCGGCACGTGGTGGATGTCGCGCAGGTGCTCCATGCGCGGGTCCGTCGCCGGGACGCACAGCAGCTTGTCGTCGCCGCCGGCCTCGTCCGTCATGCGGAACATGCCGATGGCGCGGCACTTGATGACGCAGCCCGGGAACGTCGGCTCGTCGAGGATGACCAGCGCGTCCAGCGGGTCGCCGTCCTCGCCGAGGGTGTTCTCCACGTAGCCGTAATCGGTCGGGTAGGCCGTCGACGTGAAGAGGCGACGGTCAAGACGGATACGACCGGTCTCGTGGTCGACCTCGTACTTGTTCCGCGATCCCTTGGGGATCTCGATGAGAACGTCGAACTCCACGGGTGGCTCCTCCTGAATCAACACAAGTGAATGCTCGCGACGACGCGCGGTGATTAAGTGTCTCTCACGCAGGTACGTGATCGCGAAAGGGGCTGGTCAGCAATGCCGGAGCCGAGGGTGTGGCAGCTCACGGCGGGCTCCGCCGTGCTCGGTCTGGCTCTCGCCGCCGCGGCGGCGACCGCGGCAGGCCCATGGGACGGAGGCCAGCGTACGGCCGAGCGGGCCCGCGCCGCCGCCCCTTCGGCGGGTGGCGAGCGTCACCCCGCCCCCGCCGCCGCCCCCGCGGCCCCGCGCCGCACCGAGCCCGCCCCGGCCCCCAGCGCCCCCGGCGTCCTCACCGCCCTCGCGGCCCCCGCCCCCGGCACCCGCCCGGCGGACCTCGCCCGCACCCTCGTCCCCCTCCTGGCCGACCCCGGCCTCGGCACCTCGCGCACCGCCTCCGTCGTGGACACCGCCACCGGCGAGCAGCTGTACGGGGAGGGCGCCGGCACCCCCATGACCCCGGCCTCCACCGTCAAGATCGCCACCGCCGCCGCGGCCCTCTCCGCCCTCGGCCCCGACCACCGGATCGCCACCACCGTCACCGCCGCCCCCGACGGCCGGACGGTCACCCTCACCGGCGGCGGCGACCCCACCCTCGACGAGGCCCGCCTGAGGAAGCTCGCCGCCGACACCGCCCGCGTCCTGAAGAAGCGCGGCGTCGCCTCCGTACGCCTCGCCTACGACACCGGCCTCTACCGCGGCCCGGCCCTCCACCCCATCGGCCCCAACGAGAACATCGCCCCGGTCACCGCCCTGATGACCGGAGCGGGACGCCTCGACGGGAGCACGTCCGGACCCGCCCCCCGCTCCGGCGACCCCGCCCGCGACACCGCGACCGCCTTCGCCGGCCACCTCGCCGACGCCGGCCTGAAGGTCACCGGCGACCCCGCCCCCGGTCGCGCCCCGAAGGGCGCCCCGCTCGCCCGTACGCACTCCGCCCCCCTCGCCGACCTCGTCGAGCGCACCCTCACGAACAGCGACAACGACCTCGCCGAGGCCCTCGCCCGGCAGACCGCCCTCGCCCGCGAGCAGCCCGCCTCCTTCCGCGGCGCCGAGAAGGCCGTCCGCGACGAACTCGGCGAGCTCGGCCTCCCCCTCGCGGGCGCCCGCTTCGCCGACGGCAGCGGCCTCGACCGCCGCGACCGCGTCTCCGCCGGCCTGCTGACCGGCCTCCTCGCCCGCGCCGCCGACCCCGCCCGCCCCGAGCTCCGCCCGCTCCTCACCGGCCTCCCCGTCGGCGGCTTCACCGGCACCCTCGCCGGCCGCTACGGCCAGGCCCCGGCCGGCGCCGGACTCGTCCGCGCCAAGACCGGCACCCTCACCGGCGTCAACACCCTCGCCGGCACCGTCGTCACCACCGACGGGCGCCTCCTCGCCTTCGCCTTCCTCGCCTCCCGCACCCCCTCGCCCGACCTCGCCCAGCCCGCCCTCGACCGCCTCTCCGCCGCCCTCACCGGCCAGAAGTAGCCACCTGACCCACCCTCCGGACAGGGCACCGACCGGCCGGGACCCCGTACCGTTGACGCATGACGAGCATCGGTGGTGCAGGCACGTCCGGAATGGTCGACTGGAACCTCGCGGTCGCGACCGCGACCAGGCTGGTCCGCCCCGGCCCCGACGTCGGGCGCGACGAGGCACGGGCCGTCGTCGCCGAACTCCGCAGGCACGCCAAGGCCGCCGAGGAACACGTCCGCGCCTACACCCGGATGCTCCCCGAAGGCGCCGAACCGCACGACACGCCGGTCCTCGTCGTCGACCGCACCGGCTGGATCAAGGCCAACGTCGCGGGCTTCCGCGAGCTCCTCACCCCACTCCTCGGCAAGATGCAGGAGCGCCGCACCACCACCCCCGGCGGCACCGTCCTCGGCGCCGTCGGCGGCAAGGTCACCGGCGTCGAGCTCGGCATGCTGCTCTCCTTCCTGGCCTCCCGCATCCTCGGCCAGTACGAGACCTTCGCGCCCGTCACCCGCGACCTCCCCGGCGCCCCCCAGGGCGGCGGCCGGCTCCTCCTCGTCGCCCCCAACATCGTCCACGTCGAGCGCGAACTGGGCGTCTCCCCGCACGACTTCCGCCTCTGGGTCTGCCTCCACGAGGAGACCCACCGCACCCAGTTCACCGCCGTCCCCTGGCTCCGCGACCACCTCCAGGGCGAGATCCAGTCATTCCTCGCCGCCACCGAGGTCGACCCCGGCACCTTCGTCGAACGCCTCCGCGAAGCCGCCCAGACCCTCGCCGGCGGCCGCCCCGAGGCCGAGGAGGGCGACCCGTCGCCCTCCCTCGTCGAACTCGTCCAGACCCCCGAGCAGCGCGAGATCCTCGGCCGCCTCACCGCCGTGATGTCGCTCCTCGAAGGCCACGCCGACTACGTCATGGACGGCGTCGGCCCCCAGGTCGTCCCCTCCGTCGCCGAGATCCGCGAGAAGTTCCAGCAGCGCCGCGCCCGCGGCGCCTCCCGCCTCGACCTCGCCCTGCGCAAGCTCCTCGGTCTCGACGCCAAGCTCCGCCAGTACCGCGACGGCGAGCGCTTCGTCCGCGCCGTCGTCGACGAGGTCGGCATGGACGGCTTCAACCGCGTCTGGACCTCCCCCAACACGCTCCCCACCAAGAGCGAGATCTCCGCCCCCGCCGACTGGATCGCGCGCGTGCACCGCAGGGCCGACTCCTGAGGCCCGGCCCGGAGGACCGCGCCTGAGGCCGGGACCCGGCGAAGGGTGAACCGTACGGCAGACTCCTGGGGCGGGAGAGCCGTACGGCACGGCGACACCGGCGAAGTCCCCGCCTATCACCCATCCGAGGGACCCTTCGGGTGGGGTGAGGCGTGCAATGCTCGGGTAAGGGCCACGTTTCTGTCACCATCGACGCACTCTGAGTGACCGAACACCCCATTCCGACCGTTAAGACTCCGACCGAGGCACCCCACCCCATTCACGAAGGGCACCGAACCATGGGTCCCCATCCTGCGGTCGCGGCGATACGCCTGGCGGTCCGCCGCGTACTCCACGACGTCCTCACCGAGCACCCCACCGACCCCGCCGCCCCCCGCGACACGCACCCCCTCGTGCTCGTCGCCTGCTCCGGCGGAGCCGACTCCATGGCGCTCGCCTCCGCCCTCGCCTTCGAGGCGCGCAAACTCCCCCTCCGCGCCGGAGGCATCACCGTCGACCACGGCCTCCAGGACGGCTCCGCCGGCCGCGCCGACGAGGTCGCCGGCCGCATGACCGCCCTCGGCCTCGACCCCGTCGAAGCCCTCGCCGTCACCGTCGGACGCGAAGGAGGACCCGAGGCCGCCGCCCGCGACGCCCGCTACGCGGCCCTCGACGCCGCCGCCGAACGCCACGGCGCCACCGCGATCCTCCTCGGGCACACGCGCGACGACCAGGCCGAGACCGTCCTCCTCGGCCTCGCCCGCGGCTCCGGGATCCGCTCCCTCTCCGGCATGGCCGCCGTCTCCGGCGCCCGCGGCCGCTACCGCCGCCCCTTCCTCCAGCTCGACCGCCAGACCGTCCGCAAGGCCTGCATCGCGCAGGAGCTCGCCGTCTGGGACGACCCCCACAACAGCGACCCCGCCTACACCCGCTCCCGCCTCCGCCACGAGGGCCTCCCCGCCCTGGAGAAGGCCCTCGGCAAGGGCGTCGTCGAAGCCCTCGCCCGAACGGCCCAGCTCTCCCGCGACGACGCCGACGCCCTCGACACCTGGGCCGCCGACGCCGAGACCACCGTGCGCGACGAGGCGGGCGCCCTCGAATGCGCCAAGCTCCACGGACTGCCCCCCGCCGTGCGCCGCCGCGTGCTGCGCCGCGCCGTGATCGCCGAGGGCGCCCCCGCCGGCTCCCTCTTCGCCCGCCACATCGAAGAACTCGACCGGCTCATCACCGGCTGGCGCGGCCAGGGCGCCATCAACCTGCCCGGCCGCGTCGAAGCCCGTCGTCAGGGTGGCAGACTGGTCATCCGGCAAGGCTGACGCACGCTGCAACGAAAGTGACCCGGGTGAACGAGAAGGACATGGGCACCGACCTCCAGTCGGTGCTCATCACCAAGGAAGAGATCGACGCGAAGCTGGCCGAGCTGGCCGCGAAGATCGACGCGGAATACGCGGGCAAGGACCTGCTCATCGTCGGAGTCCTCAAGGGCGCCGTGATGGTGATGGCGGACCTGGCGCGCGCCCTGTCCACCCCCGTCACCATGGACTGGATGGCCGTCTCCTCCTACGGCGCGGGCACCCAGTCCTCCGGCGTCGTCCGCATCCTCAAGGACCTCGACACCGACATCAAGGGCAAGCACGTCCTGATCGTCGAGGACATCATCGACTCCGGCCTGACGCTCTCCTGGCTCCTGTCGAACCTCGGCTCGCGCGAGCCGGCCTCCCTGGAGGTCTGCACCCTGCTGCGCAAGCCGGAGGCCGCCAAGGTCGCCATCGACGTCAAGTGGATCGGCTTCGACATCCCCAACGAGTTCGTCGTCGGCTACGGCCTCGACTACGCGGAGAAGTACCGGAACCTCCCCTTCGTCGGCACGCTCGCCCCGCACGTCTACGGCGGCTGAGCTGCCTTCCGCGTTCGGGGAACCCGCACCGCCTTCCCCCCGTTGAACCACGGGAAGGCGGTCGCGGGCGACGATGCTGAGGTACCGTCCGAAGAACAGCTTTTCTCACACCGCGTTTCCCGCACAGCTTTCTCGATACAGCTTTCTCACACAGAGGCATTTACCTACGGGCAGGAGGGACGGGGCGTTCTCGCTCCGTATGGATGGACGTGAAGCGATACTTCCGTGGGCCGGTCATGTGGATCGTGCTGGCCGTCCTCGCCGTGGTCGTGCTGATGCAGGTCGTCGGCTCGTCCGAGGGCTACAAGACGGTGGACACCGGCCAGGTCGTCCAGGCGATCGACAAGAACCAGGTCAAGCAGGTCAAGCTCACCACCGGTGACGAACAGATCATCAAGGCCGAGCTGGTCGACGGCCAGAAGATCGACAACAGCAGCAAGATCCAGGCCAGCTACATCGGCACCCAGGGCGCAGACTTGGCCGACAAGCTCCAGGAGAAGTTCGAGGCCGGGCAGATCGAGAAGGGCTACACCGTCTCGCCGACGAAGCAGTCGCCCTTCGTCTCGATCCTGCTCTCGCTCCTCCCCTTCGTCCTCATCGTGGTCGTCTTCCTGTTCCTGATGAACCAGATGCAGGGCGGCGGCTCCCGCGTCATGCAGTTCGGCAAGTCCAAGGCGAAGCTCATCACCAAGGACACGCCGAAGACGACCTTCGCCGACGTCGCCGGCTCGGACGAGGCCGTCGAGGAACTCCACGAGATCAAGGAGTTCCTCCAGGAGCCCGCGAAGTTCCAGGCGGTCGGAGCCAAGATCCCCAAGGGCGTCCTGCTCTACGGCCCGCCCGGAACCGGCAAGACGCTCCTCGCGCGCGCCGTCGCCGGCGAGGCCGGGGTGCCCTTCTACTCGATCTCCGGCTCCGACTTCGTCGAGATGTTCGTCGGTGTCGGCGCCAGCCGGGTCCGCGACCTCTTCGAACAGGCCAAGGCCAACGCCCCGGCCATCGTCTTCGTCGACGAGATCGACGCGGTCGGCCGCCACCGCGGCGCCGGCCTCGGCGGCGGCCACGACGAGCGCGAGCAGACCCTCAACCAGCTGCTCGTCGAGATGGACGGCTTCGACGTGAAGGGCGGCGTCATCCTGATCGCCGCCACGAACCGCCCCGACATCCTCGACCCCGCCCTCCTGCGCCCGGGCCGCTTCGACCGCCAGATCGCGGTCGACCGCCCCGACATGCAGGGCCGTCTGGAGATCCTCAAGGTCCACCAGAAGGGCAAGCCGGTCGCGCCCGACGTCGACCTCGGCGCCGTCGCCCGCCGCACCCCCGGCTTCACGGGTGCCGATCTCTCCAACGTCCTGAACGAGGCGGCGCTGCTGACCGCCCGCTCGGACAAGAAGCTGATCGACAACCACATGCTGGACGAGGCGATCGACCGCGTGGTCGCGGGCCCGCAGAAGCGGACCCGGATCATGTCGGACAAGGAGAAGAAGATCACCGCGTACCACGAGGGCGGCCACGCCCTGGTCGCGGCGGCCTCCCCGAACGCCGACCCCGTCCACAAGATCACCATCCTGTCCCGCGGCCGCGCCCTGGGCTACACGATGGTCCTCCCGGACGAGGACAAGTACTCCACCACCCGCAACGAGATGCTCGACCAGCTGGCCTACATGCTGGGCGGGCGCGCGGCGGAGGAGCTCGTCTTCCACGACCCGACCACGGGTGCCGCGAACGACATCGAGAAGGCCACGGCCACCGCCCGCTCGATGGTCACCCAGTACGGCATGACCGAGCGGCTCGGCGCCATCAAGTTCGGCGGCGACAACACCGAGCCCTTCCTCGGCCGTGAGATGTCGCACCAGCGCGACTACTCGGAAGAGGTCGCCGCGCTGGTCGACGAAGAGGTCAAGAAGCTCATCGAGACCGCGCACAACGAGGCGTGGGAGATCCTGGTCGAGAACCGCGACGTCCTCGACAACCTGGTCCTGGCCCTCCTGGAGAAGGAGACCCTGGGCAAGGAGGAGATCGCCGAGATCTTCCGGCCGATCGTCAAGCGCCCGGCCCGTCCGGCCTGGACCGGCTCGTCCCGCCGCACCCCGTCCACGCGTCCGCCGGTCCTCTCCCCCAAGGAGCTGGCCCTGACGAACACGGCGAACGGCACCTCGGCGAACGGCACCACCCCGGTGGACACCACCAAGGGCATCGACATCGCCCCCGAGGACACCCCGGAGCCCTGAGCCCCGGCCCCCGGAATGGAAGCCGCGCCCCCACAGGTTCTAGCCTGTGGGGGCGCGGCCCTTTTTCGCGCCATGTCAGACCAGACGGAACGAGGCACAGATGACCGACCCGGTGACGCTGGACGGCGAGGGCACGATCGGCGAGTTCGACGAGAAGCGCGCGGAGAACGCCGTACGGGAGCTCCTCATCGCGGTCGGCGAGAACCCGGACCGCGAGGGGCTCAGGGAGACCCCGGCGCGCGTGGCGCGGGCGTACAAGGAGATCTTCGCGGGGCTGTGGCAGCAGCCCCAGGACGTGCTGACGACCACCTTCGACCTGGGCCACGACGAGATGGTGCTGGTCAAGGACATCGAGGTGTACTCGACCTGTGAGCACCACCTCGTCCCGTTCCGCGGGGTGGCCCACGTGGGGTACATCCCCTCCACCACGGGCAAGATCACGGGCCTGTCGAAGCTGGCCCGGCTGGTCGACGTCTACGCCCGCCGGCCCCAGGTGCAGGAACGTCTCACCACGCAGGTGGCGGACTCGCTGATGGAGATCCTGGAGCCGCGCGGCGTCATCGTGGTCTTCGAGTGCGAGCACATGTGCATGTCGATGCGCGGCATCCGCAAGCCGGGCGCGAAGACGATCACCTCGGCGGTCCGGGGCCAGCTGCGCGACCCCGCGACCCGCGCCGAGGCGATGAGCCTCATCATGGCGCGCTGACGAGCTCCGTCGATGTCAGGCCCGGGCGCCGCCCGGGCCTTCGTCGTCCTCCGGGAGCTTGCAGACGCGCTCCAGGAAGAGGGCGGCGGCGATGACGGCGAAGCCGGCCACCACGGAGGCGGCGGCGTAGAGGGCCTGGTCGCGGCGGGCCGGGACGTCGAGGGAGCCGAGGAGGAAGACGCCCACGCCGCCGTAGAGACCGGCGACGAGGGCGGCGACCAGGGCGCTGGCCTGGCCGAAGACGACCGCGCGGGCGGCCATCAGGGGCTCGACGCCCTTGGCGCCGGGGCGCCGCTCCCGCTGGGCCTTGAGGCGGGCCCGGATGGAGAGCGCGGTGGCCGTGAGGACCACCGCGATCACGGCGAGGACGATGGGCGCGGCGATCGGCACGCTGGGGAGCGTGCCGACCGAGTCCCAGAGGCGGGCGCCGCCCCAGGAGAGGATGCCGGCGACCAGGAAGAGTCCGGCGAGCACCTTGAGCCGCAGTTGTTTCACCGGGTGTCCTTCACGTGGTCGCGGGTGGTCTGCCACGTAGCGTAACGACTACTCGGGGAGGCGGAGTTCCAGGTCGGTCCGAGGTGTCACGCCGGCGCGGTCCGCGGCGGCCAGGAGGGCCGCCACCGGGCCGTGGCCGGGGAGCTGGGCCTCCGGGTCCATGTCGTGCCAGGGGGCGAGCACGAAGGCGCGCTGGTGGGCACGGGGGTGGGGGAGGGTGAGGACGGGGTCGTCGGAGACCGTGTCCGCGTACGTGATGATGTCGACGTCCAGCGTGCGGGCGCCCCAGTGCTCCTCCCGTACGCGGAGGAAGGCCTCCTCGACGGCCTGGGCGCGCTCCAGGAGGGAGGAGGGCGGGAGGGTCGTCTTCACGAGGGCGACGGCGTTGAGGTACGAGGGCTGGCTGCCGGGCTCGACGCCCCAGGGCGCCGTCTCGTAGACCGGGGAGACGGCCTTGACGCGGAGGCCGGGGGTGTCGGCGAGGGCGTCGAGGGCCCCCTGGAGGTTCTCCAGGCGGTTGCCGAGGTTGGCGCCGAGGGCGAGGACCGCCCAGCGCGGGTTGGACAGGGTGGTGTCCGCGGCGTCGACGGCGGCGACCACCGCGGCCGGTACGGGCTGGACGGTGGGGTCGCTCTGGTTCGGCTTCATCGACGGCTCCGGGTGATCGTGATGGTGACGTCGTCGAAGGGGACGGTGATGGGGGCGTCGGGCTTGTGGACGACCACCTCCACCTCCTGGACGCCGGCGTGGCTCAGACACTGCTGGGCGATGCGCTCGGCGAGGGTCTCGATCAGGTCGACGGGCTCGCCCTGGACGACGTCGACGACCTCCTCGGCGACGACGCCGTAGTGGACGGTCTTGGTGAGGTCGTCGTCTGCGGCCGCCGGGCGGGTGTCGAGGCCGAGGACCAGGTCCACGATGAAGGTCTGCCCCTCCTCGCGCTCCTTGGGGAAGACGCCGTGGTGACCTCGGGCCTTGAGGCCGCGCAGCGCGACACGATCCACGCGAATCACTCCTGCTGTCGTAGTTGCGGGGGCACGCAGCCGGGTGCGGACGGCCGGGTGTCCTCCATCGAATCTACCTGCGGGCACCGACAGCGCTTGCTGTCGGGGCCGTCAGGCGGTGGGTCCGGCGTCGTCGGCGGTGGTCGCGGGGGGTGTCTCGTCGTCGGGTCCGCCGAGGACGGGGGAGGCGTGGTGCGACCAGATCCGCCAGCCCTCGGGGGTCCGGCGGAAGGTGTTGGTGGCGACGACGAGCTGCCCGACGAGGGGTCCGAGCTCGGCGCCGTCCTCGGCGGGGCCGCCGCTGAGGATGTTCTCGGTGCAGGTGACGAGCGCGGTGTCGCCGCCGATCGAGGTGCGTACGTCGGTGAGGAAGAACTGGATGTAGTCGGTGTGCGCCATGATCAGCGCGTACGAGCGGAGCACCTCGCCGCGGCCGGTCAGGACGGGCCAGCCGGGGTGGACGCAGGAGATCTCGGAGGCGCCGTCGTCGAGCCAGAGGTCTTCGAGCCGGTCGAAGTCGCCCTCCTCCATCGCCTCGTAGAAGGCGGTGTTGGCGGCCTCCACGGCGGCGCGGTCCGCGGCCCGGTCGGCCTCGCGCCCGCCGGTCACCGGGCTCCTTCGACGGCGCGGGCGACGCGGACGGCGTCGGCGCTGGCCCGGACCTCGTGGACGCGGACGGCCCAGGCGCCCTCGTGGGCGGCGAGGGCCGAGACGGCGGCGGTGGCGGCGTCGCGCTCGCGGGCGGGCGGCGGGGTGGCGCCGGGCTCGCGGGTGAGGACGTGGCCGAGGAAGCGTTTGCGGGAGGCGGCGACCAGGAGGGGGCGGCCGAGGGCGCGCAGCTCGGGGAGGCGGGCGACGAGGGCGAGGTCGTGCGGGGCGAGTTTGGCGAAGCCGAGGCCGGGGTCGATGACGATCCGCTCGGGGGCGATGCCGCCGTCGACGACGGCCTCCATCCGGGTGCGGAGCTCGGTGACGACCTCGGCGACCACGTCCTCGTAGACGGCGAGGCTGTTCATGTTGTCGCTGAAGCCGCGCCAGTGCATGACGACGAAGGGGACCTCGGCGGCGGCGACGGCGGGGACCATGCCGGGGTCGGCGAGGCCGCCGCTGACGTCGTTGACGAGTACGGCGCCCGCCGTGACGGCCGCGGCGGCGACGGAGGCCCGCATGGTGTCGACGGAGACGGTGACGCCTTCGGCGGCGAGGCCGCGGACGACGGGGACGACGCGGCGGAGCTCCTCGTCCTCGTCGACGCGGCTGGCGCCGGGCCGGGTGGACTCGCCGCCGACGTCGACGAGGTCGGCTCCCCGGGCGATGAGGTCGAGGCCGTGCTTGACGGCGGCCGTGGTGTCGAACCAGCGGCCGCCGTCGGAGAAGGAGTCCGGGGTCACGTTGACCACGCCCATGACCGCGCAGCGGTCCCACTCGGGGAGGCCGAGGGGGGCGCCCCGGTCGATCGTCGTACTCATACGACCAGCGTAGGGCCCGCCGGGGCCGCGGGCGGTTTCAGGCCGCACCGACCTCGTGCTCCCGGCCGGTGCGCGGGGCGACGACGTGGGCGCAGGGGCGGGGGGCGCGGCTGCGGCGGCGGGCGAAGGGGCGGGGCAGGGCGAGGGTGAGGAAGCCTTCGGCCTGCATGGCGGCGAGCCCGATGCGGGGCAGGTCGCGGCCGGCGCGGTAGACGACGAAGCGGGGTTCCCAGCGGGGCTGGAACTTGGCGTTGAACTTGTAGAGCGACTCGATCTGGAACCAGCGGGAGAGGAAGAGGAGCAGGCCGCGCCAGAGGCGGAGGACGGGGCCCGCGCCGATGCGTTCGCCGCGGGCGAGGGTCGAGCGGAACATGGCGAAGTTGAGGGAGACGCGGCGGATGTCCAGGCCGGGGGCGGCCTGGAGGGCGGCGACGATGAGGAGCTCGTTCATGCCGGGGTCGGCGGAGCGGTCGCGCCGCATGAGCTCCAGGGACATGCCGTCGGGGCCCCAGGGCACGAAGTGGATCATGGCTTTGAGGTCGCCGTAGGGGGCGCCGCCGGGGTCGTCCGGGTCGGTGAGGTGGGCGGTCGCTATGACGGCGTCGCCGTCGCCGGGGGCGCCGATGCGGCCGAGGGCCATGGAGAAGCCGCGTTCGGTGTCGGTGCCGCGCCAGTCGGCGGCGGCCCGGCGGACGAGTTCGAGTTCGGCGTCGTCGAGGTCGCGGACCCGGCGCACGCGTGTGGTGTAGCCGTTGCGTTCGATCCGCTTGACCATCTGGCGGACGTTGCGCATGGAGCGGCCGGAGAGGGAGAAGGCGTCGACGTCGATGACGGCCTCGTCGCCGAGTTCGAGGGCGTCGAGACCGGTCTCGCGGGTCCAGACCTGGCCGCCGGTCTCGGAGCAGCCCATGACGGCGGGGGTCCAGGAGTGGGCGCGGGCCTCGTCCATGAAGCGTTCGATGGCACCGGGCCAGGCTTCGACGTCGCCGATGGGGTCGCCGCTGGCGAGCATGACGCCGGAGACGACGCGGTAGCAGACGGCGGCCTTGCCGCTGGGGGAGAAGACGACGCCCTTGTCGTGGCGGAGGGCGAAGTGGCCGAGGGAGTCGCGGCCGCCGTGGCGTTCGAGGAGGGCGCGGAGCCGGGTCTCGTCGTCGGCGGTGAGGCGGGCGGCGGGGTGTTCGGGGCGGAGCGCGAGGTAGAGCGTGGTGAGGGCGGTGAGCATGCCGAGGGCGCCCAGGGAGTAGCCGACGGTCCAGTCGACGCCGTGGGTGTAGGCGACGGGGCCCTCGACGCCGAAGAGTCCGAGGAGGACGTGTTCGAGGCGGTCGGTGAGGCTGGGGTCGCCGACGACGCGGCGGGGGTGGGCGCTGACGACGACGAGGCCGAGGGCGAGCGAGCCGGCGCCCATGACGACGAAGTTGGCGAGGGCGCGCCAGCGGCTGCGGGGGTCGGGGAGGGCGGCGAACTGGTCCCGGTGGCGCAGCAGCAGGGCGAGCAGGGCGAGCGAGAGCAGCGAGCCGAGGATCGAGTGGCGCCAGACGAACTGGGCGGCGGCGCCGAGGGGGAGGAGCAGGACGACGGCCCGCCAGGCGCGGCGCTTGTGGCGCTTGAGGCCGTGGGCGAGGAGGAGCAGGAGGACGCCGGCGCTCAGCGAGACGGCGGCGGAGAGCGGTCCGAGGGTGCCGGGGAGGACTTCGGCCAGGGCGTGGACCCGGCTGGCGCGGAAGCGGGGGAAGACCCCGGCCGCGATGTCGAGGAGTCCGACCAGGGTGCAGGCGGTACCGACGAGCGAGGGGACCTTCTCGGGGGCCGGGCCGCTGAGAATTCGGCGGACCCGAACCGGAACCGATGATGTTTTGTCCCCATCTACCGTGACAGACATCGCTTCCCGCGCTCCCCGTGCGTTCGTGGTCGTTTTCGGCCCCGTTCGGGGCTCCCCTTAGGACGGGGCTGTGCGCGGGCGGGTTCATCCGGTCACAGGAAATTCTCAGGAAGTCGTCGGGACGTCCGGGAAGTCGTACGCAGGAAGGTTCGGACGTCTCATGGGTCTCACCAGCGGCAAAGCCCTCGTCACGGCGGTGGCGGTGGCCGTCGCGCTCTTCTCGGTCACGGTGGTGCTGTGGCCGCGGCTGGCACGGCGGGGGTGGCGGCCGGTCTTCGCCAGGGTGGGGCTGCTGCTGGCGACGCAGCTGGCGCTGTTCGCGGCGGTGGGGCTCGCGGCGAATCGTTCCTTCCTCTTCTACGGATCCTGGGCGGACCTGTTCGGCCAGGAGCAGGAGATGGGGGTGGTCGTCGACCACGGCGCCGGCTCCGCGGACGTGCGGGTGGTGGGGACGCGGGCCCTGGACGTGCCGGGCGGGACGCGGCCGGCGGTGGGCGGCCAGATCCAGGAGGTGGTGGTCCGCGGGGACCGGTCGGGGATCACCTCGCCGGCCTTCGTCTATCTGCCGCCGGAGTACTTCCAGGAGCGGTACGCGAAGAAGTCGTTCCCGGCGTCGGTGGTGCTGACGGGGTATCCGGGCACGGCGGAGAACCTGATCAAGGGGCTGAAGTACCCGCGGACGGCGTACCTCCAGGCGAAGGAGGGGCGGATGCAGCCGATGATCCTGGTGATGCTGCGGCCGACGGTGGCGCCGCCGCGGGACACCGAGTGCGTGGACGTGCCGGGCGGCCCGCGGACGGAGACCTTCTTCGCCGAGGACCTGCCGAGGGCGGTGTCGGAGTCGTACCGGGTGGGGACGAAGCCGCGGAACTGGGGGTTCATGGGGAACTCGACGGGCGGGTACTGCGCGCTGAAGATCGCGCTGAACCACCCGGACCGGTTTGTGGCCGGGGCGGGCTTCTCCGCGTACTACAAGGCGGCGGAGGACGTGACGACGGGTGACCTCTTCCACGGCGACCAGGCGTTGCGGCACCGGGCCGACCTGCTGTGGAGCCTGGACCACCGGCCGCAGCCGAGGTCGTCGTTCCTGGTGACGACGTCGAGGTCCGGAGAGGGCAACCGGAAGGGGACCGAGGAGTTCATCCGGAAGGTGAAGAGCCCGGCGCGGGTCTCCTCGATCACGCTGGACAGCGGCGGGCACAACTTCACCACCTGGAACCGCGAGATCCCGCCCGGTCTGGTGTGGATGAGCGGGAAGCTCCGGGCGGACTAGGCGACGCCTTCCGGGCCGGGCCGGGCAGCCCGGCCGGGGCCGCGGCCCGGTCGGGCGCGCCGGGTCGGGCGCGCCGGGGCAGTCCGGGCCCGCGGCCCGGTCAGGACGGGCGCGCAGGGCCAGTCCGGGTCGGTCCGGGTGTCAGGTTGGCCCGGCCCGGCCCGGTCGGTCCGGTCGGCCCGGCCCGGTCGGCCCGGTCAGGCCGCGCGGCGCAGGGCCCGGTGCACCCCCGCGGGGGTGAGGGTGCCGAGCGGCCGGCCGTCGGCGCCGGTGACGGTGAGATGCCCGGAGTCGTCCTGGAGGAGCAGCGCGAGCGCGTCCTTGAGGCTTCCCCCGAGGGGTACGGAGCGGGGCGCGGGTCCGGCTTCGGCACGCGCGCGCGTGGCGGGCTTGGCGGGCGTCCCGGCGGGGCCGGCGGGCAGCGGGTCCAGGTCCTCGGCCGTGACGGGGGTGACCGCCAGCCGCTTGAGGGCCCGGTCGCCGCCGACGAAGTCGGCCACGTACGGGGTGGCGGGGGAGGCCAGCACGGTGGCCGGGGTGTCGAACTGCTCGATGCGGCCCTGTCCGTAGACGGCCATGCGGTCGCCCATCCGGACGGCCTCCTCGATGTCGTGCGTGACGAGGAGGACGGTCTTGCGGACGGTGGCCTGGAGGGCGAGGAACTCGTTCTGGAGCCGTTCGCGGACGACCGGGTCGACGGCGCCGAAGGGTTCGTCCATGAGGAGGACCGGCGGGTCGGCGGCGAGCGCGCGGGCCACGCCGACGCGCTGGCGCTGGCCGCCGGAGAGCTGCGCGGGGTAGCGGGGGCCGTGCACGGCGGGGTCGAGGCCGACGAGTTCGAGGAGTTCGGCGGCACGCGCGCGTGCGGCCGCCTTCTTCCAGCCGAGCAGGGCGGGGACGGTGGCGGTGTTGTCGAGGACCGTGCGGTGCGGGAAGAGCCCGACCTGCTGGATGACGTAGCCGATCTTGCGGCGCAGGGCGACGGGGTCCACCTCCGCGACGTCCCGACCGTCGACGAGGACGCGGCCCGAGGTCGGCTCGACCAGTCGGTTCACCATCATCATCGTGGTCGTCTTGCCGCAGCCCGAGGGGCCGACGAGCGTGACGAGCTCCCCCTCGGCGACCTCGAAGGAGAGGTCGTCGACCGCGGTGGTGCCGTCCGGGTAGCGCTTGGTCACCTGTTCGAACCGGATCATGCGCCCATTCTGGCCCCTCGCCACCGGGCATGTGTGAAGGCGGTGTTGCGGCGACGTGGCGGATCGGCGGCGCGGGCCCGCGGATCGGCCGGATTGTCGGTGGTGGCGGTTAGGGTCGTCCAGACACACGTTCTAGCGACGACGACCTGGGGGGAGGTCCGGATGAGCTCGTCGAACTGCCTGGTCGCCAACGACTGGATCTGCGCGGAGTATCTGCGTACCCGCCGCGAGGAGCTGACCGAGGCCCTGGTCCAGCACGTCGGCATCACCGCCGCCTCGGTGGTGATCGCCCTGCTCGTCGCCGTGCCGCTGGCCCTCCTCGTGCGGGCCAGGCCCCGGCTGGCCACTCCGGTCCTCGGACTGACCACGCTGCTCTACACGGTGCCGTCGCTCGCCATGTTCTCGCTGCTGCTGCCGGTCTTCGGGCTCTCCTCCGCGCTGGTCGTCACCGGCCTGGTCCTGTACGCGCTGACCATCCTGGTACGGAACACCCTGGCCGGCCTCGAAGCCGTCCCGGCGGAGACCCGCGAGGCCGCGCGCGGCCTCGGCTTCGGCCCCTGGCGCCTGCTCTGGCAGGTCGAACTCCCCCTCGCGCTGCCGGTCCTGATGGCCGGCGTCCGGATGGCCACCGTCTCCACGATCGCGCTCACCACCATCGGCTCGGTCGTCGGCCGCGGCGGCCTCGGCAATCTCATCGAGGACGCCCTGCCCACCTTCTTCAAGGCGCAGGTGCTCGCCGCCTCCGTGCTGTGCGTGCTCCTCGCCGTCGTCGCCGACCTGCTCCTCCTGGGGGCCCAGCGGCTGCTCACGCCCTGGTCCCGGGACCGGAGCGCGCCGGGAGGCGGGTGAGATGGGGGCCGTGACGGACGCGTGGGCCTGGCTCACCACCGGTGCGCACTGGAGCGGCGAGGAGGGCATCGCCGCGCGCCTCGCCGAGCACGCCTACGTGAGCGCGCTGGCGCTGCTGATCGCCGGCGCGATCGCGCTGCCGCTCGGGCTCTGGCTCGGCCACGTCGGGCGCGGCGGCGCGCTGGCGGTCAACGTGTCGAACGTGGGGCGGGCGGTCCCGGTCTTCGCCGTCCTCGCCCTCTTCATGGTCTCCCCGCTGAGGAACGCGGGCTATGTGCCGACCGTCACCGCCCTGGTCCTCTTCGCGATCCCGCCGCTGCTGACCAACGCGTACGTGGGCGTCCGCGAGGTGGACCGAGCGGCGGTCCGCGCGGCCCGGGGCATGGGCATGACCGGTGGGCAGGTCTTCCGCGCGGTCGAGCTGCCGCTCGCCGCCCCGGTCGTGATGACCGGGGTGCGCTCCGCCGCCGTGCAGGTGGTCGCCACGGCGACCATCGCCGCCATGGTCGGCCAGGGCGGCCTCGGCCGGATCATCACGGCCGGTTTCGCGCTCTACGACACCGCCCAGGTGGTCGCGGGCGCCGTCCTGGTGGCGCTGCTCGCGCTCGTGGTCGAGGGCCTGCTGATCGGCCTGGACCGGCTGCTCGTCCCCCGGCCGCCCCGGACTTGACGTATCAGGACACCGAGAGAGCGAAGGAACCAATCCGTGAACAGGATCTCGCGCGCCACCGGCGCGCTGCTGGGTGCCGCCGCGCTGGCCGTCTCGCTCGCCGCGTGCGGCGGCGACAGCCTGGAGCAGGGCAAGGAGAAGACGTCCGGGGGCTCCGGCGGGGACAAGGGCTCGCTGGTCGTCGGCGCGGCCGCCTTCACCGAGTCGAAGGTGCTCGCCGAGCTCTACGCGCAGCTGCTGCGCGACGAGGGGTACGCGGTCTCGGTCACCACCGTGAAGAACCGGGAGCTGTACGAGCCCGCCCTGGAGAAGGGCGAGATCGACGTCGTACCGGAATACGCGGCGACGCTCGCGGAATTCCTCAACGCGAAGGCCAACGGCCCGAAGGCGCCCGAGGAGAAGCCGGTCGCCTCCGGGGACGCGAAGGCCACCGTGGACGCGCTGCGGAAGCTCGCGGAACCGCGTGGGCTGAAGGTCCTGGACGCAGGGGAGGCCGTCGACCAGAACGCCTTCGCGGTGTCGAGGGAATTCGCCGAGAAGAACAAGCTGAAGACGCTTTCGGATCTCGGAGCGGCGAAGCTGAAGGTGAAGATCGCGGCGGGTGACGAATGCGCGGTCCGCCCCTTCTGCGCCCCCGGTCTGAAGAAGACCTACGGCATCGACGTGACGGGCGTCGACCCGAAGGGGGTCGGCACCCCGCAGGCCAAGCAGGCCGTCAAGGACGGCGTGGACCAGCTGGTCCTGACGACCACCACGGACGCCACGGTGGAGAGCTTCGGCCTGGTCTTCCTGGAGGACGACAAGCAGCTGCAGAACGCGGACAACGTGCTGCCGGTGGTGAACGCGAAGGAGGCCGGGGCTCCCGAGGTGACCGCCGCGCTCGACAAGATCACCAAGGTGCTCACCACAGCGGATCTCGCCGAACTCAACCGCAAGGTCGACGCCGAGCGGGCGAAGCCGGAGGACGTCGCGGCCGCCTATCTGAAGGAGAAGGGGCTGGTCGGCAAGTAGACGCCGAAGAGGGGAAGTCGGCCCGAAGCGGAAGCGGAACGCCCTCTCTCCGATTCCGTCGGTGAGAAGTGGCCAAGAGATTACCGGGCCGACCCCCCACACCGTCCCTACGCACGGTAAATTTCAGGCCATGCCACGTGGACGCCATCGCCATTCCCCGCCTCTGCACAAGCTGATGCCGCCCTCCGCGGTCGCCGGCGCCGCGGCCGTGTGCGCCGCGGCGGCCTGGATCCCCGGGGAACTCGTGGTCGTGCGGCTGCTGGCCGTCGCGGCGGCGGCCGCCGCCGTCACCGGTGCCGTCCTCATGCGCGGCTGGGACCGCAGCGCCGGCCGCCAGGTCGCCGAGCTGACCCGCGCCCGCACCGCCGACCAGTGGAAGGCCGACGAGCGCCTCGCCGAACTGGAAGCGGACCTGGAGGAGTCCCGCGCCCTGCGCATCCGCCTCGACGCCAAGCTCCGCGCCAAGCGCGTCGAACTGGCCGGGCTGCGCGGCGAGCACGCCGACCTGCTGCGCCGCTACGCGACCGCGGAGACCGAGCGGGCCAGCGCCCTGGAGGGCCGCCGCGTCCTGGCCCAGGCGAGCGCCGACGCCCCCAGGGAACTGCCCGCCGGCAGCTCCACGCCGACCCCGGAGGCGTACCGCCGGGCCGCCCAGGCCCTGCGCGACCTGCCCCGCAACGCCGCCGCCCAGCAGGCCCGCCGCACCGCCGAGGCGGCCCGCGCCCGCGACCTCGCCGAGCGCGCCGCCGAGACGGACGAGCCGCGCGGCCGGCACGCCGCCGAGCAGCACACCCGCCCGGTCGGCCAGGACGACCGGGCCACCGAGGACACCGAGGACGCGCCGGCGGGACCGGCCGCCCTCGCCCCCGCGGCCACCGCGAAGGCGCTGCCCCCGGCGGCCCCGGCCCAGGACCGCACCCCGGCCGTCCCGGCGGCCAGCGCGATCGTCCCGTACGCGGCCCGCCGGCCCGTCCAGCGCACCGAGGGCGGCTTCGACTTCTTCGGCACGCAGAAGGCGGCGGCGATCGAGGCCGTCCAGGACACCGACCTCGCCGACGTGGTGGGCGAGGAGGTCCTGGAGGAGGCCCGCGCGGCCGCCGCGCTCCCGGACCGCGGCCCCGCCCTCACCCCGGTCCCGGCCACGGCCGCCGCCGGGCGGCGCGAGGAGCCCGCGGCCGAGGAGCCCGGAAGCGGGAAACCGGCCGCCGACGAACCGGTCGTCGTCCGCCCCTCCGCCACCGGCCCGATCGGCCAGGTCATCGACCTGACCGCGCACGACGAGACCGAGCAGCTCGACCTCGCCGAACTGCGCGGCGCCGTCAACCAGTGACCCACCGGCCCGGCCTCCTCCTCCCGAAGGAGGCCCCGGCCCGCCGCGACGAACTGATCGCCCTGTGCGCCCAGGCCTTCGCCGGCGCCCCCTGGCACGAACCGCCGCTCGGCGCCGTGAGGACCGCGGACCGGCTCTGCGACTCCGCCGCCCGGCGCCCCGACTTCCACGCGGTGACGGCCCTCGGCCCCGACGGCGCACTCCTCGGCCTCGCTGCGGGCTGGACCGACACCGTCCTCTCCGGCGCCGAACCCGCCTTCGAGCTCGCCGAACTCCTCGTCGCCCCCGCCCACCAGGGCCGCGGCATCGGCCGGGCCCTCCACGACGCCCTGCTGGCCGTCGCCGGGGCGGGCCCCGCGCTCCTCATGACCCTCGACGTGCCGGAACTGACGGAGCGGTACGCGCGCTGGGGCTGGTCCGTCGTCGACCGCCGCCGCCCCGACCGCGAGGAACGCGACTACGTGGTGATGCGCCTGGCCCGGGTGGACCGGGCCTGAACGACCCCGGCCGTCACTTGTCGATGTCGCCCACGACGAAGAAGAACGACCCCAGGATCGCGACCATGTCCGCGACCAGCGTCCCCGGCAGCAGCTCCACCAGCGCCTGGATGTTGTTGTACGAGGCCGAGCGCAGCTTCAGCCGGTACGGGGTCTTCTCGCCCTTCGACACCAGGTAGTAGCCGTTCAGCCCGAGCGGGTTCTCGGTCCAGGCGTACGTGTGCCCCTCCGGCGCCTTCAGGACCTTCGGCAGCCGCTGGTTGACCGGCCCCCGCGGCAGCTCGGCCAGCCGGTCCAGGCAGGCGTCCGCCAGCTCCAGGGAGTTGTGCGTCTGCTCCAGCAGGCACTCGAAGCGGGCCAGGCAGTCGCCCTCCTCGCGGACCACCACCCGCAGGGTGTCCTGGAGCTCCCCGTAGGCCAGGTACGGCTCGTCCCGCCGCAGGTCGAAGTCGACGCCCGAGGCACGGGCGATCGGCCCGGACACCCCGAAGGCGTGCACCGTCTCCGGGGCCAGCACGCCGACCCCGCGCGTGCGGGCGCGGAAGATCTCGTTGCCGAGGACCAGCCGGTCGTACACGTCCATCCGCGAGCGCACGTCCGCGACCGCCTGCCGGGCCCGGCCGAGCCAGCCCGCCGGCAGGTCCTCCTTGAGGCCGCCGACCCGGTTGAACATGTAGTGCATCCGGCCGCCGGAGACCTCCTCCATCACCGTCTGGAGCTCCTCGCGCTCCCGGAAGGCGTGGAAGACGGGCGTGATCCCGCCGAGCTCCAGCGGGTACGAGCCGAGGAACATCAGGTGGTTGAGGGCCCGGTTCAGCTCCGCGAGCAGCGTGCGCAGCCACACCGCCCGCTCAGGCACCTCCATGCCGAGCATCCGCTCGACGCCCATCACCACACCGAGCTCGTTGGAGAAGGCCGACAGCCAGTCGTGCCGGTTCGCCAGCATGACGATCTGGCGGTAGTCACGCGCCTCGAAGAGCTTCTCGGCACCCCGGTGCATGTAGCCCACGACCGGCTCCGCGTGCCGGATCACCTCGCCGTCGAGCACGAGCCGCAGCCGGAGCACGCCGTGGGTGGAGGGGTGCTGCGGGCCGATGTTCAGCACCATGTCGGTGCTCTCCGCCGCGCCGCCGATGCCGACCGTGGTCTCCGTCATGCCGCACAGTATCCCCCGCTCCGGCACCCCTCCGACGGGCCGGTCCCCGGCCTGTGGACAACCCGCCGCACGAGCCCGGCCTGTGGACGACCAGCCCCCCTCGGGCCCGCCCCCTCAGCCCCGGCCGACCACCCGCCCCTTAGGCGGTCCCCTCGAACCCGCCCGCCCACGGCGGCGCCCCTCAGACCCGCTGGCTCAGCCACAGGAAGTCGCCCAGGCCGCCGCGCGCGGTCAGTTCCGCCGCCTCCCCGGCGGCGGAGAGCGCCCGCACGTACGCCACCGGGTCGGTCGAGGCCAGCGCCAGTGGCGGCCGGTCCCCGGAGACCCCGAGCCGGCGCAGCGCCTCCCGCTGGGTCGTCAGTTCCGCCGCCACGCGCGCGTGCACCGCCGCCGCGCACGCGTCCATCGCCACATGGGCGGTGAGGTCGCCGCGGCCGTCCGGCACCGGCGCGACCTCGCGGCCCGCCCGGAAGCCGGTGAGCGTCCCGAAGGGCGGCCGGGAGTCCCGTACGTGTCCGTAGTCCACCGCCACCGCCGTGCCCGCCGCCAGCGAACCGACCGCCGCCGCCCACGCCTCGTCCCGCGGCCGGCCGATCTCGGCCCGCTCGCCCGGACCGGACAGCGGCCACCACCGGGCCAGCCACTCCGCGTCCGGGCCCTCGACCGGGGCGCCCGGCCGCTCCGTACCGTCGCCGCGCACCTCCACGTACCGGACCGTGCCGTCCTCGTCCGCCTCGGCGACGTCCACCGGCACGTTGTCCAGCCACTCGTTCGCGAAGAGGAGACCGCGCACCCCCTCCGGCGGCCGGTCGGTCCACTCCACCCGGGGGTCGAGCCGGTCCGGCCGGGCGGCCCGCTCCACCGCGTACGCCCGTACCCGCAGCCCCGCCGGGACCGCCGCCAGCACCCCGGTCACCAGCTCGCCCCGGCCCGCGCCCATGTCCACCAGGGCGACCTCGTCGGTGGCCAGCTCCTCCGCCGTGGCGACGAGCAGCCGGGCGACCGCCGCCGCGAAGAGCGGCGAGGCGTGCACCGAGGTGCGGAAGTGGCCCGCGGGGCCCTCCGGGCGCAGGAAGAACCCCCCGGGTCCGTACAGCGCCCGCTCCGCGGCCTCCCGCCAGCCCCGCCACTCCCGCCCGTCGCCCGCCGGCGGCTCCGTCCCGTCCGTCACGTCATCCGTCACGGGCCCCAGTCTCCACCCCCGGTCGTACGGGTCCGGCCGCAAGGATCGACCGCACGGTTGATCCCCCGCCCGTACCCGTTCCCTACTCTGGGTTACGTGCAGCGCCTCTACGACTTCATCCGCAGCCACCCGACGGGCGTCGACGTCTTCTGGGCCGTCGTCCTCCTCGGGATGTCCGTGCTGTGGGTCGGGGCGACGCCGAGCCTCGGCCACCCCGTCGGATACGGGGCGGTAGCCGTGCTCTACTCCCTGGTCGTCGCCCTGCGGCGGCGGGCGCCGGAGCGGATGCTGGTGCTCACCGTCGCCCTCGGCGTCGTCCAGCTGGCCCTCGACCTCGCGCCGTTCGTGGCGAACTTCGCCATGCTCGTCATGATCTTCACCGTCGCCGCCCACGACGGCCCCCGGTGGGCCTCCCGGCTCGCCCTCGCCGGCGGCATCGTCGCCGCCCCGCTCTCCCAGCTGAGATGGCCGCTGGAGGGCAGCGTCTCGGTGCCGGGACAGGTCTTCTTCACGGTGATCATGGCCGTGCCGTTCGCCCTCGCCTGGGTCCTCGGCGACTCGCTCCGCACCCGCCGCGCCTACTTCGCCCAGCTGGAGGAGAAGGCCGCCCGGCTGGAGCGGGAGCGGGAGGCGCAGGCCAAGGTCGCGGTCGCCGCCGAGCGGGCCCGGATCGCCCGCGAGCTCCACGACGTCGTCGCGCACAACGTGTCGGTGATGGTGGTGCAGGCCGACGGCGCCGCCTACGTCATGGACTCCTCCCCGGAGACCGCCAAGCAGGCCCTGGAGACCATCTCCACCACCGGCCGGCAGGCGCTCGCCGAGATGCGCCGGCTGCTCGGCATCCTGCGCACCGGCGAGCACAAGGAGGCGGGCGAGTACGTGCCGCAGCCCGACGTGGAGCAGATCGAGGAGCTGGTCGAGCAGGTCAGGGGCGCCGGTCTCACCGTCGACCTCATCGTCGAGGGCACCCCGCGCGAGCTGCCCACCGGCGTCGGCCTGACCGCCTACCGGATCGTCCAGGAAGCCCTCACCAACACCCGCAAGCACGGCGGGCCCGACGTCGGCGCCCGTGTCCGGCTCGTCTACTTCGACGACGGCCTCGGCCTGCTCGTCGAGGACGACGGCCGGGGCGCCCCCCAGGAGATGTACGAGGACGGCGGTGCCGACGGGCGCGGCCACGGCCTCATCGGCATGCGGGAGCGGGTCGGCATGGTCGGCGGCACCCTGGACGCGGGACCCCGCCCGGGCGGCGGTTTCCGGATCAGCGCGCTGCTTCCGCTCAAGCCAGCACACTGAGAACCCGAGCTTCGTCCCCACTCACCGAAGGAACCGCATGTCCATCCGCGTGATGCTCGTCGACGACCAGGTGCTCCTCCGCACCGGTTTCCGCATGGTGCTGGCCGCCCAGCCGGACATGGAGGTCGTGGCGGAGGCGGGCGACGGGGCGGAGGCCCTGGAGGTGCTGCGGGCCACCCGGGTCGACGTGGTCCTCATGGACGTCCGGATGCCGCGCCTCGACGGTGTGGAGGCGACCCGCCGGATCTGCGCCGAGCCCGACGCCCCGAAGGTGCTCATCCTGACCACCTTCGACCTGGACGAGTACGCGTTCTCCGGCCTGAAGGCGGGCGCGAGCGGCTTCATGCTGAAGGACGTGCCCCCGGCCGAGCTCCTCGGCGCGATCCGCTCCGTGCACAGCGGCGACGCCGTCGTCGCCCCCTCGACCACCCGCCGCCTCCTGGACCGCTTCTCCCCGATGCTGCCGTCCTCCGGCCGCGAGCCCGAGCACCGCGAGGTGGAGAAGCTGACCGACCGCGAGCGCGAGGTCATGCTCCTCGTCGCCCAGGGCCTCTCCAACGGCGAGATCGCCGCCCGCCTGGTCCTCTCCGAGGCGACGGTCAAGACCCACGTGGGCCGCATCCTCACCAAGCTGGGCCTCCGCGACCGCGTCCAGGTCGTCGTCCTCGCGTACGAGACGGGCCTGGTCCGCGCGGGCGGCGGCGCCAAGGGCTGACGGGCCCGCGCGGCCCGCCTCCGGGGCGGCGCCCCGGCTCAGCGCAGCACCGACTCCAGGAAGTCGCTGCCCAGGCGGGCGACGACCGAGAAGTCGAGCTGGTGGAGGACGTAGCGGCCCCGGCGGCGGGTGGTGAGGAGCCCGGCCTTGCGGAGCACCGCCAGGTGCCGGGAGACCTCCGGCGCGGTGATGCCGTACGTGTCCGCCAGCTCGCTCGTCGAGTACGGGCCGCGCGCCAGACTGCGGCACATCCGCATCCGCACCGGATGGGCGAGCGCGTCGAGGCGCAGCCGCACCGTCTCGACCGACTCCAGGCCGCCGACCTCGCGGCTCGCGGCCGGGTACATGATCACCGGCTGCCAGCCGGGCGCGTACAGGGCCATCAGGTGCGGCCGGCCGAAGACGCTCGGCACCAGCGTCACCGCTCCGGTCCGGGCGTCCGCCCGGGCCTCCATCAGCTTGTCGACCACGATCCGGGCGCTCTCGCCGTCCTCCTCCAGGCTCAGCGCCGGCGAGGCGTCCGCGAGGGCCTCGGCGAGACCCTTGTGGCGCATCAGCTCCGTCTTGTGGCGCGCGTCGGCGGCGAGCTGCACCCGGATCCGCCGCCACGCCTCGGCGAAGAACGCCTCGTCGCAGTCCTCCAGGAGACGCCGGATCCACGCGCGCGTGGCGGTCGGCGCGGAGAGCATCCGCTCCACGAAGGCGGCCTGCCGCGGGCCGCGCGCGGCGGCCAGGTCCAGGGCCCGGCGCGCGGACCGCTCGTCGACCAGCGGCGACGGGATGCCGCCCCGGGCGTAGAGCGGGCTGCACGAGATCTCCAGGGCGGCGCCGACGAACCTCTCGTCGTCCAGCCGGTCCAGGTCGTCGAGCTCCTCGGCCAGCGTCTCCCGGGGCCGCGCCGGCAGCAGGAAGTCCGAGCGGGTCGATCGCCACATGAAGTCGGCCTCCAGGAGCCGGTCGGCGAGGCCGGGCTCCAGGGCGGCGGTGGTCGCCGTCGCCCACGCGTGGTGGCCGGGATGGTGGCCCGGCTCCGCCAGGACGTGGACGGCGTTGCCGAGCTCGGCCAGCGGCGAGGGGCAGAACACGATCCGCTCGGGCGGCACTCCGGTGATGTCGATGGTCACGCTCACGCCCCCATCCTGCGGGACGCACCGGGCGGTCCGTCGCCCCGATTGACGAGGGCCGTCAATCGGAGCGCGGGACGGCGGGCGGCGGCCCCAGGGTGAGGCCATGGACGCGCTGCAACAGCACCTCTTCGACAGCTACCGGGCCGCGCGGCGGGGCGAGCCCGCACCGCCCGCACCCGGCACCCGTGACCTGGCCGTGCTGCGCGAGCTCCGGGACCACCGCCGCTTCACGCGCGTGGTGGCGGGCCGCCCCGCCGGCGGCCCGCTCGCCGCGGCCCTGGCCCGGCTGGTGCGGGGCCTCAGCCGGCGACGAGCGCCAGGAAGTCCCGTACGGCCGTCCTGACGTCCTCCGCCGTCCACTCCAGCCCGTCTGCGGCCACCGTCACCTCCGTGACGGCCGTGCCCGGCGGGCCGGCCGCGCCCGGCGTGAACCACCGGCGGAAGAGACAGGTCCCGGTCCGCTCGGTCTGGGCGAGGGCCGCCGCCGTGAGGACGTCCGGCTCGTACGGGAGCCACACCTGGAACTGGTGGGTGTGCGGCGCCTCCGGGTGGATCCGGAACCAGCCGGGACCGCCCCGCTCCGCGAGCACCTCGCGCAGGGCGTCGGCCACCACGCGCGCGTGGGCCACGTACGACGGCAGCCGCGGCAGCTCGGCGTCCAGGCCGCGCAGCGCCGAGAGCGCCACCGGGTACTGCTGGAAGACCTGGCCCCCGTAGCGGTGGAGCCAGACCCGCGCCTCCGCCACCAGCTCCTCGGGTCCGGCGAGCGCCGCCCCGGAGATCCCGTCGAGGGACTTGTAGAACGAGACGTACACGCTGTCCGCGAGCCCGGCGATCTCCGCGAGCGGACGGCCGAAGTGCGTCGGGCACTCCCACAGCCGGGCGCCGTCGAAGTGGACCACGGCGTCCCGCTCCCTGGCCGCGTCGACCGTCGCGGTCAGCTCCTCCCAGGACGGCAGCACGAAGCCCGCGTCCCGCAGCGGCAGCTCCAGCATCAGCGTCCCGAAGGGCTCCGGATGGTCGCGTACCTCCTCGGCCGTCGGCAGCCGGGGCGCGTCCGTCGGGTGCACCGTCCGCAGCCCCGACACCGCTCCCAGGGCACCGCCCTCGTGGACCTCGGGATGGGCCAGCGGGTGGAGCGCGACGACCGGGCTTCCGGTGCGCCCCGCCCAGCACCGCAGCGCCACCTGCTGGGCCATCGTGCCGGTGGGGAAGAAGACGGCCGCGGGCATGCCCAGCTCGGCGGCGATCCGCTCCTCCAGCACTTCCACGAGCCCGTCGCCGTACACGTCGAGAGCCGCGTCGGCGAGCCCCGCGGCGTCCGCCCAGTCGGCCAGCGCGCGCAGCCGGCCGCCGACCGTGCCCTCCACGGAGGGGCGCCACAGCGAGCGCGCGGCCCCGCCCCACACCTGGGCCCGGTACCGCCGCGCCGCACCCGCGTCGGGCGCCTCCCCGGCAGCTTCGCCGGCCGTCTCCGCGGCGGTCGGGCCGGTCACCTCACCGGGCGTCTCCGGTGGCAGTCCATCCACATCCATGGGCAGATCATCACACCGTCACCCACGCCGCCGCTCACGACTTTCGGGCGACCGGGGGAGGGACGAAACGCTGGCGTAGCATGACCAGAAATCGTCCGGTACCCGCCGAGGACTGGAACGGAAGGCCGTACCCACCGTGAACGCACCAGCAGCGCCAGAGCCCAGGGCCGAGGACCGACCTGCCCGGCTCACCGTAGGAGTCGTCGGCGCCGGCCGCGTCGGCCCCGCCCTCGCCGCCTCCCTCCGGCTCGCCGGGCACCGCCCCGTCGCCGTCTCCGCGGTCTCCGACGCCTCCCGGCGCCGGGCCGCCGAGCTGCTGCCCGACGTGCCGGTGGTGGAGCCCGCGCGCGTGCTCGCCCTCGCCGACCTCGTCCTGCTCACCGTCCCGGACGACGCTTTGCCGGGCCTCGTCGACGGACTCGCCGGGACCGGCGCCGTCCGGCCCGGCCAGCTGATCGTCCACACCTCCGGGCGGTACGGCGCCCGCGTCCTGGACCCGGCCCGCCGCGCGGGCGCCCTCCCGCTCGCCCTGCACCCGGCGATGACCTTCACCGGCACCGCCGTCGACGTGCAGCGGCTGGCCGGCTGCTCCTTCGGGGTGACCGCGCCCGAGGAGCTGCGGCTCGCCGCGGAGGCGCTGGTCATCGAGATGGGCGGGGAGCCCGAGTGGATCGCCGAGGAGGCCCGGCCGCTCTACCACGCGGCCCTCGCCCTCGGCGCGAACCACCTGGTCACCCTGGTGGCCCAGTCGATGGAGCTGCTCCGCACGGCCGGCGTCGCCGCCCCCGACCGGATGCTCGGCCCCCTCCTCGGCGCCGCCCTCGACAACGCGCTGCGGTCCGGCGACGCCGCCCTGACCGGCCCCGTCGCCCGCGGCGACGCCGGCACGGTCGCCGCCCACGTGGCCGAGCTCCGCAAGCACGCGCCCGGCACCGTCGCCGGCTACCTGGCGATGGCCCGTACGACCGCCGACCGGGCGCTGGCGCACGGCCTGCTCAAGCCGGAGCTGGCCCAGGACCTCCTGGGCGTCCTCGCCGCCGACGCCGCCGCCGACACGACCGGACCCGCCGACGGGCCGCGAGGAGACGACCGATGAGCCTGTTCGACCGGAACGGCCCCGGACGCCGCGGACCGGCGGAGCTGGTCCCCACGGTCGACGACCTGGAGTACGCGCGCGCCCACTTCGGCGGCGCGCCGGGGCGCAGCGCCGTCGTCATGACCATGGGCGCCCTCCACGAGGGCCACGCCACCCTCATCAGGGCCGCCCGCGAGCGCGTCGGCAAGAACGGCTTCGTCGTCGTCACCGTCTT
The DNA here is from genome assembly GCF_043081625.1 of Streptomyces sp. NPDC014861. Classification (NCBI taxonomy): domain Bacteria; kingdom Bacillati; phylum Actinomycetota; class Actinomycetes; order Kitasatosporales; family Streptomycetaceae; genus Streptomyces; species Streptomyces sp. NPDC014861. Next base: position 56,990 of record NZ_JBIBWV010000029.1, read on the forward strand.
CGTCAACCCGCTCCAGTTCGGCGCGGGCGAGGACCTCGACCGCTACCCGCGCACCCTCGACGCCGACCTGGAGCTGGCCTCCGCCAACGGCGCGAGCGCCGTCTTCGCCCCCTCCGCGGACGAGGTCTACCCGGGCGGACAGCCCCAGGTCCGGATCACCGCGGGCCCCATGGGCGACCTCCTGGAGGGCGCCTCCCGGCCCGGACACTTCGACGGCGTCCTCACCGTCGTCGCCAAGCTGCTCCACCTCACCAGCCCCGACGTGGCCTTCTTCGGCCAGAAGGACGCCCAGCAGCTGGCCGTCATCCGCCGCATGGCGCGGGACCTGAACTTCCCGGTCGAGATCGTCGGCGTGCCGACCGTCCGCGAGACCGACGGCCTCGCCCTGTCGAGCCGCAACCGCTACCTGTCGGCCCGGGAACGGCACACCGCCCTCGCCCTGTCCCGGGCCCTGTTCGCCGCCCGGGACCGGCTCGCCGCCCAGGAGGCGCTGCACGCGCGTGCCGTCGCCCTGCCCGGCGCCCAGGGGCGGGCCGAGACCCGCGCCGAGGCGCTCTCCCGGCTGGGCGAGGCCCGGGCCGCCGCCGACACGCACGCCGTCGCGCAGGCCGCCGACGGCGGCGGCGCCGAGGCCGTACGGGCCGCGGCGCGCGCGGTCCTGGACGAGGCCGCGAAGGCCGAGCCGCCGCTGGTCCTCGACTACCTGGCCCTGATCGACCCGGCCGACTTCACCGAGGTCGAGGACACCCACCGGGGCGAGGCGATCCTCGCGCTCGCCGCGCGCGTGGGCACCACCCGACTCATCGACAACATCCCGCTGACCTTCGGAGCCACCCAGGGAGCCGCCACGTGACCGGAATACGGCTGCACGCCCCCGAGCCGGGCTGGGCCATCGACGCCGACGTCGTCGTGGTCGGCTCCGGCGTCGCCGGACTGACGGCCGCCCTGCGCTGCACCGCCGCCGGGCTCCGTACCGTCGTCGTCACCAAGGCGAATCTGGACGACGGCTCCACCCGCTGGGCCCAGGGCGGCATCGCCGCCGCGCTCGGCGAGGGCGACACCCCCGGCCAGCACCTGGACGACACCCTCGTGGCCGGCGCCGGGCTGTGCGACGAGCCGGCCGTCCGCCTCCTCGTCACCGAGGGCCCGGACGCCGTCCGCCGTCTGATGGCCACCGGCGCCGACTTCGACCGCACCGACGACGGCGAGATCGCCCTCACCCGCGAGGGCGGCCACCACCGCCGCCGGATCGCCCACGCCGGCGGCGACGCGACCGGCGCGGAGATCTCCCGGGCCCTGGTCGAGGCCATCCGGGCGCAGGCCGTCCGCACCATCGAGCACGCGCTCGTCCTCGACCTCCTCAAGGACGACGAGGGCCGCACGGCCGGCGTCACCCTCCACGTCATGGGCGAGGGCCAGCACGACGGCGTCGGCGCCGTCCGCGCCCCCGCCGTGGTCCTCGCCACCGGCGGCATGGGACAGGTCTACTCGGCCACCACCAACCCGTCCGTCTCCACCGGCGACGGCGTCGCCCTCGCGCTGCGGGCCGGCGCCGAGGTCTCCGACCTGGAGTTCGTCCAGTTCCACCCGACCGTGCTCTTCCTCGGCGCCGGCGCCGAGGGCCAGCAGCCGCTGGTCTCCGAGGCGGTACGCGGCGAGGGCGCCCACCTGGTCGACGCCGACGGCGTCCGCTTCATGCTCGGACAGCACGAGCTGGCCGAACTGGCGCCCCGGGACATCGTCGCCAAGGCGATCACCCGCCGCATGCAGCAGCAGGGCGCCGAGCACATGTACCTCGACGCCCGGCACTTCGGCGCCGAGATGTGGGAGCAGCGCTTCCCGACGATCCTGGCCGCCTGCCGGGCGCACGGCATCGACCCGGTCACCGACCCGATCCCGGTCGCCCCGGCCGCCCACTACGCCTCCGGCGGCATCCGCACCGACCTGCTCGGCCGCACCACCGTCCCCGGCCTGTACGCGTGCGGGGAGGTCGCCTGCACTGGCGTGCACGGCGCCAACCGGCTCGCCTCGAACTCGCTCCTGGAGGGCCTGGTCTTCGCCGAGCGGATCGCCGAGGACATAGCCGCGCACGGCCCGCACCGCGAGGGCGTGGTCCGGACCGAGCCCGCGGCGACGGTGCTGACGCTGCTCGCCCCCGAGGTCCGTCGGGAGATCCAGCGGATCATGACCCGGGACGCGGGCGTACTGCGCTCGGCCGCCTCCCTGACCGCCGCCGCCGACGCCCTGGAAGCGCTCCGGCAGGACGCCGAGGAGGAGCGCAAGGCCGCCGAGCCGGGCGTCGACTCCTGGGAGACCACCAACCTGCTCTGCGTGGCCCGGGTCCTCGCCGCCGCCGCCCTGGCGCGCGAGGAGACCCGCGGCTGCCACTGGCGCGAGGACCGCCCGGACCGGGACGACGAGCGGTGGCGCCGCCATCTGGTCGTCCGCCTCACGCCCGACCGCCGCCCGGTGGTGCGCACCACCGGGACCGCGGACTTTCCGCCCGTAACCCCCGAAGCCCCCAGGGAGCCGCAGCCGTGAGCACGCCCGAGGAAGCCCGTCCCGAGCCCGTGGACGTCCCTCTCATCCAGATCAGCTCGTACGAGGAGACCGGCGGCTGCGGCGACGGCTGCGGCTGCGGCGGCGCGGAGGAGTACGAGTGCGGGCTCGACCCCGCGCTCGCCCAGCTGCTCGCCGACGCCGGTCTCGACCCCGTCCAGGTCGAGGACATCGCCCACCTGGCGATCGCCGAGGACCTCGACGGCGGCGTGGACGTGACGACCGTCGCGACCGTCCCCGAGGACGCCGTCGCGACCGCCGACTTCGTGGCCCGGGAGGCCGGCGTGGTCGCCGGTCTGCGGGTGGCCGAGGCGGTCCTGTCGATCGTCTGCACCGAGGAGTTCGAGGTCGAGCGGCACCGCGAGGACGGCGAGCGCGTCGAGCCCGGCGACCTGCTGCTCAGCGTCACCGCCCGCACCCGCGACCTGCTGACCGGCGAGCGCAGCGCGCTGAACATCCTGTGCCGCCTCTCCGGCATCGCCACCGCCACGCGCGCGTGGGCGGACGCCCTGGAGGGCACGAAGGCCAAGGTCCGCGACACCCGCAAGACGACGCCGGGCCTGCGCGCCCTGGAGAAGTACGCGGTCCGCTGCGGCGGCGGCGTCAACCACCGGATGTCGCTCTCGGACGCGGCCCTGGTGAAGGACAACCACGTGGTGGCGGCCGGCGGGGTCGCCGAGGCGTTCAAGGCCGTGCGGGAGGCATTCCCCGAGGTGCCGATCGAGGTCGAGGTCGACACCATGCACCAGGTCCGCGAGGTGCTCGACGCGGGCGCCGACCTGATCCTGCTGGACAACTTCACCCCGGACGAGACCGAGGAGGCCGTGACCCTGGTCGGCGGCCGCGCGGTCCTGGAGTCCTCCGGCCGGCTGACCCTGGACAACGCCGCGGCCTACGCGTCGACCGGCGTCGACTACCTGGCGGTCGGCGGCCTCACGCACTCCTCCCCGATCCTCGACATCGGCCTGGACCTGCGCGAGGTGCGCGGCTGATGCTGCTCACCATCGACGTCGGCAACACGCACACGGTCCTCGGGCTCTTCGACGGCGAGGAGATCGTCGAGCACTGGCGGATCTCCACGGATCCCAGCAGGACCGCCGACGAGATGGCGGTCCTGCTCCAGGGCCTGATGGGGATGCACCCGCTGCTCGGCGCCGAGCTGAGCGACGGCATCGAGGGGATCGCGATCTGCGCGACGGTCCCCTCGGTCCTGCACGAGCTGCGCGAGGTGACCCGCCGCTACTACGGCGACGTCCCGGCGGTGCTCGTGGAGCCCGGTGTGAAGACGGGCGTCCCGATCCTCACCGACAACCCGAAGGAGGTCGGCGCGGACCGCATCATCAACGCGGTCGCCGCCGTCGAGCTCTACGGCGGCCCGGCGATCGTGGTCGACTTCGGCACGGCGACCACGTACGACGCGGTCACCGCGCGCGGGGAGTACGCGGGCGGCGCGATCGCCCCCGGCATCGAGATCTCGGTCGAGGCGCTCGGCGTGAAGGGCGCGATGCTCCGCAAGATCGAGCTGGTCCGGCCGCGCGGGGTGATCGGCAAGAACACCGTCGAGGCGATGCAGTCCGGCATCGTCTTCGGGTACGCGGGCCAGGTGGACGGCGTCGTCGCCCGGATGAAGCGCGAGCTGGTCGGCCCGAAGGGCGACCCCTCGGCCGTCACGGTGATCGCCACCGGCGGTCTGGCGCCGATGGTCCTGCGGGACTCGGCGGAGATCGACCGGCACGAGCCGTGGCTGACGCTGATCGGCCTGCGCCTGGTCTACGAGCGGAACGTCTCCCGCATGTGACCGCGCGGGCGCACGCCCCGTGAGCCGCCCCACGCGCGCGTGGGGCGGGAATCCGCAGGTGGCAGGGGTCCGGCGCCGACGCGCCGGATGATCGCTAAGAGAAAATTGTCCGATTAGCGCGTATCGTCGGCCCATGCCCACGCCCTACGGATCCCGCGGCGGCATGGCGTTCAGCGCGGACGAGCTGCGTGTGCTCCGACGCGCCCTCGCCAACGCCCTCCACCCCGCCCCCCTCCCGGACGAGGACGTCCGCGACGCCCTCCGCCTGGCACATTCCGTGGACGAGGCCGTGCGCGAGGCCGGGCGGCTGCGCGCCTTCCTCCTCGACGACCTCGCCCGCTACCGCGAGGCCCTCCCCGGCTCCCTCGCCGGCTACCTGGACCTCCTGGAGGACGCCCTGGCCGCCGGGTACGACCCCGGCGCCGACGACCTCGCCGCCCTGCGCGCGCTCCGCGGCAGCCCGCCCGCCGCCCGCCTGCTCACCCGCTGCCAGGTCCTCGCCGAACGTTCCGTACGGGCGCGCCTCGCCCGCGTCTCGCAGGCCACCGCGAGCGCCCCCGCCGCCTCCCGGGCCCGGCTGCTCGCCCTCCCCGGCGGCCGCGCGGCCGAGGAGCCCCGGCCCAAGCCGCCCACCCCGGCCCCCGCCGAGCGCCCGGTGCCCAAGCCCTCCGAGGTCTTCCCGCCGCGCCGCAGGCCCGTGCCGCCGCCCCCGCCCGAGGAGCGGGTCGCGGGCTAGCTACCCTGGTCCCATGGACTACGTATCCGCGCTTCTGCCCCCCGTCGTGATGGCTGCGTTCTTCATCGCCCTCATCGTCGTGATCGTCAAGTCCCAGGGCGGCCCGAACAAGGCCAAGGAGGACGCGGCGGTCGATGCCGCGCTCGCCCGCGCGGAGGCCGCCCGCCAGCCGGACGGCCCCGACGCCTAGCACCCGCGGAACCCCTCAGGGGCGTCCGGCCGAAACACGGTCGAGCGCCCCTTTTGTCTTGCTCTGGACGCGCTCCGCGGCCCAATAACCGTTATTCCCGTTATCTCCCACTACTGTGAGGCTGTGCCCCGCCCCTTGGGAGAACTCGAAGACGCCGTCATGACGCGCGTCTGGCAATGGAACCGGCCGGTGACCGTCCGGGAAGTACTGGAAGACCTCCAGCAGGAACGCTCCATCGCCTACACCACCGTCATGACCGTCATGGACAATCTCCACCAGAAGGGCTGGGTGCGCAGGGAAGTCGAGGGCCGCGCCTATCGATATACGGCGGTCTCCACCCGCGCCGCCTACTCGGCCGCACTGATGAACGAAGCCTGGGCGCAGAGCGACAACCCCGCGGCCGCCCTGGTCGCCTTCTTCGGGATGATGTCCGCGGAACAGCGGGAGTCCCTGAACGACGCCATCCGCATCGTCCAGCGCGACAACCCGCTGCCTTCGCCCGAGGAGGGCGGGGGAGAACCGGCGGCCTCCTAGCGGTACCGTCCCCCCATGCCGAAAGCCGTCACCGTTCGCCGTGCCCGTACCTCCGACGTAGCCGCCGTGCGACGCCTGGTCGATCCCTACGCGCGCCGCGGCATCCTCCTCGACAAGGCCACGGTGACGCTTTACGAGGACATCCAGGAGTTCTGGGTCGCGGAACGCGACGAGGACGCAGAGGTCGTCGGAGTGGGCGCTCTGCACGTCATGTGGGAAGACCTCGCGGAAGTCCGGACACTCGCCGTCGATCCCGAGTTCACGGGCGCCGGCGTCGGGCATCTGCTCCTCAACCAGTTGTTGCAGACCGCACGCTGGCTCGGTGTGCGCAGGGTTTTCTGTCTCACCTTCGAAGTCGCCTTCTTCGCGAAGCACGGCTTCGTCGAGATCGGTGAGACCCCGGTCGACGGAGATGTCTACAGCGAGCTCCTCCGTTCCTATGACGAGGGTGTCGCCGAGTTCCTCGGTCTCGAACGGGTGAAGCCGAACACCTTGGGCAACAGCCGGATGCTTCTGCACCTGTGACCGGAAGCCCGGCGGAACCCGGTGGAACCCGACGGGAACCCGGACTGAACGCCGGACTGAACGCCGGACTGAAGGCCGGACTGAACGTCGGACGGAACCCTATGTCCGAATCGCGCACGTTTCCCGCGTTGCCGGGGTTCTGAACCTCTGCCAGGGGTTTGTGTTTTTCCGTGAAAAGCGGTTTCCTTTCCGCGTACTGCATTTTCGATGAAAGGAAATCCGGTGGCACAGAAGGTTCAGGTCCTTCTTGTCGACGACCTCGACGGCGTCGAGGCGGACGAGACCGTGACGTTCGCGCTGGACGGCAAGACCTACGAGATCGACCTCACCACCGCCAACGCGGAAAAGCTCCGCGGCCTGCTCGAGCCGTACACCGCGAACGGGCGTCGCACCGGCGGTCGCACCACCACGGGCCGCGGCAAGGGCCGCCCCGCCGCCTCCGGCAGCCAGGACACGGCGAAGATCCGCGCCTGGGCCAAGGAGAACGGCTACGAGGTCAACGACCGCGGCCGCGTCCCCGCCCACGTCAAGACGGCCTACGAGGACGCGAACCGCTGAGGCGCCCCCCGCAGGGCCGCCGGTCCACCGGCCCGGGAGCTCAGCAGCCGCAGTCGGTGGCACTCCACCGCGGCCGCGGCGACCAGGCGCGTCAGACACGGGGCCTCCGCACGGCCCCACGGCCCGGACCTCGGCGCCGGCAGCGAGGACTCCACCTCGCGGCCCGGCCCGGGAGCCCGCAGCCACACGGCGGCACCCGGCGCGCCGGAGCCCCCCCGCCCCGGAGGCGGGGGAGCGGTCATCCGGCCGTCGGCGCCCAGCGCCACGAGATCCAGTGAGATCCCGCCCCACTCCAGCCACTCCAGCAGGCCGGGAAGCTCCTCCGCGCTTCCCGCGGCCACCAGGAGCCGCATGCGGCGTCCCATCAGCGCCACCGGCCCCGTCGCGGCGCCCACCCGGCGCAGCACGGCACGGCCGGCCGCCGCCGGCAGCTCCAGCACGTCGAAGCGGATCCCCGTCACCAGCTGCACCGGCGGGCCCGGCACCGTCGCCCAGCCGAGCTCCCGCTCGTACCAGAGCGAGAGCGCCCGTCCGCCGTCGAGCGGCGAGCGGGGAAACGGGACGGTGGGGGCCATGCCCGGGGAACTCCCGGGGGGCCGGGGAGGTTACGGCCCCGGGCGCCACAGGTGACGTAACGTTCCGGTCCGGAGACCCGAGGTGTCCGGTAATGAGACGTACGCGTGCATTCGACGGCGCAACCTTGTTCGCTGGTAGCGGAGGGACCCCGGGTGCGCCGCATGGAGTGTCGGACCCTACGGGTAAGACATTCCCAGTGGAGAGGGGTGACTCCGCGGGTCGGGCCGTCTCACGTTCGCCATCGGCGTACTCAAGGCGGGGGTAACTACTTGGCCTGCGGGAACATCGTCTCGCACCATCGAGTTGGAGCATTTGTCGGCTGTTCGGCAGTGGGCTACCCCAAGGACAAGGGGGTGATCCGGACGGATGTCGGCAGTTGGAATGAGCGGTCCCCGCTTGCGGGACTAAGCTGCGGAAGGACAGGGAGGGGATCGACCCCTAACTGACTGACCGCTCTGAGGAGCGATTAACGATGTTCGAGAGGTTCACCGACCGCGCGCGGCGGGTTGTCGTCCTGGCTCAGGAAGAAGCCCGGATGCTCAACCACAACTACATCGGCACCGAGCACATCCTTCTGGGCCTTATCCACGAGGGTGAGGGTGTCGCCGCTAAGGCCCTGGAGAGCCTCGGGATTTCGCTCGAGGCGGTCCGCCAGCAGGTGGAGGAGATCATCGGCCAGGGCCAGCAGGCCCCGTCCGGTCACATCCCCTTCACCCCTCGTGCCAAGAAGGTCCTGGAGCTCTCGCTCCGCGAGGCCCTCCAGCTCGGCCACAACTACATCGGCACCGAGCACATCCTGCTCGGCCTGATCCGCGAGGGCGAGGGCGTCGCCGCCCAGGTCCTCGTGAAGCTGGGCGCCGACCTCAACCGGGTGCGGCAGCAGGTCATCCAGCTGCTCTCCGGCTACCAGGGCAAGGAAGCCGCCACCGCGGGCGGTCCTGCCGAGGGCACCCCCTCGACGTCCCTGGTCCTCGACCAGTTCGGCCGCAACCTCACCCAGGCGGCCCGCGAGTCCAAGCTCGACCCGGTCATCGGGCGCGAGAAGGAGATCGAGCGGGTCATGCAGGTGCTGTCCCGCCGCACCAAGAACAACCCGGTCCTCATCGGCGAGCCCGGCGTCGGCAAGACCGCCGTCGTCGAGGGCCTGGCGCAGGCCATCGTCAAGGGCGAGGTGCCCGAGACCCTCAAGGACAAGCACCTCTACACCCTGGACCTCGGCGCGCTGGTCGCCGGCTCCCGCTACCGCGGTGACTTCGAGGAGCGCCTGAAGAAGGTCCTCAAGGAGATCCGCACCCGCGGCGACATCATCCTGTTCATCGACGAGCTCCACACCCTCGTGGGTGCGGGCGCCGCCGAGGGCGCGATCGACGCCGCCAGCATCCTCAAGCCGATGCTGGCCCGCGGTGAGCTCCAGACCATCGGTGCCACCACGCTCGACGAGTACCGCAAGTACCTGGAGAAGGACGCCGCGCTCGAGCGCCGCTTCCAGCCCATCCAGGTCGCCGAGCCGTCGCTGCCGCACACCATCGAGATCCTCAAGGGTCTCCGCGACCGGTACGAGGCGCACCACCGCGTCTCCATCACCGACGAGGCCCTCGTCCAGGCCGCGACGCTGGCCGACCGGTACATCTCGGACCGCTTCCTCCCGGACAAGGCGATCGACCTGATCGACGAGGCCGGCTCCCGGATGCGCATCCGCCGGATGACCGCGCCGCCGGACCTCCGCGAGTTCGACGAGAAGATCGCCGGCGTCCGCCGCGACAAGGAGTCCGCGATCGACTCGCAGGACTTCGAGAAGGCCGCCTCCCTGCGCGACAAGGAGAAGCAGCTCCTCGCCGCGAAGGCCAAGCGGGAGAAGGAGTGGAAGGCCGGCGACATGGACGTCGTCGCCGAGGTCGACGGCGAGCTGATCGCCGAGGTCCTCGCGACCGCCACCGGCATCCCGGTCTTCAAGCTGACCGAGGAGGAGTCCTCGCGTCTGCTCCGCATGGAGGACGAGCTCCACAAGCGCGTCATCGGCCAGAAGGACGCCGTCATCGGCCTCTCGCGCGCCATCCGGCGTACGCGTGCCGGCCTGAAGGACCCGAAGCGTCCCGGTGGCTCGTTCATCTTCGCCGGCCCGTCCGGTGTCGGTAAGACCGAGCTTTCCAAGGCGCTCGCCGAATTCCTCTTCGGCGACGAGGACGCGATGATCTCCCTCGACATGTCGGAGTTCAGCGAGAAGCACACGGTTTCCCGCCTCTTCGGTTCGCCGCCCGGATACGTCGGCTACGAAGAGGGCGGCCAGCTCACCGAGAAGGTGCGCCGCAAGCCGTTCTCCGTCGTCCTCTTCGACGAGGTCGAGAAGGCCCACCCCGATATCTTCAATTCCCTGCTCCAGATCCTGGAGGACGGTCGCCTGACCGACTCCCAGGGCCGGGTCGTGGACTTCAAGAACACGGTCATCATCATGACGACCAACCTCGGGACCAGGGACATCTCGAAGGGCTTCAACCTGGGCTTCGCCGCCCAGGGCGACACGAAGTCGAACTACGAGCGGATGAAGGCGAAGGTCAGCGAGGAGCTGAAGCAGCACTTCCGCCCCGAGTTCCTCAACCGTGTCGACGACGTCATCGTCTTCCCGCAGCTGACCCAGGACGACATCCTCCAGATCGTCGACCTGATGATCGGCCGCGTGGACGAGCGCCTGAAGGACCGGGACATGGGCCTCGAGCTCTCCCAGTCCGCCAAGGAGCTCCTGGCGAAGAAGGGCTACGACCCGGTCCTGGGTGCCCGCCCGCTCCGCCGGACGATCCAGCGCGAGATCGAGGACACCCTGTCCGAGAAGATCCTCTTCGGCGACCTCCGCCCCGGCCACATCGTGGTCGTGGACACGGAGGGCGAGGGCGAGGAGCGCAAGTTCACCTTCCGCGGCGAGGAGAAGGCGGCTCTGCCGGACGCTCCGCCGGTCGCGGCGGGCGAGACGGGCCCGAACCTGTCCAAGGACGCGTAAGGGCGACAGCGCCTCAAGGGGCGGCCCCGGAACCACACGGTTCCGGGGCCGCCCCTTTTCGGCGTCCGCAGAACCCGACGCGTACCGGGCCCTCGGCCCCTCAGACGGCCTCCTGGCCCCCGGATCCCTTCCCGGGCTTCCACCACCCTGGGCTTCCCCCACCCTGGGCTTCCCCTTCCGGGCTCCCCCTCCTGGGCTCCTGCCCTGGGGCCCCGGTCCCCGGTCCCCGGGCCCCTCCCTGATCCCTCCCGAGGCGCCTCCGTGGGCCCGCCGGGCGGCCCTCGGGTGGGTGGCGTGGCTGGTGGCGCGGGTGGTGCTTCGGCCGGCTTCGGGCGCCCCTGAGAGGGCTCGGGTTGCGTGACCCAGGTCCCAATGGCAGGGGCCGCGCGGTGACAAGCGGCACAGGGGGATCAAGGGGTACTAGACAGGGTCGTAGTTCTTATAACGGACAAAGCGGTACGTTCGGCCGTCAACCGCCGGGACCATGGTCCCGAGCGGGTCGAATCGGGCGCCAGGCGGCCCTTCCGGCCCTTCGTGGCCCCACCGACATGCGGTTAAACCAGGAAACTTTGGCTGTTATGTCCGATTTCGTGGGTGGTCGCCAGGGCTGTCAAGAGTCGTATTCCTGCGGAGATCGCTACGACCTCGTGTCGTAGATGGGGTGTTTTGGGATGACCTGGGTGGCGGGTTACCAAGGAACAGCCAGCCCGGCGCAACGCACCGATCGCGTCGGGTCCCGTTCTGCCCGGAGGTCTTTCCCCGTATGTCGAAGCGCGTCATGAACCCCACCGTCCGAGTCACCGCCGTCGCCCTCGCCACCGCCGGTCTGGGAGCGTCGCTGGTGGCCGGCGCCGGGTCCGCCTTCGCCGCCGAGAGCAAGGCCGCCCCGCTCGCCGGTACCGCGGCCGCCGCCATCGAGGCGCAGGCCGAGACCCAGGCCAAGGTCGCCGCCCAGGTGAAGGCCGCTCAGGCCAAGGCCGCCCAGGCGAAGGCCGTGAAGGCCGCCCAGGTGAAGGCCGCGGCCAAGAAGGCCGCCGCCAAGCCGGTCGCCGCGAAGAAGGCCAAGGCGTGGGTCAAGCCGGTCACCTCGTACACCCTCTCCGCCAGCTACAACCAGGGCGGCGCCATGTGGGCCCACAAGCACTCCGGTCAGGACTTCGCCGTCCCGGTCGGCACCCCGGTCAAGGCCGCCGGCGCCGGCACCGTCGTGAAGGCCGGCCCGAACGGCGGCGGCGACGGCCCCGCGTACGGCAACGCCATCGTCGTGAAGCACGCCAACGGCACGTACTCGCAGTACGCCCACCTGTCGAAGATCAAGGTCCACGTCGGCCAGAAGGTCGGCGCCGGCCAGAAGATCGCGCTGTCGGGCAACACCGGAAACTCCTCCGGCCCGCACCTGCACTTCGAGATCCGCACGACCCCGAACTACGGCTCCGCCGTCAACCCGGCCGCCTTCCTGCGGACCCACGGCGTGTCCATCTGATCCACCCGCTAGCCGGCCCCGTGGGCCCGGTTCAGCAGATCGAGGGCGACCTCGAGGACGGCTTCATGCTTCTCCTCGGGGTCGCCCTCGACGTTCTGCATGAAGAACGTGCCCGCGTGCAGGGTGAAGATCGCGCTCACGCAGCGGACCTGGTCCACCGTCGCGAAGTCCGGCTCCTGGATGAGGCCGGTGAGCGTGATCATGCGCTCCTTGAAGGTGAGGCCGACGCTCAGCTCGCGGACCGCCGCCTGGTTCTCCTGCATGAAGCGGAAGAGCGGTGCGGCGGCGCGCAGCGCCACCTGGTAGCGGCGCAGCACCTCCTGCCGGGTCTCCAGGGTCCGCGGCTGGGTCTGGGCCCACTCGATCAGCTCGTCCATCGGCCGCGTGAGGTCCTCGAAGATCCCGACGAGGATGTCCTCCTTGGTCTTGAAGTGGTAGTAGAGCGCGGCCTTGGTGACGTCGAGGCGTTCCGCGATCTCCCGGAGCGAGGTCTTCTCGTACCCCTGCTCGGCGAAGAGTTCGAGAGCCACGTCCTGGATGCGCTGGCGGGTGTTGCCTCGGGCCACGGCTGTTCACTCCCACTTTCCACAAAACTTACTTGACGACCGGCAAGTGACGGGCCTACCGTCCCCAGTGTAGTAACTAGCCGGGCGGCAAGTAAGGGACGGTCATGACGGACACCGCGACACCATCGAAGCAGGCGGAGGGGGGACCGGAGTCTCCGCGCAGCGTGCGCGTCGTCCTCCTCGCCCTCATGATCGCGATGCTCCTCGCGATGCTGGACAACATGATCATCGGCACCGCGATGCCGACGATCGTCGGCGAGCTGGGCGGTCTGGAGCACCTCTCCTGGGTCGTCACCGCCTACACCCTGGCCACCGCCGCCTCCACCCCCATCTGGGGCAAGCTCGGCGACATGTACGGCCGCAAGGGCGTCTTCCTCATCTCGATCGTCATCTTCCTGATCGGCTCCGCGCTCAGCGGCATGGCCCAGGACATGGGCCAGCTCATCGGCTTCCGCACGGTCCAGGGGCTCGGCGCCGGCGGACTCATGGTCGGCGTGATGGCGATCATCGGCGACCTGATCCCGCCCCGGGAGCGGGGCAAGTACCAGGGCATGATGGCCGGCGTGATGGCGCTCGCCATGATCGGCGGCCCGCTGGTCGGCGGCACCATCACCGACCACTGGGGCTGGCGCTGGTCCTTCTACATCAACCTGCCGCTGGGCGCCGTCGCCCTCGCCATGGTCACCGCCGTCCTCCACCTGCCCAGGAAGCAGCGCGCGGCCGGCACCCGGATCGACTTCCTCGGCGCCGCGCTGCTGACCGTCGGCATCACCGCGATCGTCCTCGTCACCACCTGGGGCGGGACCGAGTACGCCTGGGGCTCGGCCACCGTCGTCGGCCTCGCGGTCGGCGGAGCCGCCGCCCTCGCCGCCTTCCTGTACGTGGAGACCCGCGCGAGCGACCCGATCATGCCGCTGCACATCTTCCGCAGCCGCAACTTCACGCTCATGTCGCTGATCGGCTTCATCACCGGATTCGTCATGTTCGGCGCGGTCCTCTACCTGCCGATCTTCCAGCAGTCCGTGCAGGGCGCCTCGGCCACCAACTCCGGCCTGCTGCTCCTTCCGATGCTGCTGTCGATGATGGTCGTCTCGCTCGTCGTCGGCCGCTTCACCACCAGCACCGGCAAGTACAAGGTCTTCCCCATCGCGGGTGGCGCCCTGATGATCGCCGGCCTGTTCCTGCTCTCCACGATGGACACCGGCACGACCCGTCTGGTCTCCGGCGTCTACATGGCCCTGCTCGGCGCCGGCATGGGCTTCCTCATGCAGATCACCATGCTCGTCGCACAGAACAGCGTCGACATGAAGGACATGGGGGTGGCCTCCAGCTCCACCACCCTCTTCCGCACCCTCGGCTCCTCCTTCGGCGTCGCCATCATGGGTGCCCTCTTCACCAGCCGCGTCCAGGACGAGATGGCCGCGAACGGCGGCTCCGCCCTCACCGAGCGGACCGCCCAGCTCGACGCCGCGAGCCTCGCCAAGCTGCCGGAGGCGCTGCGCGAGGCGTACCAGCAGGCGGTCGCCGTCGGCACCCACTCCGCCTTCCTCGTCGGCTCGGCGGTCGCGGTGCTCGGCTTCGTCCTCGCCTTCTTCGTCAAGGAGGTGGCGCTCCGCGGCGCCGGCCCCGAGCCGACGGGCCGGCAGGACGAGCAGGACACCCCGGGCACCCAGGACGGGCGGAGCACCGAGAGCACCCTGGACGGCCACGGCGGGAAGCCGGCCGCGGGGAGCGGCCCGGCGAAGGTCGCCGAGACGGTCTGAGCCTCCGGCACGCGCGCGTGGTGCCCGGTTTCACCGAAACCGGGCCCCACGCGCGTACGTGCCTCCGGCGCTACTCCGGCAGCCGCAGGATCGGGAAGCTTCCCGTGTTCGTGGGCGCGTGGTCCGGCAGCCACAGCACCGCGACCGCGCCGCCGACACCCTCCGGGGCCGCCTCTGAGGCCACGTTCCGGAAGGTCAGCCGGGCGCCGAGGACCCGCGCCTGACCGGCCGCGATCGTCAGTCCCAGGCCGTGACCCTGACCCGCGCGGTCGCTCGTGCCGGTACGGAAGCGGCTCGGGCCCTCGTGGAGCAGCGCCTCGGGGAAGCCGGGGCCGTGGTCCCGTACCCGTACCACCCGGCCCTCGACGGTGACCTCCACCGGGCCCTTGCCGTGCTTGGCCGCGTTGGCCAGCAGGTTGCCGAGGATCCGCTCCAGCCGGCGCGGATCGGTCGACACCCAGGACTCGTGCACCACCCGGACCTCCGCGTCCGGGAACATCGACCGCACCCGGCGCTCGACGAACTCGCCGAGCGCGATCTCCTGGAGCTCCGCCCGCTCCGAGGCCCCGTCGAGCCTGGCCACCTCCAGCACGTCCTCGACCAGCGTCCGCATCGCCTGCGCCCGGTCCCGCACCAGCTCGGTGGGGCGGCCGGGCGGCAGCAGCTCGGCCGCCGTGAGCAGCCCGGTCACCGGGGTGCGCAGCTCGTGCGCGATGTCCGCGGTGACCCGCCGTTCGGCCTCGATCCGCTCGTGCAGGGCGTCGGTCAGCGTGTCGATCGCCCGCGCCAGGTCGTCGGTCTCGTCCCGTACGACCCCGCCGACGGCGTCCCTGACCCGCACGTCGCCGTTGCCCTGGGCCACCCGCCCGGCGGCCGCCGCGGCCTTCCGCAGCCGCCGGGAGAGCTGCCCGCCGACGAGGATGCCGAGCGCGCACCCGCCGAACACCACCGAGACCGAGCCGATGACCAGCGCCCGGTCGAGGTCCTTCATGATCGTGGCGCTGCGGTCGGCGAAGGGGATGTGCAGCGAGAGCACGTCGCCGTTGGCCAGCGGCACCGCGGCCCACACGTCCGGCGGCCCGCCGTGCCGGTGCTCCTGCACGTACGTGCCGCGCCGCTGGTCCCGCATCAGCTGGTCGAGCTGGTCCGGCAGCGCCGGGTCGTTGACCTTGGCGCCGAAGCGGGGCTCCTTCGGCTTGGAGGTCTCGTACAGGCGCTGGGCGAAGAGCAGCCGTTCCATCTGGACCTCGCGCGCGTTGTCCAGCATCGAGATGCGTGCGGCGTTGTGCACGACCACGCTGAGCGTGACCGCGATCAGCGCGCCGACCGCCGCGATGGCCAGGGCGATCTTCCAGCGGACGCCGGTGCGGAGCGGGAGCGCTCTCACCGATCAGCCCCTGAGCTTGTAGCCGAAGCCGCGGACCGTCTCGATCCGGTCCTGGCCGATCTTGGCCCGCAGCCGCTGCACGTGCACGTCGACGACGCGGGTGTCGCCGCCCCAGCCGTAGTCCCAGACCCGCTCCAGGAGCTTGTCGCGGGACAGCACCGTGTTGGGCGCGGACGAGAACTCCAGCAGCAGCCGCATCTCGGTCGGCGTCAGCGCCACCGGCTCGCCGCTTCGGCGCACCTCCATGCCCTCGGTGTCGACCTCCAGGTCCCCGTCGCCGAAGACGAGCGGCCCGTCCGCGGCCCCCTCCTCCGCGTCGCCGCCCGCCCCGTTCCCGGCCGCGTGGCCGAAACGGCGCAGCACCGCCCGGATCCGGGCCATCAGCACGGCGCCGTCGAAGGGCTTGGTCACGTAGTCGTCCGCCCCGGCCTCCAGACCGAGGACGACGTCGATCGAGTCGGCGCGTGCCGACAGCATGATCACCGGCACGGTCGACTCGTCGCGGATGCGGCGGCAGAGGCTGACCCCGTCCATGCCGGGCAGCATCACGTCGAGCAGCGCGATGTCCGGGCGGTGGGCGCGGAAGGCGTCGAGGCCGGAGAGGCCGTCGGGCATCGCGGTGACACGGAAGCCGTCCCGCTCCAGGGCGAGCTGGGTGGCCTCACGGATGACGTCGTCGTCCTCGACGAACAGGACATGGGTCTCGGCCATCGTGCGGGGGTCCTTCGATCGGTGTGCGTGTCGGGGCGGGACGGAGGCGGGGGACGGGACGGGGCGGAGACGGGACAGGGACGGCGCCGGGTGCGGCCGGGGCGCGCCCCCCGGGTGGGGCGCTCCGCCGGGGCGCTCAGCCGGCGGCCGAGGGCTCCGGCGCGGGCTGGGTCGGCTCGGTGGCGCCGTCACCCTCGCCGACGGCCCGGCTGTAGTCGTTGTGCACCCAGTCGTGCTGGGTGAACCGGTTCCCCGACCAGCGGTACGTGATCACGTCCTCGCCCGACGGGTACGCGACCGGGTCGTCCTCCGCGTACACCTGCTTCGTCACGATCAGGTCGCCTCGGTCGATGGTGCCGTACACCGCAGCGTCCTCGGCCATGAAGACGTTCTCGTAGCCGTCCGCGGTGGCCGTGTCCGCCGTGGCGGTCCCCCCGGACTGCTTGCGGTAGACGTAGGTGCCGATGCCGACCGCGTCCCCGCAGGTCATCACATTGACGACGACGTCGGGCGCGGTGCCGTTGGTGAGGTTGCCGTACGAGGTGTCCACCGGGTACGCGTCGGCCACGCACGGCTTCAGGTCGTCCTTCACCCGGGCGCCGATCTTCGGGTCGGCCTTGAGCAGGGCGATCGGGTCCACCCGCTCCTCCGCCTTCGCCGAGCCGGAGCCCGAGGCCGTGGAGGGCGGCGTGGGGGCCGCGGCGGCCGTCGCGTCGGCCCGGGCCGCGCCCTCGTCGCGCGAACCCGTCCCGCCCGTGGAGCACGCGGCCACGAACAGGCCGAGGGCGGCGAGTCCGGCCACCGCCGTGACACCCGCCGCCTTGGTACCGACCGCCCGGGGCGTCCCGCCCCGCGCACCCGAGCCCGCGCCTTCGCCTTCGTTCCCGGCCCCGTTCCGGGCTCCGTTCAGGGTTCCGTTCAGGGTTCCGTTCAGGGTTCCGGTCCGGGGTCCGCTTCCGGCACCGTCCCTGGCTCCGCTCCTGGCTCCCGAGGAGCCGGACGTGAACCCGGACCAGGCTCTGCCGTCGGTTCTTCCGTCGCCGACTTCGCCTTCGTCTAGGCCGCGCACCGCTGGTGCCCTCCCTCGTCACCTCGCACGGCCGCCGCAGCCGACCGCTGTCCTCCGGTCCGCTCCACGGGCCGCCCCAGGGCGAGGGCGTTCAGATCCCGGCTCTCCAGCTCCTGGCGGAGCCGGGCGAGAGCGCGATGGAGCGTCGACTTCACGGTACCGGTCGACATGCCCAGCGCCGCCGCCGTCTCCTCCGTGCTCATCTGCTCCCAGTGCCGCAGCACCACGACGCTGCGCTGCTTGGGAGCCAGCACCCTCAGGATGTCCATGAGCAGGGCCCGGTCGGCGTGCTGCTCGGTCAGGTCCTCCACGCTCGCGTCCGGAAGCTGCTCGGTGGGCACCTCCTCGAGACGGCGCGCCCGCCACCACTCCGTCCGCGTGTTGATCATGACCCGCCGCAGGTACGCGTCCGCCAGCGACTTGTCCGCGATCCCGTCCCAGCGGCCGTACGTACGGACCAGGGCGGTCTGCAGCAGGTCCTGCGCGTCGACCGGGTCCGGGACGAGGCGGCGAGCGCTGCGCAGCAGCGCGTCCTGCCGCGTGCGGACGTACTCCTCGAAGTCGAGCACCTCGCCCTGGCTCATCCCAGCCGCCTCCACATCCCCGTGACCTGCTTGTTCTCCGTGTCGATGACGACGCTACGGAGCGGTTGTCACGGGGGTGTGCGGGGCAGCCGTCGGTGGACGCACGGCTACCCATCGGTTGTGTAACAGCCGGGAGATCGGATCCACCGCTCGGGATCCGGGATCCAATGTCCGGGATCCAATGTCCAAGATCCAGGACCTCGGATCCAGGACCTCGGATCCCGGACGTTGGATCCCGGACATTGGATCCCGGACATTGGATCCAGGACATTGGATCCAGGATCCCGGCGGTCTCAGGTCAGCGGCAGCCTGTACAGACCGCCGTCCAGCGGCTCCACCAGCCCGTCCGAGACCAGACCGTCCAGGGCGCGGCCGCGCTGGATGGGCTCGTCCCAGACGGCGTCGAGGGCGGACTGGGGTACGGGGCCGGGGGAGTCGCGGAGGACGGCGAGGAGCCGGCCGCGGACCTGGCGGTCGGTGCCGGCGTAGGTCTGGCCGCGGCGGGGCGGGCCGTCGTGGGCGGGCTTGCCGGAGTTCAGCCAGGCGCAGCGGTCGGAGATGGGGCAGCGCCCGCAGTCCTCGTTCTTCGCCGTGCAGACGAGGGCCCCGAGTTCCATCGAGGCGGCGGCCCAGCGGGCCGCGGTGCCCTCGTCCTCGGGGAGCAGGGCGCGGGCGAGGCGTCGCTCGGCGGCGGTGGTGGCGTTCGGCGGGTACTGGACGCCGCCGGCGGCGCGGGCGAAGACCCGGCGCACGTTGGTGTCGAGGACGGCGTGCCGCTGCCCGTAAGCGAAGGAGGCGACGGCCGCCGCGGTGTACTCGCCGATGCCGGGGAGGGCGAGGAGCTGTCCGTGGTCGCTCGGTACGTCGCCCCGGTGCCGGTCCCTTATCGCCACGGCCGCCGCGTGCAGCCGCAGGGCCCGGCGCGGGTAGCCGAGCCGGCCCCAGGCGCGGACGGCCTCACCGGGCGGCTCGGCGGCGAGGTCGGCCGGGCGCGGCCAGCGCGCCAGCCACTGCTCGTACACGGGGAGCACCCGGACGACGGGGGTCTGCTGGAGCATGAACTCGCTGACCATGACGCCCCAGGCACCTGCCTCGGGGCGGCGCCAGGGCAGGTCGCGGGCGTGCCGGTCGAACCAGGCGAGGACCGGCCCGTGCAGTTCCGCCGGTGCGACGGCGGTCGGATCCGCATCGGCGGGGACGGACGCCGTACCGGCGGGGACGGACCGGGAGGGGACGGGCAGGGAGGCGGGGGCATCGATGGAAGTCATGGCACCCCCGATCCTGGCACGTCCGGGGAGCGATCAGCGCGCGCCGTGGCGTGCCCGCGAACGGCGCTCGGGGCGCGCGGAGGCGTGCGCCGGGGTCGCGGGCCCCCGCCCCGCGCACCACACGACCGCCGCGCTCCTGCTGGAGCGGGCCGTTTCGACCAGTGCCGTCATCGGCCGGCGGGCGGCGTACATGAAGAGGAAGGCGACGAGGCCGCCGAGAAGCAGGCCCGCGGTGACGTCGTGCGGGTAGTGGACGCCGACGAAGACACGGGAGAAGGCCATGAGGATCGCCATGGGCACGGTCAGCCAGACGATCCCGCGCCAGGAGAGGGCGAGCGCGATGGCGGCGGCGCCGGCGATGGCGGAGTGGTTGCTGGGGAAGGACCAGTCGCCGTAGGCGGGGCAGTCGATGAGCGCGGCGGGTGCCCCGGCGACGGCTCGGCACGGGCGTTCCTCGTCGATCAGCGACTTCAGGCCCTCGCTCACCACGTACCCGAAGGCGGTGGCGAGCGGGGCGAGGAGCGCGAGCGTCATCGCCTGGCTCGATCCGGTCCGCGAGCGCCACCACCCGGCCAGGAACAGTGCGCCGAAGAGCAGCAGTCCGAGCTCGGTCCAGACCTCGGCGAGCCACTGGAACCAATGCGGTGTGGAGTGCGCGAAGTCGAGGACGTCGAGGTAGAGACGGTCGGAGAGGTCGAGGAGGTTGTCCATGGTGCATGACGCTAACCGGAATTTTGGGTGTCGTGCCCCGGGCCAAGGAACGATCCGACCCCTGACGAAAGTGGGGGATGGGGAGAGGGAGGGGGGTTTTCCGGCCATCGCGGCGAGAGTTCCCGTTGCCGGAGGATGTGATCATCGGCAAAACTTGGCCTCTAGGGCGGCGGGTGGGGCGGGAGTTGGGCCGGATCTCTCGTAAGGTTCGGGGCGTGGGATCTTTGCGCAATCCGGTCGGGCCGCTTCCCTCCAGCATCTACTGGCGACGGAGGGCGATCGCGCTGTGTCTGATCGCACTTCTCGCCGTGCTGACCGTATGGGCCGTCACCTCCGGTGACGGTGGCGGGAAGAAGGCGAACGACGCCGCCAACGGTTCCGCCCCCGCGCCCTCCATCACTCCGGGACCTGGCGGGACCGGACCGGCCATCAGCCAACAGCCCGGCGGACGCGACGAGTCGGGAGACTCCGGCGACGCGGGCGAGTCCGGCTCGGGCGGCGGATCCGGCTCTGGTTCCGGTTCTGGTTCCGGCCCGGGCTCCGGTTCCGGATCGGGCGGGGGATCGGACACCGGTTCCGGTACGGACGCGGGAGCGGGCTCCGGCGACGGCTCCGATACGGCCGGTTCCGATACGCCGGGCAAGAACGGCGACACCGACGGCGCGGGCGGGGACAGCGGCGCCGGCACCGGCGCGGGCCAGCAGCTCCCGGCCGGCTCCCAGCTCCCGAACTGCCCCTCCAGCGCGCTGGAGTTGACGCTGCGCAGCGTCAAGCTCACGTACGAGCCCGGCGAGAAGCCCCGCTTCCACCTGGCTGCCAAGAACACCTCGGACACCGACTGCAAGGCCGACCTCGGCCCCCGTACCGCGGTGCTGAAGATCAGCGACGCGCAGAACGACCGGCTGTGGGCCTCCGACGACTGCCCGAGCCCCGGCGACCCGGTACTGCTGAAGGTCCCCGCGCGCGCCACGATCACCCACACCGTGGAGTGGGACCTGCGCCGCAGCGCCCCGCGCTGCGCCACCGCCCCCGCGGGCGAGGCCGGTCCGGGCAACTACCTGGTCGAGGCGACCGTGCCCGGCGAGAAGGCCGTCGCGGCACCGTTCGCCCTCGCCAAGGACTGACGGCCCCCAGGGCCGGGTCTCGGGGCCTCGGGGCGCCCCGCCCCGGCCCTGCCGACTCGGGGGCGCGCTGCCGGTTCTGGAGGCTCTGCCCCGGCGCTGCCGGCTCGGGGTGCACTGCCTCGGCGCTGCCGGTTCAGGAGGCGCTGCCTCGACCTGACCGGCTCGGGCGCGCTGCCTCGGCCGCACCGGGGATGCCGTTACCGGCTCAGACGTACCGCTCCAGGATCGAGGACTCCGCCAGTCGCGACAGCCCCTCGCGGACGCTGCGCGCCCTCGCCTCGCCGACGCCGTCCACGGTCTGGAGGTCGTCGACACTCGCCGCGAGCAGCTTCTGCAGCCCGCCGAAGTGCTCCACCAGACGCTCGATGATCGCGCCGGGCAGTCGCGGCACCTTGGCGAGGAGCCGGTAGCCGCGCGGCGAGACCGCCGAGTCGAGGGTCTCGGGGGAGCCGCTGTAGCCGAGGGCCCGTGCGACGACGGGCAGTTCCAGGAGCTCGGTGTGGGTGAGCGCGTCCAGCTCGGTCAGCGCCTCCGCGACCGTGCGGGAACGCTTCGCCGTCGGCTCCGGCACGTAGTCCCGGATCACCAGCTCGCGCTCCGGCTCCACGCCCGCGATCAGCTCGTCGAGCTGGAGCGAGAGCAGCCGGCCGTCGGTGCCGAGCTCGACCACGTACTCCGCGATCTCGGTGGCGATCCGGCGGACCATCTCCAGGCGCTGGGCGACCGCCGTGACGTCCCGGACGGTCACCAGGTCCTCGATCTCCAGGGCCGAGAGCGTGCCGGCCACCTCGTCGAGGCGGAGCTTGTACCGCTCCAGGGTCGCGAGCGCCTGGTTGGCCCGGGACAGGATCGCCGCCGACTCCTCCAGGACCCGTCGCTCGCCGTTCACGTACAGCGCGATCAGCCGCATCGACTGCGAGACGGAGACGACGGGGAAGTTGCACTGCTTGGAGACGCGGTCCGCGGTGCGGTGGCGGGTGCCGGTCTCCTCGGTCGGGATGGAGGCGTCCGGGACCAGCTGCACACCGGCCCGGTGGATCTTGGTGATGTCCTTGTCGAGGACGATCGCCCCGTCGAGCTTGCACAGCTCGCGCAGACGGGTCGCGGCGAACTCGACGTCGATCACGAAGCCGCCGGTGCACATCGAGTCGACCGTCTTGTCCATGCCGAGGACGATCAGGCCACCGGTGTTCCCGCGGAGGATCCGCTCCAGGCCGTCGCGCAGGGCGGTGCCGGGCGCGACGGCGCTCAGGGCCGCGCGCATGAGCGCTTCGTTGCCGGAGCCCGCGCCGGACTTTCCGGGAGCTGCTGCCCCGTCCTTGGCTGCCACTGCACTCCTCCGGCTCGTACGGATGGGCGAGACCAGGGCAAAGTCTAGCGACACCACCCCGCCGCCCTGGGCCGCACGCCGGTCCGGGGCGCTCCGGACGGGCGCCCGCCGGGGCGGCCCGGTCGCGATCCGCCCTACCCGTTCGGCCGCGCGCCTACCCCTCCGCGCCCCGCCGGACCACCCCGACAGGGCATCGGGCCCGGCCCGCGTCGCCCGGCCCGGGCAGGTCGAGCAGACCGTCGAGCGGGCCTCCGGCCAGACCGCCGGGCAGACCGTCGAGCGGCCCTCCGGCCAGACCGCCGGGCAGCTCCCGGGCAGTGGTCGAGCGGCGTCGGGCAGGCGGCCGGGCAGGGTGCGGCAGGTCCGGTCCCCGACGTCGGCCCTCCGCGGCTCCCGTCGCCCGGCTCTCCACCCGCCCGTAGCCCGGCTCTCCGCTTCCCCGCCGTCGGCCGTCCGCCGCCCTCCGTCAGCCCGCCGTCTCCTCCGTCTTCCGGGCCGCGCGCCGGCTCTGCGGCAGCACCCGCAGCGCGTCCCCCATGTCCGCGACCTCCGTCACCTTCATGCCCGGCGGCACCTTCCCCGGGTCCCCGGGGACGAGGGCGTGGGTGAAGCCCAGCCGGTGCGCCTCCGCGAGGCGGCGCTGTACGCCGGTGACCCGCCGCACCTCGCCCGCGAGGCCGACCTCGCCGATCGCCACGAGGTTCTTCGGCAGCGGGGTGTCGCTCGCGGCGGAGGCCAGCGCCAGCGCGATGGCCAGGTCGGCGGCCGGCTCGGAGAGCTTCACGCCGCCCACGGTGGCGCTGTAGATGTCCCGCTTGCCCAGGGCCGTGATCCGGCCCCGCTGCTCCAGGACGGCCAGCATCATCGAGACCCGGGAGGTCTCCAGACCGGAGGTGGTCCGGCGCGGGGACGGGATCTGGGAGTCCACGGTCAGCGCCTGCACCTCGGCGACCAGCGGCCTGCGGCCCTCCAGGGTGACCGTCAGGCACGTGCCGGGCACGGCCACGTCACGACGGGTCAGGAACAGTCCCGAGGGGTCGGCGAGCCCGGTGATCCCCTCGTCGTGCAGCTCGAAGCAGCCCACCTCGTCCGTCGCCCCGTACCGGTTCTTCACGCCCCGGACCAGACGCAGGCGCGCGTGCCGGTCGCCCTCGAAGTGCAGCACGACGTCGACCAGATGCTCCAGGAGCCGGGGACCGGCGATCGCCCCGTCCTTCGTCACGTGGCCGACGAGGAGCGTCGACATCCCGCGCTCCTTGGAGGCCCGGATCAGCGCGCCCGCGACCTCGCGGACCTGCGCCATGCCGCCGGGGGCGCCGTCGATCTCCGGCGAGGCGACCGTCTGCACCGAGTCCATGATCAGCAGGGACGGCTTCACCTCGTCCAGGTGGCCGAGGACCGCCGACAGGTCGGTCTCGGCGGCCAGGTACAGATGGTCGCTGAGCGCGTTGATCCGGTCCGCGCGGAGCCGGACCTGACTGGCGGACTCCTCGCCCGTCACGTACAGCGTGCGGTGCGCGTCGCTCGCCGCCTTCGCCGCCACGTCCAGCAGCAGCGTCGACTTGCCGACGCCGGGCTCGCCCGCGAGCAGCACCACCGCGCCGGGCACCAGGCCGCCGCCGAGGACCCGGTCCAGCTCGTCGACACCGGTCGAGCGGGCGGTCGCCTGCCGGACGTCGACCTGGCCGATGGGGAGCGCGGCCGTGGAGACCCGGCCGGCGGCGGTGGTCCGGACGGCGGGCGCGCCGTACTCCTCGACCGTCCCCCACGCCTGGCACTCGGGGCAGCGGCCGAGCCATTTGGCCGTCTGCCAGCCGCACTCGGTGCAGCGGTAGGACGGACGGTCCTTGGCGGATTTCGTACGGGCAGCCATGCCCCACACCGTAGCCGCCGCCACCGACAGCGGACCGCCGACCGCTCCCGGCCTGTGGACGGACCCCCATGACCTGTGGACAGTCCGCCCCCAGCCCGCCGCCACGGCAGCGGAACACCTCGCTCCTGTCCCCTTTCGAGTGATGGGTTCACCCGTAAGGCTGAGAAGAGCGGATCCGGTATGAAGAGTGCCCCCTTGCGCGCCTACGGTCGCCCAGTGACGAGCAGCAGGCTGGACTCCTCCCGCACCCCGGGCGCCCACCGGGCGCGCCGCGGCCCGCAGCAGGGACCGCGCACGCTCGGCCAGCGTCCCCCCGCCCGCTACGAGACCGCCCTCGACGGGCTGTTCACGTACTGCCTCTCGGTCCTGTGCGACCACGACACGGCGACCGCCGTCCTCGGCGACGTCCTCGCCGCCGCCGAGCGCCACCACGGCCGCTGCCCCTCCGACGAGGAGGGCCGCACGGCCTGGCTGTACGCGCTCGCCCGCTGGGCCTGCCTGCGCAGCCTCGGCGAGCAGCGCCGCCGACGCCAGGGCGCGCACACCGGCCGCCCCGCCGTCACCCCGCCCGGGCCGCCGCCGGTCTCCGAGGAGACGGCCGAGCGCCGCAGGGCCGAGCTGGCCACCCTCGCCTGGCCCGAGGCCGCCGGCACCACCCCCGAGCAGCGCGAGGCCCTCGAACTGGCCGTCCGGCACGGTCTGAGCCCGAGCCAGGTCGCCGCCATCCTCGCCCTCGACCCGCAGGCCGCCCGCGAGCTGCTCGCCACCGCCGGCTGCGAGGTCGAGCGCACCCGGGCCGCGCTCGCCGTCGTCTCCACCGGCAGCTGCCCCACGGTCGCCCGGCTCCTCACCGGTGACCAGCAGCTGATCCTCTCGGCGGCCCTGCGCGCCGAACTCGTCCGGCACGTCGACGACTGCCCGGACTGCCGGCGCACCGCCGAGCGGGTCGGCGCCACCGCCCCCTGGCCGGGCGGCGGGCCGCGTGCCGTCCAGGACCGGCTGCCGCTCGTCGAGGCGCCCCGGGCCGCCGCCTACATGGCGATGCGGCACGTCCCACGCGCGCGTGCGGGCGCCCCCCGGTTCGCTCCGACCGGCTTCCCCATCGACCCGAAGGACCTCGTCGCCCGCCGGGACCGGATGCGGGCCCGCGCGGTCACCACCACCGTCGTCGCGGCCGTCGTCGCCGCACCGGTCCTCGCCCTGTGGACCTCCTACCGGGGCGTTCCCGTCGCCGCCGAGGCCGGCCGGGACGGCTCCCGGGTCAGCGCGGGAGAGCGCGGTGACGGCACGGAATCCGACGACGGGGCGTACGACCGGTACGAGAACGCCGGCAATGCCCGTACGACCCCCGACTCGCGCTCCACCCAGGGGACCCGTACCCCCGACGTCTCCGTCGAGGTCGTCACCCCCGCCCGCCCCGCGGGCCCCACCGCCCCCGCGCGGCCCGGGGACCCGGTGCCGGGCTGGATCGGCGTCACCGCGCGCTGCCTCGGCGACGTCACCCTGATCACCCTCACCGGGGAGGGTGGCACCTCGGTCGACTGGTCGCTGTGGACGGACGCGCCCTGGCTGTACGTGAACCAGGCCTCCGGCACCCTGGGCCCGGGCGAGACCCTGACCGTCGCCGTCCGCGTCGACCGCGCCCGCGAACCGCGCGGTCCCTGGAGCGCCCGGATCGGCGTCGACCCCACCGGAGCGGAGCTGCGGATCAATGGCCAGGGGCCCGTCGCCCCCATCGACGACCGGGTGATCCCGCCCCCGCCGGTCACCATCGACCCCACCACCCCGCCGACCTCGCCGCCGCCCACCGGCGGACCGGTCGACCCGCCCACCCTGCCCCCGGAGCCCACCGAGCCCACGGAGCCGACGACGCCGCCTCCGACGACGGATCCGCCGACCACGCCGCCGCCGACCACGGAGCCGACGACGCCGCCTCCGACGACGGATCCGCCGACCACGCCGCCGCCGACCACGGAGCCCACGACCCCGCCCCCGACGACCGAGCCGACGACACCCCCGCCGACCACGGACGAACCGACCCCGGAACCGACCTCCTGAAATCCCGGATCCCGGATCCAAGATTTCGGATCCTGGATCCAAGATTTCGGATCCAAGATTTCGGATCCAAGATTTCGGATCCCGAATACTCGGGAGACTTCTCCTGAAAGGAGGAGCTACGGCTTCGGGTCCGCCGGGTGCGGAGCCACCATCGGCAGCGTCGAGGCGAGCCGCGCCTCACAGAGGCCGACCAGTACGTCGTACGCGTCCTTGCCCATCATCTCGATCAGCTCCGGCCGGTACGAGACGTAGACCGGCTCCCCGCCGCCGTGCGCCGAGGTCGCCGAGGTGCACCACCAGTGCAGGTCGTGACCGCCCGGGCCCCAGCCCCGTCGGTCGTACTCGCCGATGGAGACCTGGAGCACACGCGTGTCGTCGGGCCGGTCGATCCAGTCGTACGTCCGGCGCACCGGCAGCTGCCAGCACACGTCCGGCTTGGTCTCCAGCGGCTCCCGGCCCTCCTTGAGGGCCAGGATGTGCAGCGAGCAGCCGGCGCCGCCCGCGAAGCCGGGCCGATTCTGGAAGATGCACGAGCCCTTCCAGCGGCGGGTCTGCCGGTCGCCGTCCTCGTCGGCCTGCGTCCACCCCGTCTCGCTGCCCACGTCGTGGAACTGCCACAGCTCCGGCGTCAGCTTCGCCACGTGCTCCGCGACCCGCTTCTCGTCGTCCTCGTCGGAGAAGTGGGCGCCCAGCGTGCAGCAGCCGTCCGCCGCCCGACCCGCCTGGATGCCCTGGCAGCCGCTGCCGAAGACACAGGTCCAGCGCGAGGTCAGCCAGGTCAGGTCGCAGCGGAAGACCTGCTCCTCGTCGGACGGATCCGCGAACTCCACCCACGCGCGCGGGAAGTCGAGTCCCTGCTCGTCCGGCTCCGCGCCCTTGCGCTGCCTCGTCACACCCTTGACGGGCGGCTTCGCGCCCTCCACGTGGTGGGCGTACTTCACGTCGCGAACGTCCCGCGCGTCGATCGCGGCCTCCTCGCGCACGGCACCCTCGCCGGCGGCGGCACTGTCTTTGCCCGGCTTCGCCTTTTTCGTCTTTGGCACAACGCCAAGCGTATGCGGGCGGGCGCAGTAGCGTTTCCGCCATGAGACTCGGAGTCCTCGACGTCGGTTCGAACACTGTGCACCTGCTCGTGGTGGACGCCCACCCGGGCGCCCGCCCGCTGCCGGCCCATTCCCACAAGGCGGAGCTGCGGCTCGCCGAACTCCTCGATCCGCGCGGCGCCATCGCGCCCAGTGGCGTCGAGCGGCTCATCGGGACCGTCCGGGACGCGCTCCACGCGGCGGAGGACAAGGGGTGCGAGGAGGTCCTGCCGTTCGCGACCTCCGCCGTCCGCGAGGCCACCAACGCCGACGAGGTCCTCGCCCGGGTCAAGGGCGAGACCGGGGTGGACCTCCAGGTCCTCACCGGCGAGGAGGAGGCCCGCCTCACCTTCCTCGCCGCCCGCCGCTGGTTCGGCTGGTCCGCCGGCAAGCTCCTCCTCCTCGACATCGGCGGCGGCTCCCTGGAGGTCGCCTACGGCATCGACGAGGACCCCGACACGGCCGTCTCCCTCCCGCTCGGTGCGGGCCGGCTCACCGCCGGCTGGCTGCCCGGCGACCCGCCCGACACCGAGGACGTCAAGGCGCTGCGCCGCCACGTGCGTGCCCAGATCGCCCGGACGGTCGGCGAGTTCAGCCGCTTCGGCAAGCCCGATCACGTCGTCGCCACCTCCAAGACCTTCAAGCAGCTCGCCCGGATCGCCGGCGCGCCCGGCTCCGGCGAGGGCCTGTATGTGGAGCGGCTGCTGACCCGCGCCGCGCTGGAGGAGTGGGTGCCGAGGCTGTCCGCGATGACCGGCGGCGAGCGCGCGGCCCTGCCCGGCGTCTCCGAGGGCCGCGCCGCCCAGCTGCTGGCCGGCGCCCTGGTCGCGGAGGGCGCGATGGACCTGCTCGGCGTGGAGGAGCTGGAGATCTGCCCCTGGGCTCTGCGCGAGGGCGTCATCCTGCGCCGCCTCGACCACCTCCCCGAGGTGCTGGCGGGCCTGTGACCGCCCCACGCGCCCGCGTGGCGGCCGAGAACGCCGAACCTGGGCGCGTACGAGCCCCGCAGCGAGCCCCGAGCCGGGGCCGTACGAGCCAAGCGCCAGAGCCGTACGAGCCATGGGCAGGAGCCGTACGAGCTCCGCCCCCGGCCGGAGAACCCCCGTGCCGGAGGCGTACGAGCACCGCCGTGACAGCTGTGCCGGAGGCGTACGAGTCCCGCCGCGCGGCCGGCGGAGTCCGGCGCGGGACGCGCACGAGCCCCGCGCCGGAGGCGTGCGGAGGGTGACCGGAACCACGCTCCCGCGCCCAGGTGCGCCCCGTACCCTGTCTTTCGTGGCAGAACCAGCGGTGCGCATCCCGGATGCGAAGGTCGCCCTGTCGACGGCCTCGGTCTATCCGGAGTCGACGGCGACGGCCTTCGAGGTCGCCGCGCGCCTCGGGTACGACGGCGTCGAGGTCATGGTGTGGACCGACCCGGTCAGCCAGGACATCGAGGCCCTGCGCAGGCTCTCCGACCACCACCAGGTGCCGATCCTCGCCGTCCACGCCCCCTGCCTCCTCATCACCCAGCGCGTCTGGTCCACCGACCCCTGGGTCAAGCTCCAGCGCGCCCAGGCGGCCGCGGAGAAGCTCGGCGCGTCCACGGTCGTGGTCCACCCGCCGTTCCGCTGGCAGCGCCAGTACGCCCGCGACTTCGTGACCGGCATCTGGCGGATGGCCGACGAGACCGACGTCCGCTTCGCTGTCGAGAACATGTACCCGTGGCGGTACAAGGACCGCGAGATGCTCGCGTACGCGCCCGAGTGGGACGTCACCAAGGACGACTACCGGCACTTCACCCTCGACCTCTCGCACACGGCGACCGCCCGCACCGACACCCTCGCGATGATCGACCGCATGGGCGACCGGCTCGGCCATCTCCACCTCGCCGACGGGCGCGGCTCCGCCAAGGACGAGCACCTGGTGCCGGGCCGCGGCACCCAGCCCTGCGCCGAGATCCTGGAGAGGCTGGCCGTGACCGGCTTCGACGGGCACGTCGTCATCGAGGTCAACACCCGGCGTGCGATGTCCGCCGCCGAACGGGAGGCCGATCTTGCCGAGGCGCTCGCCTTCACCCGGCTCCACCTCGCCTCGGCGACCCGGGGCACGCGCGCGTGAGCGAGCCGTCCCCCCGGCGCCGCGGCCGGCCCGCGCGCGCGTCCGCCGACGACAGCGGCCCCGGCGCCCGCGAGCGCATCCTGGCGGCGGCCCGGGCGCAGTTCGCCGAGCGCGGCTACGACAAGACCTCGGTCCGCGGCATCGCCAAGGCGGCCGGGGTCGACCCGGCGCTGGTGCACCACTACTTCGGTACCAAGGACGAGGTCTTCGCCGCGGCGATCGAGGTCTCCTTCGAGCCCGCGCTCGTCGTCCCGGCCATCATCGACGGCCCTCGGGAGGAGGTCGGCGAGCGGCTGGCCCGCTTCTTCATCGGGATCTGGGAGAACCCGGCGACCCGCGCCCCGCTGCTCGCCGTGATCCGCTCGGCCGTCACCCACGAGGCGGCGGCGAAGGTCCTGCGGAGTTTCGTGCTGCGCCGGCTCCTGGAGCGGGTCGCCGCCGACCTGGCCGTACCGGACCCCAAGTTCCGGGCCGAGCTGGCGGCCTCGCAGATGATCGGGATCGTGATCCTGCGGTACGTCATCCAGGTCGAGCCGCTGGCCTCGGCGGACCCGGAGCGGATCGTGGCCGAGGTGGCCCCGACCCTCCAGCGCTACCTGACCGAAGCCTGACGCGTCCCCGTATCCCGTACCCCCGAGCGCCGTATCCGATCGCCCCCACCGCCCCACCCCTCTCACCGCCCCACCCGTCCCACCGGCCCCGGACGGATCCCCGACCCGCTCCGAGCCCGATCCCTGACCGATCCCCGACCCGCCCCGAGCCCGATCCCTGACCGATCCCTGAACATCGGTCCCGCATTCCGGACGGGCTGTCCAGATCTTGGAGCGTCGGCGTACGCTCGAAGCAAGCACACCCATCACGAGGAGCGAGCGACGATGCCCGAGCTGAGGTCCCGCACAGTCACCCACGGCCGCAACATGGCGGGCGCCCGCGCCCTTATGCGCGCCTCCGGTGTACCGGGCGCGGACATCGGGCGGAAGCCGATCATTGCCGTGGCGAACTCGTTCACCGAGTTCGTCCCCGGCCACACCCACCTCCAGCCGGTCGGCCGGATCGTCTCCGAGGCCATCACCGCCGCCGGCGGCATCGCCCGCGAGTTCAACACGATCGCCGTCGACGACGGCATCGCCATGGGCCACGGCGGCATGCTCTACAGCCTGCCCTCCCGGGACCTGATCGCGGACAGCGTGGAGTACATGGTCGAGGCCCACTGCGCCGACGCCCTGATCTGCATCTCCAACTGCGACAAGATCACCCCCGGCATGCTGAACGCCGCGCTGCGCCTCAACATCCCGACGGTCTTCGTCTCCGGCGGCCCCATGGAGTCCGGCCGCGCCACGCTCGTCGACGGCACCGTCCGCACCCTCGACCTGGTCGACGCGATCTCCGACGCCGTGAACGACAACATCTCGGACGAGGACATCCTCCGCATCGAGGAGAACGCCTGTCCCACCTGCGGCTCGTGTTCCGGCATGTTCACCGCCAACTCGATGAACTGTCTGACCGAGGCCATCGGCCTCTCCCTCCCCGGCAACGGCTCGATGCTCGCCACCCACACCGGCCGCCGCGCCCTCTACGAGAACGCGGCCCGCACGGTCGTCGAGATCACCCGCCGCTACTACGACGAGGACGACGCCTCCGTCCTGCCGCGCTCCATCGCCACCCGCGCGGCCTTCGAGAACGCCATGGCGCTGGACATCGCCATGGGCGGCTCGACCAACACGATCCTGCACCTGCTCGCCGCCGCCCAGGAGGCCGAGCTCGACTACGGCCTGTCCGACATGGACGAGGTCTCCCGCCGCGTCCCCTGCCTGGCCAAGGTCGCACCGAACGTCGCTCCGCGCGGTACCTACTACATGGAGGACGTGCACCGGGCCGGCGGCATCCCCGCCATCCTCGGCGAGCTGTACCGCGCCGGGCTGCTCAACGAGGACGTCCACGCGGTCCACTCCCGCTCCGTCAAGGAGTGGCTGGAGGCCTGGGACGTGCGCGGCGGCTCGCCCACCGACGAGGCCGTCGAGCTGTTCCACGCGGCTCCCGGCTGCGTCCGCTCCGCGGAGGCCTTCTCGCAGTCCGAGCGCTGGGAGACCCTCGACCTGGACGCGGCCGGCGGCTGCATCCGCGACGCGGCCCACGCCTACTCCAAGGACGGCGGCCTCGCCGTCCTGCGCGGCAACATCGCCGTCGACGGCTGCGTCGTGAAGACCGCCGGCGTCGACGAGTCGATCTGGACCTTCGAGGGCCCGGCCGTCGTCTGCGAGTCGCAGGAGGAGGCCGTCGAGAAGATCCTGAACAAGCAGGTCAAGGACGGCGACGTGGTCGTCATCCGGTACGAGGGCCCCAAGGGCGGCCCGGGCATGCAGGAGATGCTCTACCCCACCTCCTTCCTGAAGGGGCGGGGCCTGGGCAAGACCTGCGCCCTGGTGACCGACGGCCGCTTCTCCGGCGGCACCTCCGGCCTCTCCATCGGCCACGCCTCCCCGGAGGCGGCCTCGGGCGGCACCATCGCCCTCGTCGAGGACGGCGACCGGATCCGTATCGACATCCCGGGCCGTTCGATCGATCTCCTCGTCGACGACGAGACCCTCGCAGCCCGCCGCGAGGCGCTCGGCGGTGTCTACGCGCCGAAGAACCGCGTCCGCAAGGTGTCGGCCGCCCTGCGGGCCTACGCGGCGATGGCGACCAGCGCCGACAAGGGCGCGGTCCGCGACGTGTCGAAGCTCGGCTGACACCGGGCCGTACACGCGCGCGTGGGGAGCGGATCGAAGGATCCGCTCCCCACGCGCGCACACGCCCTCCACGGATCCACGCCCTCCACGGATCCACGCCCTCCACGGATCCACGCCCTCCACGGATCCACGGATCCGAAGCACCGGCGGAACCACCGGCGGCCTACCGGCGGCCGGTCACCAGCTCTCCGCCACGCGCGCGTCCACCGCGAAGACCGAGCCGTCCGGGGCCGTGCCGAACACCCGGTCCCCGGCGACCAGCGGCGCCGGCACCTGCGTCGCGTACCCGAGTCGCCCGTTCCGCAGCCGGGGCCGGGTCTGCCCGACGACCGCCCCGCGCGCGGTGTCCACGGCGAACAGCCGCCCGTCCGCCGCGGAGAGGTAGAGCCGGTCGTCCGGTCCCAGGATCGGCTCGGAGACGTTCGAGGCCCCCGTCTCCAGCTCCCACAGCCGGCTGCCCTTCTCGACCGCCGTGTCCAGGGCCAGCAGCCGCCCGTCCAGGGAGAGCAGGTACACGACCGAGCCCCGCACGGCGACACCGCTGAGCTGGATCCGCTCCTGCGTCCCGACCCGGCGCTCCGACCCGGTGTCCGGCCCGCTCCCCGGATCGTCCGGGTCGCCCGGCGCGAGCAGCACCAGCGCGTCGACCAGGGAGCCCTCATAGCGCGAGGCCAGGACCAGCGTCCCGTCGCCGGTGCGCCCCACCGGGGCGGCGTCCCCGGTCACCTCCCGGCTCCACACGATCTCGCCCGTCGCCGGCAGCACGGCCGCGATCCGGCTGCTCCGCCCGTCCGCCGCCGTCTCAGAGACCGTGAGCAGCCCGGTCGGGGCGTCGTACGTCCCGAGGACCGGCGCGTCGAACCCGGCCAGGCGGTGCGCCCACCGCTCGGCGCCCGTCCGCGCGTCGACGGCCCGCAGCGCGCCGCGCCCGTCGGAGAGCACGACCACCGGGCCCGCCGGACGGTACGTCTCGGGGACGTCCGGGTCCGCGGCCCAACCGGGGGTGCCGTCCGCGGTGCCGTACGCGCGCAGGGGGCCGGTCTTCGGGGCGGCGCCGACCAGCGCGGCGGTTCCGCCGGCGAGCGGCACCGGCGGATCCGGCGGCTCCGGGGCGACCGGGCCGGTCCGCTTCCACAGGACCTCGCCGGTCCGCGGGTCGAGGCGGGCGAGTGCCACGCCACGGGCCGCGCAGTAGAGGGAGCCCGCCTCGTGGACGCAGGCGGGCGCGGCGGAGGCGCCGTACTCCTGGAGCGGGGTGTGCCAGCCGTCGAACGCGGTCGCCACCTCGGCGGGGTGGGCGGGCTCCTCGGCCACGGGCCGGGTCGGCGGGCGCAGCGCCGCGTACACCCCGGCGCCGGCGAGGACGAGCACGACCGCGGCGGACACCGTCAGGCGCGGCGCGAGCCGGTGGCGCCGGCGGCGCGCGGGCGGCGCGGCCACGGCGGCCCGGGTGGTGGTGTCACCGGTGCCGAGGCCGTCGGTACGTGCTCCGGCGGAGTCGCCGGTACGCCCGTCCGGAGAGAACGGGTCCGCGGGCAGCACAGGCCGCCGCCGCTGGGACGGTATGAACGCCTCGGCCTCGTACGAGGGCGGCAGCAGCGCCGCCATGATCTCGGCGGGAGTGGGCCGGTCGGCCGGCTCCTTCGCGAGGCAGCGCGCCACCAGCGGCGCGAGCTCGGCGGGCACCCCGGCGAGGTCCGGCTCGTCGTGGACGACCTGATAGGCCACGACGTACGGACTGTCCGAGTCGAAGGGGCCGTGCCCGGTGGCCGCGTGCACCAGGACCGAACCGAGCGCGAAGACGTCGGCGGACGGCCCGACCTCGCGCGGCCGCTGGAACTGCTCGGGAGCCATGAAGGGCGGCGAGCCGATCAGCTTCCCGGTCTCGGTGCGCAGATCGCTGTCGACGGGCCGGGAGATCCCGAAGTCGATGACCTTGGGGCCGGAGTCGGTGAGGAGCACGTTGCTCGGCTTGAGGTCCCGGTGCACCACCCCGGCGCGGTGGATGTCGCGCAGCGCCTCGGCGAGCCCCGCGGTCAGCCGGCGCAGCTCGGCGGGGGAGAGGGGGCCGCGCTGGCGGACCTGGTCGGCGAGGGTGGGACCGGGCACGTAGAGGGTGGCCATCCAGGGGCGCTCGGCGTCCGGGTCGGCGTCCACGACGGGGGCGGTGAAGGCGCCACTGACCCGGCGGGCGGCGGCCACCTCCTGCCGGAACCGGGCCCGGAAGTCGGGGTCCTCCGCGTAGCGCGCGTGGACCACCTTGACGGCGAGCCGCAGCCCCGAGGGCGAGGAGGCCAGGTGGACGACGCCCATGCCGCCCGCGCCGAGCACCGCCTGGAGCCGGTACTCCCCCGCGTACTCGGGCCCCTCGGCGCCCCTGTCGGCGTCGGTGCTGCTCAACGGCGGCATCTCCCACCCCCGTGTGGTTCCGCGTCCGTCCACGCGCGCGTGCGCGACGCGACGGAGCCTAGTCGATGCGCCCCGTGATGTCGGAGGAGCTTGCTAGCCTGCGCGCGTCGCACAGAGAGTGAAGCCAGGGGGAGAACATCATGGCGGTGAAGTACTACCCGGTCGCACCGGGCTACCGGGTCAACGTCCGCTCCGGTCCGAGCACGCAGTACCCGGTGGTCCGGGTGCTCTCCGAGGGCGTGACCGTCCCGATCCACTGCCAGAAGCCGGGCGAGTGGGTCTCCGGACCGTACGGCACCACCCGCATCTGGGACAGCATCGCACCGGGGCAGTACGTCTCCGACGCGTACGTCAGGACCGGCAGCGACAGCTACGTCGCGCCGCGCTGCGCCTGAGGACCTTCGCCTCGACGCCCGGAGCGCCGCACCGGGGATAATCGACCTCGTGAGCGAGGACAAGCAGACCCCCGGAACCGGCACGAGCGGACCCCAGCCCGAGGAGATCCGTTTCTTCGGGACGACCTGGGTCGATCACAGCGCGCACTACGGACCGCGGCGCGCCGGCCTCGCCGTCGGCGCGCTCGCCGCGGCGGTCGCCGGCGCCTTCGTCCTGCGCTTCGCGTACCAGGGGCTCCAGGTCGCGGACGTCGGCGGCATCGTGAACACCCTGGTCATCCTGATGTTCGCGATCTGCTCGGCCATCGCCTTCACCAAGACCTGGGAGGGCTTCGGCCGCCGCCCCGCCGACCAGGCCCGCGAGGACTCCCTCAAGAGCCTCAAGGCCATCGGCTTCATCGGCGTCCTCCTCGCCTACGCCCTTCGCTGTCTCATGGAGGCCCCCGGGGAGAAGCTCCGTCGCGCCGAGTACGAGACCGCCCGCACCCGCCACGAGAAGCGGCGCGGCGCCCGCACCGGCAACCCGGCCGCCCGCAAGAAGCCCAAGCGGTCCTGAGCCCGGGCCCGGAGCCCGGCACCGGCCCACCTCGCCCCGAAGCCCCCGCGGTCCTTGACGCGGGGGCTCCTCCCTCCCCACTATTCATCACATGATGAATTACGACTCCGAGCAGCCCGCCGAACCCACCGAACCCGCCCGACCTGCCGAACCTGTCGAACCCGCCGAACCCGCCCGACCCGTCGAACCGGAACCCCCCGACCCGGCCCCCGCGATCACCGCCCGCGCCCTCACCGCCGTGCGCGGCGACCGCACCGTCCTGCGCGAGCTCGGCTTCACCGTTCCCGCAGGCCGCGTCACCGGCCTCCTCGGCCCCTCCGGCTGCGGCAAGACCACCCTTATGCGCGCCGTCGTCGGCACCCAGGCCAAGGTCACCGGCACCCTCACCGTCCTCGGCAGCCCCGCGGGCCACCCCCACCTCCGCCCCCGGATCGGCTACGTCACCCAGGCCCCCTCCGTCTACGACGACCTCACAGTCCGGCAGAACCTCGACCACTTCGCCGCGGTCCTCCTCCCCGGCCGCGCCCACCGCCCCGCCCGCCGCACCGCCGTCGACCGGGCCCTCACCGACGTCGACCTCACCGACCACGCCGACGCCCTCGCCGGACGCCTCTCCGGCGGCCAGCGCAGCCGCGTCTCCCTCGCCGTCGCCCTCCTCGGCACCCCCGACCTGCTCGTCCTCGACGAACCCACCGTCGGCCTCGACCCCGTCCTCCGCCGCGACCTGTGGGACCTCTTCCACCGTCTCGCCGCCGACCGGGGCACCACCCTCCTCGTCTCCTCCCACGTCATGGACGAGGCCGAGCGCTGCCACCGGCTCCTGCTCATGCGCGAAGGCCGGATCCTCGCCGAAGGCACCCCCGACACCCTCCGCCGGCAGAGCGGCACCCCCACCGTCGAAGCGGCCTTCCTCCACCTGGTCGCCGCCGCCGCGACCCGCGCCGTCCACGAGGAGAATCGCCCATGACCACCGCACGCACCCTCGCCACCGCCGCCCGCGTCCTGCGCCAGCTCCGCCACGACCCCCGCTCCATCGCGCTGATGCTCCTCGTCCCCTGCGCGATGCTCTTCCTGCTCCGCTACGTCTTCGACGGCAGCCCCGGCACCTTCGACACCATCGGCGCCTCGCTGCTCGGCATCTTCCCCCTCATCACCATGTTCCTGGTGACCTCCATCGCCACCCTGCGCGAACGCACCTCCGGCACCCTCGAACGCCTCCTCGCCATGCCCCTCGGCAAGGCCGACCTCATCGCCGGTTACGCCCTCGCCTTCGGCCTCGTCGCCGTCGTCCAGTCCGTCCTCGCCACCGGCCTCGCCGTCGGACTTCTCGGCCTCGACGTCGTCGGCTCGCCCTGGCTCCTCCTCCTGGTCGCCCTCCTCGACGCCCTCCTGGGCACTGCCCTCGGCCTCTTCGTCTCCGCCTTCGCCGCCTCCGAGTTCCAGGCCGTCCAGTTCATGCCGGCCGTGATCTTCCCCCAGCTCCTCCTCTGCGGCCTCTTCACTCCGCGCGACAAGATGGCCCCCGCCCTCGAAGCGATCTCGAACGTCCTCCCCATGTCCTACGCCGTCGACGGCATGAACGAGGTCCTCCACAACCCCGACGTCACCAGCGCCTTCGTCCGCGACGTCCTCGTCGTGGCGGGCTGCGCCGTCCTCGTCCTCGCCCTGGGCGCGGCCACCCTCCGCCGTCGCACCGCGTGACCGGCCCTCGGACACCCCGCGCACCCGCCGGCCCGCCGGTGCGAGGATGACGGCACGTACCCCCCTCCGGCGAGGTGAACAGAGCCATGACCCAGACCGTCGCAGTCCTCGGCACAGGCAAGATCGGTGAAGCCCTCCTCAGCGGCATGATCCGAGCCGGCTGGCGCCCCGCGCACCTCCTCGTCACCACCCGCCGCGCCGAACGCGCCACCGAGCTCCGCGACCGCTACGGCGTCGAGACCGTCACCAACGCCGAGGCCGCCAAGCGCGCCGACACCCTGATCCTGGCGGTCAAGCCCCAGGACATGGGCCGCCTCCTCGACGAGCTCGCCCCCCACGTCGCCCCCGACCGCCTGGTGATCAGCGCGGCGGCCGGCATCCCCACCTCCTTCATCGAGGAGCGCCTCACCCCGGGCACCCCCGTCGTCCGCGTCATGCCCAACACCCCCGTCCTCGTCGACGAGGGCATGTCCGTGATCTCCGGCGGCGGCCACGCCACCTCCGAGCACCTCGCCCACACCGAGGAGATCTTCGGCGGCGTCGGCAAGACCCTCCGCGTCCCCGAGTCCCAGCAGGACGCGGCCACCGCCCTCTCCGGCTCCGGCCCCGCGTACTTCTACTTCCTCGTCGAGGCCATGACGGACGCCGGCATCCTCCTCGGCCTGCCCCGCGCCCAGGCCCACGACCTCATCGTCCAGGCCGCCATCGGTGCCGCCGTGATGCTCCGCGACAGCGGCGAGCACCCCGTGAAGCTCCGCGAGGCCGTGACCTCTCCCGCCGGCACCACCATCAGCGCCATCCGGGAGCTGGAGAACCACGGGGTCCGCGCCGCCCTCATCGCCGCCCTGGAGGCGGCCCGCGACCGCAGCCGCGAGCTCGCCTCCGGCAACGGCTGACCGTCACGCGGCGGGCAGCAGCCCGATCGCCCGGTAGGCCCGGTCCACCAGTGGCCGGGCCATCCCCCGGGCCCGCTCCGCCCCCTTCCGCAGGACCGCGTCCACGTACCCCGGATCCGCCGCGAGCTCGGCATGCCGCTCCCGCACCGGCCGGAGCAGTTCGACGACGGCGTCCGCCGTGTCCTTCTTCAATGCTCCGTACGACTCGTATACACCGGCCAGCTCCTCCGGGTTCCCACCCGTCGCCGCCGCCATCAGATCGAGCAGATTTGCGAGACCCGGCTTGACGTCCCGGTCGTAGACGACCTCCCGCCCGCTGTCCGTCACGGCCCGCACGACCTTCCGCCGCACGGTGTCCGCGTCGTCCAGCAGATAGACGATCCCGGCCCCGTTCTCGTGCGACTTCCCCATCTTCGAACCGGGGTCCTGGAGGTCCATCACCCGGGCGGCCACCGCCGGCCGGGTCGCCCTCGGCACGGTGAACGTGTGCCCGTACCGCTGGTTGAAGCGCACCGCGAGATCCCGCGTCAGCTCCACGTGCTGTGTCTGGTCCTCGCCCACCGGCACCTCGTCGGCCCCGTAGGCCAGGATGTCCGCGGCCATCAGCACGGGATAGGTGAGGAGCGACAGCCGCACGCTCTGCCCGGACTCCCGCGCCCGCACGCTCTTCTCCTTGTACTGGATCATCCGCCGCAGCTCGCCGTCGGTGGCCGTGCACTCCAGGAGGTACGACAGCCGGGCGTGCTCGTCCACGTGGCTCTGCACGAACAACACGCAGAGTTCCGGATCCAGCCCCGACGCCAGCAGCAGCGTCGCCGCCTGCCGGCTCAGCCTGCGTACCCGCGCGGGATCGTGCTCCACGGTCAGCGCGTGCAGATCCACCACGCTGAACAGCGCCTCGCCCCGGTGCTGGTCCACCTCGGCCCACCGTCGTACGGCCCCGAGGTAGTTGCCCAGCGTCAGATGCCCGGTCGGCTTGACCCCGCTGAAGATCCTCGTCATCGCGTTCCGCTTCCTCTCCGTCCTGCGCCGGCCCGACGGCCCGGCTCCCGGAGGGGGATACGCGAACGGCCGCCGAGGCGGCGGCCGTGTGCATGCGTCAGTACGGGCCGCCGTCAGGCGGCCCACCACTGGGTGGTGTGCGCACGCGTAGTCATAGGGAGAGCGTACGCCTCAGGCCGAGGGTTGACACGGGATTGACCGGTCCGTAGTGTTCTCCGAGTTGTCCGACGTGAGCACCGACTCCGGTCGGCCCCGGACAGCGATTCCGCAAGAACCACTGAGCCTGACGGCTGCGATTCGTCGCGCCGTTCTGCTTTACGTTCGTATTTGCGGAATGAGGAATCCACGTTCGAAGTTCGGACGAGGGCCCCGATTCGCTTCGGGGCCGGGGAATCCGCTAAAGTCTCACTCGTCGGAACGGCCCAACAGCCGGAAAGACAACTCCCGCTGACCGGGAATCAGACGCCGAAAGGATCTGATAGAGTCGGAAACGCCGGAAGGGCCC
>NZ_JBIBWV010000030.1:0-96726 GCF_043081625.1 Streptomyces sp. NPDC014861
CGACATCGCCCGTGACCTCACCATCTGGATGGCCGCCCGAGACTTCCCCGGACGGCCAAACAGGCAGGTCACCGCGTTCTAAAACACCGCCTAGGGCCGTACGCGCGAAGGGGCCGCCCCGGCCGGGGCGGCCCCTCGACGCGCGGAACGTCAGCCGTTGGCCACGCCGTTGCCCGAGAGGATCGGGATGTCCTCCAGCAGGTGCGACAGCGGCTCGTCGCCCTTGGCCTGCGTCGAGTTCTCGACGCACTGCTGGTTCTGCGGGGAGGACAGGACGTTGACGTCCTGGACCGAGATCGGGACGAGACCGACGAGCGAACCGGCGTTGAGCTTCGCCGGCAGGCCCACGCACGGCTTGTTCAGGGAGCCCTGGACGAGCGCGAACTGCGGGCTCATGTTCCCGTAGGTGGCGGAGTTGCCGTACGACTGGTGGGCGAAGTTGCCGCTCGCGGAGGTGGTGCCGCCGTCGTCGGCGATGGCGAGGGCGGGGGTGGCCGCGGCGGCGGAGGCGCCGACGATCGAGGCGGCGGCAGCCGCGGTGGCCATGACCTTCTTGATCACGGGAGTTCCCTTCTAGAACCGGCTCCGTGCAGGGAGCCACCTGATCAACTCGCTCCGGACCGGCGGGTTCCGCCCTGTCACCCCGATGGCGGAGCGCACGTGGCAGCGCTCGGGGCGCACCCCAGTCGATCGGGTGAAGCCCCGGAACCTCCCTCCGTACCCGCAGGTTGATCGGTCGCATCAATCAGGTCGATTGGTGGGAACAGAACGGATTCACCGTGATCAAGAAGATGATGACTGCCGCGGCCGTCACCGCTTCGGCCGTCGGCGTCGCCGCCGCGGCCGCCGCCCCCGCGATGGCCATCGCCAACGACGGCGGCACGACCTCCCTCTCCGGGAACGGCGCCCACCAGGCGTTCGGCAACTCCAAGACCGCCGGTGACATGAGCCCGCAGTTCTCCGCCGTCCAGGGCTCGCTGAACAAGCTCTGCCTGGGTGTCCCGGTCAAGGGCAACGTCGGCTCGGTCGTCGGTGTCCTCGTCCCGGTCGCCGTCCAGGACGTCAACGTCCTGTCCTCCCCGCAGAACCAGCAGTGCGCGGAGAACTCGACCCAGGCCAAGGGCGACGAGCCGCTGTCGCACGTCCTGGAGGACATCCCGGTCCTCTCCGGGAACGGCATCGGCAACGGCTGATCCGCAGCGCCGCCGCAGGGCCGGAGGAATTCCTTCCTCCGGCCCTGTGTCGTGCGCGCAACGGAGTGAATGCCGGAGTGGGAACCGGATCCGCGGTTTCCTTCGCGAGAGGTTGTCGTTGTCCCTGTGTGTGACGGAAGCCGATCTTCCGCCGCGGAAAGGAACCAGACGAAATGAAGTGCAAGAAGGCTGCTGCCGTCATTGCCGGAGTCATCATGGCCATGGGTGCGGCCACGCCCGCCTTCGCCGACGCCGACGCGCACGGTGCCGCCGTCGGTTCGCCGGGTGTCCTCTCGGGCAACGTCGTCCAGATCCCGATCCACGTGCCGATCAACCTGTGCGGCAACAGCATCAACGTCATCGGCGCGCTGAACCCGGCCGCCGGCAACGTCTGCGTCAACGCCTGACCCAGGCCGCCGCGTTCGCGGGCCCGGCACGGACCGGCCCCGGGGAGAGCATCCGCTCCCCGGGGCCGGTCCGCGTCTACGCCCCCACCGCCGCCGCCCGCTCCCCGCTGCGCGGCCGGCCCACCGAGCCGCCGCCCCGTCCGCCGGACCGCAGCCGCTGCCGCACCCCCCTCACCAGCCGCCCCGCCGTGTACCCCGCGCCGAACACGAACCGCATGGAGGGGCCGTACGAGGGGGCGGTGAGCAGCCCGGCGAGGAAGAGGCCCGGCCACGAGGACTCGAAGAGGACGCCGGTCTCCGGGGCCCCGACCGGCCCGACCGTGCGCAGCGCGGAGCGCAGCGCCGGGTCCAGGACACCGGCCCGGTCGAGCGAGGGGACGAAGCCGGTGGCCGCGACGACGTGGTCGGTCTCCAGGGCGACCGCACCGCCGGGCCCCTCGATCTCCAGCCGGAGGCGGTCGTCGCCGGTGACGGCCGCCGCGGTGATCCGGTGGCCGAGGCGCACGTCGGCGACGGCGCCGAACCGCTCGCGCAGCCACCAGGCGCCGGCCGGCCCGAGCGCCGAGTCGAAGAGGCGCGCCCGCGTGGCGGCGGGCAGCCGGCGGAAGACGCCCGGGGCGTCGGCGTAGAGCTTGTTCCGCCAGCCGCAGCCGAGTCCCGTGTGCGGTGCGCGCAGACCGCGCCACGGGCCGCGGTCGAGGGCGGGCGGCAGGGTGTTCCAGTTCAGCCGGTCCGCCCGGGCGACGATCCGGACGGCGGCGGCCCCGGCCTCGGCGAGGAGCGCGGCGGTCTCCAGGGCGGCCTGTCCGGCGCCGACGACGGTGACGTCCCGCCCGGCGAGGAGGCCGAGTTCGCCGTGGTGGCCGGAGTGGGTGACGTACCGCCGGGGGAGGTGCCGGAGCGGGCCCGGTACCTCCAGGAAGGGGAGGACGCCGACGGCGAGGGCGACCGTGCGGGCCCGCAGCCGGGCCCCGTCCTCGGCGGTGAGGAGGAAGCCGTCCGGCGCGGGTGCCACCGAGGTGATCAGCCGCTCGTCCACGGCGGGGACGGCCTGCCGGGCGAACCAGTCGCCGTAGTCGGCGAAGAAGGAGACCGGCAGCGGCACCCCGTGCTCGGCGCGGACGCCCCGCCGGGCCGCGTAGGCGTCGAGCCCGTACGCCCCCGCGGGGTCGGAGAGGTGCGAGGCCCAGGGCTCGGACTTGAGGAACATCCCGGACGGCATGGCGTGCCAGGACTCCATGGGGCGGCCGAAGGTCACCGGTTCGAGCCCGTGGGCCGCCGCGTGCGCGGCCACCGAGAGCCCGTACGGACCGGCCCCGACGACCACGAGGTCGTGCACCGGATTCGCCTTCGCCATCGCGTTCGCCATCGTGTCTTCCGTCTTCATCGCTGGGTGAGCTGGGTGGAGGAGCCGCGGCCCGAGGGGCCGGGCAGGGTGGCCGGGTGCCGGGGCCGTTCGGCCGCGAGCCGCCGGCGCACCGCCGCCAGGGACCTGCGCAGCAGGTGGGCGGACCAGGCGCGGCCCATGGCCAGCGCGGGCGCCGGGTCGTCGGCGGCGAACCAGGCCCGCTCGGTGGACCGCAGGGCGGTGTCGGGTCCGGCGGCGTA
The DNA here is from genome assembly GCF_043081625.1 of Streptomyces sp. NPDC014861. Classification (NCBI taxonomy): domain Bacteria; kingdom Bacillati; phylum Actinomycetota; class Actinomycetes; order Kitasatosporales; family Streptomycetaceae; genus Streptomyces; species Streptomyces sp. NPDC014861. Next base: position 3,209 of record NZ_JBIBWV010000030.1, read on the forward strand.
CCGGCGGCGCGGCGAGGCGAGCAGCGACAGCGCCGCGTAGTTCTCCACCACGAACCGGCGGCCGTACGCGGGGGAGTGCGGCGGCACCGGGCGGCCGGTGAGGTCCAGGTGCAGGGCCCGCACCACGTCGAGCCCGGAGTGGTCGGCGAAGAGCCGGAACTGGGCGCCGGGGCGCGGGTTGAAGTCGAGCAGGTGGTACGCGCCGGTGGCCCGGTCGAGCCGGAAGTCGAGGTCGCACACGCCCCGGTAGCCGAGCGCGTCGAGCAGTGCGCGGGCCGCCCGGTCCACCTCCGGGTTGGGCGCCCAGCGGCCGACGGCGGTGAGCCCGGCCCCGTCCGGCCAGGAGCGCTCCTTGCGGCCGGTGGCCCCGGCGGCGCAGCCCCCGGCCGAGTCCGCGTACCCGTGGAAGAACCAGTCCAGGCCCCGGCCCGGCGGCAGCAGCTCCTGGAGCAGCAGCCGGCTGCCCGCCTGCGGGGTGCGGCCGTACAGCTCCCGCACCTCGGCGAGCGACCGGAGGATCGTCGTGCTGCGCAGCCCCGAACCGGTGGGCAGCAGCCAGGGGCGGCTCCACTTGGCGACCACCGGCAGACCCAGGTTCCACGCCATGGCGGCGGCCTCGTCCGCTCCGGCGGGAAGTTCGGTGCGGGGGTGCGGCAGTCCCAGTTCGGCGCAGGTCGCGGCGAGCGCCGCCTTGTCCGCGACCCGCAGCAGCTGCTCCTCGCTCTGCTCGGGCAGCAGGATCCTGTCCGCCAGGTCGGCGCGGCGGCGGGCGAGCGCGAGGGCGCTGATGTCGTCCAGCGGCACGGCGAGCACCGGATCTGACGGCGTGTCGGTGATCTCGCCGGCCACGCGCAGGAGCAGCGCGGCCAGTTCGGTGGAGACCGGGGAGCCGGGACGGGGCCGGGCCGAGCGCACGTACCGCGAGCGGGCGACCGGGCTGTCGGCCGCCTCGACGACCGCGTGGACGGGGATCCCGGCCCGGCCGAGGGAGCGGGCCGCGCCCAGGGTTCCGTGATGGAAGGGGTTCCGGTCGAGCCGCACGAGGACTGCGGGTACGCGGGTGTCGAAAGGCGGCACGGGCATTGCACCTTCATCTCGGGTGCCCCAACTGGGCGATGAAATCCTCTAATGGACTACGGAGGGGTGGATAGCGGCGTTCACGGTCGGCTCATTAGGAATACTTTCGGAACATCGGAATGACTGATCGTCAAGTGGCATGCGTGTGAAGGAGCGGCCCGTGGATCCTTTCGGAGGAACACCGAGAAAGAGAAGAAGATGGCTGGGGGTGATCACCGCGGGCCTCCTCGTCTCGGGTTCGGTCGTGCTGTCGGCACCCGCCCACGCCGCCGCATCCCTAACGACGGAGGACCCCGGTCCGACTCTCTCCGCCGCCACCGCCATGGGGGCCTTCCTCGATTCCGGTTCGCTCGGGGTCGCCCGGATCGGCCAGCTGGAGCGGTGGCTCGGCGGCCGTGAACTCCGCGTCGGCCACACGTACCTGCCCGGCGACCTCTGGTCCAACATCGAGGGACCGCCCGGCTTCCTCGACGCCTGGGCCGACTGGCGCAACGCGAAGCGGGACCGGCTCTTCGTCCTCAACGTCCCCATGCTGGAACGGAACGAGGCCGGCGTCTCCGACCCGGAGGTCCGCCGCCAGCTCCGGCTCGGCGCCGCCGGCTACTACGACCACCACTTCCGCACCCTCGCCCGCCGCCTCGTCGAGGCCGGAGCCCTGGACACGGTCCTCGTCCTCGGCTGGGAGATGAACGGCACCACGTACACCCACCGCTGCGGTCCGGACCCGGAGGCCTGGAAGAAGTACTGGAACCGCATCGTCACGACCATGCGGTCCGTGCCCGGCCAGAAGTTCCGCTTCGACTTCAACCCGAGCCGGGGCCGGGACGCGGTGCCGTGGACCGAGTGCTACCCGGGCGACGACGTCGTCGACATCATCGGCATGGACTCGTACGACCAGCCGCCCGGCTCCGACTTCGACCGCCACGTGAACGAGCCGTACGGGCTCCAGAAGCAGGTCGATTTCGCGGCCGAGCACGGAAAGCAGATCTCCTATCCCGAATGGGGGCTCTTCCGGAACGGCGACAATCCGACGTACATGCGGCGGATGCTGGAATGGATCCGCGACCACAAGCCGCTCTACCACACGATCACGGACTACTGTCCGCACGGCGTCTGGCAGTGCGACAGCAACCCGCAGTCGTCCCGGGTGTTCCGGGAAATGCTGTACGGGGTGGAGCCGTCGGTGCCGGTGGATCCCGTGGATCCGGTGGATCCCGTTGACCCGGTGGACCCGGTGGACCCGGTGGACCCGGTGGATCCTGTGGATCCTGTGGATCCTGTGGATCCTGTGGATCCTGTGGATCCTGTGGACCCGGTGGATCCCGTTGATCCGGTCGATCCCGTGGATCCGGTGGACCCGACCAAGCCTGAGCCGAAGCCTGAGCCCAAGCCGGAACCGAAGCCTGAACCGAAGCCTGAGCCGAAGCCGGAACCGAAGCCGGAACCGAAGCCGGAACCGAAGCCTGAGCCCAAGCCTGAGCCCAAGCCGGAACCGAAGCCGGAACCGAAGCCTGAGCCGAAGCCTGAGCCCAAGCCGGAACCGAAGCCCGAGCCCGCTCCTGATCCCGACTGCTGGAAGGTCGAGCTCGGGGAGTGGGTGGAGAGCTGGATCGGCGGGCCGGTGTGCGTGCCGAACGACACCGGCGCCGTCGACACCGGACCCGTGGTCACCGGACCCGTGGACACCGGCGCCGGTGCGGACGGCACCGTCCTGGAGGACACCGGCTGGAAGGAGCAGTTGAGCGACGCACTCGACTGGAAGGGGGCCCTGAACGGCGTCTGGCCCTTCTGACGGTCAGCCGCCGGGCGTGCGGGCGGGCAGGCGGGCGAGGAGCCGGCCCGCCCAGGCCCGCTCCCGCGCCTGCCGGGCCGCCCAGCGCCGCGCGTCGGCCGCGCCGGCGTGGAGCCAGAGGAGCGGGGCCGTACCGCGACCGGTGAGCAGCAGCCGCCGGTTGCGGACCGGCTCGGGGCGCCAGTGGTGCTTGTACGGTTCGCTGCCCCGCAGCATGCTCAGCGTGGCCCGGCCGCCCGCGCTGGTCTCCCGGGCCCCGTGCCGCAGCAGCATCGCGGCGACGTCGACCTTGCGCTCCCGGAGCACCGGGTCCGCGCCGTACAGGTAGCCGCCGGCGAGCCGCGGGGACATCAGGGTCAGGTCGGCGGCGACGACGTCGCCGCCGAGCCGGAACTCGGTGACCATCGCGTCGCCGCGCTCCACCATCGGCCGGACCGCCCGGGCCAGGTGCTGGGCGAACCGCTCGCTGGTGTGCTCGGCGGTGACCCCGCGTCCCCGCCACTGGAGCCGGTGGAGGGTCAGCAGGCGGTCGAGGGCCGCCGGCACGTCGGGCGCCGTCACCACCCGCGCGTCGATGCCGAGGGCGTCGAGCTTGCGCAGCTTGGCCCGGACCCGCTGGGCCTTCCCGGAGGGGATCCGTTCGAGCAGTCCTTCCATGGGGACGGCGGGCAGCTCCAGGCAGAGCGAGTCGGGCAGCCGGCGGCGCGGTCCGCGCCAGTGGGTGAAGATCCGTTCGGCGGCGGCGCCCGGGCGTACCTCCCGCAGGTCGACGACCGCGCCCCGGGCCGTCCGGGCGATCGCTCCGGCCAGTGCCTCCGCCGCCTCGGGGCGCTCGTCGTCGAGGAGGACGTCGGTGAAGTCGGTGATGGCGCCGCCGAGCTGGGTCAGCACCGGCAGCGGCCCGCGCGCCCGCATCAGGGGCGCCGCGGCGACGAGCGCGCCGGCCCCGTCCCGTACGAGCACCACCCGCAGGGCGCCGGGACGCCCGTACGAGACCCACCAGGAGTGCAGCCAGGAGTGGGACTGGAACGGGGTCGCCGAGGAGCAGCGCGCGTACAGGTCCGTCCACTCCGCCGCCAGCCGCCCGAAGGCCTCCGTGTCACGACAGAGCTCGATCCGCGGTGTTCTCGGCGTGGTCACACCGCCTCCGGTGCCGGCTGGTGGGCGGCGGGCGCGGGCACGGCGGCCCCGCCGGTGGGGGCGGCGGGGCGCGAGTGGCGGCCCTCGGGGCGCCCCGCGGCCCGCTTCGGCCGGACCAGCAGCGCGAGCCCGCCGAGGAGCCCGCCGGCGCAGGCGCCGACCAGCGCGGAGAGCGGTGCGGACGGCGACACGGGGGCGGTCGGCCGGGTCGCGCGGGAGAACTGGACGACCTTCACGCCCGTGCTGGCGGCGACGTGCGAGGAGTTGACGACCAGCGAGCGGGCCACCCCGTCGGCGATCGTCACCGCTCGCGAGGGCTTCGCGGCGCGGGCGGTGACGGCGATCATCGGCGCGTCCGGGGAGGTCTCCGCCAGCACGCTCTCGCGGAGGGTGGCGGCGGTGACTCCCGCCCACACCTGGGCGTCGCCGGTCACCGCGATGTCGGTCGCGACCTTCCCGTACGCCTGGGCGAAGCCGAGCGCCGCCGCCGGGTCGGACTTCTCGCCGGGGACGACGATGACGTAGCTGGTCGCCGCGTACTCGGGGGTCTTCAGGACCCCGTAGCCGCCGCCGAGGGCCGCCCCGGCGACCACGGCGGCGGGCAGCACCGCCCAGCGGCCGGGGGAGCGCAGTCGGGCGGGGAGTCGGACGGCACGGGGTGGTGTGGTGGTCATGACGGGCTCTCTCGCTTCACGGGACGCCGACAGGGACGTCGGAGGGACAGGGGCAGGGGCTTCAGGGGGAGGGCGCGGGGGCGCCGCGGCCGTGGACGGCCCGGTCGTACAGGGTCATCAGCCGGTCGGCGCTGCGCGCGATGTCGTAGCGGCGGGCGGCGGCGGGCGCGGGGAGGCGTACGGGGAGGGAGCCCCGCGCGGCCCGCAGCTCGCCCAGGGCGCCGATCAGTTCCGGCACCGACTCGCCGATCCGGCGGGCGCCCGGCGCCGCGTCCGTCGGCAGGTCCTCGATCGCCGGGCACGCCACGTAGAGCACAGGCAGCCCGGCGGCGAGCGCCTCGACGACGGCGAGGCCGAAGGTCTCGTCCGGGGAGGTGGAGACGAAGACGTCCATCGCGGCGAGGAGTTCGGGCAGCATCGGCCCGGCGGGGCCGTCCGAGGGCGGATCCTCGCAGGCGCCGAAGAAGAGGACGCGGTCGGCGGCGCCGCACTCGCGCGCCACCGCCCGCAGCTCCTCGCGCCGCTCCCCGTCGCCGACGAGCAGCAGCCGGGCCTCCGGCACCGACGCCACGGCCCGGATCAGCCGGTCGAAGCGCTTCCCCGGCGCCAGCCGCCCGACCCCGCCGACCACGAACGCGTCCTCCGGGATCCCGAGGACACCCCGGGTGAGGCGGCGGGCGCGCGGGGCGAAGGCGAAGCGGCCGGTCTCGATGCCGTTCGGCACCACCTCGATCCGCTCCGGCGCCACCCCCCAGTCGGCGAGCCGGCGGGCGACGCTCGCCGAGACCGCGACCGTCGAGGTGCCGAGCCGCTCCGACGCCAGATAGAGCGCGCGGGTGCCCGCGGAGAGCGGACGGCCCTCGATCTGCGTGGTGCCGAGCGAGTGCTCGGTGGCGATGACCCGGCGGACCCCGCCGAGCCGGGCGGCGAGCCGGCCGTAGACGCAGGCCCGGTAGAGGTGGGTGTGGACGAGGTCGTAGCCGCCCTCGCGGACGAGCCGGGCCAGCCGGGGCAGCGCGCCGAGGTCCCTGTTCCCCGTCATGCCCAGGTGGGTGACCGGGGTGCCGTCGGCCTCGATGCCGAGCGCGACCGGGCCCGGGTTGGTGAGGGTCACCACCCGCCCCTGGACCGGCAGATGGCGCAGCAGCAGCCGCAGCTGCTGCTCGGCGCCGCCGATGCCGAGACCGGTGATGACGTGCAGGACCTTCAGCCCGCTCATCCCAGCACCGCCGCGGCCGGGCCCGCCTGCGCGGGGATCAGCTCGGCGGGGTGGCGGCGGCGCAGCGGGTGCAGGGCCCGCTTCGCGGTCAGCCGCCACGAGGTGTCGGCCTCGCCGATGTGGATCCGAGGAAGTGCGTACGTGCTGGTCAGCGGGCCGGGATCGATGGCGCAGGCGTAGCCGTACCCGGCCTTGCGCACCGCGCGGACCACGCGCGGGTCGACCGCCCCGTACGGGTAGCAGAAGCCGTCCACCGGCCCGCCGGTGATCTCCTCCAGGAGGGTCCGGGAGTGCCGGGTCTCGTCGGCGAGGGTGGCGTCGTCGGCCTCCGTCAGCCGACGGTGGGTCAGGCCGTGCGAGCCGATCTCCATGCCGGCGGCGGCGATCCGCTCGATGCCCTCCTCGGTGAGCAGCCGCTTGCGCGGGCCCGCGGTGTCCCATTCGTTGGCGCCGCCGAGGCGTCCCGGCAGGACGTACACGGTGGCGGTGAAGCCGTGCCGGCGCAGCAGCGGCAGCGCCGAGTCGAGGAAGTCGGCGTAGCCGTCGTCGAAGGTGAGGCCGACCAGCCCCTTCGCCCGCCCCGCCGCGGTCGCCGCGAGCAGCTCCCGCACCGACACCCCGCGCAGCCCCCGGTCGCCCAGCCAGTGGAGCTGCCGGGCGAAGCGCACGGGCGAGACGGTCACCCGGTACGGGTCGTCACCGGTGTCCGTGATCGAGTGGTACATCGCCACCCACAGGGGCGGCTTCGCCCACAGGGGCGGCTTCGGCAGCAGACGGCGCAGCGCGGTGGGGGCGGGCATGGGCGGTCCTTCGGCGTCGGAGGGAGCGGTGGGGGAGGGGAGGGATCTCCGGCGCCTTGGCGGCGCAGGCGATGAAGAGCAGGAAGACGCCGGCCACGACCAGGCCGGCGACGGCGAGGGAGAGCGCGGCGGGGCCGATCGCCAGGGAGCAGAGCCACCCCGCGCCGGTCGCCCAGGCGGCCGCGGTGGCGAGCCGCAGCAGGCCCTCGCCGAGCCGGTCCGCGCGCACCGGCACGGTCTGCCGGTGTGCGCCGCGCAGCAGCAGGACGGCGGTCAGGGTGATGCCGAGGGCGTTGGCGGCGGCGATCCCGACGGCGCCCCAGGCACGGGCGCCGGGCACCCCGGCCGCGGCGGTGGCGGCGAGCCCGGCGGCCATCGCGGCGGCCGGGTACCAGAGGGGGCGGGCGGCGGAGAAGTAGCAGCGGACGAGGGCGCCGACCATGGTCTGGCCGAGCAGGCCGAGGGCGTAGACGCGCATCACCGCGGCGGTGGCGACCGTGTCCGTACGATCGAACTCGCCGCGCTGGAAGAGCAGTTCGACGATCTGGGGGGCGGCGGCGATCACCACGGAGGCGCCCACCAGGACCACCACCGCCGCCAGCAGCAGATCCCGCTCGACCCGCCGCCGCGCCCCCTCCGGATCGCCGGCGGCCAGTGCCCGCGCGACCACCGGGAAGCTGACCGTGCACAGCATCAGCGACAGGATCATCGGCATCTGCGCGATCTTCTGCGCGTAGTTCAGGTGCGAGATCGCCCCGGACGGCAGCGGCGCGGCCAGGAAGCGCTCGATCAGCGTCTGCGACTGGCGGATCAGCGAGAAGGCCACCACCGGCGCGATCAGCCCCAGCACGATCAGCCGCCCGTCCACGCCCGCCCCCGGCGCGAGCGCCTCGGGCTCACGCGACGGCACCGGCCGCGCGCGCAGCTCCCGCACCAGCGCGGGCGCCTGCACCAGCACCATCAGCACCCCGCCGACCGCGACCCCGGCCGCCGCCGACCGCACCCCCCACGGCTCCCGGAGCAGGACCATCGTGCCGATGATGCCGACGTTGTACGCCACGTAGATCGCGGCCGGCGGCAGGAAGACGTGGTGCGCGCGCAGCGCCGCCGAGCAGTAGCCGACCAGCGCGAAGGTCAGCACGCAGGTCGAGGTCAGCCGGGTGCAGTCCACCGCGAGCCCCGGGTCGGAGAGCCCCGGCGCGAGGACCCCGACGACCGCCGGGGCCGCCACGATCAGGCCGGCCGCGACGAGCCCCACCCCGAGCGTCAGCCGCGGCAGCGTCCCCCGCACCAGATCCCGCACCGGATCCCCGGACAGCGCCCCCGGGCGGCGGGCGAGCGCCCGCGAGAAGGCCGGCACCAGGATCAGCGCCATCGCGTCCTCGATGAGCAGCGTCGACGCGAACTCCGGCACCGTCCACGCCACCAGGAACGCGTCCGTCTCCGCGCCCGCCCCGAAGTACCCGGCGAGGATCTGGTCCCGGACGAGCCCGAGCACCGCCCCGACCGCGGTCAGCGCCGCCGTCACCGCCGCCGCCCTGGCCAGGAACCCGCGCCCCTGTCCGCCCGCCGCCGGACCCTTCACCCGCGCGTGCGCCCGCCGCCCGGTCCGCGGAACCGCCGGACGGGCGGTCGTCGGCGTGGCCGCCGCGGGGCCGGGCGCGGCCGGACGCGGGGACCCCGCGGGACCGGGCACCGCGGGACCGGGCACCGCCGTACCGGACACCGTCGCACCCCCGGACACCCCAAGCCCGGAGGACACCGCCGGCGCGGCCCCGGCCGCCGCCCCCTCGCCCGCTCCCGTACCGGCCCCCGGCAGCACGGCGGCCCCCGGGGCGCACGGGGAGTCCGTGGCGCCCGGGGGCATGGGGGACCAGGGGTCGGTCAGCGGCTCGCGGCGCGGTGGGCACGGCGGGCACGGCGGGACGGCGCCGGGACCGCCGGGCCCCGGGGGCGCGACGGACGCGTCCGTGGGATCCGGCGGACCGGCCCACGGGTCACGCACCACGCACCCCCACCGCACCCTCCGGGCCGGGCGCGAGGGCCCACCACGCGGCGAGGCCGAAGACCACCGACATCAGCACCGTCGACGGGCCGCCGATGTCCGCGTAGAAGAAGTCGATCAGCTGCCAGGCGAGCAGCCCGCTCGCCACCAGCGCGCAGTCCGCGCCCGCCCGGCGCCGCCGCAGCGCCCCCACGAGCAGCGCCAGCCAGCTGCCCGCCAGCGCGAGCAGCCCGATCAGACCCTGCTCGCCGAGCACCAGCAGGTACATGTTGTGCGGGGAGAGCAGCGGCTGCTTCCGGAAGCCCGCGCCCGCGCCGGCCGTGTCGCTGCCGGAGGAGAGCGCCACCGACGCGTGCGAGTCCCGGTACTGCGGGAAGCCCTTCAGCCCCACGCCGGTCAGCGGCTCCGAGCTCCACATCCGGCCCGCCGCCGCCCACATCGTGTACCGGTCCGTCACCGACTGGTCCGGCGCCGCCGTCACCCGCGTGATGCTGGCGACCCGCTCCTTCACCATCGACGAACCGATCCCGAGGCCGCCGACCAGCACCACCGCGAGCGCGCCCACCGCGAGCGCCACCCGCGCCGCCCGGCGCACCCCGCCCAGCAGCAGCTGGATCCCGCAGGCCAGCACGGTCGCGATCCACGCGCCCCGGCTGAACGACAGCACCAGCGGCACCACCAGCAGACCCGCGCAGACCAGCGCCGCCGTCCGGGTGCGGCCGGCCGGCGAGCCCAGCGCGATCCCGGTGACGACCACCAGCCCGTACGCCACCACCGTCGCCATGCCCATCACGTCGGTCGCCCCGAAGGTGCCCACCGCCCGGATGTCCTCGCCCTGGTACGAGGCGCCCGTCCCCGTCAGGTACTGCGTCACGCCCACCGCGCCCTGGAGCAGCGCCAGCGACACCAGGCCCCACGCCACCACGGCGAAGTCCCGCCGGTCCCGGATCGTCAGCAGCACCGCCGCCGGGACCAGCACGAAGACCTGCACGTACCGGGCGACCCCGGGCAGGCTCGACGCCGGGTCGTTCGAGGTCACCGCCGCCAGGCAGACCCCGAACACCGGCAGTCCCAGCACCACCGCCGCGGTCCGCGTCAGAGGCCGGTGGCCCCCGCGCAGGATCCGTACGAGGCAGATCAGCACCAGCAGCCCGGAGGCCGCGTCGGCGACCGTGCCCGTGCCGCCCGTCCCGCCCTGCGCGCCGCCGCCGCCCGGCACCAGGAGCAGCGCGATCACCGCGAGGACCGGGGAGAGCGCCCCGGCCCGGCGCGCCCACCCCCGGACGTCCGGCGACCCCGCGAGGACCGGCACCGTCGTCACGGCCGCGGCCATCCTCAGCTCCCCGTCGGTCGGACGAGACCGGCCGCGGTGCGGACCAGGATGCAGACGTCCTGCCAGAGCGACCAGTGGTCGATGTAGTGGTTGTCGAAGCGGCAGCGGTCCTCGATCGAGGTGTCGCCGCGCAGGCCGTTCACCTGTGCCAGGCCGGTGAGCCCGACCGGCATCCGGTGGCGGGTCGCGTACCCCGCGTGGATCTTGCTGAACTGGGCGACGAAGTACGGGCGTTCCGGCCGCGGCCCGACCAGGCTCATGTCGCCGCGGAGCACGTTCCACAACTGCGGCAGCTCGTCCAGCGAGGACTTCCGCAGGAAGCCTCCCGCCGCGCTCATCCGCCGGTCCCCGGCCACGTTCCACCGGGTCGCCGACTCCGTGTCGTCGGACGGCCGGAGCGTACGGAACTTCAGCAGCGTGAAGAGGCGCCCGTGCTGCCCCACCCGCTCCTGCCGGAACAGCACCCCCGGCCCGTCCGAGAGCCGCACCGCCAGCGCGCACACCGCGAGCACCGGCAGCGCGAGCGCCAGCGCCGGACCGGCCAGCGCGATGTCCAGCGCCCGCTTGGCCCGCGCGCCGCGCCGCTCGGTCACCGGGACCAGCCGGCGGCGGGCGTACCCCCACACGTGCTCGCCCATCGGCCCCTCGTACCGCTCCCCGCCGACCCGCCAGGTCACACAGCCGTAGTGCTGGAAGAGCGTCACCAGCTCCGGCTCGTCCCCGAGGAAGACCGCCTCGCGGACCGTGTTCTGGATGACCGCCCGGCGGATCTCCTCCGCCGTCGTCAGCAGCGGCAGCCCCGGCTCCACCGGGCGCTGCTCACCGACCGTCCCGTCCGGCAGCCCCACCACGCCGACCGGCCGCATCCCGTACTCGGGGTGCTGGAGCGCCGCCGCCGCGAACCGGCGCGCCGCCGCCGGCGGGCCGACCACCAGCGCGGACCGCGGCCGTTCGCGGGCGATCCGCCGCCCGCGCGCGAGCAGCACCGCCCGCAGCACGGCCGCCACCCCGACGTGCACGGCGTACGCCCCGCACAGCCGCAGCGGTCCGATCGCCAGATCCGGGGACCAGGCGGCGGCCGTCGCGGCGGCCACGCACCACACCACCCCGGCCCGGGAGGCCAGCGCGGGCAGCTCGTCGAGCAGCCGGACGTGCGCCGCCGGCCGGTACAGCCCGCCGCGCCCGTCCAGGACGAGCAGCAGCGCGAGGACCGGCAGCAGCAGCCGCGGATCCTGATGGACGGGGCCGAGCAGCGCGGCACCGGCGAACACGGCGAGGCAGTCGACGGCCCGCAGCCCCGTCGGACCCGGAACCGGCGCGGCGGCCGCCCGCGGGCGCGGAAGCGCCGGCCGGCGGGACCGCCCCCGGCGGGGGGCGAGCGTGACGGGCCCGAACGCCGGGCCGGCGACCGGCCACGGGCCGGCAGAGGAGGGAACGCTGGTACTTTCCGTGGTCACTGCGCAATCGGCTCTCTGTGTTCGGGGCCCCGCACTCCGGCCAGCTCGCGGTAGATCTCCGCGACGGCCGCGCCGGTGCGCCGCACATCGAAACTGCTGAGGACGTGCTCATGGGCCTCGCGGCCCAGGCGGTGCCGCAGCTCCGGCCGGCCGAGGAGGCGGCCGAGAGCGGCGGCGAGGGCGGCCGGGTCCTCGGACGGGACCAGGCACGGGGCTTCATGACCGGGCGGCAGGCTCTCGCGCGCCCCGTCGACATCGGTGACGACGACCGGCCGGCCCGCCGCCATCGCCTCCAGCGGCGCCAGGGCCATGCCCTCCCAGCGGGAGGGCAGCACGACGACGTCCGCCGCCCGGTACCAGGGCGCGGTGTCGCCGACAGCGCCGGTGAACCGCACCGAGGGCCCGGCGGCGGCCCGCAGCCGCTCGCCGTCCGGCCCGTCGCCGACCAGCACCAGACGCGCGTCCGGGACCTCGGCGAGGACCGCGGGCCAGGCGGCGAGCAGCACGTCCTGGCCCTTCTGCCGGCAGAGCCGGCCCACGCACACCGCGGTCGGCGCCGGGTTCCGGGCCGGGCCGTCGGTCGCGAAGCGCGCCACGTCCACGCCGTTGTGCACCACCGACCAGGCCGCCTCGACCCCGGCCGCCTCGCCGGTACGCCGCTCCGCCCCGCTCACGCACAGGATCCGGTCGGTCCAGCGGGCGCCGAACCGCTCCCAGCGGCGGGCCAGTTCGGCGGTGGTGCCGGTGACGGCCTCGAAGGACCAGGCGTGCGGCTGGTACACGGTGGGGATCCGGCCGCGCACCGCGAGCCGGGCGCACAGGCCCGCCTTCGCGGAGTGCGCGTGGACGAGTCCGGGCCGCACGGCCCGGACCACCCGGGCCAGTTCACGGGTCTCCCGGACCAGCGCGGGGCCGGGGTCGCGGCCGGCCCGCCAGTCGTGGACCTCGGCGCCCTCGGCGCGCAGCTCCGCGGCGAGCGCGGTGCCGGGCGGACAGGCGGTCACGGGGCGCAGCCCGGCGGCGCGCTGGGCGCGCACCAGGTCGACGACGACCCGGGCGACCCCGCCGTCGCCGGGCTGGACCGCGTGCAGGACGGTGACGGACCCGGGGTCCGCCTCGACAGTGCCCACGTCAGCGCCGCACGTCCGCCTGCAGGAAGAGCGCACCGAGCCAGACGGTGTCCTCACGGCTGCCCAGCCGGACGTGGACACGGTCGGCTCCTCGGTGCAGCGCCCCCCGCAGATCGAAGACGTCGGAGTCGTACCCCAGGGTGTTCCCGGCGTTCGGGAAGCGCGTGCTCCCGGCCTTGCCGAATTCGGTGATGCTGGAGTTCAGGACGTCGTTCACGGAATTGGCGGAATCGCCGATCGGGGTGATCTTCCGACGGCTCGTCCGCACCTCCAGGTAATCCCCGGAAGTTCCCCGGTCACCGTCATAGGCGATGACTCCGAGCCGTCCCTCCGTGCCCTTCGGATAACGGTGCCGGTCGAGGGTGACGCGCAGCTCTCCGGAGCGCGGGCCGACCGTCTCGAAGCCGTCCCAGACGCTCAGCCGGCGCAGCGGTTCGTCCGCCTTCTCGTACGCGGCCACCAGCGTCCAGCCGCCCCAGCCGCCCACCGCGCTGCGGCCCATGGCGACGTTCACCTGCGCGACCGTCCACTGTCCGGGCGTGGCCCAGCGGACCAGCTCGGTCACGTCCGCGGACGCCTGGAAGGCGTCGGCACCCTCGGCGGTGCGGTGCCCCACGAGGGTGTCGGCGAGGACCGCCTTGTACCGCCCGCCGGGCTCCGCGACCAGCACCCGCCCGTTGTCCTTCGGCGGCTTCTGCTCGCCGACCCGCAGGTTCCCGCCCCAGTACAGCCGGGCCCAGGCGACCCGGGCCCCCTCCGGCACCCGCAGTTCGGCACGGCTGGAGTTGTACGTGTCGGGGTTGTCGTCCACGTCGACATAACCGATCGCCACCCCGTCGTTGGCCGTCCCGGTGCCCTCGCCGCCCTTCGCCGAGGCGTTGGCGGCGCGCACGATCCCGCCGTGCAGTTCGGCCTGGTAGCGCGCGGCGAAGGGGACGCGGGCCGCCTCCCCGGGCACGGGCGCCGCGGCGGAGGCGAGTGCCGGCGTGGCGGCCAGCACCGCGCACGACAGGGCACCCGACACGCCGCGACGCACGGCAAGAACCGCTGAATTCCGCATACAGGTTCTCCGCTTTGATGAGAGAAGGGAGGGAAGACCCGCGAAGACCGGGGGAGGGGAAGGTGTCGTCCGCACGAAATGGGTGAACGCGCGGCGGGCCCGGAAGCAACGTTCGGGAACGTTATAACCCCGGCGCGGAGCGATAGTAAGCATTAGATGCTCGGAAACGCTAACTCCCGTATCCGTGCGGCAGGTTCCTCGTTGTGCGTGTTGCGCCATTCCCAGGGCCGTCGCCCGAATGGCCCTCCGCCGGGCCAAAGATCGGTTGAACGTCACCCGTTCGGGAGAGCAACCGATGGAAATCCGCGGCGTTGTTGAGGGAGCCGGGCCGAACAGTCCGCGCAGTCCGAGTTGGAATTCGATCGAGGAGAACTTCTCCATGTCCCGTATCGCGAAGGCCGTTGTCCTGACCGTGGGTGCCGCCGCCGCCGTCGCCGGTGCCGCCGGTGCCGCCGCCGCCGACTCCATCGCCGAGGGCGCCGCCGTGAAGTCCCCCGGCGTCGGCTCCGGCAACGTCGTGCAGGTCCCGGTCCACGTGCCGGTCAACGTGTGCGGCAACACCGTGAGCGTCATCGGCGCGCTGAACCCGACCTTCGGCAACGCCTGCGTCAACGCCTGATCTCGCACGTCGGATCGGTCCTTCCGAAGCCGGTGCGCCCACCCCTCGGGGTGGGCGCACCGGCTTTTCCCTTGTGTCCGTTGGGTCGGTACTCGTTCGGACGCACCCCCGTGCGCGCCGCCCGGTGCAACGGCGTACGCCCCTCGGAGGGGCAGTCCGGCGGACAGATTCACTCGAACGGAGGCGTGGCGCTCAGTAGTTCTGCGGTTGCGGAGGGCTATACCCGCAGGCACGGTGGGAGAGCAGTTGTCCGACGCATAAGGAAAAGGAACACATATGCGTCCCCTGGCTTCACGCCGTCTCACCGCCCTGGCGATATCCGCCGCCCTCACTCTCACCCTCGGCATGGCGGGATCCGCCGTCGCCGACGAGCTCCCCCCGTCCCTCGCGGCCGACCGCGCCGCCCGTGCCCCGCTCCCCGACGCGGCCGCCCTGCTGGCCCAGGCCGAGGCCCTCGGCGACGTCGGCGGGGTGACGACCCCCGTGGCCGAACTCGTCACGGCGGCCCTGGAGGCCGACGACGGTCAGGTCCCGGCGGCCGACGCCGAGGCCCTCAAGGCCAAGATCCAGGCCGCGGTCGACCAGGCGAAGGAGACCGCCCCCGCCCCGCTGCCGGAGACCCCGGCCGCCCCGGAGGCCCCGGTCTCCCCGCCCACCGACGACGCCCCCGTCGCCCCGCCTGCCGTGGAGGCCCCGGGCGGGCTCCCCGTGGCGCCGCCGGTCGCCCTGCCCGTCGCGGCCGGGGCCAAGGCCGCGCAGGCCGCGCCCGCCGATCTGGTGGACGACGCCCTCGCCTCCGTGGAGGAGGCCGTCGCCGGACTGGTCGCGGTCATCACCTCCGGGGGCGCCGCCGGAGTCGTCCCGCAGGTCACGGCCGCGCTGACCTCCCTGGTCAACCTCGCCGTCGCCACCGTGCTCGGCAGCGGACTGCCCGCGCCGGACCTGGCCGGACTGCCCGCGCTGCCCGCGCTCCCGGTGGAGGCGCCCGAGCTGCCCGCGGTCCCGCCGGCGGAGGTCCCGGAGCTTCCCGCCGACGTCCCGGCGGCGCCGCCGGTGGCGGCGCCCGAGCTCCCGGCGCCGCTGCCGCTCCCCGTCGGCTGACGCGCGACCGCACCCCCGACCCGTACCGGTCCGGCCTCCCGCCGGGCCGGTACGGGCATGCTCGGGTCCGGTCATCCGACCATCACACCGGTCCCCTTCGATCGGGTGCAGTGTCGAGAAATCCTTCCTTCTGGAGTTTCCGGGGAGCGCACCTCTCGTTACAGAAGGGAAAGCGCGTACAGGAATTCCCCAAGAACCCTGTATGGAACGCGAGTTGAAAGTACAGAGGAAGGATTCTCCTGATGAAGCCCACCAAGGTCGCCGCAGTCGTCGCCGGTTCGCTCATGGCCCTCGGAGCCGCCGCCCCCGCCATGGCCGCCGAGGCGATGACCCCGACCAGCCTCAACGGCGGCCTGGAGGCGATCGCCGCCAACGGACTGAAGTCGGACGTGCTCAGCAGCACCACCGACGGTTCCCCGGTCAAGACCGTCACCGACACCGCGACCCAGCTGAACCAGACCGGCAAGGGCCTTCCCCTGATCGGCGGCCTGCCGGCGAGCCCGCTCGGCGGCTGATCGAATGATTTTCTGACCGGTCGCCGTGTGGCCTGGGCTCCACACGGTGCGCCGCTCCCTACTCTCTGGACCGTCCCCACGCGAACGTCGGCGGGGACTCGGCCGGACGGAGCGAGGGGGGATCCTCGCCGGTCTCTCCCTTTCTCCCGAGGAAGAGCGGTATGCGGTCCATCATCAACAGGAAAGTACTCACGGCGGCGGCTGCGACCGGCATCCTGTCGCTGACCGGCGGCCTCGCACTGGCCGCGAGCGCGCACCCCGGTACGGGCGATTCCCCGGGACCGGGCAGCGGGCAGGCCCACGCCCCGCTCCCGCCGGAACTCTGCGGCGCGAGCATGGACCTGGGCGGCTACGTGGCGTCGGCCGTCGGAGACCTCTGCGCCCACGCGGCGGAGGACCCCGACGGCGGCTACGGCGAGGAGCCCACTCCGACGCACCCGCCCACCAAGCCCCCCACCAAGCCCCCCACGCATCCGCCGACCAAGCCCCCCACGCATCCGCCGACCAAGCCTCCGACGACTCCGCCGACGAAGCCGCCCACGACTCCGCCGACGAAGCCGCCGACCAAGCCGCCGACCAAGCCCCCCACGAAGCCTCCGACGAAGCCTCCGACGACTCCGCCCACGAAGCCGCCGACGAAGCCTCCGACGAAGCCCCCCACGAAGCCTCCGACGACTCCGCCGACGAAGCCGCCCACGACTCCGCCGACGAAGCCGCCGACCAAGCCCCCCACCAAGCCCCCCACCAAGCCTCCGACGAAGCCTCCGACGACTCCGCCCACGAAGCCGCCGACCAAGCCTCCGACGAAGCCGCCGACGCACCCGCCCACCAAGCCGCCCACCACGTCTCCGCCCACCACCCCGCCGGGGGAGTGCGAGGAGCCGAAGCCGGGCTGTGAGCCGACCAAGCCGCCCACCAAGCCGCCGCACGGCGGTCCCGGCAAGCCGGAACTCCCCGACACGGGCAGCGATCCCGCCCTGTGGGGAGCGGCAGCCGTCAGCGCCGCCCTCATCATCGGCGGCACCGTCGTCCAGCTCCGCGGCGGACGCCTCGTCCGCAACCGCCGCCACTGACGTACCGACGCCACCGATGTGACGCCGCCGCCGACCCACCGGCGCCGCTGACGTGACGTCGACCGAGGCCCCCGCCTGACCGGCGGGGGCCTCGGGCGTTGCTGCACATGGGGGAACGCGCCGCGACGTTTCGGCCAAGAGACTCGTTCACACGTCATGACTCTGCGCTCCCAGGCCGGCATGGGCCTTCTCATGACCGCGCTCGCCTCCGCCGCCATGGCCGTCCCGGCCTCCGCCGTCGAGGCCCCGGTGGTCGTCCCGCTCCAGGGCCTCGAACCGGTCCTGCCGATGGACGCCCCCACCGTCGCGACCGGGGTGCCGGTGCCGGTGCCCGGCGCCCCGACCGGATTCCAGAAGGGCCTCGGCGCGCTGCCCGACGTGACCCTGCCGAGCGTCCCGCTCGCCGGCACCCTGCCCGAGACCGCCGTGGACGCCCCGCTCCCCGAGGTCCTGGAGGGCAGCGAGCCCGGCAGGGCGCTCTTCTCCTCCCCGCACTCCGAGATGCGGGCCTCGACCCCCGGCGCCACGCTCGGCAACCCCGTCGAGGCCCCCCGCGGCGACGGCCTCGCAGGCCTGCCCGACCTCGCCCCGCCGCAGCTCGGCCTCATCGCCCCCACCCTGAGCGGCGCTCTCGACTCCCAGCTCGGCCTCGCCCCCGGACAGCGCTGAACCCCTCCGGGATTCCCACCCCCTCTTTCGAAATTCCGTACGGAATCGGTCCGCGCGGGTGAAGACACGATTCTTCCCCGCTACCGCAAGGGTCTTCCGTCGTTGCACCGGAAGGCTTGTCGCATGGCCGCGGCCCGCGGTCCGGTGCGTCGCCGTCGTAATCCGACGACGGTCGACCACCGGACCGCGGGCCATTTCTCCGCCTCCGTCCGAGGACTTTTCGATTTCGTTTCTCCCGTTCGGCCCCAAAGCCGTGACCCGGTCCGTGGTGCGGCGTTGAACGGGAGTGACGGCCGTGATCCCTGCGGTCGCTCGACCCACCCAAGGAGTTCTGATGTCTCGCATCGCCAAGGCTGCCGCCGTTCTGGCCGGCACCGGTGCCGTCGCCCTCACCGGAGCCGGCCTGGCCGTCGCCGACTCGGGCGCCGAGGCCGTCGCCGCCCACTCGCCCGGTGTCGCCTCCGGCAACGTCGTCCAGGTCCCGGTCCACGTCCCGGTCAACCTCTGCGGCAACACCGTCAACGTCATCGGCCTGCTGAACCCGGCCTTCGGCAACAGCTGCGCCAACGTCGACGCCCCGCACGACAACGGCGGCTACGGCGGCTGAACCCGCCCCCGCTCCCCCCAGGCGTCCCCCCGGCCCCACCAGGGCCGGGGGGACGCCCGCGTCCGGAGCCGTACCGCGCTCAGGCGTACCGGTAGACCGCGGAGTGGTCGAACATCTCCGCCGGCGTCACGCCCCACGGCGCCATCGGCTGGTGCCGGGCGACCACCTTCCGGTACTGGGCGTCGCCCAGCGGCGGCGGCTCCGCCGGCAGGTACGCGGCCCCCGGATTGCGCTGCTGCCACCGCGACCACACCAGGTCGACGAAGGAGTGGTGCAGCCAGAACACCGGATCGTTCACCGAGCCGCCGCCCAGCATCAGGCCGCCCACCCAGCGGTGCACCCGGTTGTGGATCCGGAACCGCTCGTTGCCCGAGCCCGGCGCCCAGCCCTCCAGGCGGTTGCGGAAGCCCGACGGGCTGGTCGAGTTCCACGGAGCCGTGTCGTACGTCCGCTCCCGCATCACCTCGTCCAGCTGGGCCGACGTCGGCAGTGACACCGGGTCGCGCGGCCGGCCGAAGTCCCTGGTCAGATACGAGATCTCGGTCATCGCGTGCCGCACCGTCCACTTCCCCCCGGCGTACGCGAAGGGGCCGGTGGTCACCTGGAGGTCCGAGCGGCGCCCGTTGCCGCCCATGAAGTCCGCCGACCAGATCGACGCCGCCGGGGAGGAGTCCCGGGTCCAGTCCCAGTACGGGACCGTCACCGTCGCGTCGATCCGGCGCAGCGCCCGCTCGAACTCCAGCAGGAACTTCCGGTGCCACGGCAGGAAGCTCGGCGCCATGTGGGCCGTCCGCAGCCGGCCCGCGCCGTCGGCCGTGTAGTGGTCGATGTGCAGGCGGACGAACTCGTCGTACGTGCCCCGGCGCTTCATCTCGAGCACCGCGGCCACGAACCGGCGGCGTTCGGACGCCGTCAGATCGCGCTGGTTCTTACGCGTGTACACCACGGGGGTTCCCTCCCGTCGGGTCGGAGTGGAGGCCGTGCCCCGCCGCGTACCGGGAGAGCGGAGCCGCCCCCGCGGCGTCCACCGCCGCGCGGACGGCGGCGACCGGCGTCGGACAGGACGCGTAGTGGTCGAGCGGGGTCACCCAGCCGCCGTCGGCGCACCGCATCAGATGCAGCGGCCGGCCGTCCACCAGTGCCACCGGCTCACCACCGGGTCCGGTGAGGCCGCGGATCCGGCGGCCCGCGTACATCTCGTCGAAGAGGTACGGTCCGGCTTCCGGGGAGCGGGCGGCGATCCGGCCGAGGGCGCCGCCGGTGACGGCGGTGACGGCCAGCGCGAACAGGGACCGGAGGGCGACACGGCGCGGGAATGGCATCGGCGATCTCCTGGTGTCGACAAGGGGGCCTCAGGGCACAACGATGAAAACCCGTGTTCGTTGCGGCCGGGAGTTCGAGCGGGCGAATGTCGGCCGGATGAGTGAATTCGGTACGGGGAAAGGGTGGTTGCCCCACTAGCATCCCCTTCCATGACCACTCCCCACGTCCTTTCCGAGGCGCGCAGCGTCTCTCCGCTGGGTACGCTCACGGTGATTCCGTGGTCCAGCGAAGTCACCGAAGACTCCGCCGGCACGCCTTTCCTCATGGCGTATTCGCTCGGCGACGGCCGCGACGGGCCGGACGCCGGTCAGCAGGCGATGCGCACGGCCCTGGAGTCCATGGGCCTCTCCGTCGGCGACCGGCTCTTCGACCTGGAGAAGGACGCCGGGATCAGCGCCACGCTGCTCGTCGAGGCCGGCACCGCCGTGCTCACCCTGCCCTTCCTGAAGGTCCAGTGCCCGGTGCCGGACGAGTGGCAGGCCGCCGCCCGCGAGGCCGGCAAGGTCTACTTCCTCTGCTCGGTGCGCCCCTGGGCCGAGGGCGTCCCCGGGCAGCCGGTGGACGAGGACCGGCTGCGCGCCTTCGTCGCCGACGAGGAGACGCTCGCGGACTGCGCCCACGTCCTGCTGCCGGTCCGGCGCGTGCAGGGCTGAGCGGAAGGGGCGGCGCGATGACGACGCTCGGGGTACGGGACGGTGCGCCCGGCCGGTGGCAGGAGGACGGTCCGGCGGAGGCCGGCCGGCGGGCGGACGGGACGGTCGGCGCGGGCCGTGCGCTCGGTTGGCTGCTGATCGTGACCGGCGCGGCCGGGATCCTGGCCGCGTGGGTGATCACGATCGACAAGTTCAAGCTCCTGGAGGACCCGGGCTTCCAGCCGGGGTGCAGCCTGAACCCGGTCGTGTCCTGCGGGAACATCATGAAGAGCGAGCAGGCGGCGGTCTTCGGCTTCCCCAACCCGATGCTCGGTCTCGTCACCTACGGCGTCGTCGTCGCCGTCGGTGCCGGACTCCTCGCGGGGGCGCGGTACCGGGGATGGTTCTGGCTCGGGCTGAACGGCGGGATGCTCTTCGGCGTCGGCTTCTGCACCTGGCTGATGCAGCAGTCGCTGTACGAGATCAACGCGCTCTGCCTGTGGTGCTGCCTCGCCTGGGCGGCGACCATCACCATGTTCTGGTACGTCACCGCGCACAACGTCAGGACCGGCGTGCTGCCCGCCCCGGCCGCGGTGCGGGGCTTCCTCGGCGACTTCGCCTTCGCCCTGCCCGTCCTGCACATCGGGATCATCGGGATGCTGATCCTGACCCGCTGGTGGGAATTCTGGACCGGATGACGTGACCCGGTCCTCCACGTGGCCGCGGGCCGCACTCCTGGTGCTGCTCGCGGCCGCTCTCGCGCTCCTGCTGGTGCCCGAGCGGCTCGCGCCCGGCGAGCGGCACACCGGCGCCCGGGCCGCGCCCGATCCCGTACCGCCGCCGGAGGTGGCCTCCGGCTTCTTCACCGGCTCCGACGAGGAGGGGGTGCGGCGGATCTCCGGGGTGGAGGCATGGCTCGGCGGCGGCGAGCTGCGGGTCGGACACACCTATCTGCCGGGCGACCGGTGGTCCAACATCGAGGGGCATCCGGCGCTCTTCGCGCCCTGGGCGCGGTGGAAGGCCGAGCGGCCGGGGCGGCTCTTCGTGCTGAACGTGCCGATGATGGACCGCAACGAGGCCGGGCTGACCGACGCCGAGGTGCGCGCCGGGCTGCGGCGCGGCGCGGCCGGGGACTTCGACGGGCACTTCAGGACGCTGGGCGGGCGGCTGGTGGAGCACGGCCTCGGGGACGCGGTCCTGGTGCTCGGCTGGGAGATGAACGGCACCACGTACGGGCACCGCTGCGGTCCCGACCCGGCGGCCTGGAAGGCGTACTGGCGGTCGGCGGTCGGCGCGCTGCGCGGGGTGGCGGGCCAGCGCTTCCGCTTCGACTTCACGCCGAGCCGCGGCCGGGACGCGGTGCCGTGGCCGGAGTGCTACCCGGGGGACGACGTCGTCGACATCATCGGGATGGACGCCTACGACCAGCCCGCCGGGGTCACCTTCGAGGAGCAGGTGAGCGAGGAGTACGGGCTCGCGCACCACGTGGCCTTCGCCCGGGCGCGCGGCAAGCCGGTCTCGTACCCGGAGTGGGGACTCTTCCGGAACGGGGACAACCCGGCGTACGTGCGGGGGATGCTCGAATGGTTCGCCGCCTACCGGCCGGTCTACCAGACGGTGACCGACTACTGCCCGCACGGGGTGTGGGGGTGCGCGGACAATCCGCGCTCGGCCGAGGTGGTCAGGGGCGCGCTGGGAGCGCCGGCCCGGCCTTGAGGGTGTCGACGGTGCGGTGCAGCAGCGCCATCAGATCCTCGGTGAGGCCGCGTTCCGCCCAGTAGAGGGTGGCCTCGCGGAGCGCGCCGAGGACGGCCGCGGTGAAGACCCGTACCTCCAGGTCGTCGGGGGCGCGGCCGGTGCGGTCGGCGAGGGCGCGGGCGAGCCGGCGGCCGGTCTCGGCGGTGGTCTCGGTGAGCCGGGCGCGGACGGCGGGCGTGCCGGCCATCAGCCGGGCGCGGAGCCGGATCTCCTCCGGGTCGGCCTCCAGGGCGGTGCCGATCGCCTCGGTGAGGACGGCGCGGAGCGATTCGAGCGGGTCCTCACCGGCGGGGCGGGCGCGCAGCAGCGCTTCCAGGCGCTCGTCGTTGTCGTCGGTGAGGACGATGTCCTCGCGGACGGGGAAGTAGCGGACGACGGTGGAGGGGGAGACCTCCGCCTCTGCGGCGATGCGCTCGATGGTGGCCGCCTCCCAGCCGTGGGCGGCGGCGATGCGGCGCGTGGCCCGGCGGATGTCCGCCCGGGTCCGTTCCTTCTTCCGTTCCCTCAGGCTCTGGGACATGGGGTCGTCCTGCCTGGTCAGGACTGGTAGGCGACGAGCGAGATGCCGACGTAGTGGACGATGAACGCGGCCAGGGTCAGCGAGTGGAAGACCTCGTGGAAGCCGAACCAGCGCGGGGACGGGTTGGGGCGCTTCATGCCGTAGATGATCCCGCCGGCGCTGTAGAGGAGCCCGCCCACGATGACGAGGACCAGGACGGCGATGCCGCCGGTCCGCATGAAGTCGGGGAGGAAGAAGACGGCGGCCCAGCCCATCGCGATGTAGCAGGGGGTGTACAGCCAGCGGGGGGCGCCGACCCAGAAGACGCGGAAGGCGATGCCGGCGAGCGCGGCGGCCCAGACCGCCCACATGAGCGGCTTCGCGGTGGAGTCCGGGAGCAGCAGCAGGGTGAGCGGGGTGTAGGTGCCCGCGATGATCAGGAAGATGTTGGCGTGGTCGAGGCGGCGCAGGACGGCCTCGCCGCGCGGGCCCCAGTCGCCGCGGTGGTACAGCGCGCTGATGCCGAAGAGCAGGCAGGCGGTGAGGACGTAGATCCCGCAGGCGATGCGGGCGCGGGGGGTGTCCGCGAGGGCGACCAGGACCAGGCCGGCGACGATCACGGCGGGGAACATGCCCGCGTGCAGCCAGCCTCTGAGCCGTGGCTTGATCGGGAGCGACGGGGTCAGGGCGGTCGTAACGGGCTCGACCGGGGTGACGTCCGGCGTGGCTGCAGTCATGACACCGAATCGTACCTACGGCCCCGTAGGTCCTCGATATGAGTGGCGATGCTCACGTGTGCACCCCCCTGGACATATGGGCGTTCTCGGCGGATGATCAAATGAGTGCGGTCGGCACCGGATGAGCAGCTACGACGCATCCGGGTCGCAGCCCCCACGGGGCATACAGCGAACAAACCCCTCTACAAGGAGCAATCGTGGCGCGCGACAACGCGGCTCCCCTTCCCACCCAGCACCAGGAGCTCGTCTCCTGGGTGAACGAGATCGCAGAGATCACCCAGCCGGACAGCATCGTCTGGTGCGACGGCTCCGAGGCCGAGTACGAGCGCCTGTGCGAGGAGCTCGTCGCCAAGGGAACGTTCACGAAGCTCGACCCGGTGAAGCGCCCGAACTCGTACTACGCCGCCTCCGACCCGACCGACGTCGCGCGCGTCGAGGACCGGACCTTCATCTGCTCCGAGAAGGAGGAGGACGCGGGCCCGACCAACCACTGGAAGGCCCCGGCCGAGATGAAGGAGCTCTTCGCGGGCTCCCAGGGCATCTTCCGCGGCTCCATGAAGGGCCGCACCATGTACGTGGTCCCCTTCTGCATGGGCCCGGTCGGCTCCCCGCTCTCCGCCATCGGCGTCGAGATCACCGACTCCGCGTACGTCGCGGTCTCCATGCGCACCATGACCCGCATGGGTCAGGCCGTCCTCGACGAGCTCGGCACCGACGGCTTCTTCGTCAAGGCCGTCCACACCCTCGGCGCCCCCCTCGCGGAGGGCCAGGAGGACGTGCCATGGCCGTGCAACTCCACCAAGTACATCTCGCACTTCCCGGAGACCCGCGAGATCTGGTCCTACGGCTCCGGCTACGGCGGCAACGCGCTCCTCGGCAAGAAGTGCTACGCCCTGCGCATCGCCTCCGTCATGGCCCGTGACGAGGGCTGGCTCGCCGAGCACATGCTCATCCTCAAGCTCACCCCGCCGCAGGGCGAGGCGAAGTACGTCGCCGCCGCCTTCCCGTCGGCCTGCGGCAAGACCAACCTCGCCATGCTGGAGCCGACGATCCCCGGCTGGACGGTCGAGACCATCGGCGACGACATCGCCTGGATGCGCTTCGGCGAGGACGGCCGCCTCCGCGCCATCAACCCCGAGGCCGGCTTCTTCGGCGTCGCCCCCGGCACCGGCGAGCACACCAACGCCAACGCCATGAAGACCCTCTGGGGCAACTCCGTCTTCACCAACGTCGCGCTCACCGACGACGGCGACGTCTGGTGGGAGGGCATGACCGAGGACGAGCCCAAGCACCTCACGGACTGGAAGGGCAACGACTGGACGCCGGAGTCCGCGACCCCGGCCGCCCACCCGAACGCCCGCTTCACCGTTCCGGCCGCCCAGTGCCCGACGATCGCCCCCGAGTGGGAGGACCCCAAGGGCGTCCCGATCTCCGCGATCCTCTTCGGCGGCCGCCGCGCCTCCGCCGTACCGCTGGTCACCGAGTCCTTCGACTGGAACCACGGCGTCTTCCTCGGCGCCAACGTGGCCTCCGAGAAGACCGCCGCCGCCGAGGGCAAGGTCGGCGAGCTGCGCCGCGACCCCTTCGCGATGCTGCCCTTCTGCGGCTACAACATGGGCGACTACATGGCCCACTGGGTCAAGGTCGGCGCCTCCGCGGACGCCGCCAAGCTGCCGAAGATCTACTACGTCAACTGGTTCCGCAAGAACGACGCCGGCCAGTTCGTGTGGCCCGGCTTCGGCGAGAACAGCCGCGTCCTCAAGTGGATCGTCGAGCGCCTCGACGGCAAGGCCGAGGGCGTCGAGACCCCCATCGGCGTCCTGCCGACCAGGGACTCCCTCGACACCGACGGCCTGGACCTGGCCGACGAGGACCTGGAGTTCCTGCTCACCGTCGACAAGGACGTGTGGCGCGAGGAGGCCGGCCTGGTCCCCGCGCACCTGGAGACCTTCGGCGAGCACACCCCGAAGGAGCTGTGGGACGAGTACAAGGCGCTGGTCGCGCGCCTGGGCTGATCCCGCAGCACCACCGAGACTCGTGGTGGGCTGCCCCGACATTCCGCCCTGACCAGTGGGGTCACGACGGTTCACCACGACGCATCCGGCCCCGGAGCCCCCTCAGGCTCCGGGGCCGGCGCAACTCCCCGGCCCCCGGTCCTCCAGGTAGCGGGTGTGCGCCCGCTGGCGGAGTTCCTCCGCCTCCTGGAGGGCCGCGGCGATCCCGCCGGCCTCCTCGCGCAGTGCCGCCAGCTGCCGCTCCAGATGCCGCTCGGGCGGCTCGGAGCCCGGATTCACCCGGGACCACCAGCGGGTCCGCACGAAGGCGTCGACCGCCTCCGGCACGTCCTGCCGCACCGCGCGCGCCAGCACGCGCAGATGCTCCGGGTCGCTGACCCAGCCCGGCTCCAGCAGCGCCTCGACGAGCGCGTCCAGTTCGTCGAGCCGCTCCCGCGCCGCCTCCGGCAGCTCCACCTCCGCCAGGTACTCCCGCAGGGTCGCGTGGTCCGCGCGCAGCGACTCCAGCTGCTCGTCGGTGCTCGGGAAGTCCGGGGCGTCCGGCCGCTCGGGCGGGGCGATCAGCGCGCCCGCGCCGTACAGCCCCAGGACCACCAGCGGCCACAGGCCGCCGGCCGCGCCGGTCAGGCCGATGCCGAGACCGGCCAGGCCGCAGACGCAGCCCGTCAGGTTCTTGCGGGACTCCGCGTAGCGGAGCACCGGGTTACTGGTAGCCACGGATCTCCTCGAAGGCGCCGTTCAGGGAGCCCTCCGCCGACTCGAAGAGCCTGCCGCCGGTCAGGTCGGCGATGTGTTCCAGCTCCTCCCGGTCGGAGTCGCCGAAGAGGATCGGGAAGACCGGGGTGCGCCGCTGCTCGGCGGGGAGGGCGGCGAAGAAGGCGTCGAAGTCGCCGGCGGGCATCCCGTCGGTGTTCTCGCCGTCGGTCATGAGCACGACCGAGGTGAAGGTGTCGCGGGGGGCCGCGCCCAGGCTGCGGTACGCCTCCGTGAGGCTGGAGTAGACCGCCGTGCCGCCGGAGGCGGACAGCTTCCCCGCGTCGGCCCGGATCGCGTCCCTCGCCCGCGCCGGGTCCGCCGGGTCCACCGTGTACGTCCGCACCTCGCTGGTCTTCACGGAGCTGCCGAAGGGCATCAGGGTGACCTCCTCGCGGTCCCGGAAGTCCCCGGTCAGCTCGACCAGCGCCTCCTTCAGCCGGTCCAGCCGCTCACCGCCCATCGACCCGGAGGTGTCCAGGACGTAGACCGTGCGGGAGGGCCTGCGGAGTGTGTTGTCGTACGCGTCGAGCAGGCCGTCCGCGACGGACCGGCTGCCCGGGAAGGGCAGTTCGCGCCGCAGGCCGCGGTCGAGCCGGGGCGACGGGGCCACTCCCGCGACCACCGGGCGGCGCAGGGTGGTCTCGGTGATCCGGCGCTGCGCCTCGGGGGTGCGGAGCCAGGTGGTGAGCCGCTGGGCGGTCTCCTTCGCCCCGGCGGAGGCCGCGGTGAGGAGGGTGAGCGGGTAGTCGGCGGTGACCACGCCGTCGGAGGGGCGGATCACGGTGAGCGCGCCGGGCGCGGAGAGCAGCACCGACTCGTAGTTGACGAGCGCGTCGACGTCCTCGCGCCGGCCGTAGGCGGTGGCGAGCCAGCCGGAGGACCCGGAGGTGAGCTTCTGGCCGGTGAAGAACTCGCGGAGCTTCGGCGTCGCCTTCCGCACGTCGCCGTCGCTGAGCGCGGACTGGGCGCCGGAGAGCCCCGAGGCGACCGAGACCAGCGCGGCGAAACCGGAGTTGGAGCGTTTCGGGTCGGTCATGCCGTATGTGAGCTTGCCGGCGGCGACCGCCTGGTGGAGCTGTGACCAGGTGACCTTCCCCGGGTCCCAGCCGAGCCGGGTGACGGCCTCGGGGCGGACGCCGAGCGCCACCGGGGAGGTCATCACGGGCGTCTCGTTGGTGATCCGGCGGGCGGTGTCGGGGCGGAGCCTGAGGTAGTCGTTGGAGGAGAGCCAGACGGCGTCGTACTCCTTCTCGGCCCGGCCCGAGGCGATCTGCTCGACGGCGTCGAGGGTGCCCGCGTACGTGGCGCGGACGGTGACGCCGGTGGCCTTGCGGGCCTCCTCCAGGACCGGTGCCATGTCGGCGAGTTCGGAGGAGGCGAGGACCCGCAGGGTGCCGGGGGCGGCGGGTGTGCCGTCCCTCCTGTCGAACTGCTCGCCGGTGCCGCCGGCCGAGTTGTCGACCGTGCCGCAGGAGCCGGCGGTGGAGGTGAGGAGGAGGGTGAGCGCGAGACCCGCCAGCAGGCGGTGCAGGGTGCGGCCTCTCATGCCGGGGAACCGCCTTCCAGTGCGCCGGTGCGCCGGCTGCGGTCCACGTGGGCGCTCGCTTCCCGGAGTTCGCCCGTGAGGGAGGAGACCGTCGCGGCCATCGCCTCGGTCGCCCGGACCTTGTAGGTGTCGATGGCGTCGAGCGTGCGGTAGATCTGCTGGAAGGCGGTGCGCAGGGTCTCGGCGCCGACCGCGGGGTCGGCGGCGATCCGCTGGATCTCGCCGGCCTGGGTGGACAGCATCTCGGCGTTGCCCCTGATCAGGTCCTCGGTGGTCGCGCGCAGCACGCCGACCTGCTCGGCGACCTTGCGCTGATCGTCCAGGGCGGAGGCGAGCATGACCGCGATCCGCAGCGCCGACAGGGTCGTCGTCGCGGCCCGGTCCACCCCCTTGACCAGCTCGTCGTTGTTCCGCCGGACCACGTCCATCGCCAGGTACCCCTGGGCGCAGACGGCGAGCTGGGTGAGCAGGTCCTGGTGCTTCTGGCGGACCGGGAAGAGGACGTCGGCGCGGAGCGCGTCGGCCTGCGCCGGGTCGCCGGTGCCCGCGATCCGCTGCTCCACCGCCGCGTCGAGGGCCTCGGTGAGGACGGCGAACTCCTGGAGCTTGCCCATGGTCTCCCAGAGCCGGGCGCGCTCGGTCTGCAAGGCGGCGTTGTCGCGCCGGAGTTCGTCCTGGCCGCCGCGGAGCGAGCCGACGATCCGGTTGAGGGTGGCCTGCGAGGAGGCGTACTTCGCCACGTGGTCGCGGAACCTGCTGCCGCCGGGCAGCTTCGCCAGGAGGCGCCGGGCACCCCTGGCGGGGGCGTCGCGCGGGTCGAGGTCCTCGACGGTGCGGCGCAGCTCCACCAGGGAGGTGCCGACGCGGGCCGAGGCGTCGCCGCCGCCCCTGCCGAGGGAGCGGACCGTGCGGTCCAGCATCCGGTTGGACTGCTGGGCGGCGGCCCGCATCTCGCCGGAGCCGAGCGAGGCGATCTCGCCGATACGGCCGGCGAACTCGGGGGAGCGCGGGTCGAGTCCGGCGAGCGAGCCGACGTACTCCTCGGCGCGGCGGGACATCTCCGCGCGCACCGACTCGTCCAGCGGCACGAGGCCGGAGGCCTGCTCGGCGCGGATCGCGGGGGGCGGCGCGGGCGGGGTGAGGACGAGCGGGGTGTCGTGCTCGGGCGGGGTCAGGACGAAGGTGCCCTCGGGCGGCCCGGCGTACGGGTTCCGGGGCTGCCCGCCGGAACGCGGGTCGGTGTGCTCGGTCATGCGGTGCCCCCCTGGTCACGGGCCCGCCGCGCCATGTCGCGCAGCACCGCGCCGGTCGGCACGGGTGCCTGGCGGACCCCGGTCAGTGTCTGGTTCAGGTATTCGCCGTGCTTGCCGGTGGCCTCGGTGAACTCGGGCGAGGCGCCCTGCGGCCGGAAGCCGTGCCGGACGGCGAGGCGGCGCAGCTCCGGGTCCTCGGCGAGCAGCCGGCCCAGCTCCTTGCCGCCCTCGCTGAGCGGGACGAGGGTGTGGTCGCTGTTGACCGTGGTGTCCGGGTAGAGCACGACGAGGTCGCCCATCGGCCGGCCGGCGATGAGCTGGGCGGCGACCTGCGACTCGTACACGAGCACCAGCGGGTTGCCGACTCCGCTCACGAAGTCCCGGAAGGGCGCGTCGGAGCTGGTCTGCTGGGCGCCCTGCACCTGGGTCAGCTTGCGCAGCAGCGGGGCGGTGCGGCCGACGGCCTCCTTGCCGTCGGCGACCCGTCCGCCGTCGGCGACGTAGCTCGCGGCGGCGAGGTAGAGCGCGCCGGAGTTGGAGGCCACCGGGTCGGTGGAGGTGATGAAGAGGGTGCCGCTCAGTTCGGCGTGCCGTTCGGCGCCCTTGAGCTGCCGCCAGCCGCGGTCGGCGCGGACGGCGGCCAGGTAGGCGTCCATCTTCAGGATGCCGCTGGTGCCCCGGGTGCCGAGGGTGGCCAGGCCGTTGCCGGCGAGGACGCGGGCGGCGTTGCTGTGCGCGACCACGACCAGCGGCGAGTAGAAGGGGCGCAGGGGTGCGGCGACGGCCTTGTCGGGGGCGTCGGCGCGCAGTTCGTCGGCCGGTCCCTTCGAGGACGGGAACGCGAAGTCGTATCCCTTGAGGGGGAGTTGCTCCATGTCCCAGGACCCCGAGGTCTCGGTCCGCACGGTGAGGCCCTTGGCTCGCAGGGCCTCCACGACGTCGGGATCGGCGAAGAACTCGCTCTTCTCCGACCCGATGACTCCTCGCACGGTCTTCGTCGCCGTGCCCTTGTCCTGATCGCCGCCCGTCACGAGGACGACGGCCACGCCGCCGAGGAGCAGGACGGCCAGGACGATTCCCAGAATGCGTCTCACGCGGGCAGAGTGCTCGCGGAAACCCACATTCCAGGGCGAGTTGGGTGGACGGGGGGTGAAGGAGCGATCCCGGTAGGGAACCGGAGGAGGACCCGCCGGAACGGGCCGGTGGCGCCCGGGTGGAGGGCGCCCGGGTCGCGCGGTTCGTGCCGCGCGGCCCGGGGCCGTCTAGGGGGCGGCGACCAGGGAGTCGCCGGTCAGCGCCGCGGTGTGCGCGTCCATCCGCTCCGCCGCGAGGATCGCGGCGGCGGTGTCCGCGCGGGAGGCGGCGACGACCAGCGCGCGGCCCGCGAGCGCGTGCGCCTTGCGGTGCAGGGTCTCGGGGGAGGCGCCGCTCAGTCCGGCGTGGCGGGCGGGCGGCGCGCCGCGCAGGCGGGCCACCTCCCGGGCGATCAGCTCGCCGCCCTCGTCGTCGCCGAGCTCGTCGGTCACGGCGAGCAGGGCGGAGAGGTGGCCGGCGAGCTGGATGTCCAGCTCCTCCTCGCGGGAGCGGTGCGGGTATGCGCCGGGGTCGCCGGCCGTCGTGTGCACCGACTTGGCGCGGATCGGTTCGTACATGGGGACGGCCTCCTGACTGCTCGGAGACCAGCCTAGCTTAGATTCTGTCTAAAGTTGATTCCGGTCCGATTCAAGGGCGGGTCAAGAACGGAGGGGGCGGTTCAGCGTCGACCGCGAGGGGCGGTCCCGTGCCGGCACCGAGGGTCCGGGGCCGGCTCCGGCGGTTCGGGCCCGGGTCCGAGGGCGCGCGGTTCAGGGCTGGCTGTAGCCGTCCAGGAAGCGGCCGATCCGGGTCACCGCGTCCGTGAGGTCCGCCACCGACGGCAGCGTCACGATCCGGAAGTGGTCCGGCTCGTGCCAGTTGAAGCCCGTCCCGTGCACCACCATGATCTTCTCGGCCCGCAGCAGGTCCAGGACCATCTGCCGGTCGTCCTTGACCTTGTAGACGTTCGGGTCGAGGCGCGGGAAGAGGTACAGCGCGCCCTTCGGCTTCACGCAGGTGACGCCCGGGATCGAGGTCAGCAGCTCGTACGCCGTGTTCCGCTGCTCCAGGAGCCGGCCGCCCGGCAGGACCAGGTCCTCGATCGACTGCCGCCCCTGGAGCGCGGCGGCCACCGCGTGCTGGGCCGGCATGTTCGCGCACAGGCGCATGTTGGCGAGGATCGTCAGCCCCTCGATGTACGAGGACGCGTGGTGCTTCGGACCGCAGACCGCGAGCCAGCCGGAGCGGAAACCGGCCACCCGGTAGTTCTTGCTCATGCCGTTGAAGGTGAGGCAGAGCAGGTCGGGGGCGATCGCGGCGGTCGGGGTGTGGGTCGCCCCGTCGTAGAGGATCTTGTCGTAGATCTCGTCCGAGCAGACGACCAGGCCGTGGCGGCGGGCGATCTCGGTGAGCGAGCGGAGCGTCTCGTCGTCGTAGACGGCGCCCGTCGGGTTGTTCGGGTTGATGATCACGATCGCCTTGGTGCGGTCGGTGATCTTCCGCTCGATGTCCGCGAGGTCCGGCATCCAGTCCGACTGCTCGTCGCAGCGGTAGTGCACGGCGGTACCGCCCGCGAGGGAGACCGAGGCCGTCCACAGGGGGTAGTCCGGGGCCGGCACGAGGACCTCGTCGCCGTCGTCGAGCAGCGCCTGCATCGACATCTGGATGAGCTCGGAGACGCCGTTGCCGAGGTAGATGTCCTCGACGGAGAGGTGGATGCCCTTGGTCTCGTAGTGGCTCATCACCGCGCGGCGGGCCGCGAGGAGGCCCTTAGCGTCGCCGTACCCGTGCGCCTCCGAGAGGTTCCGGAGGACGTCCTCCAGGATCGCGGGCGGGCACTCGAAGCCGAAGGCGGCCGGGTTGCCGGTGTTGAGCTTGAGGATGCGATGACCCGCGGCTTCGAGCCGCATCGCCTCTTCGAGCACCGGACCGCGGATTTCGTAACAGACGTTGGCGAGCTTCGTGGACTGGATCACCTGCATGACGAGAGCTTACGGCGGGGGCGGGGGGAGTGCGGCGTGTTCTGGGCCACGTCGGGGGTGGCGCGGGGCGGAGCGGCCGCCGTCGCCGCGGCCGCGGTGACGGCGGTGGAGCCGGACCGCGGGGCCGGGGGCCGGGGCGGGCGGGGTAGGTTGGCTGGTCATGTGGGTGGTGAGTGCTTCCGGGTGCCGGTGGCTGGGCGCGGCGGGGTCGCTCGCCGTGGCCGTGGGCGGGTACGCCGCGGGCGCGCTGCCCGTCATCGGCGGGGGCCCGCTGTGGTCCCCCCGGGCGAGCGGCGCCGAGACCGCCGGCGCCGTCCTGGCGGCCCTCGGTCTCACCCTGCTCGTCGCCGCCTGGTGGCGGTACGGCGTGCTGCTCGCCCGCGGGGCGGCCGGCGGCGCGCTCGGCACGCTCACCGCCTGGGCCGCGCCCCTGCTCCTCGCGCCACCGCTGCACAGCGCCGACGTGTACAGCTACATCGCGCAGGGCGCGATGGTCCTGGAGGGGTACGACGTCTACGACGCCGGGCCCTCGGCGCTCCGCCCCGACCAGCTCGGGGCCGACGCGGCCGCGAGCGTCGGCGGGAACTGGACCGACACCCCCGCCCCGTACGGTCCCGCCTTCCTCCTCCTCGCCGAGGCGGTCGTCCGGCTGACCGGCGGGGCCGTCGTCCCGGCCGCCCTGCTGTTCCGGCTGGTCGCGGTCGGATCGCTCGCCCTGATCGTCTGGGCCGTCCGGGGCTTCGGGCGCGGCGACGGGGCCCTCTGGCTCGCCGCGCTCAACCCGCTGCTCCTCGTCCACGTCGTCGGCGGCGTGCACAACGACGGGCTCATGATCGGACTCATGCTCGCCGGCGTGCTGCTCGCCGTGCGCGGCCGGTGGGTCCTCGGCAGCGTGCTCGTCGGCTGCGCCGTGATGGTGAAGTCGCCGGCCGCCGTCGCGCTGCTCTTCATCGCGGTGATCGTCGCCCGGCGGGGCACCCTCCTGAAGGGGCTGCTGCCCCCGGCCGTCGCCGGCGCGGTGGCCGCCGGCGCGAGCCTGCTCTCCGGCACCGGCTTCGGCTGGCTGGGGACGCAGTCCGTGGCCGGGGCCATCCACACCCCGCTCTCACTCACCAGTGACCTCGGCCTCGCGCTCGGCACGCTCGTCGCGGACGACCCCGAGCCGGTCAAGGGCGTGGTGCAGCAGCTGGGACTGCTCGCCGCCGCGGTGATCATCGCGGTCCTGGCCCTGCGCGCGTACCGGGGGCGGATCGACCCCGTCCTCGGGCTCGGGTACGGGCTCGTCGCGCTGGTCGCGCTCTCGCCGATGGTGCAGCCCTGGTACCTGCTGTGGGGCACGGCCGTCGTCGCGGCCGTCGCCTGGCACAGCCGGGCCGGTCAGGTGCTCGCCGTGTTCTCGGCGGCGCTCGTCTACGAGACCCAGCCCGCCGGCCACACCCCCTGGTACGGCTTCGCCGCCGCCGGGCTCGTCCTCGCGATCGGCCTCCTGTGGCTCCGCCGGGAGCGGTGGCCGGCCCCCGCCCCGCCGGCACCGCTCCCGACGACCGCCCGGCCGGCCGGACCCTAGAGCCGGTCGGCCTGGAACGGCGTCCGCCGGATCGCCCGGCCCGCCAGGATGTCCGTGCGGCGCCCGTCCTCGATCACGAAACGCCCGTCGACGAGCACGTGCGGGATGCCGGTGGGCAGGGTGCGCGGGGCGTCGTACGTGGCTCCCGCCGCGACCGTCGCCGGATCGAGGAGCACCAGGTCCGCCACGTACCCCTCCCGCACGAGCCCCCGGTCGGGGAGGCGCAGCCGGGCCGCCGGGCGCGAGGTCAGATGGGCCACGCACTCCTCCAGGGAGAGCACGCCCTCCTCGCGCACATAGCGGCCCAGGTACTCCGGGAAGGTGCCGTAGGCGCGCGGATGCGGCTTGGCGCCCTGGAGGATGCCGTCCGAGCCGCCCGTGTGCACCCGGTGGCGCATGATCGCCCGGACGTTCTCCTCGTGCCCGACGTGCTGGAGGATCGTCGAGCCGAGACGGTCGGCCAGGAGCAGCCCGCGCGCCTCCGCCCAGGAGGTGAGGCGCCGCCCGACCCGGTCCGTCAGGGACGGGTCCGCGGTCCCCGAGATCTCGATCGTCGACCAGTCGACCGGCACCCCGTGGCAGCCGTCCGAGCCGGTCACCTCCAGGTCGTGCCGGATCCGCTCCGCCGTCGTCCCGTCCGCGAGCCGCCCGAGGACCGCCTCCGGGCCGCCCTCCTGCGCCCACGAGGGCAGCAGCGCGAGCAGGGTCGTGCACCCGGGGGTGTAGGGGTACGTGTCGAGGCTGATGTCGCCGCCCGCGTCCAGCGCCCGGTCGAGGAGGGCCAGCAGCTCCGGCGCCCGGCCCTCGTTCTCCCCGAAGTTCATGGTGGCGTGGGCGAGGTGGAGGGCGCAGCCCGCCTCCCGGGTGAGCGCGATCATCTCCTCGTAGGCGCGCAGCGCCCCCGCCCCGTAGCTGCGGTGGTGCGGGCAGTAGTAGCCGCCGTGCGCCGCCACCACCCGGCACAGCTCGGTCAGCTCGGCGTCGGGGGCGTACATCCCGGGGGTGTACGTCAGGCCGGAGGACATGCCGACCGCGCCCTGTTCCAGGCCCTCGGCGACCAGCCGGCGCATCCGGTCCAGCTCGGCGGGGGTCGCGGGCCGGTCGTCCCAGCCCATCGCGTACATCCGGACGGTGCCCTGCGGGACGAGGTAGGCGGCGTTCACCGCGATGCCCTCGCCGCCGTGGGCGCCGTCGAGCCGGTCCAGGTACTCGCCGACCGTCCGCCAGTCCAGGTCGACGGTCGTGTCGTCGGGGCCACCGCCGTTCCAGCCGACGATCGTCCGCCGGACCTCTTCCCGGGTGCGGTCGTCCACGGGCGCGTACGACAGGCCGTCCTGGCCCAGCACCTCCAGGGTCACGCCCTGCGCGGCCTTCGCGCTGTGGTCCGGGTCGCGGAGCAGCGCGAGGTCGCTGTGGGCGTGCATGTCGACGAAGCCGGGGCAGAGGACCAGGCCCTCCGCGTCCACGGAGCGGCGGGCGGCGGGCCGCTGGCAGCCGGCCGCCGCGGCCTCCTTCACGATCGACACGATCCGGCCCCCGGCCAGGGCCACGTCGGCCCGGTAGGAGGGGTCACCGGAGCCGTCGACCACCTCGGCGTCCCGGAAGACGAGATCCATCATCCTCTGTCCCCTGTCGGCAGGAAGGGCTGCGTCATCCCGGCCCCGTCAGAAGAAGGTGCGGACGTAGTCGACGACCGTGCCGTCCGCCTCGACCAGCGGGATGAGCTGCCACTTGTCGAAGGAGGTGCACGGGTGCGACAGGCCCATCCCCACCCAGTCGCCGACCTCCACGTCCGCGCCGTCCTCGGTGCGCAGCCAGGCGTGCTGGTCGGAGAGGCCGGTCACGCTCACCCCGTCGGCCGGGCGGATCTCCCCGGTCCGGGCGTCCCGCACCACCTGCGCCTCCGGCAGGTGCAGGTCGTACGCCGCGTCCCGCTTGCCCGCGTTGGTGAAGGCCTGCCCGGCGGACGGCCGCGACACCACCTGCGACCAGAGGCGGAACGCCGGCTGGAGGGCGCCCTCCTCGGGGATCCGGTTGAACGGCGTCTTCTCCCGGTACTGACCGTCGTCGTGCGAGACGTACGCGCCGGAACGCAGCAGCTTCAGGACGGGGCGGGAGAGCGCGGGGATCTCCGCGAAGACGTCGGCGACCGCGTCGAACCAGGCGCTGCCGCCCGCGCTCACCACGATCTCGTCCAGCTCCGGGGCGAACCGGCCGTCCTTGTCGAAGGCGGCGGCGAGCCCGGTGAGGCGGCGCAGCCAGCCGCGGACCGACTCCGCGTCGGCGCCCGGCACCTCGGCCTCGTACCCGGCGACGCCGACGAGCCGGAGGGTGGCGGTCGCGGCGATCGCGTCGGCGACCACCGCGCACTCCGCCTCGGTCCGGGCGCCGGTCCGGGCGCCCTCGCCCGCGCCCAGCTCCACGACCACGTCCAGCGGGCGCCGGGCCCCGGCCGCGCGCAGCGCCTCGTCCATCAGCTCGACCCCGCGCACCGAGTCGGCGTAGCAGACGAGCCGGAAGTCCGGGTGCGCGTCCAGCTCGGCGGAGAGCCAGCGCAGCGCCACCGGGTCGACGACCTCGTTGGCCAGGAAGATCCGGTCGACGCCGTGGGCGCGGTAGACCCGCACCTGGTGCGGGACGGCGGCCGTGATGCCCCAGGCGCCGTGCTCGATCTGGCGGTGGAGGAGGACGGGTGCCATCGAGGTCTTGCCGTGCGGGGCGAAGGCGAGGCCGTGCCGCTCGGCGTACTCCTCCAGGGCGCGCAGGTTGTGCGCGAGCGACTCGGCGGAGAGCGCGAGGACCGGAGTGGTGAAGCCGCCGGTGAAGAGGGAGCGGCGCTGGGCGGCGAGCTCGCCGACGGTCAGGCCGTCCGCGTCCGGCGGCAGGCCCTTGAAGCGGTGGTCGACGCGCTCGTCCGACAGGTCGGTCGGCATGATCCCTCCTCCAGGGTGTTGCATTGTATGCAACGTCCATTGCGTATATCGCTCATGGCTGTCTAACATCCGGGCCGAGGCCGGGTCAATGGACCCGACCTCCCGCAGCACCGCTGAACCGCAGAACGCAGCACCGCTGAACCGCAGAACGCAGCACCGCTGAACCGCAGAACGCAGCACCGCTGAACCGCAGACCCGTAGACCCGCAGACCGCAGGAGCGTGACCGTGGCCGGACCACCCCCCGAGGTCGTCTGCGTCGGCGAGTCCATGGTGACCTTCCTGCCCTCCAGGCCGGGCCGCCTCGCCGACGTCCCCGCCTTCACCCGCGCCATCGGCGGCGCCGAGTCCAACGTCGCCTGCGCCCTCGCCGCCGCCGGCCACCGCGCCCGCTGGGTCGGCCGGGTCGGCACGGACGGCTTCGGCGACCATCTGGTCGACACCATCGCAGCGTACGGAGTCGACGTCGGCGCCGTCCGCCGCGACCCGCACCGGCCCACCGGCGTCTACTTCCGCACCGACGCCGACCGCGCCACCGACGCCCACGAGGTCGTCTACTACC
This sequence comes from Streptomyces sp. NPDC014861, assembly GCF_043081625.1. Taxonomy (NCBI): domain Bacteria; kingdom Bacillati; phylum Actinomycetota; class Actinomycetes; order Kitasatosporales; family Streptomycetaceae; genus Streptomyces; species Streptomyces sp. NPDC014861. The sequence continues at coordinate 40,115 of NZ_JBIBWV010000030.1, forward strand.
GGGCCGGCTCCGCCGCCTCCGCGATGGACCCCGACTCCGTCCCGTACGACACCGTCGCCGACGGCCGGATCCTCCACCTCACCGGCATCACCGCCGCGCTCTCGCCCGGCTGCCGGACACTGCTGCACGAGCTGACCGAGCCCCGCCCCGGCCGCCCGCTGGTCTCCTTCGACGTCAACCACCGGCCCACGCTCTGGCGCGACGACGCGGCCCCCGAGGTGCTGCGGAGGCTCGCCGCCCGCGCCGACCTCGTCCTCGTCGGCGCCGACGAGGCCGACCGGCTCTGGGGCACCGCGGACCCCGCCGCCGTCCGCGCCCTCCTGCCCGAGCCGGCCGTCCTGGTCGTCAAGGGCGGCGAGGGCCCCGCCGTCGCCTTCGAACGCCCCGGAGGAGGCGGGACGGCGCGGGAGGACGCCGTCACCACCGTCCCGGCACCCCGCGTCGACGTCCTCGCCTCCGTCGGCGCCGGGGACGGCTTCGCCGCCGGCTACCTCTCCGCCGTCCTCCGCGGACTCGGCGCCCGCGCCCGCCTCCGCCACGGCCACCTCGCCGCCGCCGCCGCCCTCACCGCCCCCGGCGACCTCGCCGCCCCACCCCGGCGCGCCCACGCCGACCGCCTCGCCGCCCTCGACGAGCGCGCCTGGGGGAGACTGCACCTCGGCCCCGGGTGGACGTCCGCCGGCACGGAGGCCGACGAGGAGGTACGTACCGGATGAGCCAGACCGTCGACCGCGCGCTCAGCATCCTGCCGCTGCTCGCGCAGGGCCCCGCCGACCTGGGCCAGGTCGCCGAGCGCCTCGGCGTGCACAAGTCCACCGCCCTGCGGCTTTTGCGCACCCTCCACGAGCACGGCCTCGTCTACCGCCAGGAGGACCAGCGCTACCGCCTCGGCGCCCGCCTCTTCGCCCTCGCCCAGGAGGCCGTCGAGAACCTCGACGTCCGCGAGATCGCCCACCCCCACCTCGCCGCCCTCAACGAGCGCACCGGGCACACCGTCCACCTCGCCGTCCACGAGGACGGCGAGGTCCTCTACATCGACAAGGTCGAGAGCCGCTACCCCGTCCGCATGTACTCGCGGATCGGCAAGCCCGTCGCGATCACCGTCGCCGCCGTCGCCAAGCTGCTCCTCGGCGACCTGCCCGAGCCCGAGCGGCGCGCCCTCGCCGCCAAGCTCGACTACCCCCGCTACACGCCCCGTTCGACCCCCGACGCCGCCGCCTTCCTCCAGGAGCTCGCGACCGTGCGGGAACAGGGCTGGGCCACCGACCTCGGCGGCCACGAGGAGTCCATCAACTGCGTCGCCGCCCCGATCCGCGGCGCCGACGGCCGGGTCGTCGCGGCCATGTCGGTCTCGGCGCCCAACGTCGTCGTCACCGCCGAGGAACTGCTCGCCCTGCTGCCGCTGGTGCGGCGCACGGCGGAGGCGATCAGCCACGACTACTCCGGCACCACCCCACCCAAGGAAGCAGAGGTCACCGATGATGAGTGAGAAGACCGCGATCACCCCCGCGACCCACACCGCCCCGCCCGCGAAGTTCTCGCACGGCGTCCGCAAGGGCAACATCCTCCAGGTCGCCGGGCAGGTCGGCTTCCTGCCGGCCGTCGAGGGGCAGCCGCCGACGCCGGCCGGCCCGACCCTGCGCGAGCAGACCCTCCAGACCTTCGCCAACGTCAAGGCGATCCTGGAGGAGGGCGGGGCGAGCTGGGACGACGTGATGATGATGCGCGTCTACCTCACGGACGTGGACCACTTCGCCGAGATGAACGCGCTCTACAACCAGTACTTCGAGGAGCAGGACCTCAAGGCCCCGCCCGCCGCCCGCACCACGGTCTACGTCGGGCTGCCCGCGGGACTCCTCATCGAGATCGACGCGCTCGCCGTCCTCGGCTGAGCCCGCTTGCCCCGCTCACAGGGGCGTCGGCCATACTGCCGCCGTGGAGCAGAGCAACGGACCCATACAGCAGCCCCTGCGCGCCGCTTCGGCCGACCCGGGCTTCATCCCCGGCCTCACGGGAGCGGCGAGCCCGTTCAAGGACGCCGTGCCCAGGGGCTCGGCCGAGGACGCGCCCCAGGACGCCGTGAAGGACGGCGACGTCCAGGACGCCGTTCCCGAGGCCGAGGACGCCGTCAAGGACGCCCCGGAGGCCGAGGAGGCGCCCGAGGCGTCCGAGGCCGCGGCCGACGGCCCGGCCCGGCCCGCGCCGGGTGACGGACCCTCCTTCGAGGCCGCCGACCGGCGCGGACGGATCGTCGCCGACGCCGAGGGCGTGCGGCTGAGCTACGACGAGGAGGCGTGCGAGTTCCGCTGGGACGAACTCGCCGCCGTCGAGAGCGGGAAGGGACGCTTCGGCAAGCGGTTCACCGTCACGGTGCACACCCCCGACCGGCGCTGGTACCCGATCGACATCGTGGCACCGGACAGGGGCCGCATCGCCGCGTGGGAGTCGGAGCTGGACGAGGTGCTGGACGCCTACTTCGACGAGACGGCCTGACACCCCGGGCGCTCCGGCGCCCGCTCAGCTCGCGCAGTACTGCGCCTGCTTGCCGATCGACCGGTACATGCAGTCCGCGTTCTCCAGGAGCTGGAGCACGGCGTCCCGGTTGCGGCTGGTCTCGCGCTCGATCACCTCGTCCGGCGGGTAGAAGCCGCCGCCCCCGGACGAGGCCGGGTACATCTCGAAGGTGTACCCGAAGATCTTGTGCGCGCCCCAGAGGTAGTCGTCGATCGACCCGTCGGTGATGTAGAGGTCGCTCGACTGCTCGGCGGTGTAGCCGTTGCTCGCCGCCATGCTCCGGCCGACCGCGGCGAAGGCGTTGCGGTCGTCCTGGGTCATGCCCGGCGCGGTGTCCGCGTACGTCCAGCCGAACGGCCACAGCACCAGCTCGCTGTACGTGTGGAAGTCGACGCCGGCCTTGATCTGCTGCTTGCCGCCGACGACCCGGGAGCGTACGAAGTCGGCGACGACCTTCACCTCGGGGGCGGACTCGGGGGCGGCGCCCCGGTAGGTGTCGGAGCTCTTGGAGCCGGAGGAGCCGCCGCAGCAGCCCCACTTGTAGTCCCAGTTCCGGTTCATGTCGGTGCCGATGGCCGAGGAGCCGGAGTTGGGCTGCCGGTTCTTGCGCCAGGTGCGGTAGGAGCCGGTGGCGATGTCGTACTCGCCGCCGTCCGGGTTGAGGTCCGGCACGATCCAGATCTCGCGCCCGTTCACGGCGTTGGTGACCCGGGAGTCGGAGCCGTACCCCGCGCCCAGCTCGCGCAGCAGGTAGAGCGCCATCTCGACGGTGAGGTGCTCGCGGGCGTGCTGGTGGTGGGTGAAGAGGACCTCCGGCTCGTTCTCGTCCACGGCCACGTTGTCGCTGATCTTGATGGCGACGATGTCACGGCCCTGGTAGCTCTTGCCGATGACCCGCTTGCTCATGATCGACGGGTAGGCCGCGAGCCGCTGGTCGATCTCCGCCGTCATCTCGGCGTAGTTGTGGTACCTGGCGTCGGCGGAGGGGAAGTCGAGCGGGCCGAGGGAGGACCGGACGGGCTCGCCCCGGTCCGGCGGCGCCGGGAGGGCGACCGTCTTGTAGCCGAGGGCCTTGAGCCGCTCCAGCTGCGGGCCGTCGGCGCTGACCACGACCGAACGGGCGTCGACCTCGTCGATCGAGACGCCGGTGGCGGCGAGCGCGGTGCGGGCGGCGGGGGTGGAGGGCCCGGCGATCTCGTACTGCCGGATCACCTCCTCGCCGCCCCGTGCGGCGGTCGGCGCGTCGGCGCCGGCGGGTGAGGTGAGGGCGGAGAGGGGCGCCGCGAGGGCGAGCGCCACGAGGGCCGCGAGGGTGGCGGACCTTCTGCCGCGTCGGGGACGTCGCATGGTGTCTCCTGGGTGGGGAGTGTGGGGGAGTGCGACAACAGGTGCGGGTGTCCGGGGCACATGGTGGCGCCATGTCATGCACGGGTCAAGGTGGGGGGTTCGGCCATGATCGGCCGTGTGCGGTCACGGTAGGCGACGCGCCCAGGGGACGCGGCGAGGCGCCGCCGGAAGACCGGCGACGCCTCGCGGGAAGGGTCCGTCAGGGTTACGGGCCCGTGGGGGGATCCGTCGGGACCGGGGTCCCGTGGGGGGATCCGCTGGGGGTTACGGGAGGCCGTGGACGTGCGGGCCGACCGCGTTCGACCAGGCGTTCCCGGCCGTCGCGTCCCAGTTGGTCGACCAGGTCATCGCGCCCCGCAGGGTCGGCCACGCCTGGGCGGGCTTGAAGGCGCCGCAGCCGGTCAGCTTCGTCAGGCAGTCGAGCGCGTTGTTCACGACCGACGGGGCGACGTAGCCGCTGCCCGCGCCCCGGGTGGAGGCGGGGACGCCCAGACCGACCTGGGACGGGTCGAGACCGCCCTGGATCTGGATGCAGGCCAGCGCGGTGAGGAAGTCCACCGAGCCCTGGCTGTAGACCTTGCCGTCGCAGCCCAGCATCGAACCGCTGTTGTAGTACTGGGTGTTGACGACCGTGAGGATGTCCTTCACGGCGAGCGCGAGCTTGAAGTACTCGGTGCCCGTGTTCTGCATGTCGATGGTCTGCGGAGCCATCGTCAGGACCATCTTCGGGCCCGCCAGGGCGGACAGCTGGCGCAGCGCCTTGGTCAGGTAGGTGGAGTTGATGCCGTGCTCGAGGTCGATGTCGACCCCGTTGAAGCCGTACTCCTGGAAGAGCGCGTAGGCGCTGTTCGCGAAGGCGGTGGCGCTGGCGTCACTGTTGATCGTGACGTTGCCCTTCTCGCCGCCGACCGAGATGATCACCGACTTGCCGGCCGCCTTCTTGGCCGCGATGTCGGCCTTGAAGTCGGCGACCGAGGTGTAGCCGACGGCCGGGTCCAGGTTGAAGACGATCTGGCCGGGCGTGGCCGTCGAGTCCGCGAAGGAGACCGCGATGATGTCGTAGGCGGCCTGGACGTCGCGCAGCTTCTGCTTGGTCGCGCCGTTGTCGAAGTTCTGCCAGTAGCCGGTGACCGCGTGCTTCGGGACGGCCGGGTTGTCCCCGCCGCCACCGCCGGTCTTCGCCGTACGGGCGCTGACGGCCGCGGACTTGGCGGACTCGCCCGCCGCGTTGGCGGCCGCGACCTGGAAGGAGTACGCGGTGTCGGCGGACAGGCCGGTCACCGTGGTGGAGTTGCCGGTCACGGTGGCGGCCAGCGTGCCGTCCCGGTAGACCTTGTAGCTCGTGGCACCGGAGACCGCGTTCCAGCTCAGCGGGACCGAGCTGGTCGTGGGGGTGCCCGCGGCGAGCCCGGCCGGGGTGGTCGGGACGACCGGGTCGGGGTCCTGGCCGCCGCCCCCGTCGGGCCCGAAGACGCTCACGTCGTCCACGAAGTAGGCGGAGGTGCCGTACCACCCGTGGGTGAAGATCTCGACCGAGGTCGTCGAGGCGCCGGTGGTGAAGGTGGTGGTCAGCTGCTTCCAGGACGGCGAGTCGGGCGTCCAGGTGGAGACGGTGCCGGTGCCGGTCCCGGTGCCGCTCGCGCCGAGGTAGGCGTAGCCGCCCTGCACCCAGGCGCTGAGCGTGTAGGTGGAGTTGGGCTTGACGGTCACGGTCTGCACGCACTTGGCGTTGTCGAGACCGGCGGGGCTCGCCTTGAGGGCGCCGGCCCCGGTGCGGGCCGGGGTGGCGACGGCGGTGCCGCTGCCGGCCGAGCAGGCCCAGTTGGCGAGGCCGTTCTCGAAGCCGGCGTTCCGGGCGTTGTTCACGTCCGCGGCGAGCGCCGTGCCGGTGCCGCCGACCAGGGCGAGCCCGGATCCGACGGCGAGCGCGAGCGCTCCGCCGAGCCAGCGACGCGCGGCCGGTCGGGTGGTGGTGCGGTCCACGTGCATCCTCCGGTGGGGGAGTCGGGAGCTGGAGGTGCCGTACGTCGTCGTACGGGGGGAACTGCGTCAGGTCAGGGGGTTCGGGAGGTGGCCACCGCCGTCGTCGCACCAAGTTGGTCCAGACCAATTGGGTTGTCAAGACCTCTGACACGGACCGCCCTCAACCGGACTCCCGGACTCCGGTGACAGGAAAGGGGGCGGGAGTTGACGGATTGTGTGTTCAGAACCCCGGTCCGCGTGGATAAGGTGCAGAACAGTCGTGATGTACGGCCCCCGGGGCCCGCGGGCCCGGAGGCCGGCCGGGCCGGGAAAGCCGGAGGGGGACGGGAAGGCGGGGGGATCACCACGTGCCGACAGCGATCGCGGTCACCGGCGCCGACCTCGTGCTGCCGCCCACCGACCCGGGGACCCCCAACGCCGCCGTGCTCGCCGACCCCGCCGCCCGCGGCCTCGACGACTCCGTCACCGAACTCCGCCGCCTCGTCGACCGCTTCGGTCACGTCGTCGTCATCTGCCCCGCCTCAGCCCCGCCCGCCGTCGCCCACCGCCTCCACACCGTCCGCGGCCTCCTGGAGAGCGACCGGATCGCCCTGGTCAGGACCGACCTCCCGCCGCTCGGCACCGCCGTCCTCGTCCGCCAGCTGCGCCAGCTCTCCGCCTGCGACTTCAGCCCCGGAGTCCTCGCCTCCGCCGCCCGGCTCCTCGCCCACTACATCTACGCGGGCGCCGTCCTCGGCTCCGTGTCCCGCCTCGACCGCGTCCCCGTCACCCTCGGCTCCCACCTCAAGAGCTGGCTCCCCGGCGCCCACTTCGCCGTCCTCGCCGGACCCACCCCCCGGATCGTCCGCGTCGGCACCGACGAGACCGCCTTCACCGGACCCGAGTTCACCACCCGCCTGCTGATCGCCCGCGGCCAGCTCGCCACCGAATGGCCCACCACCGACCTCGCCCCCCGCTGGTCCGTCGCGGGCCCCGTCGAGGAGACCGCCCTGCCCGCCGGATCCCCCGCCTGGTGGGGCACCCCCAAACTCGTCGAGTTCGCCGCGTACCTCCCCGACCTGCCCGTCCTCCACCAGCTCGTCGCCTCGGTCCGCCGCGAGACCTGTCACTGGTGCGGCATGGAACTCATCGGCGACCGCTGCGGCTTCTGCGCCGCCCCGCTCGCCGCCGCCCTCCCGGCCCAGGCCGGACCGCCCCGATGACGCCCGCCGACAGCCCGACGGCGCCCGCCGGCGACCTGACGGCACCCGCACCACCCCGCCGACGACCCGCCGGCGCCCGCCGGCGACCCGACGGCACCCGCACCACCCCGCCGACGACCCGATGACGACCCGATGAACCCGCCCCAGCCCCCGACCCAGGAAGACCGGCCATGAACTCCCGCCAGCGCCGCGGCGTCATCCTGCTGCTGCTCTCCGTCCTCTGCGCCCTCGGCGCCTTCGCCGGCGTCCTCGCGGTCATCAGCGACGTGAACGCCAAGGTCGGGCCGGAGACCACCGCGTACCGGGTCAAGCAGGACGTCAAGCCCTACGAGCGGCTGAGGGCGAGCGACTTCGAGAAGATCACCATGCCCGAGCGCTGGCTCTCCGGCACCGCCGTCACCGACCTCGCCCAGATCGACGGCAAGATCGCCGTCACCACCCTCAGGAAGGGCTCGCTCCTCCAGCGGGACATGATCGTCCCCCGCCCCGAACTCCGCCCCGGCGAGCAGGAGATCGCGATCATGATCGACGCCGCCACCGGCGTCGCGGGCAAGATCGACCCCGGCGCCACCGTCAACATCTACGCCACCTTCGCCGGCGACCAGAAGGGCGAACCCAGCCAGTCCAGGCTCCTCGTCGCCGCCGCCCGGGTCATCGACGTCGGCACCCTCAGCTCCATCAAGGCGAAGCGCGATTCCCGCACCGCCACCGAGGCCGTTCCCATCACCTTCGCCCTCTCCGCCCAGGACACCCAGCGCGTCGCCTACGCCGAATCCTTCGCGGAGCACGTACGCCTCGCGCTCGTCGCCCCCTCCGCCGACGGAGCGCCCGCCGCGCCCGCCCCGGGCGACCGCACCTACACGCTCGACAAGGACAAGTGAGGCCCGGCCATGCCCACCAGGATCCTGCCGGCCGTCGGCGACCCCGACGCCGCCCGGGCCGTCGCCACCCTCCTCGGCCAGCTCCCCGACGCCGAGCCCGCCCCGCCCGTCCCGGACTCCACCCAGCTCGTCGACGCCCTCGCCCGGCTCGCCGCCGAATCCCTCGACGCCCTCCCCGAGGTCGTCCTCGTCCACGAGCGGATCGGCCCCGTCCCCGCCCTCGACCTCGTCCGCGAGGTCGCCCTCCGCTTCCCCGCCGTCGGCGTCGTCCTCATCACCTCCGACTCCGGCCCCGGCGTGCTCTCCGCCGCCATGGACGCCGGCGCCCGCGGCCTCGTCCCCCTCCCGCTCGGCTACGAGGAACTCGCCGTCCGCGTCCAGGCGGCCGCCCAGTGGTCCGCCGGGTTCCGCCGCCACCTCGGCGGCGCCACCGCCGAACTCGTCGCGGGACCCGGCGGCACCGTCGTCACCGTCAGCGGCGCCAAGGGCGGCGTCGGCACCACCCTCACCGCCGTCCAGCTCGCCCTCGCCGCCCGCGCCGCCGGCCGCACCGTCGCCCTCGTCGACCTCGACCTCCAGAGCGGTGACATCGCCTCCTACCTCGACGTGCAGTTCCGCCGCTCCGCCGCCGACCTCGCCGCCATCAACGACATCTCGCCCCGCGTCCTCCAGGACGCCGTCTACGTCCACGAGACCGGCCTCTCCCTCCTCCTCGCCCCCGCCGAGGGCGAACGCGGCGAAGAGGTCACCGACCGCGCCGCCCGCCAGATCGTCAGCGCCCTGCGCGCCCGGCACGAGGTCGTCGTCGTCGACTGCGGCTCCCGCCTCGACAGCGCCAACGCCGCCGCCGTCGAACTGGCCGACACCGCCCTCCTCGTCACCACCCCCGACGTCATCGCCGTCCGCGCCGCCAAGCGCACCGTCCGCATGTGGGAACGGCTCCAGGTCCGCAAGGCCGAGGCGAGCATCGCCCTCGTGAACCAGTACGCCCGCTCCACCGAGATCCAGCCCGCACTCGTCCAGAAGATCACCGGCACCCGCATCGCCGGCGTCACCGTCCCCGCCGCCTACAAGGAGCTCCAGGCCGTCGTCGACGCCGGCCGCCTCCACGAACTCGACGCCCGCTCCACCGTCAAGCAGGCCCTCTGGACCCTCGCCGGCGAACTCGGCCTCACCGGCCCCCCGGCCCCCACCGCCCCCGGCAAGCAGCTCGCCCGCGCCGGCGACCGCGGATCGCTGGGGCTGCGCCGCCGCGGCGGAGGACGCTGACCCATGGACGGGCAGCGGGGACGCGGCGACCGGGGCCAAGTGGCGGTGGAGTTCACCGGCATGGTCCCGGTCATCCTGCTGACCCTCGCGCTGCTCTGGCAGGTGGTGCTGGTCGGGTACACCTACATCCTGGCCGGGAACGCGGCGGACGAGGCGGCGCGTGCCGCCGCCGTCGACGGCGGCGACTGCGACGGCGCCGCCCGCAGACACCTCGACGGGGCGTGGGCGGGAGCCACGGTGGACTGCGGAGATCCGTCCGGCGGCATGGTCACCGTGACCGTCACGGTCCCGGTCCCGGTCCTCTTCCCCGGCCTCGGCTCCTTCGACGGCGTCCCCGCGACGGCCGGAGCGATCGACGAGAGGCCGGTGACCACCCCGTGAACCGGAAGAGGGTGGGGCGGGCCGGCGCCCCCGCGGGCGGTACGGGCCTGCCGGGCGACGCCCCTCGGAGCCGTACCGCATCCCGTCCTCACCGCCGGGACCGCGGCCAGGCGGCCATCGAATACCTCGGCTTCCTGCCCATCCTGCTCATCGTCGGGCTCGCCGGACTCCAGCTCGGACTGGCCGCCTACGCGGCGCAGCAGGCGGGGACGGCCGCGCGGGCGGGGGCCCGGGCCGCGTCCAGCGACGCCGAGGAAGCCCCGGGCGCGGAGGCGGCCCAGCGGGCCGCCGTCAGCGGATGGCTCGATCTGACCCCCGGCACGGCCGTCGAGGGAGACGGACAGGTGACGGTCACCGCCGTCGTCCGCGTCCCCCAGGTCGTCCCCTTCTGGACCTTCGACCCGGTCCGCAAGACCGCCACCATGCCCCTGCCTCGGACCCCGGAGGAGGACGAGATCCCATGAGCCTGCGCGCCCGCATCCACCACGCCGGTGACGACCCGCGCGCCCTCGGGCCCGGCGGGGGCCGGGAGGACGGCCACCTCGTCGCGTCCTTCCGGGCGAAGCTCCTGGAGGAGATCGACCTCACCGAGATGTCCGCGCTCGCGGCGGCCGAACGCCGGGCCCGGCTCGAACGCGTCCTCGGGCACATCATCAGCCGCGAGGGCCCGGTCCTCTCCACCGCCGAACGCGGCCGGCTGATCCGCCGGGTCGTCGACGAGGCCCTCGGGCTCGGTGTCCTCGAACCGCTCCTCGAAGACGCCTCCATCACCGAGATCATGGTCAACGGCCCCGACCAGATCTACATCGAGCGCGGCGGACGGGTCGAACTCCTCCCGCTGCGCTTCGCCTCCCACGAGCAGCTGATGCAGACCATCGAGCGGATCGTCTCCACCGTCAACCGGCGCGTGGACGAGTCCAACCCGATGGTCGACGCCCGCCTGCCCTCCGGCGAGCGCGTCAACGTGATCATCCCGCCGCTCTCCCTGACCGGCGCCACGCTCACCATCCGCCGCTTCCCCCGCGCCTACACCCTCCACGAGATGATCGGCCTCGGCTCGCTCGACGAGCAGATGCTGCTGCTCCTCTCCGGCCTGGTCCAGGCGAAGTTCAACATCATCGTGTCCGGCGCCACCGGCACCGGCAAGACGACCCTCCTCAACGCCCTCTCCGGCCTCGTCCCCGAGGGCGAGCGGATCATCACCATCGAGGACTCCGCCGAGCTCCAGCTCCAGCAGTCCCACGTCATCCGCCTCGAAGCGCGGCCGCCCAACATCGAGGGCCGCGGCCAGGTCACCATCCGCGACCTCGTCCGCAACTCGCTCCGCATGCGCCCCGACCGGATCATCGTCGGCGAGGTCCGCGGCGGCGAGACCCTCGACATGCTCCAGGCCATGTCCACCGGCCACGACGGCTCCCTCGCCACCGTCCACGCCAACGCGGCCGAGGACGCCCTCATGCGCCTCCAGACCCTCGCCTCCATGTCCGAGGTCAAGGTCCCCTTCGAGGCGCTGCGCGACCAGATCAACAGCGCCGTCGACGTCCTCGTGCAGCTCACCCGGCACCCCGACGGCACCCGCCGCGTCACCGAGATCGCCATCCTCGCCTCGCACGGCCGCGAACGCTTCCTCCTCGCCACCGTCTGCCACTTCCAGGCCGAACCGCTCTCCGCCGACGGGCGCGTCCACGGCCGGTACGTCCACCACCCGCTCCCGCGCCGCGTCGCCGAGCGCCTCTACATGGCCGGCCAGCCGATACCGCCCGCGTTCGGCGTGGCCGCCGACGACACCCACCTCGCCACCCGCGAAGCGACCTAGGAGGCCCCGATGACGGACCTGGGAGGGCCCCGATGGCCTCGCTGACCGACCCCTTCTGGCTGACGGCCGGAGCGGCGCTGCTCGCCGGCGTCCTCGGCGTCGTCGGCGTACAGGCGTACGCGAACGGGGCGCGGCGCCACGCCGCGCTCGTCGCCCGCCTCGACGACACCGCCGCGCCCGAGGCGACCGGCCGGCGCCGGCGTCGCTTCCCCGCACTGGATCGACGGGTCCGGGGCACCGCGCCCGGCCGGGCCCTGGAGCGCCGGATCGCCGCGACGGGGCTCGACCTGACGCCCGGGGAGTTCACGGTCGCGCTGGCGGCGTCGGTGGCCGTCCTCTGGATCATCGGCCAGGCCGCGCTCTCGCCCTTCTTCGGCCCGATCTGCGGCCTACTGGGGATATGGGTGGCGCTCGGCTACCTCGGCTGGCAGCGGCAGAAGCGCATCGAGCGCTTCATCAACCAGCTCCCGGAACTCTCCCGCATCCTGGCCAACGCCACCCAGGCCGGTCTCGCCCTCCGCATGGCGATCAGCCTGGCGGCGGACGAGATGGAGTCCCCGGCGGGCGACGAACTGGAGAAGGTGGCACAGCAGCTGGCCGTCGGCACGTCCCTCGACGACGCCCTCGACGAACTCGCCGAACGGCTCCCCTCCCGGGAACTCGTCGTCCTCGTCACGACCCTGGTCCTCGCCAACCGGGCCGGCGGCACCGTCGTCTCCTCGCTCCGCAACCTCACCGACACGCTGGAGCAGCGCAAGGAGACCCGGCGCGAGGTCCGCACCCAGCTCTCCCAGGTGAGCATGACGGCGTACGCGGTGCCGGTCATCGGCTTCGGCTCGCTCCTCCTCATCGACAACATGCAGCCGGGCGCGCTGGACCGGATGACCGGCTCGCCGCTGGGCCAGGGCGCGGTCGTGATCGCCTGCGCCCTGTACGTCCTCGGCTTCGCTGTCATCCGCCGCTTCTCGAAGATCGACGTGTAGGGGACTGGTACGGATGCTGGAACTGTCCCTCGCCCTCCTCGCCGCCCTCTCGGTCGCCGGCCTCGCGTACGGGCTCCGCCTCTACCACGCCGACGCCCGGCTCCCCGACGACCTCCGCCTCGCCCTGGAGGTCGGCGCGACCCGCACCGGCGCGGTCGACTCCGCCGTCGACCGCCTCGGCATGCGCTGGTCCCCGACGGTCCTGCGCTGGATGGGCCCGAAGCGGGTCGGCGCGGTCCGCCGCCGCATCGACCTGGCCGGAAACCCCGGCGGCCTCACCATCGACCGCTACGGGGCGCGCAGGGCCGTGTACGGCTTCCTGGGCGGCCTCGGCGGCCTGCTGATGCTGACCCGGGGCTCGTACGTCACGGCGGCGCTGCTCTTCGCCTTCGGGGCGCTCTGGACGGAGGTCGGCATCTGGTCGGCGGTCCGCATCCGCAAGGACCAGATCGAACGCACCCTCCCCGACTTCCTCGACGTCCTCGCGGTCGTCGTCTCGGCGGGCCTCGGCTTCCGCCAGGCCCTGGAGCGGGTCGCGGACAAGTACTCGGGCCCCTGGTCCGACGAACTCCGCATCACCCTGCGCCAGATGGACATGGGCGTCACCCGCCGCCAGGCCTTCGACGAACTGCGCCGCCGCAACGACTCGGAGCAGGTGGCCCAGTTCGTGACCGCCCTCCAGCAGGGCGAGGAGCTGGGCGCCCCCATCGTCGACACGCTGATCCAGATCGCCGAGGACATGCGCCGCACGGACGCGCAGAACGCGCGCCGCAAGGCCGCGAAGGCGGTGCCCAAGGCGACGATGGTCATCACGACCCTGATGGTCCCCGCCACCATGATCCTCCTGGGCGCGGGCCTCTTCCTGGGCACGGGGACCGACCTCGACTCGATCGCCGGCGAATGAGGCGGCCCCCGATGTCACTTCCCCCAACTCCCCGCGAGACCCCCACCCCAGGCCATAACCTGCCGGAGTACAAGGTCCCGCCCATGCCCAGATCTGACGAACGACTCCCGGGACCCTGTGCACCACGGGGACCACGGGCGTACCGTGCGACTGCGCAAGCGTCAGACCGCGGAGGGGACCACGATGAACGACGCGCTGCTGAAGGCCCTGACAAAGGCCCGACTCCACTGGTCGGCCCGGGGAGACCGGGGTCAGACGGCGGTGGAGTATTTGGGGATCATTGTGGTGGTGGTGGCGATTGTGGTGGCCATTACCGGTACGGATATCGGCACGACGATTCTGACGGCCATCAAGAACAAGATCGCGGATCTCACTGGCTGACGGTGCGGCGCGGAGGGCGTGAGTCAGGTCAGGCGTTTCCCGCCTACATTGCGGTCATCGCCGGGCTGTTGTTTCTCGCCCTCGTGTACTTCGCCGTAGGGCAGGCCGCCGTTTTGCGCAATGGCGCTCAGACTGCTGCCGACGCAGCAGCCCTAGGAGCTGCGCAAGATGCCCGCGATCAGCTCCGGGAGGGTTGGCTTGATGTGATCGGTGATCCGGTTCAATGGCCTCGATTCGTCCGGGGCGAGGTGTACGAGACCGATCTGGCGTGTCAGAGTGCCACCGCCCTCGCCTCCGCGAACGGTGCCTCGCTTCTGCCTGAAGACTGTGTGCCGTTGGACTTCGGCTTCGCCGTGACCGTTCACACCAGGGAAACCGTAGGGGAATCGATCGTCCCGGGAACGGATGATCAGCAGGCTGAGGCCACAGCTTCAGCCGTGATCGAGCCGCTCTGTACGTTCTATCCGCCCGAACCGACTTCCGAACCGACCTTGGATCCGAGCACGGAACCGGATCCGTCCAGTACGCCGTCGGAGGAGCCACCCGATCCAATCTCAGACCTCATCTGCGAGGACCAGGTTTGGGGGATCGACCCGGATGAGCCAGTGCTTCCTGGGGCCGATGTCCTGTTCCGCGTCCGATTGACTGGCGACGACGAGTAAGGAAGCGCATTCATGAACGTCTCGTACGCGAGAGGAGGGTTCATCGCCCTCGCGGTCTCGGCCTCGTTGCTGGTTGCCGGTTGCGGCACCGACGAAGAGCCCAAGGCGTCCAATAAGCCGAGTACGGCTTCTTCGCCCTCTCAGCAGGCCACCCCCACGGAGGCGGAGCAGGGTGCGGAGGAATCGCCTGAAGAGCAGCAGGAGCCATTGGTCGTTGCGAAGGGGCAGGACGGCTTCGAGCTGGCCATCGGTTCGGCGGAGCGCGATGCGGGCGGATTTCTCACGGTGAAGGGGACCCTGAAGAACACGTCGGCGAAGGGGCGCGCGGTACCCGATGCGGTGAGGGGCAACGAGACGGAGGTGCTGAAGCACGGCACTTCGCTCGGTGGCGCTACCCTCGTGGACGGCTCGGCAAAGAAGCGCTACTACGTCCTGCGTGACACGGACGGCCGCCCGTTGGCCACCACGGGACTGAGCATCGTCGCGGCAGGGAAGTCTCTTGATGTGTTCATGCAATTCCCCGCACCCCCCGCCTCCACCACCGAGGTCTCCTTCCAGCTGCCCACCTTCGAGCCCGCCACGCTCAAGCTGTCCTGAGGTGACGTCATGACTACGACGACTACGGGGCGACGAAGCAGACTGGCCGCGCTGGTGACCGTGGCGGTCGTCACGGTGTGGGCCGCGGGGGGAGGCGTCGCGGTCGCGGACGATCCGCCCGGCAGCACCAGTTCCTCGCCGCCGCCCGCCATCGAATCGAACTCGCCCGGGCTGATGCTGCCCGACGGGGCGACGCTCGCGCCCGCGAAGGTGCTCGACATCAAGCAGATCGTCGAGGAGGAGGGCGGCGAGCAGCGGCGTGAGGACACGAACGTGGACGTGACGTTCGCGCTCCAGGCCGAGGTGCTGTTCGCGAAGAACAGCGCCAAGCTCAGCCCCGCCGCGACCGCGCGGATCCGCGCCATCGCCGGCGAGGTGCGGACGCAGGGCTCCGGGAAGGTGCGCGTCTTCGGGTTCACCGACAACCTTGGGACCTACGAGCACGGGCTGAAGCTCTCCAAGGAGCGGGCCGTCGCCGTGCAGCAGGTTCTCGCCCGGGAGTTGGAGCCGGGGACCGCGTACGACATCCGCGGGTACAGCGAGGACTACCCGATCGCCGACAACCGCACCGAGGAGGGGCGGAATAAGAACCGTCGCGTGGAGATCTCCTTCCCGCGGACCGTTCCGCCGCCCGCCGCTCCGTGAGGAGGACGGAGGGCCGCCCGTCGCTCGTTCCGGCGGGCGGCCCCCTCGCCGCGTCGCGTCAGGCG
Source organism: Streptomyces sp. NPDC014861 (assembly GCF_043081625.1). Taxonomy (NCBI): domain Bacteria; kingdom Bacillati; phylum Actinomycetota; class Actinomycetes; order Kitasatosporales; family Streptomycetaceae; genus Streptomyces; species Streptomyces sp. NPDC014861. The sequence goes on from NZ_JBIBWV010000030.1 coordinate 55,745, forward strand.
GCGCCGAGCGCGGCCAGCAGCGCCTGGACCGCGGCCACGACCGGGCCGCCCACCGTGCCCACGAGCGCCGCGATGCCGGCGATGCGGGTGAGCGGGCCCTCCAGTTCGGCGCGGGTGGCGCCGGGGTCGAGGTCCGCCGCCGCCGCGTCGAGCTCCGCGCGGCGCGTGTCGTCGAGGTGGGTGCGGAGTCCTTCGATGGCCGCGAGGAGCTCGTCGAGTGCCGTCGACGGGGCGGCCGGCGCGGCGTTGACGGTCTTGCCGCCGGCCACGATGTCGCCGGAGCCGGAGTGGTTCGCGCTGCCGATGCTGCCCGCGCCGTACTGGTGGATCTGATCGCTGCTCATCGTCATCCCGCCTGGATGTTGCCGTGGCCGAAGTGGTTGGCCTGTCCGATGCTGTTGGCGCCGTACTGCTGGATGATGTCCCCGTGGTGCACGGCGTGCTGGACGTAGAAGACCTTCTGGGCCTCGTCCGGCTTGCCGATCGCCTTGGTGATCTCCAGGACGAGGTGGTCGATCTCGGCCTTCTCGGTGCTCCAGACGGTGTCCCGCTGGGTGCCCGCCGTGTTCACGATCAGGCCGTAGAGGACCGGGAGGTCCGGCTGCCGCACCTTGGCGACGAGCCGCCAGATCATGAGGCCGACGATGATCACGACCGGCAGGTAGAACAGGTCGTTCTTGAGGGAGCTCGCGATGGCCGCGCCGATGGCGGCGACGAGCCAGATCCGGGCGATGCCGACGACCAGATCCTTGCCGATCTTCTTCTTCACGGGTACGAGGCGGCGCTGTCCCACGTGGGAGATGTTTCGCAGGGGGTAGGCGTCACCGCCGACCCATAAAGACCCGGTGTGGATCTGTACCTCTACCGGGTTGTGACGTGCCATGCGCGTCCCCTTCCCCTTCCCCAGTGAACCGGTGGCTCACTCTAGCGGAGTAAGGACCGGATTCAGCTGGCTCAAATGCGGGGGTGGGAGCGGGGGTTGGGGCCTCGTGCGCCCCTCGTGCGCCCCACGCTCCCCACGCGTCGCACCCACCGCGCCCACCCGCCGCACGCACCCCTCTCTCCCTCCCCCCTCACCCGCCGAGGTCCGCCAGCGCCGCCCGTACCGCCGCCGTCGTCCTGGCCGGGTGCGTGAAGACCTCCCGGGCGGTGAAGCGCAGCACCCGGCGGACCTCCGGGCAGGACTGGAGCGCGTTGAAGCGGGCGATGTCCCGCTCGTGGGCCCGGCGCGTGCCGTGGTACGCGTACCCCTCCACCTCCACCGCGAGGCCCGCCGCGCGGAAGAGGAAGTCCGGGTGGAGGACGCGGCCCCCGGGCGTACGCAGGCGCGGCTGGCACTCCGGGAGGAGCCCGGCGTCGGCCATCCGCAGGCGGGCGACCGTCTCCGCCGGGGAGCCGGCGGCGGGGTTCACCAGCGGGAGCCACGCGCGGGCGCGCGGGGCGCCCGGGCGGCGGACGGCCAACTGCGCGGCCAGGTCCCCGTACCGGACCGGCGGGTCCCTGCGGACGCCCTCGACGACCCGGCGGGCCAGTGCCGAGTCCGCCGCCACCACCGCCTCCTCCCTGCTCCCGCACGTCCGTATCAGGTCGGCGACCGTCCGCGCGGCCGTCGTCGCCCGCAGACCCCGGCGCAGGCACACGTCCTCCGGCGGGAGGGACGCCCGGGATCCGGGAGGGGCGGCAGGGGCGGCGAGGAGCTCGATCCGGTGGAGCCGGGCCGCCGTGCCGTGGCTGCAGACCCGGCGCGGCCGCAGCAGTTGGAGCGCGGTCTCCCTGACCCGCCAGTCCGTCTCCTTGCCGGGCGCCGCCCAGGCTCCCCGGCAGATCCGCTGCCAGCCGTCCCGCCGCAGGCGCGCGGCGAGCCGGCCCGGCGGCCAGCCCGCCGCGAGCGCCCAGACCGTCAGGAGCACCCCGCCCCGGGCGAGGATCGCCAACTCGTACATACGCGCAACGATCCACGGAAGAGCGACACTTCGCACCCCCTGTGGAAAACCAGCCGAAAGTTGTCCCCAGGAATGCGTAAAAGTGTCAGGACGGGAGGTCGGGGGAGGAGCATTCTGGACCGAAACACCACAACGTCCCGGGGCAGGGCCGCGATGCAGCACACCAGTCCTCAGACCACGACCGACAGACCCGACACCTCACCCGGCGGAGCCGACACCACACCCGGCGGACCCGCCGCCACACCCGGCGGAGCCGACTCCCCGCCTCTCAGACCCGCCTCCACCACATCCGCCTCCACCACATCCGCTTCCACCGCATCCGCCTCCACCACACCCGGCGGAGCCGGCTCCGCACCCGGCGGGCCCGCCGCGGCCGACACCGCACCCGGTGTGCAGCTCGTCCACGACCTCGTCGTCCACGTGCCCGGATTCCAGGGCGCGTACGACAGGCATGTCTTCGGGCAGGGCGGCGTCCTGCCGCACGTCTTCTTCTGGGACGTCGTCCAGAGCACGGTCGGCTCCTATCTGGCGGAGGAGGCGGAGCCGGACTGGCGGCGCACCCTCGCCTTCCTGGAGGAGCGGTGCTGTCGCGGCGACACCGGAGTCGACGAGGTCATCGTCACCTCGTTCCTCGGCGACCTGCCCTCCCCGCAGGAGCCCGGGCACGGCATCGTCGGGCATCTCGGCCCCGTCATGGCCGAGCGGTTCGAGCGCATGAGGCCGCAGGGCTGACGTACGGACGGGGCTTCACGGGCACGGCGGCTGGGTAGCGTCCCGGGGTCATCCGAGGGTCCCTGGAGGCCGAGGCGTGCTGAGCGAAGACGACATCCTGGCGGCGGTACGGCGCAGTCTCGGAGGCGCCGGGGCGGACGGCGCGGTCTTTCCGGCGCAGGGCGCCCGCATCACCCGGCATCTGCTCGTAGACGGGGAGATAGTCCGCTGCGTCGAGTCCCGCGAGGAGCGCCCCGGTTTCCACCGGGGCGTCCTCGACCTGTCGGACCGGCCCGCGTACGACGACATCGACCGGTACGCGCTGCCGGCCCCCGCCGACCCCGGGACCCGCTCGACCCTGCTGCTGGTGCGGCGCGGTTCGGTGGAGGCCCGGGCCTGTGCGGTGTGCGCCAACGGCCGGCAGCACTGCGCGCGCTGCCGGGGCGCCGGGGACGTGCACTGTCCGCCGTCCGTGCCCTGCGCGGCCTGCAAGGAAGGCCTCTGCTGCCTCAGCTGCGAGGGCTCGGGCAAGCGCGCCCGCGAGGCGGCGGACCGGCCCGAGGGCGAGACGGCGGTCCGGGTCCGCTGCCGGCGGTGCGGGGCGGAGGACGCGGCGTGCGCGAAGTGCCGGGGGGTCGGTCCGCGGAAGTGCTCGGTCTGCGGCGGGAGCGGGTCCCGTCCCTGCCCGGACTGCGCGGGGGCAGGCACGGTGAGCCACGGCTTCTGCGGCGGCACCGGCAGATACGTGGAGTGGACCGAGGGGGTCATCGCCCGCGAGCCCGTCGTGGACGCGATCAAGGAGACCTCGTCCCTGCCCGCCCGGGCCTTCGGGTGGACGAACGAGTACGACGCCTGGGCCCGTGTCGACCTCGTCGGCGAGGAGGCCGTCCCGGTGGCCGGGGAGGACACCGACCCGGAGGCCGCCGCCTTCCTGAAGCCCCGCCTCGCGGTCCACGACGGCGAGGTCGGCCGCCGCGTCGCCGTGCGCCACCTGTCACTGGCCCGCGTCACGCACGACGCGCACCCCCACCGCGTGTACATCGTGATCCCGGGCGGGGCCGCGCCCCGGGTCGTCCCGCTGCGCTCCTGGCGCCGCACCTGGCAGCTGGCCGCCGTCGCGCTGCTCCTCGTCGCCGCCACCGTCACGGTCGCCCGCCTCCTGGCGTAGGCGGTACGGAACGGCGGACGCCGCAGGCCGACGGGCGCGTCGAAGCCGTCCGGGCCGCGTCGGAAGCCTTCCGCCCGCCTCGGGATAATCGGGCCCATGCCCCCGCCGACCAGCCGACCCCCTTCCCCGGCCCGACCCCCTGTCCCATCCCCAACCCCGTCCCCATCTCCATCTCCACCCCCGTCCCCGCTCCTCCTCGCCCTCGGCGGCTACGCCCTCACCCGGCTGCTCGGGCTCGTCGCGCTCGCCGTGGCCTCCGCCGCGACCGGGAAGGACGGCTTCCACCGGCTGAGCGGGCGGTGGGACTCGGTCTGGTACGTGCGGATCGCCGAGCAGGGGTACGGGTACCAGATCACGCTGCCGAACGGGGACGTCCACTCCGACCTGGCGTTCTTCCCGCTCCTCCCCGCCCTGGAACGCGCCCTCTCCACCGTCCTGCCGCTCGACGCCGCCGGGGCGGGACTGCTCGTCTCCTGGACCGCGTCGGTCGCCGCCGCGTGGGGGATCTTCCGCTGCGGCGAGCACGTCGTCTCGGCGCGGGCCGGCGTCCTGCTGGCGGTGCTGTGGGGCGTGTACCCGACCGCGTTCGTGCAGTCGATGGCGTACACCGAGACGCTGTTCACCGCGCTCGCGGCCTGGTCGCTGTACGCGGTGCTGCGCGGCCGGTGGATCCTCGCCGGGCTGCTCTGCGCGTGCGCCGGGCTGACCAGGCCGACCGCCGCCGCGCTGATCGCCGCCCTCGGCGTCACCGCCGTCGTGAGCCTGGTCCGGGACCGGCGGCTGCCGTGGCGGACGGTCGCCGGGGTGCTCCTCGCGCCGCTCGGCTGGCTGGGGTACGTCGTGTACGTCGGCGTCCGCGAGTCGAGTGCCACCGCGTACTTCGACGTCCAGGCGGCCTGGGGGAACTCCATCGACGGCGGGGTCGCCCTCGCCCGTTTCATCGCCTCCCTGCCCTGGCCCGCCTCCCTCGGCCTGTGCGCGGCGCTGGCGCTCCTGGCGTGGCTGGTGGCGCTCTGCGTACGGCAGCGGCAGCCGCTGCCCCTGCTCGCCTACACCGTCGGCGTGGTCGTGGTGTCGCTGGTGGGGGCCGCGTACTTCGGATCGCGGCCCCGCCTGATGATGCCCGCCTTCGGGCTGCTGCTCCCGCCCGCCGCCGCGCTCGCCCGCCGCCGTACCGGCACCGCCGTCACGGTCCTCGTCGTCCTCGCCATGGCCTCCGCGGTCCACGGCGCCCTCACGTTGCTGGGCTCGGGCCCGCCCTGACGGCCCTCACAGGAAGACCCCGACCCCTCCCGTCGGGCCCCCGGCTTTCCGCCCTCACCGTCAGACTCGGTCAGCCGCGGCTCCGGCCCTCCCGTCAGGCCCGGTCGAACCCCCGGCTCCCCGCCCCACCGTCACGCCGCCCGCCCCACCGTCAGGCGCCGGCCCCGCCCCCGCCGGAAGGCTCCACGGCCACCCGCACCCCCGGCCGCAGCCCCCATCCCGCCATCGCGCCCGCCTCCGCCTCCAGCACGTGGCGGGCGCGGAGCCGGAGCGCCCCGAGCCGGCCGGGAGGCATGGTGACCACGGCGAGGACCCGCAGGTGCCGGTCCAGGTGGGCGACGTCGATCGGGAAGCGCATGCCGAAGGTGTGGACGCTGCTCGTCGGCGTGAGGAGCATCGCTCCCGCGATCCCGTCCCGCCCGAGCAGCCCGCGCCGCCGCGCCCGGTAGGAGGCCGCGATCTCCACCGGGACCACCGCGCCGCCCGGTACCGCCAGTGACCCCGTCCCGTCGCGCCAACTCCGCCCCATGGCCCCGACCTTAACGTCCTGGCCGGGCCGTACCGCTCCGCCCCATGACGCCGACCCCAACGTCCTGGCCGGGCCGTACCGCTCCGGTCCGGCCCCGACGCCCTGGAGGGCCTAAGGTCGGCCCGTGCACGCCTCGCTGATCGCTCTCGCCGCCCTGTGGGGTGCCGCCGTCGGGCTGCTGGTGCCGCGGGCCGCGTACCGGCTCTCGGTGGAGCCGGAGGAGGCCTGGCGCGAGCTGTGCCCCGCGGGGCACGTGCTCGCCGGGCCGGCCCGCGGGTGGCTCGGCGGGCCGGGGCGGGACGCCTGCGCGACGACGCCGGCGCCGTTCGCGGTGCCGGTGCTGACCGCGCTGGTCTGCGCGCTGCTCGCCGCGGCCACCGGTGGGCCCCGGCCCGAGCTCGCCGTCTGGCTGCTCGCCGCGCCGTTCGGGGTGCTGCTCGCCTGCGTCGACGTGCGGGTGCAGCGGCTGCCGGACGGGCTGACGCTGCCGCTCGCGCTCGCCGTGCCGCTGCTCCTGGGGGCCGCCGAGCTCGCCCCGTACGACGCCGGGTCCTGGGCCCACGCGCTGCTCGGGGCCCTCGCGCTCGGCGGCGGCTATCTCGCGCTGCACCTGATCAGCCCGCGGGGCCTCGGCTTCGGCGACGTGAAGCTGGCCCTGCCGCTGGGCGCCGCCCTCGGCTGGTACGGCTGGGGCGTGCTCTTCACCGGCGCCTTCCTGGGCTTCCTGCTGGGCGCGGGATACGGCTTCGGGCGTGTCCTGCTCGGCCGGGCGGGGCGCTCCTCGGCGATCCCGTTCGGTCCCTTCATGCTCTCCGGCGCCCTCCTGGGCCTCGCCCTCGGCGCCTTCACCGCCGTCCCCTGACCCGCGCCCGACCCCGGCTCCCCCCGGAGGGCCGGCCGGACGCGCAGCGCCATGGCGTCGTCGCGGAGCGCCACTCCACCCGCGTCCACCAGCCGCGGCGTCAACGCGGGGCGGGCACCGGGCGTTCCCCCGTCGGAGGGACGGAAGTCCGCCGCCACGCCGGGGCGCAAACCCGCCACAGAGGGCTGGAACCCTTGTGCCGCCTGGGATCCGGGGAAATCCGACGGCTTCGCCCGGCGCACGTGGCGCGCAGCCCGACTATTGAAGGGTTATGGTGGAACCCCCCCCTCGGGCCGGTCCGTATCCCCCCCACGGACCGGCCCGTTTTTTCTTTCCCGGTGCGTCGTGACCCGTGCGGGTCAGCCCCGTCCGGCCCAGATGTTGGTGCCGGCGGTGTCGACGGCGAAGGAGTCGATCTCCTTCAGCTCCGCGTCCGTGAGCGGGGCGGAGGCCAGCGCGGCCACGTTCTCCTCCAGCTGCCCGACGCTCGACGCGCCGATCAGGGCCGAGGTCATCCGCGGGTCCCGCAGCACCCACTTCAGCGCCAGCTGGGCCAGCGACTGCCCGCGACGCTCGGCGATCCCGGCGAGGCCGTGGAGCCGGCGCAGCACCTCCTCGGAGAGCAGGTTCGGGTCGAGGGACTTGCCCTGGGTGGCGCGGGAGCCCTCCGGGACGCCCTTCAGGTACTTGTTGGTGAGCAGGCCCTGGGCGAGCGGCACGAAGGAGATGCAGCCCATGCCTGCCGTCTCCAGGGTGTCGAGCAGCCGGTCGTCCTCGGTCCAGCGGTTGATCATCGAGTACGAGGGCTGGTGGATCAGGGCCGGGACGCCCATCTCCTTCAGCAGGCGGGCGGCCTCGGCGGTCTGCTCCGCGTTGTACGAGGAGACGCCGACGTACAGCGCCTTGCCCTGCCGGACCGCGGAGGCGAGCGCCCCCATGGTCTCCTCCAGCGGGGTCTCCGGGTCGAAGCGGTGCGAGTAGAAGATGTCGACGTGGTCGAGGCCCATCCGCTTCAGGGAGGCGTCGAGCGAGGACAGCAGGTACTTGCGGGAGCCCCACTCGCCGTACGGGCCGGGGTGCATCTCGTATCCGGCCTTGGTCGAGATGATCAGCTCGTCCCGGTAGGGGGCGAAGTCCTGGGCGAAGATCTTGCCGAAGTTCAGCTCGGCCGAGCCGGGCGGCGGGCCGTAGTTGTTCGCCAGGTCGAAGTGGGTGACGCCGAGGTCGAAGGCGCGGCGCAGGATCGCCCGCTGGGAGTCGAGTGTCCGGTCGTCGCCGAAGTTGTGCCACAGGCCCAGGGAGACGGCGGGGAGCTTGAGCCCGCTGCGGCCCGAGCGGCGGTACTCCATGGAGTCGTAGCGCTCCGCGGCGGCGCGGTAGAGGGGGGAATCAGTCACGTATCCAGGCTTATCACGGACTTGTGACACTCCCGTGGGGAGTTGTGACACGCCCGGACTGGGACGCTTCATCCGGCCGCAGTAGTGTGGCGGCTTGCGATCCGCCCGCCCATGGAGGGTAAAGAACAGTGAACCTGCGCGACCTGGTGTACGGGCTCTACGCACGCCGGGTGGAAGGCCGTCTCGACCACGATCAGGTGCCCAAGCACATCGGGGTCATCCTCGACGGCAACCGGCGCTGGGCGAAGGCGTCCGGCGGCACTCCCGAGCAGGGACACAAGGCCGGCGCGGACAAGATCCGGGAGCTGCTCGGCTGGTGCGCCGAGACGGACGTCGAGGTCGTGACGCTCTGGATGCTCTCCACGGACAACCTGAGCCGCCCCGAGGCGCAGCTGGTCCCGCTGCTCGGGATCATCGAGGACGCGGTGAAGGCGCTCGCCTCGGACGGGCGCTGGCGGGTGCACCACGTGGGCACCATGGACCTGCTGCCCGCCCGGACCCAGAGGGTCCTCAAGGAGGCCGAGGAGTCCACCCGGGGCAACGCCGGGATACTCGTCAACGTCGCCGTCGGCTACGGCGGCCGGCAGGAGATCGCGGACGCGGTCCGCTCGCTCCTCCTGGACCACGCCGAGCGCGGCACCAGCTTCGAGGAGCTGGCCGAGACCGTCTCCATCGACCTGATCTCCGAGCACCTGTACACGCGCGGGCAGCCCGACCCGGATCTGGTGATCCGCACCAGCGGCGAGCAGCGCCTGTCCGGTTTCATGCTGTGGCAGAGCGCGCACTCCGAGTACTACTTCTGCGAGGTCCACTGGCCGGCCTTCCGCAAGGTCGACTTCCTGCGGGCGCTGCGCGACTACGCCGCCCGGCACCGGCGCTACGGCTCCTGAGGCCCCACCCCCTCCGTCCGAGGTCAGGTCCCGGGGGCGTCACCGCACGTTCACGCACACGCCGTCATATGCCCTGGCATGGCCGGGAGTGTTCGAGGGCATAACCCTGGTGAAGTGAGCGGCACGGAGACCGCCACCCGGGAGGCCCCTTGCACCAGGACGACCGTGCGGGACACGTACGGGAGAAGCGGAGGGCCGGAGTTCGGCCCGCGCAGGGCGGTCCGATCCCGGTCCCATTCCGCCGCGACAACGGTGATTCCGTCGCACCCCGGCCTTTTTCGGGTCTTCAGAGGGGGTCTGTCCTTCCGTGGTGACCAGCACGAAGCGCCGCCTTTCCGACCGGCGCACCTATGTTCTCGACACCAGCGTCCTGCTCGCCGACCCCAAGGCGATGTCCCGCTTCGAGGAGCACGAGGTCGTGCTCCCCATCGTGGTGGTGACGGAGCTGGAGGCGAAGAGGCATCACCCCGAGCTCGGCTACTTCGCCCGCCAGGCACTGCGCCTGCTGGACGACTTCCGGGTCAGGTACGGACGCCTGGACGCCCCCCTCCCCGTCGGGGAGCTCGGCGGCACGCTGAGGGTCGAGCTCAACCACTCCGACCCCGGCATCCTCCCGGCCGGCTACCGGCTGGGGGACAACGACTCCCGGATCCTCGCGGTCGCGCGGAACCTCCAGGCGGAGGGGTACGACGTCACCGTCGTCTCCAAGGACCTGCCGCTGCGCATCAAGGCGTCCTCGGTGGGCCTGCTCGCCGAGGAGTACCGCGCGGAGCTCGCCATCACGGACACCGACGGGTGGAACGGGATGTCCGAGCTGAGCCTCTCCGCCGAGCAGATCGACCTCCTGTACGACCAGGAGCGGCTGTACGTGCCGGAGGCGTCCGAGCTGCCCGTGCACACCGGCCTGGTGCTCCAGTCGGAGCGCGGCAAGGCGCTCGGCAGGATCGGCGCCGACGGGAACGTGCGGCTGGTCCGCGGCGACCGGGAGGCGTTCGGGATCCGGGGCCGCAGCGCCGAGCAGCGGATCGCGCTCGACCTGCTCCTCGACCCGGAGGTCGGGATCATCTCGATGGGCGGCCGGGCCGGCACCGGCAAGTCCGCGCTCGCGCTCTGCGCGGGCCTGGAGGCCGTCCTGGAGCGCCGGCAGCACCAGAAGGTGATGGTCTTCCGTCCGCTGTACGCGGTCGGCGGCCAGGACCTCGGCTATCTGCCGGGCAGCGAGTCGGAGAAGATGAGCCCGTGGGCGCAGGCGGTCTTCGACACGCTCTCGGCCGTCGCCGGCCGCGAGGTGATCGAGGAGGTGCTGTCCCGGGGGATGCTGGAGGTCCTGCCGCTCACCCACATCCGGGGCCGTTCCCTCCACGACGCGTTCGTCATCGTGGACGAGGCCCAGTCCCTGGAGCGGAACGTCCTGCTGACCGTTCTGTCCCGTATCGGGGCGAACTCGCGGGTGGTCCTCACCCATGACGTGGCCCAGCGGGACAACCTGCGGGTGGGGCGGTACGACGGAGTCGTCGCCGTGGTCGAGAAGCTGAAGGGGCATCCGCTCTTCGCGCACATCACCCTGACCCGCTCGGAGCGGTCCCAGATCGCGGCCCTGGTCACCGAGATGCTGGAGGACGGACACCTGTAAGGAGCAGAGGTCCGATTCGTACTCTTTAGCTCCCGTACGGGAGTTGGCGCCGCCCGGCGAAGCGCAGGAGCTTAGCCGGGCGGCGCCCCCGTGTCCGCAACATCCGTCAAAACACAGGCGCCCGCCGGGGTGTGAGCTTTCACACGCAACACAGAATTGCCTCGCGGCGTCCGCGTCCGGCAGAGTCTTGCTTCCGTCAGGCCCCGCATACGGCACCCGTGCACCTTCGAGCGTTCGAAGGCGCGCAGCAGCACCGCACAACTCCACAATCGACGCCGTATGCCGCCCACAGCACCACGGGCCCGTGTCTTCTGTGACCCGGTACGACGAAGACCAGCGCGAGGGGCACGATTTCGCCCGCGTGGTCACCGCTGCGGGGGATGCTGGAAGGAAACCGTGTGAGCCGGATCTCGGTCCGGGGATTCGCGGTGGCGTCAGCCACTGCGGTCACCACCGTCGGCGCCGTCGTCGGAGTTGCCACGGGCAACGCCGCCCAGGCCACCTCTGACGACAACTTCGAGGCCGCCGCGGCCGACAGCACGCTGCTCGCGGACATCCCCGCCGGCGCGCAGGCGCAGGTGCAGGTCGCCTCCCTCGCGGAGCAGGCCGACGTCCAGGCCGCCGCCGCGGACGCCACCGCCCGCAAGGGAGCCGAGGAGGCCGCCCGCTTCAAGGCCGCCAAGGACGCCGAGGCCAAGAAGAAGGCCGCGGACGAGAAGGCGGAGCAGGAGAAGAAGGAAGCCGAGGAGCGCGCCGAGCGCGAGGCCCGCGAGAAGGAGGCGGCCGAGCGCGCCAGTCGCGACAGCGTCCGCGACGCGTCGAGCTTCTCCGCCCAGGGCTCGTACTCCATCTCCGAGGTCAAGGCGATCGCCCGCCAGATGATCCCGGCCTCGCAGTTCCAGTGCTTCAGCAACATCATCGACCACGAGTCCGGCTGGAACTACCGGGCGCAGAACCCGTCCTCCGGCGCCTACGGCCTCGTCCAGGCGCTGCCGGGCCACAAGATGTCCTCGGCCGGCGCCGACTGGCAGACCAACCCCGCCACCCAGATCAAGTGGGGTCTCAGCTACATGAACGGCCGCTACGGCAGCCCCTGCGGCGCCTGGTCGTTCTGGCAGGCCAACCGCTGGTACTAGACCGGCGCGCGCTCAACCTCCGGAAGCCCCGCACCGTCCTACGGTGCGGGGCTTCCGGCGTGTAGGTTGCCAGGGACCGAACGGGGGGAAGAAGGACGAGATGTCAAGACTGCCACGATGGGTGAGCCGGCTCGGGGAGGGCATCAGCCGCATCGGTAGCGAGCTGGACGCCCGGCGCGCCGAGGCCGACCGGCCCGAGGAGGCCGGACCGAGGGGAGCGCGACCGGCGGCGCCTGCCGCCGAGCCGGCCGGGGCCCCCGCCGCCGGTGCGGGTCCGGAGGGTGCCGCCGAGGGCGGCTTCCCGGAGGACCGCGCCGTCGTCCCCGCCCCGCCCGCCTACGCGCCCGCCGTCCCCGCCCGGCCCGACCCGGTCTCCGCCATCCCCTGGGGTCTGCGGGTCGCCGGCGAGGCCGGCTGGCGGCTGCTCGTCCTCGCCGGCACGGTCTGGGTGCTGATGCGGGTCATCAGCTCCGTCCAGCTCGTCGTCCTCGCCTTCGTCGCCGCGCTGCTCGTCACCGCCCTGCTCCAGCCGACCGTCGCCCGGCTGCGGACCATGGGCGTGCCGCGCGGGCTCGCCACCGCCATCACCGCCATCTCCGGCTTCGTCGTGATGGGCCTGGTCGGCTGGTTCGTGGTCTGGCAGGTGATGGACAACGTCGACACCCTCACCGACCGGGTCAGGGACGGCATCGAGGAACTCAAGCGCTGGCTCCTGGACAGCCCGTTCCACGTGACCGAGCGCCAGATCAACGACATCGCCAAGAACCTCAGCGACACCATCGGCGCCAACGCCGAACAGATCACCTCCTTCGGCCTCCAGGGCGTGACCGTCGTCGTCGAGACGATGACCGGCATCCTGCTCGCCATGTTCTCCACCCTCTTCCTGCTCTACGACGGCAAGAAGGTCTGGGAGTGGACGCTGAAACTGGTCCCGGCGCAGGCCCGTCCCGGCGTCGCCGGAGCCGGTCCGCGCGCCTGGCGCACCCTCACCGCCTATGTGCGCGGCACCGTCCTGGTCGCCCTCATCGACGCGGTCTTCATCGGCCTCGGGCTCTACTTCCTCGACGTGCCGATGGCGGTCCCGCTCGCCGTCTTCATCTTCCTCTTCGCCTTCATCCCGCTCGTCGGCGCCGTCATCTCCGGCGCCCTCGCGGTGCTCGTCGCCCTCGTCACCAACGGCGTGTTCACCGCGCTGATGGTGCTCGTCGTGGTCCTCGCCGTGCAGCAGATCGAGGGCCACGTCCTCCAGCCGTTCATCCTCGGCCGGGCCGTCCGCGTCCACCCGCTCGCCGTGGTCCTCGCGGTCGCCGCGGGCGGGCTGACCGCCGGCATCGGCGGTGCCGTCGTCGCCGTCCCGCTCGTCGCGGTCACCAACACCGTCGTCGGCTACCTCAAGGCGTGGAGTCAGGAACCGGCACTGCTCACCTCTCCCGAGCCGCGCGGCGCGACCGCCTTCGAGGTGGCGCCCACCCCGGCGCCCGGTTCGCCGGAGCGGAAGGGCAAGGCGTGATCTCCGAACCCGAACTGGTGGACGGCGCCCCCTTCGGGACGGCCGAGGTGCCGGCGGAGGAGGGCGAGCCGCGCCCGCCGCGCGGCCGCAGGCCCTGGCTGTGGGGGCTCGGCGGCGCGCTGGTCGCCTCCGCCCTGTGGGGCGCGGGGCTGTACGCGTACGGCCTGGCGCAGCGGGACGAGGGCGTGGACCTGGGCGGGTACAAGCCGGTCGAGGCGTTCTGCGACGCCGCGCGGATGAAGGCCATGGCCCTGGTCCTCGGCGAGCGGATCGAGGGCGGTCCCGGCCGCTTCCTCGACGAACCGGCCCTCAGCGAGAGCTCCTGCTACATCAACTTCGGCGAGGGCGAGCGGCAGCAGAGCGCCACCGTCTCGTACACCCTGCACAAGAAGATCGACCCCGAGGTCGAGTTCGACGCGCGCGCGAAGCACTCCGACCTGATCCTGCCGGTCTCCGGCGTCGGCGAGCGGGCGTTCTTCGGCGACCGGGGCGAGGACGGCGGCGCGATGCTGGTGCTCGACGGGCAGGCGGTGGTGCAGATCGACATCTACCGCAGCTACTACGAGAACGAGGACGGAGAGCCCGGCGAGGGCGCGCCGGACCTCTCGGGGATCGACGTGCCCATGACCCAGGACGTCCTCGCGCTCCTCGCGGAGCTCAAGAAGTAGCGGGAGCACGACGAAGGGCCCCGGAGCGGTCGTCCGCTCCGGGGCCCTTCGTCGTGCTCGTGCCGACTACTCGGCGAGGACGGCCTCGGCGTCCAGGGTGACGGCGACCGCCTGGATCACCGCGGCGATCTTGAACGCCTCCTGGATCGTCTCGCGGTCGACGCCGGCCTTGCGCAGGACCTGCTCGTGCGAGTCCAGGCACTGGCCGCAGCCGTTGATCGCGGAGACTGCGAGCGACCAGAGCTCGAAGTCGACCTTCTCGACGCCCGGGTTGCCGATGACGTTCATCCGCAGACCGGCCCGCATCGTCCCGTACTCGGGGTCCGACAGCAGGTGCCGGGTCCGGTAGAAGACGTTGTTCATCGCCATGATCGCGGCGGCGGACTTGGCGGCCTGGTACGCCTCGGGCTTCAGGTTCGCCTGCGCCTCGGGCTCCAGCTCCTTCAGCACCCTCGGCGAGCGCGAGGCGATCGCGCAGGCCAGCACGGTGCCCCACAGCTGCTGCTGCGGGAGCTCACTGTTGCCGATGACCGAACCGAGGTTCAGCTTCAGGTCCTTGGCGAAGTCCGGTACGGCGGACTTGAGCTCATCGAGGGCCATGCTCACTCACCGGCCAGGAGCTTGCCGGCGTCCAGGGTGTCCTCGCCCTTGCTCCAGTTGCAGGGGCAGAGCTCGTCGGTCTGCAGGGCGTCGAGGACCCGCAGGACCTCCTTGGGGTTACGGCCCACGGAACCGGCGGTCACCATGGTGAACTGGATCTCGTTGTTCGGGTCCACGATGAAGACGGCACGCTGGGCGAAGCCGTCCTCGCCGCGCACGCCGCAGTCGCTCATGAGCTCGTGCTTCGAGTCGGCGAGCATCGGGAAGGGCAGGTCACGCAGGTCGGCGTGGTCCTTGCGCCAGGCGTGGTGGACGAACTCGGAGTCGCCGGAGACGCCGAGGATCTGCGCGTCGCGGTCCGCGAACTCGTCGTTCAGCTTGCCGAAGGCGGCGATCTCGGTCGGGCAGACGAAGGTGAAGTCCTTCGGCCAGAAGAACACCACGCGCCACTTGCCCTCGTAGGACTTGTGGTCGATCTGCGCGAACTCCTTGCCGCTCTCCAGCGACACGCAGGCGGTCAGGTCGTAGGTGGGGAACTGGTTGCCGACAGTGAGCACGCGCTCTCCTTGCAGCTCGGAAGGGTCCCTTTTGGGGGCTTCCATGAGGGGTTGGACGGATCACAGCATGGCACGCAGTGCATTGATCAGGGAAATAGCTAGAGTGGGTCGTGTTGATCGAAGGTGGTTATCAGTGGCATCCCCGTACGTCCCCCAGCACTCCTCCCAGCGGGCCAAGCAGCCCAGCCTCTCCCAGCTCAGAGCGTTCGCGGCGGTCGCCGAGCATCTGCACTTCCGGGACGCGGCGGCCGCCATCGGCATGAGCCAGCCCGCGCTCTCGGGCGCGGTTTCGGCACTCGAAGAGGCACTCGGTGTCCAGCTCCTGGAGCGGACCACCCGCAAGGTGCTGCTCTCGCCCGCCGGTGAACGGCTCGCGGTCCGCGCCCGGGCCGTCCTCGACGCCGTCGCCGAGCTGATGGAGGAGGCCGAGGGCGCCCAGGCGCCCTTCACCGGGGTGCTGCGGCTCGGGGTCATCCCCACCGTCGCCCCCTATCTCCTCCCCGACGTCCTGCGGCTCGTCCACCGCCGCTACCCCGACCTCGACCTCCAGGTCCACGAGGAGCAGACCGCCACCCTCCTCGAAGGGCTCGCCGCCGGCCGGCTCGACCTGCTGCTGCTCGCCGTCCCCCTCGGGGTGCCCGGCGTCAGCGAGCTGCCGCTCTTCGACGAGGACTTCGTGCTCGTCACCCCGCAGGGGCATCCGCTGGCCGGCCGGGACGGCATCCCGCGCGACGCCCTGAAGGAACAGCGGCTGCTCCTCCTCGACGAGGGGCACTGCCTGCGCGACCAGGCCCTCGACATCTGCCGCGAGGCCGGGCGGGTGGACGGGCCCGAGGTCACCACCACCGCCGCCGGACTCGCCACCCTCGTGCAGCTGGTGGCCGGCGGGCTCGGCGTGACGCTGCTGCCGCGCACCGCCGTCACCGTCGAGACCGCCCGCAACACCGCCCTGTGGACCGGCGCCTTCGCCGAGCCCGCGCCCACCCGCCGGGTCGCCCTCGCGATGCGGGCCGGCGCGGCCCGCCAGTCCGAGTACGAGGAGCTCGCCGAGGCACTGCGCGAGGAACTGGCCGCCCTCCCCGTACGGGTGCTGGGCGCGGACGCCTGACCCCGCCGTCCTGCGGGACGCCTGACCCCTGCCGCCCTGCGGGACGCCTGACCCCTGCCGCCCTGCGGGACGCCTGAGCCCTGCGCGCCGTGGGACACCCGCCCTCGCCGTCCCGCGGTGCTCCTGCCTCCACCGCCCCGAGGACGCACGAAAGCGCGGGTTCCCGAAACCCCCCGGTGTCGGGAACCCGCGCTCCGCGTCTCGTACATCCGACCGGCGGGTTACTCGGTGCGCAGGCCGTCCGCGCGCATCAGCCGCCAGAGCAGCGGCAGGCTGAGCAGGGTCACCGCTGCGATCAGCGCCGCGCCGATCCCGACGACTGGCAGGAAGACCCACCAGTCCTGGATCGGCTGGCCCGTCATCGCCAGCAGGACCGAGCCGAGACCGAGGCCGCCCGCCACCGCGAGGCCCAGGCCGACGGCGATCGGCACCGCCGTCTGCCACAGCACCGACCAGCTCAGGGTGGCGCGGCGGGTGCCGAAGGCGACCAGCGAGGAGAGCAGCCGCTTGCGGTCGCGCAGCTGCTCCAGCGTCGCCACCAGCAGAGAGGCCGCCACCAGCAGCATGGTGAGGGTCGAGCCGACGAGGATGCCGGTGCGGACGCTGGCGAAGCGGGAGCTCTGCTCGGTGTCGCTCAGCCCGCGGACCGTGGCGGTCGGGTCGATCGCCAGGGCCGCGTTCCGTACCCGCTCGGGGGCGTCGGGGACGGCCGGGTCGAACCGGACCATCACCTCGGCCTGCGGGTCGTCGAGGCGGACCGCGTCGATCGCCCCCGGGGTGGTCAGCAGACCGTAGAAGTGCAGGCCGGCCGGGTCGCGGCGGGCGGTCACGCTCAGGGCGTCGCCGGGGACCCGCCACAGCGGCACGGAGCCCTTGTGCTCCTGCGGGTCGCGCAGCGCGACCTGCGCGCCGGCCCGGGCGGTCCTGCGGATCCAGTCGGCGTCGGGGGCGTCGGTGGCGCCCTTCGGCGGCAGGACCACGAAGGCGTCGCCGTCCGCGCAGGAGGGCAGCGTGGCGAACTCGCGCAGCGAGGCGCAGTCGCCGACGGCGATCGGGGTGATCGGCGCGAAGTCCTCGCCCGGCTTCAGCGGGCCCGGCCGAAAGACGTGCGATGTGGTCGTGCCGATCGTCCCGGTCACGCCGTCGACGGAGGAGAGCCGGTCGATGGTCCGCCGCGCCTCGTCGCCGTTCCGGGCGTCCAGCGAGGTGTGGAGCTGGGCGCGGGTGGTGTCATGGCCGGTGGAGGAGGTGAAGTCGCTCTCCATCGCCTGGAAGAGCATCTGGAGGGCGATCGCGCCGGCCGCCGCGACGACGATCCCGCTGACCGCTCGGGCCGCCGTGCCGCTGGAGAGCTGGAGCCGGCGGACGGCGAGCTGCCAGGAGACCGGACCACCCCTGAGCCGCTTCACCGAGGCCTCGACGAGCCACGGCAGCAGGCCGGTGAGGCCGATGAGCACGAGGACGGTGCCGCCGCCGATGGTGGCGGTGTCGATCGCCGTGTCGTCCATCCGGATGCCGCCGATCGTCGGGGCGAGCAGCGCGGCCCCGGCGGCCATGATCAGCAGCCGCCACCAGAGCCGGCGGCGGCGCGGGGTGGCCGTGCGGACCACGCCCAGCGGCTCGATCGCCACTCCGCGCAGGGCGAGCAGGGTGACCAGGACGGAGGAGACCGGCACCACGGCGAGGACCAGCAGGGCGAGCGCGGTGTGCGGGACGACGTCGGACGGGAAGGCGTTGACGTCCCAGATCTCGACGGCGCCCGCGAACTGCCGGGCCACCAGGAAGAGCCCGGCGCCGACGGCGAGTCCGAGCAGCGCGCCGGCGAGCGATTCGCCGGCCGCGATCCGCCGGGTGGTGGCGTTGTCCGCGCCGACGAGCCGGAGCGCGGCGAGCCGGCGGTCGCGCTGCTCGCCGCCGAAGCGGGCGGCCGTCGCGATGAAGACCAGCACCGGCAGGAGGAGCACCACGTACGCGATGACGACGAGGAGGAGCAGGAAGGCGTTCATCGGCTCCTCGGGCACCGACCAGCCGTAGCGCTCGGCGCGCCCGTCGTAGTTGTCGGTGGTGAGGAAGCCGGCGTGGGCGACGTACCGCAGCTCGTTCGGACCGATCAGGCCGGCCTCGCCGATCGTCCCGGCGACCTTGTAGGGGAGCCGCTCCTTCAGGAGGGCGCCGTCGGGGGAGTCGAGCAGTTCGGCGAGGGCGGGGGAGACCAGCATCTCGCCCTCGGCGGGCACGCCCTTCGTCCCGGGCGGCACCGGGGCCTTCGGCCCCTCCGGCTTCAGCAGCAGACCGGTGAGGCCGGCGCCCCGGAAGGAGCTGTGCTGGGTGTAGTGGAGGAAGGTGTCGGGGCGGGGGTCGGTGACCTCGTGGGCGGCGTCGGCGGCGCGGGCCGCCTCCCGCACCTCCCGCTGGAACAGCATGTTCGGCAGCGAGGAGGCGAGCAGGAGCAGGGCGACGCCGAAGCCGACACCGGCCGCGGTGAGCAGCGTGCGGAGCAGCCCGGAACGGCCGCCGGTGGCGGCGAAGCGGGCGCCGAGGGTCAGATCGCGGGCCCAGGCGGCCGGGCTCACGCGGCCCACTCCGTGTCGCGGACCGAGCCGTCGCGGACGACGACCTCGCGGTCGGACCAGGCGGCGACGCGGGCCTCGTGGGTGACGAGGACGACGGCGGCGCCGGTGTCCCGGGAGGCGTCGGTGAGCAGCCGCATGACCCGTTCGCCGTTGAGGGAGTCGAGGGCGCCGGTCGGTTCGTCGGCGAAGATCACGCGGGGCGCGGTGACGAGGGCGCGGGCCACGGCCACGCGCTGGCCCTGGCCGCCGGATATCTCGCCGGGGCGCTTGCCCGCGGTGTCGTCGACCTCCAGGCGGGCGAGCCATTCGACGGCCCGGGCCTCGGCGGCCTTCCGCTTCTCGCCGTTGAGCCGGAGCGGCAGGGCCACGTTCTCCGCGCAGGTCAGCTCGGGGACGAGCTGGCCGAACTGGAAGACGAAGCCGAAGTCGGTACGGCGCAGGGTGCTGCGCGCGGAGTCCGAGAGGGCGGTGAGGTCGCGCCCGTCGTAGGCGAGGGTGCCCGCGTCGGGGCGGACGATGCCGGCGAGGCAGTGCAGCAGGGTGGACTTGCCGGAGCCGGAGGGGCCCATGACGGCGACGACCTCACCGGCGCGCAGGGCGAAGTCCGCTCCGGAGAGCGCCGGCGTGGGGCCGTACGCCTTGGAGAGTCCGGTGGCGCGGAGGAGGGGTGCGCCGGTCATCGGCGGACCTCCTCGGCGAGCCGGTCGAGGCGGGCTGCGGTCAGTTCCAGCCAGCGCAGGTCCGCCTCCAGGTGGAAGAGGGCGTGGTCGCAGATGAGCTGGTCGGCGAGGTCGCCGTCCTTCTTGCGGCGGGTGAGCTCGCGCATCAGGCGCAGGTGCTCGGCCCGCTGGGTGTCGAGCAGCTCGGCGGCCCCGCGGCCGGTCATCAGGGCGAGGACGACCTTGGTGTAGAGCGTGGACTGGAGGTACGGCTCCGGCTTCTCGGGGGTCGCGAGCCACGCGGCGACATCGGTGATGCCGGCGTCGGTGATCGCGTACCGCTTGCGCTCGGGGCCGCCGCCGGGTTCGAGGCCGTCGACGACGACGAGGCCGTTCTTCAGGAGGCGGGACATCGTCGAGTAGACCTGGCCGTAGTGGAGCGGCCGGTCGTGGCCGAACCGCTCGTCGAAGGCGCGCTTGAGGTCGTAGCCGTGGCGCGGGCCGGTCTCGAGGAGGCCGAGAAGGGTGTGACCGATGGACATGGCATCACTGTACACGGCGTGTATACGCACGCTGTATAGCCAGGTGGGCCGGGGTGACGCCCGAACGGGCCGGGAGCGGCGGGGGAGGAGCACCGAAACGGAACCGGTCCTTCACGCAACCATCACGTCCGCCCGGACGTCGGTTCCCCTGGGGGTGGGTGCTGATTCTCACGTCCTGAAAAGGCGTGATCGGTTGCCCTATGTCCGCACTGCCGGTGTTAGCTTGCTGAGCTGATCCGGCGGCTCGCCGGGCCGGGGACGACGGGACACACGACGAGCGGAGCGACGCGACACATGGGCCGACCGGACAAGAAGGCGAAGAAACGGGGCATACGCCGCCTCTTCACCTGGAAGAAGGTGCTGGGCACCTTCCTTCTGCTCGGCCTGATCGGCGCCGGCGGCCTCTACGCCGTCTACCTGCTTGTCCCCGTGCCCACGGCCAACGCCGAGGCGACCATGCAGAGCAACATCTACAAGTACTCCAACGGCACGATCCTCGCCCGCACCGGCGAGATCAACCGCGAGATCGTCGGCCTGGACAAGATCCCGCTCCCCGTCCAGCAGGCCTTCGTCGCCGCCGAGAACAAGTCCTTCTACAAGGACAACGGCGTCGACATCAAGGGCACCACCCGCGCCGCCTGGAACACCCTCACCGGCCAGGGCAAGCAGGGCGGCTCCACGATCACCCAGCAGTACGTCAAGAACTTCTACCTGAGCCAGGACCAGACGGCGACCCGCAAGCTCAAAGAGATGATCATCGCCGTCAAGGTCGACCAGGAGACGGAGAAGAGCGAGATCCTCGCCGGCTACATCAACACCAGCTACTACGGCCGCTCCTCCTACGGCATCCAGGCCGCCGCCCGCTCGTACTACGGCACCGACGCCTCCAAGCTCACCACCGCCCAGGGCGCCTACCTCGCCTCCCTGCTCCAGGCCCCGAACCAGTACGACTGGACCTCGGCCAGCGCCACCGGCCGCAAGCTCGTCGAGGAGCGCTGGAACTACGTCCTCGACAACATGGTCGAGATGGGCTGGCTCCCCGCCGCCGAGCGCGCCGGCCTGAAGTTCCCCGTCCCGCGCGCCCCCAAGCCGCTCCCCGGCATGGAGGGCCAGACCGGCTACATCGTCGAGGCGGCGAACCAGGAGCTGATGCGCCAGGGCGTCAGCGAGGAGGACATCAAGGCCGGCGGCTGGACCATCACCCTCAACATCGACGAGCGGAAGCAGAAGGACCTCGTCGCCGCCGTCGAGAAGCAGCTCGAGGCCAAGATCGACCGCAAGGGCGACAAGAAGGCCGCCACCGTGCAGGCCGGCGCGACCTCCGTCGACCCGAGGACCGGCGGCGTCGTCGCGATGTACGGCGGCGTCGGCGCCACCGAGCACTGGATGTCCAACGCCACCCGGCGCGACTTCCAGCCCGCCTCCACCTTCAAGCCGATCGTCCTCGCCACCGCCGTCGACAAGGGCTCCGAGACCCAGGACGGGCGCAAGATCGGTCTGAACACGGTCTACGACGGCACCAGCAAGCGCAAGGTCGTCAACAGCCCGGTCCCCTTCGCCCCCGAGAACCAGGGCGACGTCTCGCACGGACCCGTCAGCGTCCAGCAGGCCACCGACAAGTCGATCAACTCGGTCTACGCCCAGATGATCGTCGACGTCGGCATCGAGGAGACCAAGAAGACCGCCCTCGCCCTCGGCATGAAGGACGGCCAGGACTTCGGCGCGACCCCCGCCATGTCGCTCGGCACCATGGGCGCCTCCACCCTCGACATGGCCGGCGTCTACGCCACCCTCGACAACCACGGCGAGAAGGTCACCCCCACCCTGGTCAAGGCCGCCCAGCACCACGACCGCAAGGCCGAGCCGGTCAAGCAGACCGGCGAGCAGGTGATCAGCCGCCGCGCCGCCGACACCGTCACCCAGGCCATGGCGGGCGTCGTCCGCGACGGTTCGGGCTTCCGCGCCGCCGGCGACTACGACGCCGCCGGCAAGACCGGCACCTCCGAGAACAACCGGTCCGCCTGGTTCGTCGGCTACACCCCCGAACTGGTCACCGCCGTCGCCCTGTTCGGCGAGGACACCTCCGGCAAGATCGCCCAGCAGGTCACCCTCACCGACGCCATCGAGCCGGGCCGCGCCAGCGGCGGCAACTACCCCGCCAGGATCTGGGGCGCCTACACCGAGCGGGCCCTGAACGGCGGTTCGGACGCCACCTTCGACCTGGAGACCGACGAGAACACCGGCGGCTACGGCGAGCCGACCTGGTCCGGCGGCCCGACCGCCACCCGGGAGCCGACCGAGGAGCCGACGGAGCAGCCCACGACCGCTCCGCCGACCACCACCGCCACCACGCCGCCGCCGCCCACGACCGGTACGACGACCCCGCCCCCGACGGCGCCCACCCAGGGCACCACCACCCCGCCCCCGCCGACCCAGGAACCCACCCGGGAGCCCACCAACACGGCGACGGTTCAGCCGCCCGACACCGGCCGCCCCGGCGGCGGCGGGAACGGCGGCGGCGGGAACGGCGGCGGTGGCGGTGAAGGCGACAGCGGGGGGAGCGGTGAGAGCGGCGGCGACGGCGTCACGCCCGGCCTCGCCACCCAGCAGCCCGGCTGACGCGCCCCGCGCGCAAGGCGAAGGCCGGCCCCGGGAGGGGCCGGCCTTCGCCGCGTCGAGGGGGTTGTTGGATCCAGGATCCGGATATTGGATCCCGAATCCAATATCCCGGATATTGGATCCCGGATATTGGATCCTGCGTCCGGGATCCCGAATATTGGATTCTGGATCCCGGATATTGGATACAGGATCAGACGCGCGTCGCCAGCTCGAACCAGACCACCTTGCCGCCCGACAGCCGGGTCGCCCCCCACCGCCGTGCCAGCCGGTTCACCAGGAACAGGCCGCGCCCGCCCTCGTCCGTCTCGCGCGCCCGCCGCTGCCGGGGCAGTTGCGGGGAGTCGTCGCCGACCTCGCAGCGCAGGACGTCGGTCTTGAGCAGCCGCAGGGTCACGGGCCGCTCCGCGTACCGCACGGCGTTGGTCACGACCTCGCTGATCAGCAGCTCGACCGAGTCGGTCAGCTCCTCCAGGTCCCAGCGGGCCAGGGCGCGGCGGGCGAGCCGGCGGGCCCGGCCCGGGGCCGCGTCCTCCGGTTCGAGGAACCAGTACGCCACGTCGCTCGGCGCGATCCCGTCGAAGCGGGCCGCCAGCAGCGCGATGTCGTCGTCCCGGTCGCCCGGTCCCAGCATGTCGAGCACGTCGTCGCAGAGCGCTTCGAGCGGCGGCGCGTGGTCGGGGCCGGTCAGCTGGGCGGCCGCCGCGAGCCGCTCCCGCAGCTGCTCGATGCCGGTCCAGACGTCCCGCAGCCGGGACTCGACCAGGCCGTCCGTGTACAGCAGCAGCGTCGCGCCCGCCGGGGCGTCCAGCTCGACCGCCTCGAAGTCCACGCCGCCCACGCCGATCGGGGCACCGGCCGGGACGCGCAGCACCTCGGCGCGGCCGTCGAGGTGGAGCAGTATCGGCGGCGGATGGCCGGCGTTGGCGACCGTGATCCGGTGCGAGACCGGGTCGTACACCGCGTACATGCAGGTCGCCATCCGGTCCTGGCCGAGCCGCTGGGCCTGCTCGTCGAGGTGGTGCAGCACCTCCTGCGGCGGCAGGTCGAGCCCGGCCAGGGTCTGCGCGGTGGTGCGCAGCTGGCCCATGATCGCGGCCGAGGTCATGGAGTGGCCCATGACGTCGCCGACGACGAGGGCGACCCGGCTGCCGGGCAGCGGGATCGCGTCGTACCAGTCGCCGCCCACCCGGGCGGTCTCGGCGGCCGGGAGGTAGCGGGAGGCGAGCTTGACGCCGGTCGGCTGCGGCAGCGAGTCCGGCAGCATGGTCCGCTGGAGCTCGTCGGCGATGTACGCCTCCCGGCCGTACAGCACCGCCTTGTCGATGCCGAGCGCGGTGTGGGTGGCCAGCTGGGCGGCGACGAGGAGGTCGTCCGGCTCGAAGGCGGGCTGTTCGGCCCGGCGCAGCAGCACGGCGGCGCCGATCACCCGGCGGCGGCCGCGCAGCGGCGCCAGTATCGCTCGCAGCCCCTTGGGGAGCGGGTGGTCGGAGCCCAGGAGCTCGCCGAGCGCGGTCCGGGCGGCGGCGGAGTCGCCGAAGACCGGCCGGACCCCGCGGAGCACCTCGGCGAGGGCGCTGCCGGAGCGCACCTCGCACAGCTCGGCGGCCGGGGTCGGGTCGGGATCGGGTACGAGGACGAGTTCGTCGCCCTCCACGTCCGGTGTTAACCGCAGCCGGTCGGTGCGGCGCAGCCGCAGCACGAAGGGCGCCACCGGCCGCTCGTCGCCCACCGGCAGCGGGTCGCGGAGGTAGACCAGGATCTCGTCGGAGAAGGCCGGCACGGTGGCGCGGCACAGGCCGAGCACGATCTCGTCCAGGTCGAGGCCGCGGGCGATCCGCCGGGTCGCGGCGCCCACGAACCGCAGCCGGTCGCCCTCCCGGCGCCCGGCCGGGGCCGTACCGGGGGTGATGGAGACGGCGACGGCGGGCGCGGCCGGTCCGCCCGGCGCGGGCGGCGGGGCCGCCTGCTGCGCCGCCGCTCCGGCCGGTGCGGAAGGTTCCGGGGCCTGCGCCTGCGCCGAGGGCTGCGCGGGGATGTCGGAGGGCAGGCCGGCGGGCGCGGCCTCCTGACGGGGCCGCGTCTGTTCCTGGGGCCGGTCGGCCAGGGGCTGCCGGCCTTCGTGGGAGGTGGGATGCTCCGTCACGCGTGGGATTCCGTCCGTCCGGGCCGGTGGTGCGATGCACTCGCTCTTCTCGCCGATGCCGCGCCTTTGCCGGGGATAAACCCCTCGGAAGAGGTGTTCGCGGGGGACGCGGTCGCTCCGCGGACGGCGGCAGGGGCGGGGGGCGCGGCACCCGGGCACAGCTGCGGCACTGCTCTCCCCCTCATCGATGACGTGCGGTGACGTGTGGTCAGTTGCTGTGCTGCGTTCGCTCGGTGACGTCGTGTTCGCCCGGTGCGGGCCGTGCGGAGGACGATCCTACGTTTGGACCCCGGGGGCGCATCAAGGGTCTCATGGCGCCGTGTGCGCCGGGGTGCGATCCCAGTCGGCCGGCAGGGCGGGAACGGTCCAGGCGGGATCGGGCCGCCACTCCTCCCAGCCGTCCCGGAAGGGGGCTCCCCATCTCTCCACGAGCTCCACGGCGGCCGCGCCCGCGGCCCGTACCCGGGCGGCCTGGCCGGTGCTCATCAGCCCGGCCCGCTGGGCCTGGGCGAACTCGTCCTCGTCCCGCCAGAGCCAGCTGCGGTCGGGGTAGACGGAGATGTCGAGGAAGTGGTCCTCGGAGTCGACGCCGCCGGACCAGCGGCGGCGCGGCTCCTCCAGGTTCACGTACCAGCTGCGGAAGCGCCAGCCGCGCTCCCAGAACAGCCAGACCGACCAGGGCTCGCCGGGCCGGGCGAGCTTGAGGACGCCGCTGCCGGCCCAGCGGGCGCGCTCGGTGGTGCGGGGCGCGGTGTAGCGGGTGGCGAGCGGCTCGTCGTGGACGGAGGTGCCGTCGGCGAGCACCGGCCGGACGCACTCGGTGCCGGGTGCCATCCACACGGCCAGCAGATCGGGGGTGTCGCGCACGACGGTCACCGGGCGGCAGATGTGCACGTCCTCGGTGCCGTTGCCGCGGTAGCGCCAGAGGATGTGCTCCCCCGGCGCCCAGTGCTGGATGTCGCCCGATCCGTCCGATCCTGTCATGCGCAGATCTTAGGGGCGCGCTCCCACCGGCGCTGCGGTACGCGTCACGCTTGAGTCACGTGGGGGACGGCCGGGCTTCACACCGCGGCCGTCCGTGGGTCGCGGCCGGGGCCGTGCCCGACCGCGACCGGAGTCACGGCCGGGGGCGTATCCGACCGCGACCGGAGTCACGGCCTGGTCATGCGCAGGACGTCGAGGGCCTCGTCGAGCTGTCCGAGGGTGAGGTCGCCGCGGTCCACGTAGCCGGATTCCAGGACGACCTCGCGGATGGTCTTCCGCTCGGCGAGGGCCTTCTTGGCGACCTTGGCGGCCTCCTCGTAGCCGATGTACTGGTTCAGCGGGGTGACGACGGAGGGGGAGGACTCGGCGTACTCGCGGGCGCGCTCGGCGTTGGCGGTGATCCCGTCGACCGTGCGGTCGGCGAGGAGCCGGGAGGCGTTGGCGAGGAGCCGTACGGACTCCAGCAGGTTCTTGGCCATCACCGGGAGCATCACGTTGAGCTCGAAGTTCCCGGCGGCGCCGGCCACCGCGACCGTGGTGTCGTTGCCGGTGACCTGGGCGGCGACCATGAGGACCGCCTCGGGGATCACCGGGTTGACCTTGCCGGGCATGATCGAGGAGCCGGGCTGGAGGTCGGGGAGGTTGATCTCGGCCAGTCCGGTGCGGGGGCCGCTGGCCATCCAGCGCAGATCGTTGGCGATCTTGGTGAGGGAGACGGCGATGGTCCTGAGCTGGCCGGACGTCTCCACCAGGCCGTCCCGCGCGCCCTGGGCCTCGAAGTGGTCGCGGGCCTCGGTGAAGGGCAGGCCGGTGGCGCGGGCGACCTCGGCGATGACGGCGGCGGAGAAGCCGGGCGGGGTGTTGATCCCGGTGCCCACCGCGGTCCCGCCGAGGGGGAGTTCGGCGAGCCGGGGGAGGGCGGAGCGGAGCCGTTCGATCCCGTACCTCACCTGGGCCGCGTAGCCGCCGAACTCCTGGCCCAGGGTGACCGGGGTGGCGTCCATCAGATGCGTACGGCCGGACTTCACGACCGTCGCGAATTCGGCCGATTTTCGCTCCAGGGCGGTGGCCAGATGATCGAGGGCGGGGATCAGGTCGCGGGTGACGGCGGCGGTGGCGGCGATGTGGATGGAGGAGGGGAAGACGTCGTTGGACGACTGCGAGGCGTTGACGTGGTCGTTGGGGTGGACGGCCCGGTCGGCCGGGAGCCGCTCGCCCGCGAGGGTGGCCAGGACCTCGTTGGTGTTCATGTTGGAGGAGGTGCCGGATCCGGTCTGGAAGACGTCGACCGGGAACTGGTCGTCCCAGCGGCCCTCCGCGACCTCCCCGGCGGCGGCGGCGATCGCCTCCGCCCGGTCCCGGTCGATCACGCCGAGCTCGGCGTTGACCTTCGCGGCGGCGGCCTTGATCCGGGCCAGCGCCTCGATGTGGGCGCGCTCAAGGCGCTGCCCGGAGACGGGGAAGTTCTCCACGGCCCGCTGGGTCTGGGCCCGCCACTTGGCGTGGACGGGGACCCTGACCTCGCCCATCGAGTCGTGCTCGACGCGGTAGTCCTCGGCGTGTTCGACGCGGTGGCCCCCGGCGTGTTCGACGCGGTGGCCGTCCTCGTGGCCGGCGCGGTTGCCGTCGGTGTCGTTCATGGTCGTTCGTCCTCCCGGGCGTGCCCTGCTTCCCCAACATCCTCGAAAAGATGAGCACTTGTCTTGTTCGATGTATTCCCAAGGCGTGTACCGGCCAGTAAAAACCGTGGGTAACCCCACTTCCAGGAGGCGCAATGACGCGCACCAGGTACAGACTCCGGTGGCCCATCGCCGCCGTCGCGGCAGCCGCCGCCGCACTCGGTTCCCTCACCGCCGCCCCCGCCGGAGCGGCCGAGACCGGTACGAGGGCCGCCGTCGCCTCCGTACCCCTGCCCCCGGCCCTGGAGACCATCCGGGCCGCCGAGGCCACCAGGATCTACGGAAGCCCCGAGGAACGCCCCCTCGACCAGCGGAGGACCGGGCTGATCTCGCTCGGCGACAGCGAGATCTCCGGCGAGGGCATCGGCAGCTACGAGTCCCCCACCAACGGCCCCACCAACTGGTGCCACCGCTCGCCCGACGCCGCCATCCACCGCACCGGGATCGCCGCCGACCTCACCTTCAACGTGTCCTGCTCCGGCGGCTACACCGGCAACATCCGGATCGGCGGCAGCAAGCAGTACGCCGACGAACTGGTCCAGAGCGACAACCTCGCCATCAAGGCCCGCAACACCCGCATCAAGATGGTGCTGCTGGTCGCCGGGGCCAACGACGACCTCCAGTTCGGCCCCGTCATGACCGACTGCGTCACCCGGTACGTGCTCAGCCAGGGAGCCTGCGAGCCCAAGTACGCCGCCGGCTGGCAGGCCCGAGTCGACGCCCTCGTCCCCAAGGTCGAGCAGACCGTCCGCGACCTGAGGACGGTCATGCGGGACGCCGGGTACACCGACGGCGACTACAAGCTCGTCGTCATGGGCTACCCCAGCCCGATCGGCCCGGACTTCCGCGACAACCCGAACTTCCCCGGCAAGCTGGTCTGCGGCGGCATGGGGTACGACTCCGACACCAAGTGGGGCCGCAACACCGCCGTCCCGGCCTTCGAGCGCGGCATGCGCAGGGTCGCCGCCTCCACCGGCGCCGTCTACCTCGACAACTCGCGGCTCTTCCACGGCCACGAGGTCTGCATGGAGGACACCTGGGCCCGGGGCCTCTACATCGACCTCTCCAAGCCGGGCGGCATCGACGAGAACTCCACCCGCCAGTCCTTCCACCCCAACAAGGCAGGGCACGCCGCCTTCGCCTCCTGCCTGACCCAGCTCTACGCCTCCGGCCTGCGCGAGGCGAGCTGCGCCGACGTCAACTCCTCCGGGACCCCGACGCTCTTCCCGGTCGCCTGGGACGACGTCTTCGCGCCGCTGCGGAACGAGGCCACCGGCAACTGCCTCGACGTCGACGCCTCCGAGTCCGCCAACGGCACCGCCGTCCTCGGCTGGGACTGCCACGGCGGCCGCAACCAGGGCTGGTGGTACGACTCCACCCGAAGGACCGTCCACACCGAACTCACCCAGGACCGCTGCCTGGACGTGCCCGGAGCCGCCTACCAGGCAGGCAAGGCGCTCATCGTCTGGAACTGCGGCGGCGCCGCCAACCAGAGGTTCGTCCGCGACGGCGCCACGATCCGGCCCGCCGCCGCGACAGGCCTCTGCCTGACGCAGGGGGCGGCGAAGGAGCCCGTCCGGCTCCAGACCTGCAACGGCTCCGCGAACCAGAAGTTCGCCTAGCCCCCGAGCGGCCGTGGCCCTCCGCCCGGTGCGGGGCGGGGGGCCACGGCCTTCGTGTTGTGCGGGGCGGGGAACCGGGGCCTTCGTGTTGTGCGGGGCCAGGGGCCACGGCTTTCGTCCGGTGCGGGGTGGGAGGTCACGGCCTTCGCCGGGTGCGGGGCCGGAGGCTGCGGCTCTCGTCCGGCGTGAGGCCGGAGGCCACGGCCTTCGTCACGCCACCTCGACGCTCGACTTCACCGCCTCGTAGGCGGCGATCATGTCCTCCTCCTCGGAGTCGAGGCCGCCGAGCTCCACCACGACCACGCCCCCGGCGGTCGAGAGCGCGAAGGCCCGCCCCTCGCGCCATTCCTCCGTGAGCCCGCTGAACACCGCGTAGCGGGCCTCGACGGCGGGCACCCCGCCCACCCTGAGGTCGCTCAGGGCGATCCCCTTGGTCTTGTCGGCCTTCACGAAGGCCTCCAGCGTGGGCCGGACCGGGCCCTTCGGCGCGGTCCACACCCGCAGGAAGCCGATGTGCGGGGTCCCCTCCGCCTTGGCCTCGCACACGATCGTCGCCGGGCCCTGCTTCGTGAGGGCCGCGAAGTCGGGATCGTCGGGCGCCTCGACCTCCTCGGGCTCCCAGTCCTCCGTGAGGGAGAAGGAGACGGGCAGGACGCACGCGGTGCCGGCGCCGCCGAGGGAGCGCAGGACGCTCGGGGAGGCCGAGGGCGTCGGCGGCTTCGCGGCAGGGGCGGACGCGGCGGCGGGCGCCGCCGGCCGCGGGGGCGTACCGCAGGAGGTCAGCAGGGCCGCCGCGAGCAGGGCGGTACCGAGAAAGGGGGCTCTACCTGGCATGGCCCCATCGTCCTCGCCCGGGTGCGTCACCCGGACGGCGGCCCCACACTGTGAGGACGGCCCGCGGGGGGAGAGCCCGTACCCCGCCAGGGAGGCAGCCCATGACCCGCACCCTCAGGAGGATCGGCGCGCTCGGCGCCGCGACGGTCGCCGCCGTCGCCTTCTCGGCCGCCGCGCCGGTGGCCGCCGCGCCGGAGCCCGCGGCGAACGGGTTCGAGTTCACGCTCTACGCCAAGGAGGTCCCGACGGACGAGGGCGGCGAGGAGACCCAGGCGCCCGAGGTCGGCGACTCCTTCGCCTTCGCCGACGACCTCTCCCGCACCAAGGGCGGCGAGTCGGTCGGCCGGGACGGCGTCGGCTGCACCGTGGTGCGCGCCGGAAACCCGGCCGACCTGCTCTGCGTCGGCACCTTCGTCCTGAACGGCGGGCCCGGCGGCCAGATCTCCGGGCAGACGCTGCTCTCCGTCGACCCCACGGACGACGCTCCGGCCGCGTACGACATCGCCGTCACCGGCGGCACCGGCGACTTCAAGGACGTCCGCGGCTACATCCGCTCCACGCCGGACGGGGACCACTCACGGCTGGAGTTCCACCTCACCCGCTGACGGGTCAGGACAGCTTGCCGTAGTCCGGCAGCTTGAAGGCGCGCTCGGCGTGACCGCCGACGATGTCGGTCGTGTTGTTCCCGATGTTCGCGATGATCGTGTAGCCCTTGGCCTCGATCTCGGCGCGCTTCTCGGTCTTGTACGCGCTGACCTCGGCGAACAGGTCGGGCAGCGAGCGCACGTACAGCCCGTCCACGGGATAGCCGACCTTCTTCAGGTTCCACTCGGTGAGCGAGTGGATGATGCCGGGGCGGGCGGTCACGAAGAAGACCTTCACCCCGCGCGCGTGCGCGTCCCGGACGAGCGAGTGGATCTCGGGGATGGCCGGGGTCGGCAGCTCCCAGAACGGGTGGAAGTCCGTCTCCAGGGAGCTGTTGTCGATGTCGAGGACGATCGCCTGCTGCTCGGTGTCGGCGTCCTCGGCGCGCTCCTCGATGTACGGACGGGCCTCGGCGACGACGGCGGCCACGTCACGGCGCCAGGTCGTGTAGTCCACGCCCTCGATCGTGGCGGCGGAGGTGAGGTGGCGGTCCGGGTCGGCGGCGGAGGCCGCGGGCACGGGCCCGACGACGAGGAGGGCGGTGAGGCCGAGGACGCCGGTGGCGGTGGCTGCGGACTTGGCGTTGGGCATGGGGGGCTCCCGAGTGGTCGACCGTCTCAGTGGTTGACATGCTCGCGACCCATACTGACCAGTAAGTGACCGGCTGGCTACCGCTCGGTAGCGACTTTCCGAGCGGAGGACGACACCGCCCCCCGGTCCATGCGGACCGAGGGGCGGGTCGAGCGCGGGGGGAGTGCCACCGCGGGTACTACCGCGGGTTACGAGAGCTGGGAGCCCTGCCGCACCGGGATGTGCGTGAACGTCGGCTCCGGCGCCGGGTTCTGGAAGAAGTCGTTGCCCTTGTCGTCGACGACGACGAAGGCCGGGAAGTCCTCGACCTCGATCTTCCAGACGGCCTCCATGCCGTCCTCCTCGTTGTCCAGGACCTCGATCTTCTTGATGCAGTCCTGGGCGAGGCGGGCGGCCGGGCCGCCGATGGAACCGAGGTAGAAGCCGCCGTGCGTGCCGCACGCGTCGGTCACCTGCTGCGAGCGGTTGCCCTTCGCGAGCATCACCATCGAGCCGCCCGCCGCCTGGAACTGCTCCACGTAGCTGTCCATCCGGCCGGCCGTCGTCGGGCCGAAGGAACCGGAGGCGTACCCCTCGGGGGTCTTCGCCGGGCCCGCGTAGTAGACCGGGTGGTCCTTCATGTACTGCGGCATGTCCTCGCCGGCGTCGAGCCGCGCCTTGATCTTGGCGTGCGCGATGTCACGGGCCACGACCAGCGGGCCGGTCAGCGAGAGACGGGTCTTGACCGGGTACTTGGTCAGCTCGGCGAGGACCTCGTCCATCGGCCGGCTGAGGTCGATCCGCACGACGTCGCCCGCGTCCAGGTGGGTGTCCTCGGTCTCCGGCAGGAAGCGCGCCGGGTCGGTCTCCAGCTGCTCCAGGAAGACGCCCTCGGCGGTGATCTTCGCGACGGCCTGGCGGTCGGCCGAACAGGAGACGGCGATGGCGACGGGCAGCGAGGCACCGTGCCGGGGGAGGCGGACCACCCGCACGTCGTGGCAGAAGTACTTGCCGCCGAACTGCGCGCCGATGCCGATCCGCTGCGTCAGCCCGAAGACCTTCTCCTCCAGCTCCTTGTCCCGGAAGCCGTGGCCGGTGGCGGCGTCGCCCTCGGTGGGCAGCTCGTCCAGGTAGTGCGCGGAGGCGTACTTCGCGGTCTTGAGCGCGAACTCGGCGGAGGTGCCGCCGACCACGATCGCCAGGTGGTACGGCGGGCAGGCGGCCGTGCCGAGCGAGCGGATCTTCTCCTCCAGGAACCTCATCATGCTCGCCTCGTTGAGCACGGCCTTCGTCTCCTGGTAGAGGAAGGACTTGTTGGCCGAGCCGCCGCCCTTGGCCATGAAGAGGAACTTGTACGCGCCGCCGTCGGTCGCGTACAGCTCGATCTGCGCGGGCAGGTTCGAGCCGGTGTTCTTCTCCTCCCACATGGTGACCGGGGCCATCTGCGAGTAGCGGAGGTTGAGCTTGGTGTACGCGTCGTAGATGCCCTTCGAAAGGGCCTCCTCGTCCCGCCCGGAGGTGAGCACGTTCTGCCCGCGCTTGCCCATGACGATCGCGGTGCCGGTGTCCTGGCACATGGGCAGGACGCCCGCGGCGGCGATGTTCGCGTTCTTCAGCAGGTCGAGCGCGACGAACTTGTCGTTGCCCGACGCCTCCGGGTCGTCGATGATCTTCCGCAGCTGGCCCAGGTGGGCCGGGCGCAGGTAGTGCTGGATGTCGTGGATCGCCTCGGCGGCCAGCTTGCGCAGCGCCTCCGGCTCGACCTTGAGGAACGTACGGCCGTCGGCCTCGAAGGTGGAGACGCCCTCGGCGGTCACCAGGCGGTAGGGCGTGGTGTCCTCTCCCACGGGGAGCAGATCGGAGTACGCAAACTCTGGCATGACGGCAGCCATTCCTCACTCGGCAGACAGCAGCGCGTCGCCTCCGTTGGCGGGCGCGCCCTCCAGCGTAGAACGAGGGCGCGGCCCCGATCCTGTGAGGTAAGGCTCACCGGGGTCCGGGACCGCGCCGAAGTGGAGTGTTCCGTGGCGGGAGGCGGCGGCGGGAGGCGGCGGCGGGAGGGGGTGGACGGGTGGGCGGACGGACGGACGGGCGTGGGTGGGTGGGGGCCTGGATGGGCGTGCGCGGGTGCGCGCGGGTGGGCGGGGCGGGCGCCCTTCCCGGTGGGTGTCCGCTCCGCTCGCGCTCCGTTCTGAGCGGCCGTCACATGCCCCGTCCCGTCCGTCCGCACCCACGGCCGCGTCCCTTAGGGGAGAGATGGGGGATCTAAGCCCTGGTCGCGATCTATCGCGTGTGTCAGGGTGGATACGTGGACCTCGAAAAGCAGCCCGCCCCCGCGCAGCCCTCCGCCCCCGTCCCGGCCGAGGCACCGGCCTCGCCCGAGGCCCCGGCCCCGCCGGTCGCGCCGGAGCCCCCCGCCGCCTCCACACTCCCCGCGGCTCCGGTACCCCCTGCCGCTCCGGTACCCCCTGCCGCCCCCGTGCCGCCCGTCGCCCCCGCGGCCCCGGCCGCGCCCGCTCCGGCGTACGCCGATCCGCAGGGCGCGCTGCGGGCCTCGGACGCCGACCGGGACCGGATCGCGGACATCCTGGCGGAGGCGCTCGCCGAGGGCCGGCTGGACGCGGAGGAGCACGCCGAGCGGGTCGAGGCGGTCTACCGGGCGAAGACCGTCGGCGAGCTGGAGCCGATCGTGCGGGACCTGCCGGCCGCCGGCGGCGCTCCGTCCGCGCCGCGCGCGGACCCCGCCCCGGCGGCGTACGGGCCGGAGGACGCGGAGGGGAACGCGGACCAGCTGCTCGCGGTGTTCTCCAGCACCACCCGCAAGGGCCGCTGGCGCGTCGCCCGCCGCACCAACGCCTTCGCGATCTTCGGGAACATCGAGATCGACCTGACCGAGGCGATCTTCGCCCAGCCGCTCACCACCATCAACGCCACCTCGATCTTCGGGAACGTCGAGATCCGCGTCCCGGAGAACATCAGCCTGCGCGGCTCCGGCACCGGCATCCTCGGGAACTTCGAGGTCACGACCCTGGAAGGGGTCGACCCGCAGGCGCCGCTGGTCGTGGTCAACGGCTACGCCCTGCTGGGGAACGTGGAGGCGAGACCGAAGCGCGGCAAGTGGGTCGTCGATCTCCAGACCAAGCTCCGCAAGCACCTGGGCCACTGATCCTTCGACGGGTTTCGGTCAAGGAGTTGACCGGAATGCGTCGGCGGGGGTCCGGACTCCGGATGGGAGCCGCACGCAGTGCATAGGCGCGCGCACAGCGGGTAGGGCTCGTGCATCGCTGCTCGCTCGCGAAGCCGTCGTCAGGAGTAGACCGTGCTGCAACTGCCGCATCAGCCCCTCCCGGTAGCCGCCGTGCCGCCCCAGCGTGCTCCCGCGCGGGAGGACGAGGCCGGCCCCTGGCACGCGGAGGCGGTGTGCCGCCGGGACGAGGCCGGGCTCTTCTTCGCCCCTTCCAAGGAGCCGACCGCCGCGCGGCTGGCCCGCGAGGAGGCCGCCAAGCGGGTCTGCGCGCGCTGCCCCGTGATGGTCGACTGCCGCGAGCACGCGCTGCTCCAGCCGGAGCCCTACGGCGTGTGGGGCGGGCTCACCGCGGCCGAGCGCCGGGTGGTCCTGGCCCGGCGCCGGCGCCGCGACGTGGAGCTCCGCAAGGCCGCCGCGGCGGAGCGGGTCGCCCAGGCCGGCTGACGGGCCGCACTCGGAATGCCGTACGCGAAGAGGGGCGCCCCACCGCACAGGGGGCGCCCCTCTTCGCTGCCGTCGTCGGGCCTGGGTCAGTTCGCGCGGTCGAAGTCGATCTCGCTGTACGCGCGCAGCTTCGAGAGCCGGTGCGTGGAGTCGATCTGGCGGATCGTGCCGGACTTCGAGCGCATGACCAGCGACTGGGTGGTCGCCGTCTCGGAGCGGTAGCGCACCCCGCGCAGCAGCTCGCCGTCGGTGATGCCGGTGGCGACGAAGAAGACGTTGTCGCCGCGGACGAGGTCGGTGGTGGTGAGGACCCGGTCGAGGTCGTGGCCGGCGTCGAGGGCCTTCTGGCGCTCGGCGTCGTCCTTCGGCCACAGCTTGCCCTGGATGACACCGCCCAGGCACTTGATGGCGCAGGCCGAGATGATGCCCTCGGGCGTGCCGCCGATGCCCATCAGCAGGTCGACGCCGGTGCCCTCGCGGGCGGCCATGATCGAGCCGGCCACGTCGCCGTCGGAGATGAACTTGATCCGGGCGCCGGTCTCGCGGATCTCCTTGACGATGCCCTCGTGGCGGGGGCGGTCCAGGATGACGACGGTGACGTCCTCGGCCTGCATGCCCTTGGCCTTGGCGACCCGGCGGATGTTGACCGAGACGGGCGCGTTGATGTCGACGAAGTCGGCGGCCTCGGGGCCGGTGACCAGCTTGTCCATGTAGAAGACCGCGGACGGGTCGAACATGGAGCCGCGGTCGGCGGCGGCGAGCACGGCGATGGCGTTCGGCATGCCCTTGGCGTTCAGGGTGGTGCCGTCGATCGGGTCCACGGCGATGTCGACCTCGGCGCCGGTGCCGTCGCCGACCCGCTCGCCGTTGAAGAGCATCGGCGCCTCATCCTTCTCGCCCTCGCCGATGACGACGACGCCGTTCATCGAGACGGTCGAGATGAGGGTCCGCATCGCGTTGACCGCGGCGCCGTCCGCGCCGATCTTGTCGCCGCGGCCGACCCAGCGGCCGGCGGCCATGGCGGCGGCCTCGGTCACGCGGACCAGTTCGAGGGCGAGGTTGCGGTCGGGAGCCTCGGGAGAGACCTCAAGCGCGGGGGGCAGGTGGTGCTCGGTCATCGGAGCGCACCTTTCTGTACGACGACGGCCGGAAAAAAGGAGGGTGCTGCGACTCTATCGCCAGGTCGACAAATTGAGCAGAGGGGTCCACGTATGAGCGCGGGACCGTGATGCGACCATATGGGGCGTGGCAGCTAAGCGAGGCAGGCAGACGGTACGCGGGATGTTCCAGTCCCTCGGGGTGATCATGGTCGCCGCGGGGGTCATGTATCTCTTCATCCCGCACGACGAGAACGCCGATCCGGTGAAGGCGAAGGACTACCGGGTCGAGCTGATCACCGCGCAGCGCGCGGCGCCCTACCCGGTCCTGGCGCCCGAGGGCCTGGGCGACGGCTGGAAGGCGACGGTCGTCTCGTACAAGCGCGAGCAGGGCAACGCCTGGCAGCTCGGCTTCCTCTCGCCGGACACCCAGTACGTCTCGGTGAACCAGTCGACCACGGAGCCGAAGAAGTACGTGCCGAAGGTCACTCACCAGGCGAAGGACACCGGGAAGACGCAGACGGTGGCCGGTCAGGTCTGGCAGCGCTGGGAGGGCCCCAAGTACGACGCGCTGGTGCGGACCGAGGACGGGGCGACCACGGTCGTGACCGGTACGGCGTCCTTCGAGACGCTCGCGCGGATGGCGGGCGCGCTCCGGTCCAAGCAGGTCTGATCCCCGAGGGGCCGGCCGGTCCCCCCCCCAGGGCGTGAGAGAGCCCCCCGGCGCAGGGCGTCGGGGGGCTCTCTCGTGTGCGCGCGGGACTCAGACGGTCGTGATGACCTCGTCGTAGGCCAGGCGCGGGGAGCGGGGGAACCAGGCGTCGTCGCCGGGCTTGCCGATGTTGACGACCATCAGGGGGGTGTGGTCGTCGTCCAGGAACTCCTTCTGGAGGCCGGCGAAGTCGAGGCCGGTCATGGGGCCGGCGGCCAGGCCGGCGGCGCGGACGCCGACGATGAAGTACGCGGCCTGGAGGGCGGCGTTGAGCAGGGCGGAGCCCTCGCGGGCCGGGCGCTCGGCGAAGAAGAGGTCCTTGGCCTGCGGGAAGTGCGGGAGGAGGGCCGGGAGCTCCTCGTGGAACTCGTTGTCGGCGGAGAGTATGGCGACCAGGGGGGCGGCGGCGGTCTTGGCCTGGTTGCCCTCGGCCATGTGCTTGACCAGGCGCTCGCGGGCCTCGGGGGAGCGGACCAGGGTGATGCGCAGCGGGGTCTGGTTGAAGGCGGTGGGGCCGTACTTCACCAGGTCGTAGATCGCCTGGACCTGCTCGTCGGTCACCGGCTCGTCGGTGAACGTGTTGGCGGTGCGGGCCTCGCGGAAGAGGAGGTCCTGGGCGACGGGGTCGAGAACGAGGGACATGCTGCGTACCTTCCGGACTGCACGGGGCCGCCCGGCGGGGAATCCCGGGCGATGTCCCGACAGTACGCCCAAGGTTGGTGAATGTTCAACTATCTGATCCGGATAGTGATCCGCTTCACTTCCGCCAGTCTAACCGGACCGCTCCCCGCCGTCGCGGGGGCTCTCACTCCTCGGACTCCTCCTCCGCGCGCTCGGCCGCCAGCGAGGCGTCGAGCCGGGCCCGGGCGCCCTCCAGCCAGCGCCGGCAGACCTTCGCCAGCTCCTCGCCCCGCTCCCAGAGCGCCAGCGACTCCTCCAGCGTCGTGCCGCCCGCCTCCAGCCGCCGGACGACCTCGATCAGCTCGTCGCGGGCCTCCTCGTAACCGAGCGCCGCCGCCGTCTCCGTACCGCTTGCCATGTCTTCTCCGTCTCCGTGACTCATGCCGTCTCTCTCGTGCTCCCGCGCCGGGCCCCGGCCTGCGCGCACCCGACCCGTCCGACCCGTCCGGTCTAGGCGCGGCGCACCGTGAACTCGCCGTCCGCCACCCGGGCCCGCAGCTCCTCGCCCTCCGCGACCTCCTCCGCCGCGCGGACCACCGCCCCGTCCGCCCGCTGGAGCACCGCGTACCCGCGCTCCAGCGTCGCCGCCGGGGAGAGCGCCCGCACGCGCGCGCGGGTGTGGGCCAGCTCCGAGTCCGCCCGGTCCAGCAGGTGCCCGAGCACCCGCCGGCTCCGCGCGAGCAGCGCGTCCAGCTCGTCCTCCCGGACCTCCACCATCCGCTGCGGGTGCTCCATCACCGGCCGGGCCAGCGCGTGCGCGAGCCCCCGCTCCTCGCGGTCGAGGAGACCCCGGACGGTCCGCAGCGCCCGGTCCCGCAGCCCGCGCACCCGCTCCAGCTCCTCGCCCACGTCCGGCACGACCTTCTTCGCCGCGTCGGTCGGCGTGGAGGCCCGCAGGTCCGCCACGAGGTCGAGCAGCGGGGAGTCCGGCTCGTGCCCGATCGCGGACACCACGGGCGTCCGGCACGCGGCCACCGCGCGGATCAGCTGCTCGTCCGAGAAGGGCAGCAGGTCCTCGACGCTGCCGCCGCCCCGGGCGACCACGATCACGTCGACCTCCTCGTGCGCGTCGAGCTCGCGGACCGCCTGGATCACCTGCGGCACCGCCTTCACGCCCTGCACCGGGACGTTGCGCACCTCGAAGCGGACCGCGGGCCATCTGCGCCGGGCGTTCTCCAGGACGTCCCGCTCGGCGGCCGACGCCCGGCCGCAGACCAGGCCGATCAGCCCCGGCAGGAACGGCAGCGGCCGCTTCCGGTCGAGCGCGAACAGCCCCTCGGCCGCCAGCCCCCGCTTCAACTGCTCCAGGCGGGCCAGCAGCTCGCCGATCCCGACCGGCTTGATCTCCACCGCCCGCAGCGACAGCTGCCCGCGCGGCGCGTACCACTCCGGCTTGGCGCGCACGACGACCCGGGCGCCCTCGGACACCACGTCGGCCACCGCGTCGAAGACCTGCCGATAGCAGGTCACCCCGATGGAGATGTCGTACGAGGGATCCCGCAGCGTCAGGAAGACGACCCCGGCACCGGGGCGTCGCGAGAGCTGCGTGATCTGCCCCTCGACCCAGATCGCCCCCAGCCGGTCGATCCACCCCCCGATCATCCGGGAGACCTCACCCACGGGCAGCGG
Source organism: Streptomyces sp. NPDC014861 (assembly GCF_043081625.1). Taxonomy (NCBI): domain Bacteria; kingdom Bacillati; phylum Actinomycetota; class Actinomycetes; order Kitasatosporales; family Streptomycetaceae; genus Streptomyces; species Streptomyces sp. NPDC014861. The sequence goes on from NZ_JBIBWV010000030.1 coordinate 94,400, forward strand.
CGCTTCGGCGGACGTAGTCAGACCCATGCACCGAGCGTAACCGCGCCCTCCGACAACGTCAGCGCCGCGCGGGCGGGGAAATCAGGTCCGGGTGGCGCGGCGGGAGCCGCGCGGGTGGCGCGTCCGGTCCACGAGATCCCCCGCGCCGTCCACGAGATCCCCCGCGCCCGCCGCCCCGCCGCCCCGCCGTCGCCCCGCCGCCCCGCCGCGGCGAGGGCGGCTCTCACGCACCGACCGGCCCCCGGCCCGCGGCTCTCACCCGCCGACCGGTCCCCGGCCCGCCCCCTGGACCGCCAGCACCACCAGGCCCACGCCCAGCCAGACCACGCCCACCACCTGGGCCGCCACCGACGCCTCCACGATCACCGCGACCAGGATCGCCGCGCCGACCACCGGCATCACCACGTGCCGCAGCCAATGCGGCTCCCCCTCCGCCCGCCGGACCGCGAACCAGCCCACCACGCTCGCGTGCAGCAGCACGAAGGCCGTCAGCGCGCCGACGTCCACCACCGACACCAGGTGGTCCAGGCCGTCGTCACGGCGGGCCGCCCACACCGCCGCGACCATCGTCACGGTCGCCGACACCAGCAGCGCCACCCGGGGCACGCCCGAGTCGGTCCGCGCCAGCGCGTGCGGCAGCCGCCCCTCGCGGCCCATCGCGAAGAGCAGCCGGGAGCCGGCCGCCTGCCCGGCCAGCGCCGCGAACGCCGCGCCGATCGCCTTCGACACGGCCACCAGATCGTGCAGCCACCCGCCGACCGAGACGTCCACCGCGTCGTAGAAGGCGGAGCCCTGCCGCCCCGGATCGGCCGCCAGCTCCGCCGAGGAGACCGGTTCGAGCAGTGCCACCAGCCACGTCTGCGCGACGAAGAGGACACCGGCCAGGACCAGGCAGAAGAGGAGCGCCCGTGCCACCTTCGCCGAGCCGCCGGTGACCTCCTCCGCGAAGGTCGCGATCGCGTCGAAGCCGAGGTACGACAGGACCGCCACCGACACCGCGCCGAACACCGCCGCGAGCGAGAAGGCCCCGTCGCCGGTGAGCGGCGACCACCAGTCGCGCTGCGCCCCGTCCCGTACGAGCACCACCACCGCCGACACCACGAAGACCAGCAGCACCACGATCTCCATGGCCAGCACCGCGAAGCCGACCCGGGCCGCGGCCCGCACCCCCCAAAGGTTGAGCAGCGTGGTCACCACCACCGCGATCCCCGTCCACACCCAGCGGTGCACCTCCGGCACCAGCGCCTCCATCGCGATCCCCGCGAAGAGATAGGCGACGGCCGGGATGAGCAGGTAGTCGAGCATCGCCATCCAGCCGGCGATGAAGCCGGGACCCTCGCCGAGCCCCTTGCGGGCGTACGCGAAGACCGACCCGGCCAGCGGGGCGACCCGGACCATCTGCGCGTAGCTGAAGGCCGTGAACGCCATGGCCACCGTCGCCACGACGTACACCAGTGCGACCGCGCCGTGGGACTTCGCGTCGAGCGTGCCGAAGACGCCGACCGGAGCCATGGGGGCGATGAACAGCAGTCCATAGACCACGAGGTCGCGGAATCCGAGACTCCGACGGAGCCCCTCATGGTCCGGCGACCCCGCCGGTTCGCCGTTCACCTGCGCTTTCTCAGCCATGGCGTCAGTTTCGGCCACGGCCGCGCTCTCACCGCTGACCGACGCGGCCTTACGATGGGACGCATGACTGCAACGCCCGCGCCGACGCCCGAGTCCGCCCCCGCGGCCCCGACCGCGACCGACCGTCCGAAGCGTGTCCTGCTCGCCGCGCCCCGCGGCTACTGCGCGGGCGTGGACCGTGCCGTGATCGCCGTCGAGAAGGCCCTGGAGCAGTACGGGGCGCCCGTCTACGTCCGCCACGAGATCGTCCACAACAAGTACGTGGTGCAGACGCTGGAGCGGAAGGGCGCGATCTTCGTCGACCAGGCCACCGAGGTCCCGCCGGGCAACATCGTGATGTTCTCCGCGCACGGCGTCGCCCCGACCGTCCACGAGGAGGCCCGCCAGGGCCGGCTCGCGACGATCGACGCGACCTGCCCGCTGGTCACCAAGGTCCACAAGGAGGCCATCCGCTACGCCAAGGAGGACTTCGACATCCTCCTCATCGGCCACGAGGGCCACGAGGAGGTCATCGGCACCTCCGGCGAGGCCCCCGACCACATCCAGCTCGTCGACGGCCCCGAGGACGTCGCCAAGATCGAGGTCCGCGACCCCTCCCGGGTGGTCTGGCTCTCCCAGACCACCCTCTCGGTCGACGAGACCATGGAGACGGTCGACGCCCTCAAGGACAAGTTCCCGCAGCTGATCTCCCCGCCGTC
>NZ_JBIBWV010000031.1:0-93383 GCF_043081625.1 Streptomyces sp. NPDC014861
CAGCCGGGCATTACGGTGGGACACGAAGACCTCCGTGCGGTGAGTTCCTAGACAGCTCCCACCACACCGGAGGTCTTCGCCATCTTCAAGACCGAACCGGTGTCAACAACGCTCGTGATCAATACACCTAGCCCGCGACCGGCTCCGGGGCCGGTCGCAGCCGGTGGGCGGGGTCGCGGACCTCTCCCACCAGTGTCTCCAGGACGTCCTCCAGGGCGACGAGGCCGAGGATCCGTCCGGAGGCGTCGGCGACCTGCGCGAGGTGGGTCGCCGCCCGGCGCATCACGGTGAGGGCGTCGTCGAGCGGGAGTTCGGCGCGGAGCGTCGCCAGCGGACGCCACAGCTGCTGCGGCACCGCCCGCTCGCGCTCCTCCGCGTCGAGGACGTCCTTCACGTGCACGAAGCCCAGGAAGACGGCCGGGTGGCGGCCCTCGGCCCGGACCGGGAAGCGCGAGTAGCCGGTCCGCACGGTCAGCTCCTCGATCTCGCGCGGGGTGACCGACGGCGGGACGGTCACGAGCCCGGCGGCCGGGAGGAGGACGTCGGTGACCGGGCGGCTGCCCAGCTCCAGGGCGTCCTCCAGGCGCTCCTGCGCGGCCGGGTCGAGGAGTCCGGCCTGCCCGGCGTCCTCGACGAGGCGGCCGAGCTGGGCGCTGGTGAAGACGGCCTCGACCTCGTCCTTCGGCTCGACCTTGAAGGCCCGCAGGACCAGCCGCGAGCAGGCGCCCAGGGCGGCCGTCACGGGCCGGCAGAGCCGGGCGAAGCCGACGAGGCCGGGGGCGAGCAGGAGCGCGGTCCGCTCCGGCGCGGCCATCGCCAGGTTCTTCGGGACCATCTCGCCGATGACGAGGTGGAGGAAGACGACCACGGCGAGGGCGATCACGAAGCCCAGCGGGTGGATGAGTCCGGCCGGGACGCCGACGGCGTGGAAGGCCGGCTCCAGGAGGTGGGCGACGGTCGGTTCGGCGACCGCGCCGAGGGTGAGCGAGCAGACGGTGATGCCGAACTGGGCGGCGGCCATCATCCGCGGCAGGTTCTCCAGGCCGTACAGCACCCGGGCGGCGCGGGCGCCGCCGATCGGCTCGATCTGGCTGCGGCGGACGGAGACGAGCGCGAACTCGGCCCCGACGAAGAAGCCGTTGGCCAGGACCAGGAAGAGGGCGAGGAGGAGGTGCAGGGTGCTCATCGGACGGCCTCCGCCATCGGTACGGGGGCGGTGCGCACGATCCGGACCCGCTCGGCCCGGAAGCGGTCGACGCGGCGGACCGAGAGCCGCCAGCCGGGCAGTTCGGCCCGGTCGCCGGGGGCCGGGATCCGGCCGAGGAGGTCGGCGACGAGCCCGGCGACGGTCTCGTACGGGCCTTCCGGCACGTCGAGGCCTATCCGGCGCAGGGTGTGGACCCGGCAGGAGCCGTCGGCCTCCCAGGCGGGGCGGCCGTCCTCGGCGGGCGCGGCGGCCAGCTCGGGGCGGGAGTCGGCGGGGGTGTCGTGCTCGTCGCGGACCTCGCCGACGAGTTCCTCCACGATGTCCTCCAGGGTGACCACGCCGGCCGTGCCGCCGTACTCGTCGACGACGACGGCGATCGGCTGCTCGCGGCGCAGCCGCTCCAGGAGGGTCTGGACGGGCAGCGACTCGGGGACGAGCAGCGGCGGGACGGCGATCCGCCCGACCGAGGTCCTCGGGCGGGCGCCGGGGGCGACGGCGAGGGCGTCCTTGAGGTGCACCATGCCGACGATCTCGTCGATGCGGTCCCGGTAGACGGGGAAGCGCGAGAGACCGGTGGCGCGGGTGAGGTTGAGGACGTCGGCCGCGGTGGCGTCCCACCGGAGCGCGCTGACCTTCACGCGCGGGGTCATGACCTGCTCGGCGGTGAGGCCGCCGAGGGACAGGGTTCGTACGAAGAGGTCGGCGGTGTCCTGCGCGAGGGCCCCGGCCCGGGCGGAGTGCCGGGCGAGGGATTCCAGCTCGCCGGGGGTGCGGACCGAGTCCAGCTCGTCGGTGGGCTCGACTCCGATGGCCCTGACGAGCCCGTTCGCCACCCGGTTGAGCAGGGCGATCACCGGCCGGAAGACGGCGGAGAAGCGGCGCTGCGGGGCGGCGACGAAGCGGGCGACCTGGAGCGGCCGGGAGACCGCCCAGTTCTTGGGGACCAGTTCGCCGACGACCATCTGCAGCGCCGAGGCGAGCAGCATGCCGATGACCACGGCCACCGCGGAGACGGCGCCCGGGGGGAGCCCGGTGGCGGTCAGCGGGGCGCGCAGGAGGGAGGCGAGCGCGGGCTCGGCGAGCATGCCGATGACGAGCGAGGTGAGGGTGATGCCGAGCTGGGTGCCGGAGAGCTGGAAGGACAGCTCGCGCAGCGCCGAGACGACGGTGCGGGCGCGCCGGTCGCCGGCGGCCGCGGCCCGCTCGGCCTCGGCACGCTCGACGGTCACGAGACCGAACTCGGCGGCGACGAAGAAGCCGTTGGCGAGGATGAGGAGAAAGGCTGCCAGGAGGAGCAGCAGGGAGACGATCATGCCGCCGCCTCGGACGAGGGGGCGGCGCGGGTACTACCGGACGATCCGTCCATTGCCGGAGGGAGTCACTCCTCGGGTCGAAGGGTGGCCTCGCCGGCCGCCGGCGGCGGCCCTGCACGCGCGAGGCGGTGGTGCGCCCGGCACCACCGCCTCAAGAGTAGTCACGCGGGAGCCCCGCACGGCAGGGGGACGCCCCGGATGGGGGACGGCCGGGGGTTCCCCCGGAGCCGGCCTCGGGGTCCGGGCGGGTGGCCCGGGGGTACGGGTCGGGGTCCGGGCGGGTGGTCCGGGGGTACGGGTCGGGGTTCAGGCGGTCTCGGCGCCGGTGCCGCGGCTCTCGGCGAGGGCCCGCAGGGCGCGGGCGTCGCGGATCGCGGACTCCTTCGCGATGCCCGGCTGGATGCCGAGCGCGGGGTGGCTGGTGCCGTCGCTGAGGTCGAGGAAGACCCACGGGTCGCCGGGACGCAGGTTGACGCGGAGGATCTCCGCCCAGGCGAGGCGCCGGGTGCGGGTGATGTTGACGACGGTGACGCCCTCGCTGTCGGCGACGACCTTGGGGCGGCTCAGCATCACGAGGACGAGGAGGAAGAGGGCGGCGGTGAAGACGAAGCTGGCCCGCTCCCCCGGTCCGAGCCGTTCCAGCATCAGCGCCACGGCGGTGATCGCCGTGAACATGACGACGCCGACGGTCAGCAGGACGGCGCGGGTGCGGCCCGGCCGGAAGGTGACCGGGAGGGCGGGCGTGGGCGACTCGGACATGGGGGTTCCTCGGTGCCTGGGCCCCGTCCTGCCAGGGGCTTCGGACGGGGCCGGGTCGTGCGTGCCGGGCGGGCCGGACCCGACGGGGACGGGCGGACGGGCCCGGGGCGGTACGGGTGCCGGGCCGTCAGAGACGGCAGGCGTGGATCGCGGTGGTGAGGATCGCGCGGGCACCGATCTCGTACAGGTCGTCCATGATCCGCTGCGCCTCCTTGGCGGGGACCATGGCGCGGACCGCGACCCAGCCCTCGTTGTGCAGCGGGGAGACGGTCGGCGACTCCAGGCCCGGGGTGAGGGCGACGGCCTGCTCCAGGTGCTCGGCGCGGCAGTCGTAGTCCATCATCACGTAGCTGCGGGCGACCAGGACGCCCTGGAGGCGGCGGAGGAACTGCTGGACCTGCGGGTGGTCGGTCTCGGCGCCGTGGCGGCGGACCACGACCGCCTCGGACTTCAGGATGGGCTCGCCGATGACCTCCAGGCCGGCGTTGCGCAGGCTGGTGCCGGTCTCGACGACGTCGGCGATGATCTGGGCGACGCCCAGCTGGATCGCGGTCTCGACGGCGCCGTCGAGGTGCACGACGGAGGCGTCGATGCCCTGGTCGGCGAGGTGCTTGGCGACGATGCCCTCGTAGGAGGTGGCGATCGTCATGCCGCCGAAGTCCTCCGGGCCCTGGGCGGTGCCCGGACGGGTGGCGTAGCGGAAGGTGGAGCGGCCGAAGTTCAGCGCCAGGATCTCCTCGGCGCTCGCGCCGGAGTCCAGGAGCAGGTCACGGCCGGTGATGCCGATGTCCAGCTTCCCGGAGGCCACGTAGATGGCGATGTCCTTCGGCCGCAGGTAGAAGAACTCGACCTCGTTCTCGGGGTCGATGACCACCAGTTCCTTGGACTCCTTGCGCTGGCGGTAGCCGGCCTCATGGAGCATGGCCGACGCAGGTCCGGAGAGGGAACCCTTGTTGGGGACGGCGATGCGCAGCATGGGTGGGGGCTTCCTTTGCCTGGGAGTGGTGGGGAACGGTGGGGTGCTCGGGGCCGGTCGGCTCAGAGGTGGGCGTAGACGTCGTCGAGGGAGATCCCGCGGGCGACCATCATCACCTGGACGTGGTACAGCAGCTGCGAGATCTCCTCGGCGGCCGCCTCCTTGCCCTCGTACTCCGCGGCCATCCAGACCTCGGCGGCCTCTTCGACGACCTTCTTGCCGATGGCATGGACGCCCTTGCCGACCAGTTCCGCGGTGCGGGAGGTGCTGGGGTCGCCGTTGGCGGCCTTGAGCTGGAGCTCGGTGAAGAGCTCTTCGAAGGTTTTGTTCGCCATGATGTCCTTAGAGTACGGGTTCACCCGGGGGCTCCGTCGCCAGGGTTCACTTGGTGGACTGCCGCCAGGGCTCGCTGACCGTGCGGAGGGTGGTGGCGGTGGCGACGGCGGCGGTGACCGCTTCGTGGCCCTTGTCCTCGTTCGACCCCTCCAGGCCGGCGCGGTCCAGGGCCTGCTCCTCGTTGTCGCAGGTCAGCACGCCGAAGCCGACGGGAACACCGGTGTCGATCGACACCTGCACCAGGCCCTGGGTGACGCCCTGGCACACGTAGTCGAAGTGGGGGGTGCCGCCGCGGATGACCACGCCGAGGGCGACGATCGCGTCGTAGCCGCGCTCCGCGAGGACCTTCGCCACGACCGGGAGCTCGAAGCTGCCGGGGACGCGGAGCAGGGTCGGCTCGTCGATGCCGAGCTCGGACAGGGCGCGCAGGGCGCCGTCCACCAGGCCGTCCATGATCTTCTCGTGCCACTGCGCCGCGATGACCGCGACCCTCAGGTCGCCGCAGTTCTTCACGCTGAGGACGGGTGCGCCCTTGCCGCTCATGGTTCTCCTTGCTGGGTGCGAAAGACGATCGGGGTTACTGGTTGCCGCAGGTGGGGGCCGGGGAGCCGTCGAGCCAGGGCAGGTCGTGGCCCATCCGGTCCCGCTTGGTGGTCAGGTAGCGGAGGTTGTGCTCGCCGGCCGTGACGGGCATCGGCTCGCGGCCCTCGACGGCGAGTCCGTGGCGGGTGAGGGCGTCGATCTTGTCGGGGTTGTTGGTCATGAGCCGGAGGCTCCGGACCCCGAGGTCGGCGAGGATCTGCGCGCCGGCGGCGTAGTCGCGGGCGTCGGCGGGCAGGCCGAGTTCGAGGTTGGCGTCGAGGGTGTCGCGGCCGCGCTCCTGGAGCTCGTACGCGCGCAGCTTGGAGAGCAGGCCGATGCCGCGTCCCTCGTGGCCGCGGAGGTAGACGACGACGCCGCGGCCGGCCTCCTGGATGCGGTCCATGGACGCCTGGAGCTGGGGGCCGCAGTCGCAGCGCAGCGAGTGGAAGACGTCGCCGGTGAGGCATTCGGAGTGCACGCGGACGAGGACGTCGGCGCCGTCGCCGATCTCGCCGTGGACGAGGGCGACGTGCTCGACGCCGTCGACCGTGGAGCGGTAGCCGTAGGCGGTGAACTCGCCGTGGGCGGTGGGGAGGTGGACCTCGGCCTCGCGGCGGACGGTGGGCTCGGCGGAGCGGCGGTAGGCGATCAGGTCCTCGATGGAGATGATCGTCAGGCCGTGCTTGCGGGCGAAGGGGACGAGCTCGGGGAGGCGGAGCATCACGCCGTCCTCGCCGGCGATCTCGACGATCGCGCCGGCCGGGCGCAGGCCCGCGAGGCGGGCCAGGTCGACGGCGGCCTCGGTGTGGCCGGGGCGGGCGAGGACGCCGCCCTCGCGGGCCCGCAGGGGGAAGATGTGGCCGGGCCGGACGAAGTCGGAGGGCTCGTGGTGCCCGCTCGCGAGCATCCGGAGGGTGGTGGCGCGGTCGGCGGCGGAGATGCCGGTGGTGACGCCGTGCTCCGGGCTCGCGTCGACGGAGACCGTGAACGCCGTCCGCATCGACTCGGTGTTGTGCTCGACCATCTGCGGGAGGTGGAGCCGCTCCAGCTCGTCGTGCTCCATGGGGGCGCAGATCAGGCCGCGGCACTCGCTCATCATGAAGGCGACGACCTCGGGGGTGGCCTTCTCGGCGGCGATGACGAGGTCGCCCTCGTTCTCGCGGTCCTCGTCGTCGACGACGACCACGGGGCGGCCGGCGGCGATGTCGCGGATCGCCTGCTCGACGGGGTCGAGGGCGAGGTCCTCGGTGTCCCATACGGACGGCACGGTGCTCATGCGGGGGCTCCTTCCAGAGCGGGGGTACGCGTCCGGAGCCACCAGTCGCGCATGCCCCACAGGACGAGGGCGAAGTAGACGACGTAGACCAGGCCGGAGAAGGCGAGGCCGCTGCTGAAGGCGAGCGGGACGCCGACGAGGTCGACGAGGAGCCAGGCGAACCAGAACTCGACCAGGCCGCGGGCCTGGGCGACCATCGCGACGAGGGTTCCGACGAAGATGTACGCGTCGGCCCACGGGCTCCAGGAGAGCGACGGGTAGAGGGTGAAGAGCCCGCCGACGGCGAGGGTGCCGAGGACGGCGCCGCCGGCGAGGAGGCCGCGCTCCTTCCAGGTGGCGAACCGGACGGCGATGGAGCCGTCCTGGGCCTGCTGCCTGCCCCGGTTCCACTGCCACCAGCCCCAGGCGGCGACACCGATGACGAGGAGCTGCTTGCCGACGCCGCCGGCGAGGTTCGCGGAGGCGTAGGCGCCGACCAGGATCAGGCCGGAGAGGAGCTGGGCGGGCCAGGTGAGGATGGAGCGGCGCCAGCCGAGGGCCAGGGCTATGAGGCCGATGGTGTTGCCGATCATGTCGGACCACATGATGTGCTGGCCGAAGATCGTGAACGCCTCGGAGTTGAGCCAGTTCATCGGGCGTTCTCCCGTCCGTCCGTGCCGAGCAGCCGCTCGACGTACTTGGCGATGACGTCGACCTCGAGGTTGACCGGGGCGCCGGGCTGCTTGTGCCCCAGCGTGGTCAGGGCGAGGGTGGTGGGGATGAGGCTGATGGTGAACCAGTCGTCGCCGACCTCGACCACGGTGAGGCTGACGCCGTCGACGGTGATGGAGCCCTTCTCGACGACGTAGCGGGCGAGGGGGGCGGGGAGGCCGACCCGGACGAGCTCCCAGTGCTCGGAGGGGGTCCGCTCCTGGATCGTGCCGGTGCCGTCCACGTGGCCCTGGACGATGTGTCCGCCGAGCCGGCCGCCGACGGCCATGGGGCGCTCCAGGTTGACCGGGGAGCCGGGCTCCAGGGCGCCGAGGGAGGAGCGCTTGAGGGTCTCGGCCATCACGTCGGCGGTGAACTCGCCGTCACCGGTCTCGACCACGGTCAGGCAGACGCCGTTGACGGCGATGGAGTCGCCGTGCCGGGCGCCCTCGGTGACCAGGGGTCCGCGGAGGCGGAAGCGGGAGGCGTCCGGCAGTTCCTCGACGGCGACGACCTCGCCCAGCTCTTCGACGATTCCGGTGAACACGGTCAGGCTCCCTTGAGGGTCGGGACGGCGGTGATGCGGATATCGGATCCGATGTGCGCGGTCTCGGTGATGTCGAGGCGCAGCGCGCGGGTGAGAGTGGTGATCCCGGCGTCGGCGAGGGCGGCGGGGCCCGCGCCGAGGAGGACCGGGGCGAGGTAGCCGACGACCTGGTCGACGGCGCCCCCGGCGACGAAGGCGCCCGCCAGGGTGGCGCCGCCTTCGAGGAGGACGGAGCGGACGCCGCGCGCGTACAGCCCGTCGAGCAGTTCGCCGACGCCGACGCGGCCGTCGTGCAGGGGCAGTCGCAGCAGGTCGACGCCGGGCAGGTGCCGGGTGTCGGCGTCCTCGCCGACGACCAGCAGGGTGGGCGCGGCGTCGTCCAGGATCCGGGCGGTGGGGAGCAGCCGGGCGTGGGTGTCGAGGGCGACCCGCAGGGGCTGGGTGGCGCCCTCGACGCCGCGGACGGCGAGGTGCGGGTCGTCCGCGCGCAGGGTCCCGCCGCCGACCAGGACCGCGTCGGCCTCGGCGCGCAGCCGGTGCACGTCGGCGCGGGACTCGGCGGAGCTGATCCAGCGGGAGGTGCCGTCGGCGGCGGCGGTCCGGCCGTCGAGGGTGGCGGCGTACTTCCAGCGGACGAAGGGGCGGCCGGAGCGGACGGAGGTGAGCCAGGCGATGTTGCCGGCCTCCGCCTCGTCCTCCAGGAGTCCCGCCCCGACCTCGACGCCGGCCGCGCGGAGGGTGTCCGCACCGCCGGTGGCCTGCGGGTTCGGGTCGCCGACGGCGTAGACGACGCGGGCGACGCCGGCCTCGATCAGGGCCTGCGCGCAGGGGCCGGTGCGGCCGGTGTGGTTGCAGGGTTCGAGGGTGACGTGGGCGGTGCCGCCGCGGGCCTGGTCGCCGGCCTCGCGCAGGGCGTGGATCTCGGCGTGGGGGCCTCCGGCGCGCTGGTGCCAGCCTTCGCCGACGACGCGGCCGGAGGCGTCGGTGACGACGCAGCCGACGACGGGATTGGGGCTGGTGGCGCCGAGTCCGCGGGCGGCGAGCTCCACGGCGCGTCGCATGGCGGTGATGTCGGCCTGCCGGTCCACCGGGTCCTCCTGCCTCTTCGGGCACGGACTCCGGGGCCTGTCGATGACGACAGGGAGCGGGTACGACGGCTGCGCGGGGGGTGCCGGAACGGCCGGAGGTCCACGGGTGCGCCGACGGAACGCGGCCACCAGCGGACGTACGGCCGGCACACCCAGGTCAGGGTCGCCCGCCGCGCACTGCCTCCCATCCGGACTTTCACCGTCGGTCCAGGAATCTCACCTGGTCAACCGGCCGCTGGCTGCGGACGGGTCGCGGACTATACCGCCGGTTCGGAATTACACCGACCCCGGAGTGCGCTGCTGCTGATACAGGGCCAGTGTGCCACGCGCTGTCAACGGGCATGCACACGATCCCTGTGCGATCACTCACACGATGCCACGGAATTTTCCGTTGGTCCAGACCTATTGACGCACTGGTCTAGTCCTCTTAATGTCCGTGTCACCTCCGAGGCACGGCTCGACGGTGTGCGCACACCACGGGCCCAACACGTACCACCCCCTTGTTCGTTGCGTGTTTTGACCTCCCTGAGGAGGACCTGATCGTGCTGTCCCCCACGACCAAGAGAGCGTCGCTGTTCGCGTCCGGTGCCGCCGTGGCCGGCCTGCTGCTCAGCTCGCTCGCCGGAGGCGTCTCCTACGCCGCCGACAACGAGAGCTGTCGCCCCGACGGCCTGTACAAGACGCCCGGCGTCGACGTGCCGTACTGCTCGGTCTACGACACCGAGGGCCGCGAGAAGATGGGCGCCGACCACCAGCGCCGCGTCATCGGCTACTTCACGAGCTGGCGGACCGGGAAGAACGGCCAGCCCGCCTTCCTCGCCAACAACATCCCGTGGGACAAGATCACCCACATCAACTACGCCTTCGCCCACGTCGACGGCGCCAACAAGCTCTCCGTCGGGACGGACGGCCCGAACAACGCCTCCACCGGCATGACCTGGCCCGGAGTGGCCGGCGCCGAGATGGACCCGGCCTACGCGTACAAGGGCCACTTCAACCTGCTGAACAAGTTCAAGAAGCAGCACCCCGACGTGAAGACGCTGATCTCCGTCGGCGGCTGGGCCGAGACGGGCGGCTACTTCGCGGACAACGGCAGCCGGGTGAACTCCGGCGGCTTCTACTCGATGACGACCAACCCCGACGGCTCGGTCAACCAGGCCGGCATCGACACCTTCGCCACCTCGGCCGTCGACTTCATCCGCAAGTACGGATTCAACGGCGTCGACATCGACTACGAGTACGCGACGACCATGAAGGACGCGGGCAACCCCCTCGACTGGTCGATCGCCAACGGCCGCCGCGCGGGTCTGGTCAAGAGCTACGACGCCCTCATGAAGTCCCTCCGCGAGAAGCTGGACACGGCCGGCGCCGCCGACGGCAAGCACTACATGCTGACCGTCGCCGCCCCCTCCTCCGGCTACCTTCTGCGCGGCATGGAGACGTACCAGATGCAGAAGTACCTGGACTACGTCAACATCATGTCGTACGACCTGCACGGCGCCTGGAACGAGTACGTCGGCCCGAACGCCTCGCTCTTCGACGACGGCAAGGACGGCGAGCTCGCCGCCGCCAACGTCTACGGCTCCGCGCAGTACGGCAACATCGGCTACCTCAACACCGACTGGGCCTACCACTACTTCCGCGGCTCCATGCCGGCCGGCCGCATCAACATCGGCCTGCCCTTCTACACCCGCGGTCACAAGAACGTGCAGGGCGGCACCGACGGCCTGTGGGGCAAGGCCACCGCGGCCACCTGCCCGGTGGGCTCCGGCCTGACCAAGTGCGGTGACGGCGCCTCCGGCATCGACAACCTGTGGCACGACAAGGACGACGCGGGCAAGGAGGCGCCGGCCGGCTCCAACCCGATGTGGCACGCCAAGAACCTCGAGAAGGGGATCGTCGGCGACTACGTCACCCAGTACGGCTTCCCGGCGAACACCACGCTGACCGGCACCTACGCCCGCAAGTACGACTCGACCCTGGTCGCGCCGTGGCTGTGGAACGCCCAGACGAAGACCTTCCTCTCCACCGAGGACGAGCAGTCCGTGGCCGCCAAGGCCGACTACGTGGTCGACCGCGGCATCGGCGGCACCATGGTCTGGGAGATGGCCGGCGACTACGACTGGAACGCCACCAAGGGCCAGTACGAGATGGGTGACACGCTCACCTCGCTGATGTACGACAAGTTCAAGGCCGCCACCCCGTACGGCGCCAAGAAGTCCAACAAGGCGCTGCCGGCCCAGGCCGTGAACATCGAGACCGCCTTCACCGAGTTCAAGCTGGGCGACTCGAACTACCCGCTCACCCCGAAGGTCAAGATCACCAACCGGACCAACACCGCGCTGCCCGGCGGCACGGAGTTCCAGTTCGACTACGGCACCTCGGCCCCGGCCAACGCCTCGGACCAGTCCGGCTTCGGCACCAAGGTCATCAGCAGCGACCACACCGGATCCAACGTGGGCGGCCTGAAGGGCGACTTCCACCGGGTCTCGCTGAAGCTCCCGGCCTGGCAGTCCCTCGCCCCGGGCGCGTCGATCGACCTCGCCTTCAACTACTACCTGCCGGTGTCCACCCCCTCCAACTGGACGGTGAACATCAACGGCACCACGTACGCCCTCGCCGGCGACCTGGCGCGCGGCACGACGACGGTGGAGCCCGGCTCGACCACCCCGCCCACCACGCCGCCGACGACCCCGCCGACCACTCCCCCGACCACGCCTCCGACGACCCCGCCGACGACGCCGCCCACCGGCTGCGCCACCCCGGCGTACGTGGCCGGCCAGGTCTACAACACGGGCAACGAGGTCTCCCACAACGGCCGCAAGTACAAGGCCAAGTGGTGGACGCAGAACGAGGCGCCCGGCACGACCGGCGAGTGGGGGGTCTGGCAGGACCTCGGCGCCTGCTGACGCACCACCCCTGAAATACCCCCGGCGGCGGTCTCACGGCCCTTGGCCGCCGCCGGGCCGCACCCTCCGCGCCGCGCCCCCCTGTCCGGGGCGCGGCGCGGTCGCGTTCCCGGGTCCGGTGCGTGGGGGGGCTGGTTCGGAGAGGTGCGCGGGGGTCCGGTCCGTGGGGGCTTCTACGGGAAGAGCGCGTCCTGCGCCGCGTCCCGGGCCCGCAGCAGCGCGCCGCGCAGCACCGCCGCGTCGCCGAGGGTGGTGGCGCGGACCTCGGTGCGCAGCGGGGAGAGCGCGGCCAGCGCGGCCTCCACGCGGGCCGCGAGGCCGGGCCCGCCCTCGTGGCCGGCCTCGCCGGCCAGGACCACGCAGCCCGGGTCGAGGACGGCGGCGACGGCCGCCGCGCCGACGGCGAGCCGGTGGGCGTAGGCGTCGAGGAAGGGTCCGTCGCCGGAGGCGAGGGCGCCCACCGGGTCGAGGCCGTGCGCGCGGGCCAGGGTCTCGACGGCGGAGGTGCTCACCAGCTCGTGGAATCCGCCGTCGCAGCCGGTCGCCGAGGGCAGTCCGGACGTGCCGGGCACCGGCAGGAAGCCGATCTCGCCCGCGCCGCCGGACGCCCCGCGGCGCAGCCGGCCGCCGAGGACCACGGCGGCGCCGACCCCCTGGCCGAGCCAGAGCAGGACGAAGTCCTCGCGCCCCCGGGCCGCGCCCTCGCGCAGTTCGGCGACGGCGGCGAGGTTGGTCTCGTTCTCGACGAGCACGTGCGCGGGCAGGCGTTCCTGGAGGACGGCGACGAGCCGGCGGTGCCAGGCGGGCAGTCCGGTGGAGTCGCGGAGCTCGCCGGTGGCCGGGTCGATGAGGCCGGGTGCGCCGACGGCCACGGAGTGGAGCCGGTCCGCGCCGGCCTCCTTCGCGGTGCGCTCCAGGAGGGCGACCGCCTTCTCGACGGCGGGTCCGGTGCCGGCGTCCTCGCCGACCGGCGCGGCGGCCTCGGCGAGCGGGGTGCCGAGCAGGTCGGTGACGGTGACCGAGACGGAGCGGGTGCGGACGTCGAGCGCGGCGAGGTGGGCGCGGTCGGCGACGAGCCCGTACAGCTTGGCGTTGGGGCCGCGGCGCTCGGCGCCGGACTCGCCGACGACGTGGACCAGTCCCGAGCCGCTGAGCCGCTCGACGAGGTCCGCGACGGTGGGCCGGGAGAGTCCGGTGAGGGTCTTGAGCTGGGCTGCCGTCAACGGGCCCTCGTCCTGGAGCAGGCGCAGGGCGAGCCGGTCGTTGATGGCCCGGGCGGTGCTCGGGGATGCGGCCATGCGGTGATCCTCTCAGACGTCGTCCCGCCCGCTTCGCTCCGGACCACTATTTATCAGGCAGGGTTCCTGATAGTTTACGGCGCATCATCGGATCGCTCGTGTCCCGGGGAGGACCACATGACGGCGGAGACCGTCCTCAGCTCCGAACGGCTCCGGCGGGCACGCTTCGCCGTCGCCGCCGTCTTCTGCGTGCACGGCGCCGTGACCGGCAGCTTCGCCACCCGGATCCCCTGGATCCAGGAGCACGCGGGGGTCAGCGCCGGCCAGCTCGGCCTCGCGCTCGCCTTCCCCGCCCTCGGCGCCTCGCTCGCGATGCCGCTGGCCGGCCGGATCAGTCACCGCTTCGGGGCCCGCACCGCCCTGCGCGGTCTGCTCGCGCTCTGGACGCTCTCGCTGATCCTTCCCTCGCTCGCCCCGAACATCTGGGGCCTGTGCGCCGTCCTCTTCGTGTACGGCGCCACGGCCGGCATGTCCGACGTGGCCATGAACGCGCTCGGCGTCGAGACCGAGAACCGGCTGGGCCGCTCCATCATGTCCAGCCTGCACGGCATGTGGAGCGTCGGAGCCCTGCTCGGCTCGGCGGCCGGCACCGTCGCCGCCCACCTCGGCACGGACGCCCGGCTCCACCACCTGATCGGCGCGCTCGTCCTGACCGCGCTGGGCCTCGCCCTCTGCCAGGGCGTGCTGGACCCGGCCCCCTCCCAGGAGGAGGAGGCCCCGCCGCGCTTCGCGCTGCCGCCGAAGTCCGCGCTGGTGATCGGCGCCATCGGCTTCTGCGCGGTCTTCGCCGAGGGTGCCAGCCTCGACTGGTCGGCGGTCTACCTCCGTGACGAGCTGGGCAGTTCGGCGGGGCTCGCCGCCGCCTCCACCACCGCCTTCGCGCTCACCATGGCCGTGGCCCGGCTGGCCGGCGACCGGGTGGTGGACCGCTTCGGCGCGGTCCGCACCGTCCGGGTCGGCGGCGCCGCCGCCACCGTCGGCGGAGTCATGGTGGTCACCGCCCCGCACGCCGCCGTGGCGCTGGCCGGATTCGGTCTGATCGGCCTCGGGGTCGCGGTCGTCGTGCCGCTCGCCTTCGCCGCCGCCGCGCGCTCCGGCCCGAACCCCAGCCAGGCCATCGCGGGCGTCGCCACCATCACGTACACCTCGGGCCTGATCGCCCCGTCCGCGATCGGCGGCATCGCCGACGCCACCTCGCTGGTCTTCTCGTTCGGCCTGGTCACCGCGCTCGCCTTCGGCCTGATCCTCGGCGCGGGCGTCCTGCGGACCGCTCCGCGCGTGCCGGCGGCGGCGCCCGCCGGCACGGACGCCGCGAAGAGCGCGGGCCCGGTCGGCTGAGCCGTACCGGGGGCCGACGGAACCCACGGCCGAGCTGTTGCGGGGCCCTGGCGGAATCCCGGCCGGGCCCGCACCGGGTCCCGGCGAACCCCGGTACGGGTCCGTACCGGGGTCGGCATGACCTGGTACGGACCCGTACCGGGTCCGGCATCGACCCGGCCCGCCGGGACCCGGTGCGGGCCCGGCGGGAACCCCTCCCCCCGAGGGGTCAGGCGGTCGCGCGGGGGCGGCGCAGGCCGAGGGCGATGAGGAGGGCCGCCCCCAGGACGATCGCCACGTCGATCATGATCACGGTGCGCACGCCGTCCAGGAGGTCCGCGGTGGTCGTCGCCAGGACGCCGAGCAGCGGGATGCCGACCGTGATGCCGATCTGCTGGGTGGAGGTCACCAGGCCGGTGGCCAGGCCCTGCTCCTCGTCCGGCACGCCCGAGGTGACGGTCAGGCCGTAGGAGATGATCGCGGCGAGGTGGCACACACAGGCGAGGGCCAGGCAGACGGCGGCCACCCACACGCTGTGCCCCGCGGTCCCCACGGCCAGCAGCCCGGCGCAGAACAGGCCCTGGCCGACGAGGGAGCCGACCAGGGTCGGGCCGCTGCCGAAGCGTCCGACGACCTTCGGGATGAAGCCGCCCGACACGGCCGCGGCCAGGCCCTGGAAGCCGAAGACGAGGCCCGTCTGGAAGGCCGACAGGTCCAGGACCTGCTGGAGGTACAGACCCATCACGAAGACGACCGTGCTCATCATCGAGAGGGTGACGAGCCCGCCCAGATTGCCCCAGGCGACCGTCCTGCGGCGCAGCGTCGTCAGCGAGATGAGCGGATCCGTCGTGCGGGACTCCACGACCACGAACACCACGAGCAGCAGGACCCCGGCGACCAGGGCGACGATCACGTCGGCGCCGCCGAAGCCGCGGTCGGCCGCGGTGGACAGCGCGTAGATCACGGCGAGCAGACCGCCCGTGACGGTGAGGGCGCCCGGCACGTCCAGGCGGGGGCGGCGGGGGTTCTTCGACTCGGGCAGCACACCCGGCGCGAGCGGCAGCACGATCAGCGAGAAGAGGGCCAGCAGGCCCATCGTCGAACGCCAGCCGAGGGTGTCGGTGAGGACCCCTCCCATCACCATGCCGACCGTGAAGCCGAGGGAGAGCAGGGTGCCCGAGATGGACAGGGCGCGGTCGCGCAGGGGTCCCTCGGGGAAGGTGGTGGTCAGCAGCGACATGCCGGTGGGCACGATGGCGGCGGCTCCCAGGCCCTGGAGGGCGCGGCCGGTGAGGAACGAGGCCGGGTCCCAGGCGAAGGTGGCCAGGAGCGAGGACGCGCCGAACAGCACCAGGCCGGCGAGGAAGATCCTGCGCCGGCCGAAGAGGTCGCCCGCGCGGCCGAGGATCAGCAGGAAGCCGCCGGAGGGCAGGGCGAAGGCGGTGACCGCCCACTGGAGGGCGGCGGGGCTCATGCCGAGTTCGTCGCCGAGCGTGGGGAGGGCGACGTTCAGCACGGAGAAGTCGAGCGCGACCATGAACTGCGCGGCGCACAGGACGACGAGGACGAGCGTGGACCTGGCCGGGGCCGCGGTGCGTTCGGGTGGCGTCCCGGCGGTCGCGGAGGCGGTCTCGGTGCTCTGGGTCATGGGTCCTGACTTTCGGGAGGGGACGGGGTGGGGTGAGCGGAGCGGCGGCACGCGGGCCCGGGGCGTACCGCCGGCGGGGACGAGGCCGGGGTCAGCCCGGCGGCCGCGGGGCCAGGGCGTGGAACCCGCCGTCGGCGAAGACGAGGGCGGGGACCGGGGCCGGGCGGAGCGTCCGGCACCGGTCGACGGCGCCGATGACGATGACGTGGTCGCCGGCCTCGACGATCCGGTCCAGCCGGCAGGCGAAGTAGCCGACGGCGCCGCTCAGCAGGAGGCCCCCGCCGGGGACCTCGGTCGTGCGGACCCTCTCCTGGAACCCGGCCGCGCCCGTGGGTCGGTCGGGGTCGGCGAACCAGCGGGCGAGCGGCTCCTGTTCGGCGGCCAGGAGATTGACGACGAAGGCGCCGGTGGCCTCGATCGGACCTCGGATGCGGGCACCGGTCTTGACCGAGAACGAGACGAGCGGCGGCGCGAGGGAGAGCGTCGTGAAGGAGCTGACCGTCATGCCGTGCACGGCCTCGCCCGTACCGCTCGTCACGACGGTGACACCGGTGGCCAGCCGGCGCGCGACGGAGCGGAGCTCCTCGCCGGCGTCGGCCCCTGCGGCGCCCTCGGGCCGGCCGCCCGGCGCCGCGCCCCGGGGCGCGGCGGGGGTCGTGGGGGTGGTCGTCGTGGTGCTCAGGGCCCCGGCTCCGTCCGTGCGGGCAGCGGTGCCGCGCCGAGCAGCACCGCGGCGAGGTGGGAGACGCCCGCGCCGAAGAGCACCAGCGTGCCGTCCTCCGGCCCGGTGTGCTTGCGCTCCGCCAGGCGGTCGGCGAGGTTGATCAGCGGATCGCTGCCCAGGCAGTGCGCGACGCGGCCCACGTTGGCCCGCGACAGGCGGCCGCCGCCGAGGCGGACGTCGCTGAGGTAGAGCTCCAGGACGTCGCCGGCGAAGTTGCTGGGGAGGACCGCCCGCACGTCGCCGAGCCCGCCCTCGTCGCGCCGGGCCGCGAGCCGGCCGAACAGCTCCCGGTGCGCGGCGACCCTGGCGAGGAGCTGCTGCTGGGGGGCGCCGGCCTGGTGGAGGCCGGCGTCCGAGTGGTGGGCCATGCCCAGGACGGGCAGGCCGCTCGCGGTGGCGGAGACCAGGACGGAGGCGGCGCCGTCGCTGGCGATCGCCGCTCCCCCGGCGACGATCCGCTGCCCGCCCGTCGCCCGGGCGGCGAGGTCGCCGGTGACGACGAGGACCTGCCGGGCGGTGCCGTCGCGGACGTAGGAGGCGGCGGTGCCCACGGCGACCATGGCGGTGGCGCAGTCCATCAGGCCCGTGGTGACCGCCGTCGCCCGGGAGATGCCCGTCTCCTCCAGGAGCTCGGCGACGTCACGGTGGGCGGACCGGTCCCCGGGCAGCGAGTCGGTGGCGAGCAGGACCATGTCGATCTCGGAGGCCGGGACGCCGGACTCGGCGAGGGTGCCGCGGACCGCGTGGGCCATCAGCTCGGTGACGGGGGCGTCCGACCAGTGGTACGTGTGGAACCCGGCGCCCGGGGCGGTGAGCTCGGCCGCGGCCCGGGGGTCGGCGAGCAGCTCCGGAAGCTCCGTCACGGATTCGGCGAACTCCCCCAGTTCGTACGCGGGGGCACACAGCCGCGCGGTGATCACCGGTCCACCTCCTGGGCGGCGGCGCCGGCCAGCGCGGTGAAGCGCTCGGCCAGGCCGCGTACGGTCGAGGCGTCGTAGAGCGCGGTGTCGAACTCCAGCCAGCCGGTGACGCCCTCGGGGCCCGGATACACGGCCAGGGTGAGGTCGTAGCGGGCCGTCGCCTTGTCGAGGTCGGCCGAGGTCGCCAGGGCGCCCTGGACGCGGCGCTCCTCCTCGCCGAGGTTGTCGAAGACGAAGACGGCGTCGAGGAGCGGGTGCGTGCCGTCCAGGCGCCGGGGCGCCTCGATCAGTTCGCCCGGGTAGGCGGCGTGCCGCAGGCCGGCCCGCGTGATGTCGCGCGCCGACCGCAGCCGGTCGCGGTGGCCGCCGTCGCCGGCGCCGCGCAGCCGCACCGGCAGGACGTTGAGCAGGTAGCCCACCACGTCCTGGCTGTCCGGGGAGGTCCTGCCGGTGGTGAAGGTGCCGAGCAGGACGTCGTCGGAGCCGCCGAACCCGGCGAGTGCCGCCCAGGCGACCGCGAGCCACCCGGCGTAGGCCGTGGCGCCCTCGCGCTTCGCCCCCGCGGTGATCGCGTCCGCGACCTCGGCGGGCAGCGTGAAGCCGACGCGGGCGCCGGTCCTCGTGGTGGCGTCCGACCGCGGGCGGTCGGTGGGCAGGGGCGGCGGGGCGTCCGCGGTCTCGGCCTTCCAGTAGGCCGCCGCCGCCCGCCCCGCGGGGCTCGCCACCCAGGCCCGCTGGTCCGCGGCGAAGCGGCCGAAGGTGCCGGCGGCACGGGGGGCGCCGGGGGGCGCGTCCGCCGCGGTCCCGGTGCCGAGGGCGTCGAGCAGGAGCTCGAACGACCAGGCGTCGAAGACCAGGTTGTGCACGGCGAACAGGAGCCACGACTCGTCGGGGGCGGGCCCCTCGGCGAGCGTCACGCGCAGCAGCGGTCCGGCCGCGAGGTCGAAGGGTTCCTCCGCCTGGCTCCTGGCCAGGGCGTGCGCCTCGGTCTCGTCGGCGCAGCGGGTGCGGACGAGGCGGGGCGGCAGCGCGGCGTGGGTGACGGGCCGTACGGTGTCGCCCTCGGTCGTGAAGGTGGTCCGCAGCGCCTCGTGGGACGCGGCGAAGGCGAGCAGCCGGTCGGCGATCCGGTCGAGGTCGACGGCGGAGCCGGTGAGGTGGACGGCCTGGCAGACGACGTCGACGGGCCGGCCGCCCACCTGGTGGTGGGCGCGCCACAAACGCTGCTGGCCCGGGGTGAGTTCCGGCCTCCGGGCCGCGGGGAGGGCCGCGCGGAGCCGGGCCCGCTGCTCGGGGGTGAGGGCCGCGAGGCGCGCGGCGAGGTCGCCGGTCACGCGTACCGCCTCCGGAGCTCGTTCAGGTGCTCCAGGCTCTGGACGACGAGCTCCTCGTCGACGCCGAAGTCGATGAGGCAGGCGATCTCGTCGACGCCCATGCCGCGGAAGCGCTCGACGACCGCGCCGCACGAGTCGGGGGTGCCCAGGAGGGCTCCCTTCTCGAAGTACTTGTCGAAGGCGAACCTGATGAGTTCGTCCTGGTCGCTCTGGGAGATGTCGCGGACCCCGGCGCCGGGGGCGAGGTTCTTCTTCTGCGAGTCGATGACGGTGAAGAAGGACCGCAGGTAGTCGCTGAAGGGCGGCCACACCGTCTCCCTGACCTCGTCGAGGTCGGTGCCGATGAAGGTGTGCAGCATCAGCGTGACGGTGGTGGAGTCGCGGTCGTGCCCGTACTCCTCCAGCGTCTTGTAGTAGAGCGCGAGCTTCTCCTCCAGCTCCTCGTTGGTCATGTCGATGAGCGCGGTGAGGACGTTGCAGCCCAGCCGGCCCGCGGTCTCGAAGGTGTCCGCGCTCTTCGTGCAGGTGAGCCAGATCGGCAGTTCGGGCTGGACCGGCTGCGGGTGCAGCTCGACCTCGACGTGGTTGCCGAGACCGTCCTGCACGTAGACGGGGGCGCCCTCCCACAGCTCGCGGAGGGTGGTCACGGCGTCGAAGGTGCGGGTGCGCCGGTCCTCCCAGCCGGAGGGGTTGATCGCGAAGTCGAGGGGGCTGAAGCCGGTGGCCAGGGCGATGCCCGCCCGGCCGCGGGAGAGGTTGTCGACGACCGACCACTCCTCCGCGACGCGGATCGGGCTGTGGAGGGGCAGGATGACGCTGCCCGCCCGGATCTGGAGGCGCTGGGTGGCCATGGCGAGGCCCGCCCCGAGCACGGAGGGGTTGGGGTAGAGCCCGCCGAAGCGGTGGAAGTGGCGCTCGGGGGTCCAGATCGCGGTGAACCCGTTCTCGTCCGCGTACTTGGCCGCGTCCAGGACGAACCGGTACTTGTTCTTCTCGTCTCCCGAGAAGAAGATCAGGCTGAAGTCCACCGTCAGTTCCCCTGTTCCGGACCCGCGGCGACCGCCGCGTCCGTGTCGGTGCCGGCCTCGGCGGCCAGCAGTCGTTCCAGTTCCTCCGGAGCCAGTCCGGCCAGTTCGGCCGTCAGCTCGGCGATCTCGTTGTTCTCGTCCCCGCGGACGTCGTCCTCGCGTGCGGCGTCGAGGCGCTCCCGCACGAGAGCGGCCAGCGCCCTCGGGGTCGCCTCGCCCAGGACGTCGGCCAGCGGGACCTCGACCGAGAACTGCGTGCGCACGTTGGACAGCAGCCGCACGATGAGCAGCGAGTCGCCGCCGTGCTCGAAGATGTCCGCGTCGAGCGGCATCCCGGGGTCGCCCAGCAGCTCGCGGACGAGGCCGGCGACCTGCTCGACGAGGTCGCCCTCGGCCGCGTCGCCCCCGGTCTCCGCGCCGGCGGCGGAGAAGCCCCGCGTCGGCCGGGTGACCTGGTCGTTGCGCACCCACTGGTCGAGCCGGTAGTCGATGTCCCAGGTGGAGACGGCGACATGGGAGACGTCGCGCAGGGTGAGCAGGCGGCGGATCGTCTCCAGGCCCTCGTCGGGCTGGATGGCCTTGTCGTCCATGCTGCGGCCGATCGCGGAGATCGCCCGCTTCTCGTCCTGGTGGTGCTGCCACACGTCCCAGGCGGCACTGATCCACACGGTGCGGTCCAGCCCGCGGTTGGCGCGCTCCGCCGCCGCGTCCATGAAGTGGTTGGCGGCGCCGTATCCGAGCAGGCGCAGGCCGCCGAGGACGCCGGCCAGCGAGGAGAGCATGAGGCAGAAGTCGACCGGGTGGTCGGCGAGGACCTTCTCCAGGACGATCTGCCCGTACGCCTTGGAGACGAAGTGCCAGCGGCACTGCTCGACGCTCGCCGCCGTGATGGCGCGGTCCCACTGCTCGCTGGGCAGGCCGGCGGCGTGGACGACGCCGTGGACGGTGCCGAACTGGGCCACGACCTTCTCGAAGGCGGCGCGCAGCCCGTCCTCGTCCGCGACGTCGGCGTTGACGAGGAAGGGGGTCGCCCCCTCGGCCTCCAGGCCGCGCAGCCGGGTGATCCTCAGCGAGGTCTCGTCGGTGGCGGGGTGGTTCGCGAGCCAGTCGTCCCAGGTCTCGCGGGCGGGCAGCGGCTCGCGGGTGAGGAGCGCCAGGCGGGCCCCGCACTCGCGGTGGAGCCAGCGGCCGATGGTGGTGCCGATCTCGCCGAGGCCGCCGGTGATGAGGTAGACCCCGCCGTCGCGGAGCCGGGACTCGGCGTCGGCGGTCCAGTCGGCCCGCACCCGGGCCATCTCGGCGACCCAGCGGGTCGCGCCGCGCAGGGTGACGGCGACCTCGGGGTGGCGGTGGCCGGCGAGTTCGCCGGCGAGGGTGCGCAGCGAGCGCTCGTCGGGTTCGGCGGGCAGGTCGAAGTGGCGGGAGCCGATGTTGCCGTGCTCCTGGCCGATGACCCGGGCGGCGACGGCGAGGGAGACGCGTTCGGCGGCGGGGACCGGCTCGGCGCCGCTGATCGCGTAGGCGCCGGTGCTCACGAGGTCCAGCTGGAGCGGCTGGGTGACGTCGTGGGCGGTGAGGCCCTTCACGAGGGCGATCAGGCTGTAGAGACCGGCCCGCTGGGCCTCCTCGAAGCGCTCGATGCCGTGCTCGGCCGGCAGCGGGGCGGTCGACCAGGCGTGCACGATCCGGGCGGGGAAGCCGGGCTCGCCGAGCAGGTCGGCGACGAGGCGGGCGTGGTCCTCCTCGGATTCGGGGTCCAGCGTCCACACGTCGCCGTCGCGGCCGTAGCCCTCGCCGGCGTGCACGGTGTACACCCGGCCGGCGAAGGCGTGCCGGGCCAGGCGGTCGGCGGTTCCCTCCCGGTCGGCGAAGAGGAGGACGGGCTCGGTGATCGGGTCGGCGGGGGTGTCGAGGGTGCCGACGGCCTGCCGCCAGACGGGGGCCGAGAGCCATTCGTCGAGGGGGAGCTTCGGGACGCCGGTGCCCGGGGTGCCGGTCGCGCCGGAGACGGTGCCGGCGCCGCGCTCGATCCAGTACCGGATTCCCTCGAACGGATAGGTGGGCAGCGGCACCCGGCCGCGTCCGTGGCCGGCGTGGTGGCCCGCCCAGTCGACGGGGAGTCCGGCGGCCCACAGGCGCCCCAGGGCGGCGTGCAGCGCGGTCAGGTCGGCGCCGGCGTCACGGCCGCGGGCGGCGGAGGTGACGACGGGGACTCCCGTCTCGCGGTCGGGGTGGCGGCGGGTGAAGGTGGCCAGGGTCTGGCCGGGGCCCACTTCGAGGAAGGCGTGGTCGCCGTCGGCGAGGACGGTGGCGACGTTCTGCGCGAAGCGGACGGTGTCGCGGAGGTGGCCGGCCCAGTAGGAGGGGTCGGTGGCCTCGTCGTCGCGGATCCAGGTGCCGGTCCGGTTGGAGAGGAACGGGATCTGCGGGCGGCGGAGTTCGACGGTGCGCAGGACCTCGGTGAGCGGTGCGACGGCGGGGTCCATCATCGCCGAGTGGAAGGCGTGCGAGGTGACCACCTTGCGGTGGGCGACGCCGTCGGCGGTGAGGCGGGAGGCCAGCTCGCGGATCGCGTCCTTCGGGCCCGCGACGGTGCAGACGGAGGGCTCGTTGACGGCGGCGAGCGCGACGGTGTCGTCGAGGTGGCGGACCACCTCGTCGGGGGTGAGCATCACCGCGAGCATGGAGCCGCCCGGCAGCTCGTCCATCAGCCGGCCGCGCTCGGCGACGACCCGGAGGGCGTCCTCCAGCCGGAAGACGCCGGAGAGCGTCGCGGCGACGTACTCGCCGACGCTGTGTCCGACGAGCGCCGTGGGCCTGACACCCCAGGCCATCCACTGCTGGGCCAGGGCGTACTCGACGGCGAAGAGGGCCGGCTGGGTGAGCCGGGTGCGGTTGATGTCGTGCCGCTCGCCCTGGTGCCCGCGGGCCTCGGGGTGGAGCACGTCGCGCACGTCGAGGCCCAGGTGCGGGCGGAGCAGTTCGGCGCACTCGTCGAGGACGCCGCGGAAGACGGGCAGGTGCGCGTACCAGTCCTGGCCCATGCCGACGTACTGGGCGCCCTGGCCGGGGAAGAGCATGACGACCGGCCGGTCGGCGGGCTCGCCGGAGTCCTGGTGGAGGTGGCGCGGGTCGCCGGTCCTGAGGGCTCGGACGGCCGTGGCCCGGTCCGGCGCCGTGACGACGGCCCGGTAGTTGAAGGTGCGGCGCGCGGTGGCGAGGGTGTAGGCGGTGTCGCCGAGGGCGAGGTCGCCCGACGGGCCGGTCTCCTGCGGGGCGGTGGCCTCCAGGTGGTCGGCGAGGGCCGTGCGGGCCTTCTCCAGTGCCGCGGGCGACTTGGCGGAGACCGGGAGGACCACGACGGGCGTCGCCCGGGTGCGGTCGTCGGCGGTCCGGGCCGGTGCCTCCTCCAGGACCACGTGGGCGGTGGTGCCGCCCATGCCGGTGGAGGTCACGGCGCAGCGCAGGGGGCCGTGGTCGTCGCGCCAGGGTTCGGTGGCGGTGCTCATCCGGAACCGGGTTCCCTCGACGCCGAGTTCGGGGTTCCACTCGGTGAGGTGGGGGGTGGCGACCAGGGTGCGGTGGTGGAGCATGAGGACGCACTTGATGAGCCCGACGACGCCGGCGGCGACGCTCAGGTGCCCGAGGTTCGCCTTGATCGAGCCGATCGTGAGCGGCTGCGCGCCGTCCGCCTCGTAGGCCTGCGCGGCGGCGGCCAGTTCGATGGGGTCGCCCATCCGGGTGCCGGTGCCGTGGGCCTCCAGGTAGCTGACGTCGGCCGGTTCGACCCCGGCGACGGCGAGGGCCTCGGAGAGCACGGCGGCCTGCCCGTTGACGCCGGGGGCGGTGTAGCCGACGCGGTCGGCGCCGTCGTTGCCGACGGCGGAGCCGCGGATCACGGCCCAGATGGTGTCGCCCTCGGCGACGGCGTCGGCGAGGCGCTTGAGCACGACGACGCCGGTGCCGCTGCCGAAGACGGTGCCGTCGGCGGCGGCGTCGAAGGGACGGACCGTGCCGGTGGCGGAGGCGATGCCGTCGGCCTCGTGGAGGTAGCCGGCCTCCTGCGGGAAGCGGACGGCCACGCCGCCGGCGAGCGCGAGGTCGCACTCCTCCGACAGGAGGCTCTGGGCGGCGGTGTGGACGGCGACGAGCGAGGTCGAGCAGGCCGTCTGGACGGAGATGCTGGGACCGGTGAGGTTGAGGTGGTACGAGACCCTGGTCGCGAGGTAGTTGGGGTCGTTGCCCATCAGGGTCGCGAGGTCCTCGCGCATGCGGGTGACGGACCCCTTGAAGCCCTTCTCCCCCGTGAGCACGTTGTCGAGGAGGTAGGTGCTCGCGAGCGCGCCGGCGAAGACGCCGACCCGTCCGGCGTACTGCTCCGAGTCGTGGCCGCTGTGTTCGAGGGCGGACCAGGAGGACTGGAGGAAGAGGCGCAGCTGCGGGTCCATCCGCTCGGCCTCGCGTGCGCTGAGGTAGAAGAAGGAGGCGTCGAAGAGGTCGGCGTCCTCCAGGGCGGCGGCCCGGCGCACGTAGCGGGGGTCGGCGAGGGTGGCGGCGGGGACGCCGGCGGTGCGCAGGGTGTCCTCGTCGACCTCGGCGATGTGGTCGGTGCCGTCGAGCAGGGTGCGCCAGAGCTCCGTGTGGTTGCGGGCACCGGGCACGCGGCAGTCGAGTCCGACGACGGCGATGAGGCCGTCCAGGGCCGGGTCGTCGTGGTGCTTCACTTCAGTCACGGGGCTCTCCAGGGGCGGCCGTCCGGTCCACGCCTGCGGCGGGACGGTTCGTGTGGTGGGGTGTGCGGAGTGGTGCGCGGCGTCGGCCCCGCGCGGTGAGGCGCCGGGATCCCCGGGCCTCGCCCGCGGTGGTGACCGGTGCGGCCGGGGCGTCGGTCCCGGGCGCGGCGCCGATCAGGCGGGCGAGGGAGCGGACGGTGGGTGCCCGGTAGAGGTCGGTCATCCGTACGCCGGGGGCGACGCCGCCGGTGAGGCGTTCGTGGACGGCGGCCATGCGCAGGGAGGTGCCGCCGAGGTCGAAGAAGTTGTCGTCCAGACCGGTCACGGGGATGCCGAGGACCTCCTGCCAGGCGTCCGCGACGGCGCGCTCGATCGGGTTGCCGCGCCGGAGGCCGTGGTCGGCGGGCGGGGGCGTGGCGGTGAGCGGATCCGGCAGGGCCGCGCGGTCGATCTTGTGGTTGGCGGTCAGCGGCAGCTCGTCCAGAAGCACGTACGCGGTCGGTACGGCGTGGTCGGGCAGGGTGCGGCGGAGCGCCGCCCGCAGTTCGGCCGGGACGGGCCGGCTGCCCGTCGAGGGGACCACGTGGGCGGCGAGCTGGCGTTCGCCGAGGCGGTCGGTGAAGGGCATGACGACGGCTTCGCGGATCTGGGGGAGGTCCTTCAGGGCGCTCTCCACCTCGCCCGTCTCGACCCTGATCCCGGAGATCTTCACCTGGAAGTCGCGGCGTCCGACGAGCAGCAGGGTGCCGTCGTCGAGGCGCCGGGCGAGGTCCCCCGTCCGGTAGGTGGTGCCGTCGGTGACGGCGGCGGGCGCCAGGTAGGGACTGGTGACGACGAGTTCGCCCTCGCCGGTGCCCCGGACGTCCTCGCCGTCGGGTCCGACGAGCCGGACGGTGGTGCCGGTGACGGGACGGCCGAGCGGGAACACTCCGGTGGGCGGACGGTAGTCCGGGCCTTCGACGCGCAGCAGGGCGCAGGAGCACTCGGTGGAGCCGTAGGCTCCGGCGACCTGGCAGTGCGGGGCGAACAGGCGGCGGTAGGAGTCGAGGTCGGCCAGGTGGAGGGTGTCCCCGCCGAGGGCCAGCATGCGCATGGCGGGCAGTCCGGTCCCGCGCGAGGCCATGGTGCGGGCGAGTGCCCGGAAGACGGGGAGGGTGGAGTGGTAGACGGTGATCCGCTCGTCGGCCATCCACTCCAGCAGGCCGGTGACGCCCAGGGCCTTGAGGTCGACCGGGTAGAGGGCGGCGCCGTTGAGGAGGGCGGCGAAGGTGTCCTGGACGGCCGAGTCCCAGCTGTACGCGGACTGGAGGGACAGCCGGTCCTCGGGGCCGATGCGCAGGCCGTCGGTCCAGGCGCGGGTGTGGTGCAGGACGTTGCGGTGCAGTTGGGCGACGGGCTTGGGCGTGCCGGTGGAGCCGGAGGTGTAGAGGACGTACGCCTCCGCGCGGGGCTCCGCGTGGACGGCGGTCAGCGGCTCCGGGTGCTCCACGAGCGCCGCGTACGGGAGGACGGGGCGCTCCCCGGCGAGCCGGGCGGCGGTGGCGAGTCCGTCGGCGCCCGCCACGACCGCGCGGACGCCGGCGTCCTCGGCCATGAAGGCGAGCCGCTGCTCGGGGTAGGCGGCGTCGAGGGGGACGTACGACAGTCCGGCCTGGAGGACGCCGAGCAGCGCGGCGATCATCTCCGCGCCGTGGGAGAAGAGCAGGCCCACGCGGTCGCCCGGGCGCAGCCCGGCGTCGGCGAGCGCGGCGGCGACGCGGCCGGCGCGGTCCCGGGTGTCGCGGTAGGTCCAGCGGTCCCGGGGTGTGACCACGGCGGGGCGCTCGGGGTGGGCGGCGGCGATCTCCAGGAACCGGTGGACGAGGGTGCCCGCCCGTTCGGCCTCGGGGAAGGGGCGGTGGCCGGTGTCCTGGGGGCCGGTCATGAGGTCTCCTTCCGTGCGGCGGGGTGGACGGGGGGATGGTGGAAGAGGGCGGCCGGGTGGGGCGGCCGCCGCCTGAGCTCCGTGTACGCCTCGGCGGCCTCGTCGAGGGTGAAGCGGGGCAGGTTCATCGCGGCGGGCGTGATGGCCCCGGAGGCGACGAGGTCGAGGGCGCGCTGGAGGTTCTCGGTGACCGTGTGCTCGCCGGCGGCGGGGGTGGCCTCGGTGAGGCCGCGGGCGTAGGACGGATCGCGGTATCCGGCGCCGCAGCGGGCGGCGTAGCGGATGTCGAGGTTGCCGAGTTCCACGCTGAAGTCGATCCGGGCGGAGAACCGGCCGACGCCGACCAGCCGGGGCCGGCCGGGGGCGGCCGCGGCCCAGCGGGCGGCCTCGGTCACCGCGGAGGTCATGTCGCCGGTGCCGCAGAGCATGACGCAGCGTCCGCCGGCCGGGGGCGCGGAGGCCGGCAGGGCGGGTCCGCCGGCGACGGCGAGGCCGAGGGCCTCGGCGGTGGCGAGCCGGTCCTGCCGGAGGTCGCGCACGAGGACCCGGCAGCCGCGGGCGGCGGCGGTCTGGGCGACGAGGAGGCCGACCATGCCGGCGCCCACGACGGCGACCTCGTCCTCCGGCGCGAGGTCCGCGCGGTCCACCGCGTGCACGGCGGTGGCGGCGAGGTTGGCGACGACGGCGTCGGCGAGGTCCACCCCGGCGGGCACCGGTCGGCACAGCAGGTGGGGGACGGTGACGACGTCGGCGTGCACGGCCTCGCCCCAGCCCATGGCGATGACGTGGTCGCCCGGGGCGAAGCCGGGGGTGCCGGGGCCGGTGGACTCGACGGTGCCGGCGGCGCAGTAGCCGAGGGGGAAGTGCTCGCCGGTGCGGGCGGAGCGGTCCAGGTAGTGGAGTTCGGTACCGGGGCTGATCATGGTCCACCGGGTGCGGAGCCTGAGCTCTCCGGGGCCGGGCGCGGGCCTCACCGCCTCGCGCACGACGGGGAGCGCCGCGCCGGCGGCGACGAGCTCCCGCGTGGCGAGGGCGGCCGGCGGCGGGGTCACGCCTTCTCCCCTTCGGCCGGCGCGGCGATCAGTTGTTCGTCGGGGATGATGTCCAGCTCCTCGCGGTAGTGCGGCATGGGTCCGAGCGGGACGGGCTTGCCCGACTCCTCGTAGGAGGCCCTGCGGTTGCGTTTGCGTTCGAGGCCGAGGTTGAGGCCGGCCAGGTCGACCGGACGGTGGGTCAGCAGGCCGCGGGCGAACCCCTCGGCCATCGCCTTCCGCCCGGTCTCGGTGCGGATGAAGACCCGCCCGTGTTTGTCCTGGTCGCCGCCCTGCACGCTGGCGGCGAAGATGTTCGGGTCGCCGTCGCTGACGCTCACGTCGGCGAGGCCCGACATCCAGTCGCCGCAGGACAGGCAGCGGTGGGTCTTGTTGCCCGCGAAGTCCCTGACGGCCTGCCAGAAGGCGACGCGGTGGTCCTTGCCGTCGTCCGTGCGGATGCCGATGTCGCCCGGGTAGTCGCCTTCGCGGTAGCGCAGCCGCACCACCGATTCCAGGGGGACCTCGGCGCGCTGGGTGATGACGGCGGCGGTGCCCTCGGGGCGGGTGCTGGAGGAGCAGGCGGGTTCGACGAGCAGGACCACGTGGTCGCGGGCCCAGCGGCCGGCCTCCGTGTCCATGGCCTGGAGCTTGCGCATGGCCTGGATGTGGCAGGCCACCCCGGACATCGCCACCTTGGCGTCGGGTTCGTGGAGCATGACCTGGCGCAGCGCGCCGAGGTAGGGGGCGAGCTGGTACGTGGACTGGGACGTCGCGGCGAGCGCGGCCGGGTCGCGGACGAGGGCGGGGGCCGCCCGCCAGGGTTCGTCCGCGTCCCTGCCCATCGAGAGGACGACGGTCACGCCGAAGGCGGCCATGGCCGTCTGGAGGAGGGCGGTGAGGCTTCCGCCGCTGGCGGACGCCTCGAAGACGACCGGGTCGAGGGAGTGGCCCGCGACGACCTCGTCGAAGACGCCGGTCCACCGCTCGGCGGGGGTGCGGGTGCGGCCGAAGAGCCGCTCCTCGGTCGCGGGGGTGCCGGGGTCGGCGCCGGGACAGACGGTGAGGCAGTCGTTGCACTCGCCGCAGTCCGACGCGGTCCAGGAGTCGGCGGTGAGGACGGGGGTGAGCCCGTCGAAGCCGATCACCCCGGCTGGGCAGGCCAGTTGGCACGCGCCGCACACGGTGCACAGGTCGGGTCGGAGCACGTCCTGCTCAAGCTGCTGGAAGGTCATGCCGGTCAGGCCTCCGTGGCGGTATCGGCGGCGGACACCGCGGTGGTGAGTCCCTCGATCAGCAGGCGGGTGTCCGGTTCGTCGAGGAGCGCCGGCGGGACGATCTTCACGGTGGCTCCCTCGGGGCCGCCGCCGAACAGGAGCAGCCGTCCGAGCAGGGCCTGTCCCGTCACGGCGCGGGCGCGGGCCGGGTCGGGGGCACCGTCGCGTACGCAGTCGAAGGCGGCCAGGGCGCCCGCGGTGCGTACCGATGCCATCCAGGGGTGGCGCGCGGCCAGTGCGGTCAGGTCGTGTTCCAGGCGGGCGCCGAGCTCCCGGGCGCGGGCGGCGAGGTCCACGCCGGTGACGACGTCGAGCACCGCGGCGGCCGCGGCGCACGAGACGGGGTGGCCGGAGAAGGTCGAGGTCTGGACGCCGGCGGGCAGCGCGTCGACGATGTGCCGCTCGCCCACGACGGCTCCCACCGGGAAGCCGTTGCCGAGGGTCTTGCCGAGCAGGGTGAGGTCGGGGCGCTCGGTCATGAGCTCGGCGGTGAACAGGCGGCCCGCCCGGCCGAGTCCGGTGTAGATCTCGTCGAGGATCAGCAGCGCGCCGCGGGCGTGGGCCTGGCGGGCGATCTCGTCGAGGAGGGCCGGGGCGACGGGGAGGACGCCCTCGGTGACCTGGACGGGTTCGAGGACGACGGCGGCCGTGCCGCCGAGCCGGTCCGCCCGGTCGAGCGCCCGCGAGAGCCCGGCGGCGAACCGCTCGGCGTCGTCCTCGCGCGGTGCGCGCGGGTCGGGCAGCTCGGCCGTGACGACGGAGGTGTCGGAGAGGTCGCTGTACGACTTGAACTCCGGCCTCCAGGTCAGCGCGAGCGCGCCGGCGGTCTTGCCGTGGTAGCCGTGGCGGAAGGTGACGACGGCCCGGTGTCCGGTGGCGGCGCGGGCGATCTTGAGCGCCGACTCGACGGCCTCGCCGCCCGTGGCGGTGGGGAGCACCGCCGCGTCCCGGTAGGGGCTCAGCTCCGCGATCCGGGACACCATGCGGGTGCGGGCGTCGGAGGAGAGCTTGCATCCGGTGTGGGTCAGCCGTGCCAGCTGGTCGGCGGCGGCGGCCGTGACCGCGGGGTGCTGGTGTCCGAGCGTCGCCGCGCCGCTGCCGGAGGTGGCGTCGAACCACGCCGTCCCTCCGGCGGTGTACAGCCAGGGGCCCGATCCGGTGGCGAACTCCGGTCCGAGCACGGTGCCGGTGGAGCGTGCCTCGGCCGCCGGGGCGGTCTTCACTTGGGTCATCGCTCTGTGTCCTCGTGGATCCTGGCGCCGACGGCACGCTGCACGTCGGCGAAGTCGGGGAAGGAGGTGCGGTGGCAGGCGCCGCCCAGGACCGTGGTCCGGCCCGGCAGGCTCGTCGCGAGCGTGGCGGCGGCCATGGCCAGCCGGTGGTCCTCGTAGGCGGGGACCCGGCCGGCGGAGAGGGGCGCTCCGCCCCTGATGAGCAGGCCGTCGTCGACGACGTCGATCCGGGCGCCGAAGGCGGCGCCCAGCCGGGCGGTGGTGGCCAGCCGGTCGGTCTCCTTGAAGCGGAGCTCCGCGGCGCAGCCGATCCGGGAGGTGCCCGGGAGGGCGGCCGCGACCAGTGCGAGCAGCGGGACCTCGTCGATCAGGGCGTGCAGGAGGGCGGGTTCGTCGACGTGGAGGGCGTCGACGCCGTCGAGGCCGCCGCGGGCGACGAGCGTGCCGACGGGTTCGCCGCCCGAGGTGAGGCGGCGGTCCGTGGAGGAGATGTCGGCGCCGGCGGTGCGCAGGACGTCGAAGAAGCCCAGCCGGGTGGGGTTGAGGCCGACGTCCGGCAGCCGCAGTTCGCTGCCGTCGCCCCGGAGCAGGTGGGTGGCGAGGGGGTAGGCGGCGAGCGAGGGGTCGCCGGGGACGTCGATGACCGGGGGCACGGTGTAGCCGCTTCCGTCGCAGACGACGGCCCGCTCCTGCTCGGTGAGGCCCGCGCCGAAGGCGGCGAGCATGCGCTCGGTGTGGTCGCGGGAGCGGACCGGGTGCCGGACCGTCACCGGAAGGCGGGCCGCCACGGCGGCGAGCACCACCGCGGAGCGGGCCTGCGCGCTGCCGACCGTGAGGTCGACCGTGCCGGGCCGGTGGACGGGGTGTTCGACCAGGACGGGCAGCCGGCCGGGGTCGCCCAGGTAGCGGATGTCCGCCCCGAGCTCGACGAGGGGTTCGACGAGCCACTCCATCGGCCGGTGCCTCAGCACCTCGTCGCCGTCGACGACGGCCCGGGTGCCGGTGCCCGCGAGGAGGCCGACGAGCAGCCGGGCGGCCGCGCTCGACCCTTCCGTCTGGAGGTAGGGCACGTCCTCGGGCCATGCGGTGACGCCGCGGTGCGGGCGCCTGGGCTGGGGGACGGGAGCCGCCCCCCGCCGGACCGTCAGGACGCCGCCGCCGGTGGCCGTGCCGTCGGCCTCGACGGCCAGGCCGAGGGCGCGCATGGCGGGGAGGAGCGCGCGTACGGCACCGCCGAGGTTCGCGTTGCGGATCGTGACGGTGGCGGGGGCTCCGGGCAGCATCGCCGCGAGCAGCGCGCGGTGGGTCACCGACTTGTCGCCGGGGACCCGCGCCGTGAGCGGTGCGCCGCCCTGTACGACCCGGCCGCCGTCCACTTCGAGATTCGCCGATGTCGTGGCCGGCATGGCGAACTCCTGGACCTCTGGCACGAGCGACTCCTTGGCAGCCGGATGGGTTGACGGTGGTGGCGGCGATCAAGCTGCCATGCCGGAAGCGGTCTTCCACAGGGCAATCGGATGGCCGTCTGGTGCCGTGTCCCGTTACGGACAGTCCGATCGGCGTCTCACGATGTGACATGAGGCTGTCTTCCTGGTGGACACCTCGGGGCCGCGTCCCACGATGTGACCCGTGACCCGTCCGGGTTCCGGACCCACCGCCGCCGGGGTGGCCGGGCGGGCCGGGGCGGGGTCGAGGAGGCCGACGGGGGCGCGCCGTGACGGTCGGCGGCCGTCGCCCGATGGGCTGCGGAGGGGGTGGGCGCACGGCGGCCTGTCCGGGTGTGGCTGCGGGCCGGGCCGGCTGACAGGGGGCGGGCGCACGGGCGGCCTGTCCGGGTACGGCTGCGGCCCGGGTCGGCTGACAGGGGGCGACCGGGCGGGAAGCGGTCGGACAGGGCGACCAGGCGGGAGGCGGCCGGACCGGGGCGGCCGGGCCACAGTCTGTCCGGGTGCGGCTATGGCCCGGGCCGGACAGCCTTCCGCCCTGGACACCCTCCGGGGGGCGCACTGGAATGGCCTCTCCCGCCGCACGACACCTTGGGGGCCTCATGACCACCGACTCCGCACCGCCACCGGTCCGCCTGCCGGCCGTCGCTCCGGCGCTCACCGACGGGGTCGTCCACCTGCGGCCCGTACGGGCCTCCGACGCGCCCGCCGTGGCGCGCGCGGGCGACGACCCGGAGGTGGCCCGCTGGACGCCGTTCCCCTCTCCCTTCACGGAGCGGGACGCCGAGGCGTGGATCGGCTCCCGGTCGGCCCGGGAGACGGTGGACTGGGTGGTGACGGACCGCGAGGACGGCGCCGAGGTGCTGGGCTGGATCGGTCTGCACGACCTGGACACCGGGCAGCGGCGGGCCGAGCTGGGCATCTGGCTCGCCGCCGGGGCGCGCGGCGCGGGGACCGGCCGCCGGGCCATCGCCCTGATGACCTCGTGGGGGTTCCACGAGCTCGGCCTGCTGCGCATCGCGGCACTCTGCCTGAGCGGGAACGCGACCGGCCGCCACGCGATGGCGGCGGCCGGCTTCGAGCCCGAGGGGGTGCTCCGCGCCTACGAGGACGTCAAGGGCGTCCGGTACGACACCGCCGTCCTCGGGATGGTCCACCCGGACCTGCGGGGCTGAACTCCCGACCCGAGGGCCGGTGGTCCCACCGGAGCGGTTGCGGACGGGCCCGGGTACGGACGGCCCGGTCCGGACGGCCCGGGTACGGACGGCCCGGGCACGGACGGCCGAGTGCGACCGGCCCGGTGCCGGCGGTCCCGGTCCGGACGGTCAGGTGGCGACGGCCGGGTGCGGACGGTCAGGTGGCGACGGCCGGGTGCGGACCGCGCCGGTTCAGAGGGTGCGGACGAACGCGACGCGGTCGAGGCCGGGGCCGTCGTAGTCGGGCTGGAGGGGCCGCCCGTCGAGTTCCTTCGGGCCCGGTTCCGCGATGAATCCCATGCGCGTGTGGAACCGGTAGGACCCGGAATTCGCCGCCGACGTCACCGCCCGCACCACGCTGCTGCCCCGGTCGCGGCTCAGCTCGAAGAATTTCCCGTAGAGGTGGCGGCCCAGTCCGCGGCCCTGCCACTCGGGGGCGACCCCCACGAAATGGATGTAGCTCTCGTCGGCGTTCGACTGGGAGTGGAATCCGATGAGGAATCCCACCATCTCCCCGTTCTCCTCGGCCACGAAACTGCTCGACGTGAAGTGCTGAAAGTAGAGCCGGGGCAGCAGGAGAGCGCGCTGCACACTCCCCGTACTCCCCTCGAACTCGCCCCACCAGCGGTCGAGAACGCGGAGGACCCGCGGGTGGTCGTCGGCGACCGGAGGCCTCAACTTGATTCCGCTCAGCGTCATTTGGGACATGCCCGGGAAGCTACCACAGGGCCGGCCGGGCCCCTCCGACCCCCATTCCGGTTGCGGACATGTCCACTGGCGGACAAGGAACGGCGCTGTACAGCTCCGGCCCTTCACGGAAATATCGGGGCGGCCGGGAAAGCGGGAAACCCGCCGCCCCCCGACCGGTTCACGGGGTTCCCCGCCCGAGTTCCGGGGATCCGCGAACGAGTTCCGGGGATCCGCACCCGAGTTCCGCGAACCTCTCCCTTCTCCCCTTCTCCCCTTCTCCCCTTCTCCGCTTCTCTCCTCCTCCGCTCTTTCTCGTATTCCCTCGCCCTCGACGGTCTCTGGAGATTCACTATGCTGGGCTCACCGCTGTCCGCGGCAGCCGAGGTCCACGACAGACTGTGCGCCGCAGGAGTCGTCCTCAGCCTGGAGGACGGGGCGCTGCGCTACTCGGCTCCGCCCGGCGCGCTCACGGCGGACCTCCGCGCCGCCGTGCGGGACTGCCGCGAGGACCTCGTGGAGCTGCTGCGTACCCGGGAGGACGGGCCGGAGGACGGCTGGCGGTTCGCCGCCGATCCGGAGGCGGCCGGCGCCCCCTTCCCGCTGACCGGACTCCAGCAGGCCTACCTCGTCGGGGAGCAGGACTTCTACGACCACCCGGCCCCCGCCGTCTTCGTCCACGAGTACGACTTCCCCGCCGGGTCGGCGCCCGACGCCGACTCCCTCGACGCGGCGCTGAACCTGCTGTCGCGGGCCCACGGCTCCCTGCGGCTCGCGGTGTACCCGGACGGGACCCAGCGCGTCCTGCCCGCCCCGGACGGACCCGTCGTCGCCGTGGTCAACCGCAGGGACCTGTCCGACCTGGCCGATGGGGCCGCGGAGAAGGAGCTGCTCGCCCTCCGCTCCCGGCTCGCCGCGGACCTGCCCGACCACCGGGCGGGCCGTCCGTTCCTGATCCGCCACGTGACGCTGCCCGACGGCACGGCCAGGCTCCAGATCGCGCTGCGGCTGATCGCCTTCGACGGCGTCACGACGCAGCTCTTCTTCACCGAGCTCGCCCGGTGCTGCGCCGACCCGGGCTACGCTCCGCGGGCCGTGCCCCTCTCGTTCCGGGACTACGTCACGGGCCTGGAGGAGCGACGCGGCACGCAGGCCCATCGCGCGGCCCGCCGCTACTGGGAGCGCCGCTCCCGTGAGCTGCCGCCGGCCCCGGCGCTGCCCACCCGCCCGCACAGCACCGGACGGGCCGCGGGCACCGAGCCCGGGGGCGCCCCGCTCGCGCGGCTCCGCACCCGGCTCGACGCGGCGGCCTGGTCCCGCTTCCGCGACCACGCGAGCGCAGCCGGACTGCCCGCAGGCACCGCCCTCTTCTCGCTCTTCACCGAAGCGCTCCACCGCTGGTCGGACGGGGCCGCCGGCACGCTCACCGTGCTCGCCTCGCACCGGCCCGGCACCGATCCCGGTCTCCAGCGGGTCTGGGGCAACGCCAGCACCACCGTGCTGGTCGGCTACGGCGCGGCGGAGCCCGGAACCTCCTTCGTGGAGCGATGTCGCGGTTCCCGGGGCGGTCTCTACGCCGATCTGGCCGCGCTCGAGATCTCCGGCGTCGAGGTGGGGCGCGCCCTCGCCGGCGGCGCCGGGGGCGGAAGCCCGTTCCCGGTGGTGTTCACCAGCGGTCTGGATCTCGTCGACGGCGCCCCCGGCGGCTTCCTGCTCCCGCTGCCCGGGGCCCGCCTCGCGCACAGTTCCATCAGCACGCCGCAGGTGCTGCTCGACCACCAGGTGTACGAGGAGGCCGGTGAGCTGGTCTGCAACTTCGACTACGCCGAACACGCCTACCCGCCCGGCGTGATCGAGGAACTGACGGCCTATCACCGCGCCCGTCTCCAGGCGCTCGCCGACGGGTCGGCGGCCTGGCACGCCACGGGGCGGGCACCACTCCCCACCGGGCACCTGGAGGCGCGGCGGCGGGCCAACGCGACCTCCCAGGACCTGCCAGGGGGAACGCTGCACTCCTTCGTCCTGGAGCACTGCCGCACGGCCCCGGACAGCCCCGCCGTGCAGGACGCGGAGGGGACGGTCGACCGTGCCGGGCTCGACCTGGCGTCGGAGCGGCTCGCCCGCCGGCTGACCGCCGTCCGCGCCGCCGCCCGGACCGGTGAGCCCCCGCTCGTGGGCGTCCGCGTCCCGCGCGGGCGGGCCCAGTCCATCGCCGTGCTCGCCGTGCTGCGGGCGGGGGGCGCGTACGTCCCCCTCGATCCTTCCTGGCCCGCGGCGCGCGTCCGCACCGTGCTGCGGCACAGCGGAGCGCGGGCCCTGGTCACCGACCCCTGGCCGGACGCGGCGGAGGCCGTGCCCCCGGGTGTCGAGGTGGTCTCCTGGGCCGAGCCGGACACCCCCGCCGCCGGCCCGCAGGCCGGGACCGACCACACCGGCGGCCCCCTCGACCGCACCGCCTACGTCATCTACACCTCGGGCTCGACCGGCACGCCGAAGGGCGTGGTCATCCCGCACGCCGCCGCCGTCAACACGATCCGCGACCTCACCGAGCGCTTCGCCCTGACCGCGCGCGACAAGGTGCTGGCCGTCTCCTCGCTCGCGTTCGACCTCTCCGTCTTCGACCAGTTCGCGCTGCTCGGCTGCGGCGGCACCGTCGTGTGTCCGCCGGACAGCGCCGTCCCCGACCCGGAGGCATGGGCCGCGAGCGTCCACCGGCACGGGGTGACCGTCTGGAACTCCGTACCCGCCCTGCTCTCGCTCACCCTGGAGTACCTCGGGGAGCGGGCGCCCGAACTGCTCGCGTCCCTGCGCCTGGTGATGCTCAGCGGCGACTGGGTGCCCCTCCCCCTCGTCGAGCGGCTGGCCGAGGTCTGCCCGGACGCCGAGGTGATCGCGATGGGCGGCGCCACCGAGGCGTCCATCTGGTCGAACTGGTTCCGGACCTCACGGCAGCCCGAGGACTGGCAGAGCGTCCCCTACGGGACCCCGCTCGCCAACCAGACCATGCACGTCCTCGACCGCGCGCTCGACGACGCGCCTGCTTGGGTCCCCGGAGACCTCCACATCGGCGGAGCGGGCGTGGCGGCGGGCTATCTCGGCGACCCCGAGCGCACCGCCGCGTCGTTCTTCCCCCACCCCGTCACGGGTGAGCCCCTCTATCGGACGGGCGATCGGGCCCGCTACCGTGCCGGGGGCGTCCTGGAGTTCCTCGGGCGCGCCGACCATCAGGTCAAGATCAACGGATACCGGGTCGAACTCGGCGAGATCGAGACCCAGTTGGCGCGGATCGCGGCGGTGGAGTCCACGGTCGCCCTGGTCGACACCTCGCGCGGCGAGCCGTCCCTCGCCGCCTTCGTGGTCCGGCCGGCCGAGGGCGGGGCCCCGGCCGTCCCCGCCGACCGGGCGGAGCTCCTGGAACGGCTCGGCGAGGTCCTCCCCCCGTACATGGTGCCCGCCGTCGTGCTGGAGATCCCCGAACTGCCGCTCAGCGGCAACGGCAAGGTGGACCGCAAGGCCCTCCTCGCCCTCCTCTCCCACCTCGGGGAGAAGGGCCTCACCGACGCGCCGCTCTCCGGCCCGGGCTCGTCCGCGCCCCCCGAGGCGCCGGCCACGCCGCTGGAGGAACGGCTCCTCGCCCTCTGGCAGGAGCTGCTCGGCCCGGCCGCCCGAGGCGTGGAGGACGACTTCTTCACCCGCGGCGGCAACTCCCTGACGGCCGTGCGGCTGTTCCGCGCCGTCGAGACCGCCTTCGGCCACCGGCTGCCGCTCAGCTCCCTCTTCCGCCACCGGACGGTACGGGCCCAGGCGGCGCTGCTGGCCGACACGGCCCCCCGGGCCGGGGGGAACGGTCTGCTCACGGTGCTCGGCGGCAGCGGCGACGCCCGGGTGGTGTTCGTCCACCCGGTCGGCGGCGACGTGCTGTGCTACCAGGAGATCGTGGACGCCGTGACGGGCGGCGAGGGAGGAGCCGGCCGCGCCACCCTGTACGGCGTGCGGGCCTCCGGGCTGCACCCGGACGAGCCGCTCGCGACCGGCCTCGACGCCATGGCGGAGCAGTACGCGCGCACGCTCCTGGAGGAGCTTCCGGACGGTCCCCTGCACCTCGTGGGCTGGTCGATGGGCGGGACGATCGCCCTCCACCTGGCCGGCGTTCTCGACCGGGAGGGCCGTGCCGTCTCGTCGCTGACCACGGTCGACTCGTTCACCGGACGCGGCGACGGCCCCCTCCCCGATCTCACGGCACGCCTCGGCGGTTTCTTCGGCGACCTGACGGGGCGGCCCGACCCGCTGCGGCTCGTCCCCTCGACCGAGGGCGGGTCCGAGGCGCGGCGGCTGTCGGCCGCGCATGACGCTCTGGTGGCCGCAGGGGTCCTGGAACGCCCTCTGGAGGCGGCGGAGTTGATCCGCCTCTTCACGGTGTACCGCAACAACTCCGAGCTGCTGGAGCGGCACACACCGGCCGTCTGGCCGGCCCCCGGCGCGCCCGGCACCGGCCGGACGTCCCCGCCGTGGCTGCTGATCCGCGCCGAGCGCACGCCGCGGGACGCCTTCCCCTCGCTCCGGCCCCTCGACCGGGCCCTGCCGGGCGCCGGGCGGCTCGACGTCCTGGCGGAGGACCACTTCTCCGTCGTACGAGGGGCGGGGGCGGCGCACATCGCCCGCCGCGTCGCCTCGGTGACCGGGGCCCACGGCCCGTCCGACCCGATTCTCGACCAGGACCACGCATGAGACTGCTCTCGACCGAGCGAGCACTGCTCGACCAGGTACTGCCGGGCTTCGACGCGAAGCTGGCCGACTGGGGCACCGAGGCCGCCGAGGACCCGCGCACCGGGGCGGTCGACGCCTTCCGGGCCGCCGGGGGCGGCAATCTGCTGATCCCCGCCGCGCTGGGCGGTGCCGGGCTGGGCTGCCGCGACGGCGTCCGCCTCCAGCGGGCCGTCGGCAGCAGGGCCCCGTCCCTGGCCGTCGCCTCGACGATGCACCACTACAAGGTGGCGTGGCTCGCCCGCTGCGGCGACCGGTCGGCCACCGGGTCCGTCCTGCGGCGGATCGCGGCGGAGCGGCTTCTGGTCGCCTCGTGCGGCGCCGAGGGGACCCTCGGCAAGAGCGTGTTCACGCCCGGGATCGAGGTCGTGGCGGCGCCGGGCGGGCTGCTGGTCTCGGGGACCAAGCAGCCCTGCTCCCTGACCCGTTCCCTGGGGCTGATGTCGCTGTCGGCCGCCGGCCCGGCCGAAGGCCCGTACCAGGGACAGCTGCTCATGCTGATGCTCCCCGTCACGGCGGGGGTCGAGCGGCGACCCTTCTGGGGCAACCGCGTGCTGCGGGCGACGGAGACCGACGCCCTCGCCCTCGACCGGGCGTTCGTCCCCGAGGAGATGATCATCCCCCTGGGCGACCCCTCGGCCTCGCCCTGGCGGTTCACCTCGAACCTGCTCTGGTTCCAGCTGCTGATCACCGCCGCCTACCTCGGCATCGCCACCGGCCACGTGGAGCGCCTCTTCACCGGGGAGCGCGGCGCACCGGGCGACCGCGTCG
Source organism: Streptomyces sp. NPDC014861 (assembly GCF_043081625.1). Taxonomy (NCBI): domain Bacteria; kingdom Bacillati; phylum Actinomycetota; class Actinomycetes; order Kitasatosporales; family Streptomycetaceae; genus Streptomyces; species Streptomyces sp. NPDC014861. The sequence continues at coordinate 39,013 of NZ_JBIBWV010000031.1, forward strand.
CGGCCCTGGCCCCGCTGGAGACGGCCTCGGCGGCCCTGGACTCGCTGGCCTCGGACCTCGACGCCTGCGGCGACCGGGGAGCGGCCCCGGTCGGCGACCCCGGCGGCGACGACGCGCTGGGCCGCGCGCTGCTGGTCCGGTACACGGCGCAGCGCGCGATCGCGGAGGCCACCGACCGGGCGCTGGAACTCGAGGGCGGCATGCCGTTCGTGTCGGGCGGTCCGGGGTCCGAACTGCTGCTGGCCAGCCGCGCGCTGACCTTCCATCCGCCGGCCGAGACGGCCGTGCGCGACCGCCTCGACCTGTGGCTCCGCGGCGGCGGCCTCACCCTCGTGTGACCGCCCGCCCGGACCCCCGCCCCTCCCCCTTCGTTCCTTCCCGCCCCCGCGAGGCGCCTCGGCAGGCGCCGCATGAGGAGACCCGATGATCGTCCTCGGCCTTCACTTCGGCCACGACGCCGCCGTCAGCGTTCTGCGCGACGGGGCGATCGCCTCGTACGTGCTGCGCGAGCGGCACACCCGTGTCAAGCACGCGGCGACGCTCGACGCGGCCACGGTCCGCCGGGCCCTCGCCGAAGCCGGTGTCGGCGCCGCCGATCTCGACGCGGTGGCCGTCTGCTCCACCCAGGGCGTCGAGCTGATCGCCGACGACCCGGCCGCGCTGTCGGTCGAGTACGCCGCGACGGACCCCTTCGGCCGGCCCTGCACCCTCCTGGAGGAGGAGCCGGACGCCGCCTCCCGGCGCGGCGGCGGGGAGTTCCTCGACTTCCTCTACGACGCGGACCTGGCCGCGACCTGGCTGGGGCAGTCCTACGCCAGGCTGTTCCCCGAGCACACCGGTCTGGAGCGGTCCGCGATCCGTGCGACGCCGTGGATCGACGACTACGTCACCGATCCGTCCTGGGCCGAGGACCGGGGCCTCTCCGAGATCGCGGCGGCGCCCTCGTCCCCCCAGGACCGCCTGCGGTACGGCTTCCACCTGCCCGTGCGGGTGACCTTCGACGGCGTCACCGTCCCCGGGTACGCCGTCCACCACCATCTCGCGCACGCGGGGTCCGTGTACTACGCCTCCGGTTTCCGGGAGGCCGCCGTCCTCACCCACGACGGCTACGCGGAGGGCGAGAGCTACCACAGCGGCATGTACTACCTGGGCCGGGACGAGGCCCTGTACCCGCTCGCCCCGCACCACCTGGGTCTGGGCGGTCTGTACGACCGGGTCGGCGCCGCCCTGGGCCTCGGGGTCGTCGGTCCGGCCGGCAAGCTCATGGGGCTCGCCGCCTACGGGCGTCCCCGCTTCTACTCGTCGCGCTTCCTCGGCAACCACCACGACCTGCGGGGACGGCTCCGCACGGACGTCGCCACGGCGTGGCTGCGCCATTGCCGTCGCGAGGCGGAGCGGCTCGGCTACGACCTGGCCCCGTACGGCGACCCCCGGCAGGCCACGGCGCCGGTCAACGCGGACATCGCCGCGAGCACCCAGAAGCTGTTCGAGGAGGTGCGCATGGAGGCCGTCCGCACCCTGCACGCGTCCCTGGGCGCGGCGGGGGTGACCGTCCCCGATCTGTGCCTGTCCGGTGGCACGGCGCTCAACTGCCCGTCCAACAGCCAGGTGGCGCAGGAGGGCCCCTTCCGCCGCGTCTTCGTCGAGCCCGCCTGCGACGACGGCGGCATCGCCATCGGCGCCGCCCTCGCCGTCCACCACTCGATCCTCGGCCGCCCGCGGGCGGAGGAGGCCGGTCCCGGACCCGCGTTCCCCTCGCCCTACCTGGGCGGACCGGCGTCGGCCGACGCCGTGGAGGAGGCCCTGCGGGCCGTCGGGGACGCGGTCGTGGTCGAGCGGCTGGAGGGGGCCGGTCAGGTCGCGGAGCGGGCGGCGGAGGATCTCGTCGCCAACCGCGTGGTGGCCTGGTTCGAGGGCGGCAGCGAGGCGGGGCCGCGCGCGCTGGGCCACCGCTCGCTCATGGCCGACCCCCGGGACGCCGCGAACTGGGAGCGGGTGAACAGGATCAAGGACCGCGAGGCGTGGCGCCCGTTCGCGCCGGCGGTGCTCGCCGAGCACGCCGCCGACTGGTTCCGGGACGTGCCGCTGCCCTCCCCGTACATGCTCTTCAACGCGACCGTGCGGCGCGCGGAGATCCCGGCCGTCACGCACGTGGACGGCACCGCGCGCATCCAGACGGTCGACGCCTCCGCCGGGCTCTACCACGCGGTGATCACGGCCTTCCACGACCGCACCGGGGTGCCGGTCGTGATGAACACCTCCTTCAACGGGCCGGGGGAGCCGATCGTCGAGCTCCCGGAGGAGGCGCTCGCCCTCTTCCTCAAGACCGAGCTGGACGTCCTGTACCTGGACGGCCTGCGCATCACCCGAGCCTGACCGGACCGGACCGGCCGAGAGGAAAACCATGGACATCACCGACTCCCCGACAGCCGCCGCCGACTGGTGCGGCGACGTGCTGGCGGTGGGCGTCTTCGCCGAGGACGCCCCCCTGCGCGACCGGCCGTGGGCGCGCGCGCTCGACCAGGCCCTCGGCGGGGCGCTGCGACGGCTGTTGTCGTACGACTCCTTCGAAGGCGGCAGGGACGAGCTGGTCGTCGGACCGGGTGCGCCCGGACGGTGCGAGCGGATCGTGCTGTTCGGTCTGGGCCGCCCCCGGGAGGTCACTCCCCACACCGCGCGGCGGGCGGGCGCGGCCGTGGCCCGGACCCTGACGACCGGCCCCAACGAGCGGGTCGCCGTCACGCTGCCGTCGTGGCGCGCCGGTGAGCTGGACGTGGCCGAGCATCTGGCGGAGGGGCTGAGTCTCGCCGTGCACTGCGGCAGGTGGAACGTCCTCGGGGACCGGTTCCGCGCGGACTACGGCTCCGACCTGCCGAGGGAGCCGAAGACGGTCGAGCTGCTCGGCAGTGGGATCAGCGACGCGGTGCTCCGCGCCTCGGACGCCTTCACCGACGCCGTCGTCCGGGCCCGCGAGTACGTCGCCGCGCCCGCCAACGTCATCACTCCGGACCGGCTCGCGCGGGAGGCGGCGGCGCTGGCCGCGCACGAGGGCTTCGAGGTGGAGGTGTGGGACGCGGCCGAGGCGCACGCCCAGGGTCTGACCGGTTTCTCGGCCGCCGTCGCCGGCAGCGCCGACCCGGCCCGTCTCGTCCGGATCGGCTACCGGCCCGAGGCCGCCGACCTGCCCCCGGTCGCCGTGATCGGTCTCGGGCTGACGTACGACGACCGGGGGGTGGCCCGCTCCGGCGGCGCCGTCGAGGGCGCGAAGAAGTACATGGCCGGGGCCGGGGCCGTGCTCGGTGCGGCGGCGGCTCTCGCCGCGCTCGGCGGTCGCCGCGAGACGCACCTGATCCTGCCGGCCGCGGCCAAGGCGGAGGGGCCCGGCGCCCTGCGTACGGGAGACCTCGTCACGACCGCGTCGGGGGCGACGGTGGAGGTCAACCACGAGGACGGGCACGGGCGGCTGATGCTGGCGGACGCGCTGCACCTGGCGGGCCGGCTGGGCGCCCGGTCCACCGTGAGCGTCTCCGCGCTGGGGCTGCCGGTCGCCGCCGCGCTCGGCCCCAAGGCGGCGGGGGTGTGGAGCACCGACGAGGCGCTCACCGCGGAGCTCACCGAGGCGGGCCGGGCGGCGGGCGAGCTGCTGTGGCCGCTGCCGCTGGTGGAGGAGTACGGGGACGAGCTGTGGGCCCCGTTCGCGAACAGCAGGGTCGCCGGTCCGCGCAGCGGGGACGGCGCCACGGCCGCGGCCTTCCTCCACCGGTTCGCGCCCGGCTCCTGGGCGCATGTGGAGATCACCGAGCCCGCCTGGTCCCCGCGGATCGACGGCTACTACAACGCCGGCGCCACGGGCTTCGGCACCGGCACCCTCGCCCGCTGGCTGTGCGGCCGCTGACCGGCGTCCGTTCCCGTTCCAAGGAGCCCCCGTGTACGTACCCGATCTGTACCGCGCCCAGGAGACGGCGCTCCACCACGAGGTGATCGAGGGTCATCCGTTCGGGATGCTGACGGCCGTGGTGGACGGCCGCATCCACGGCACGCACATCCCGTTCGTCCTCGACAAGGAGCCCGAGCACGGCCCGAACGGACGGCTGCGCGGCCACCTCTCCAAGGCGAATCCGGTGGTCGCGGCGCTCCACGCCGGCGAGGAGATGATGGTCGCCTTCGTCGGTCCGCACTCCTACATCCGCCCGGACGACTACGCCTCCGAACCGCACTTCCCCACGTGGAACTACGCGGCCGTCCACGCGTACGGCCGGCCGCGGGTGATGGAGGGGGAGGAGGAGCTGCGGCAGCTGGCGGACCTGATCGCGCACGAGGAGGCGCGGTTCCTGCCGAAGGAGCCCTGGACCCTGGACCGGGCTCCCGGCGAGCTCGTCGAGGGCTTCCGGAGCGGGATCGTCGCCTTCGAGCTGCCCCTGGACCGGCTGGACGGCATCGTGAAGTTCGGTCAGAACAAGCAGCCCGAGGACGTCAGGGCCCAGATCTCCTCGTTCCGCGCCCGCGCCGCCGAGGCGGCGGCCTCGGCTTCCGCCGTCGCGGACCGCATGGAATCCCACAATGCCGAAAGGCTGGAATTCCAGCCACATTCGCAGTCCTCGATCCAGCCACCTGTTCAGCCCTCCACCCGAAAGGCGTACTGAAGCCATGCCCGGAGCAATTGATTCCGCCCTCTCCCGCTCTTCCGAGGACGTCCAGGAAAGGCTGTCGGCGATCTGGCGGGATCTTTTCGGAGAAGCCGACATGCGGATCCGCGAGGACGACGACTTCTTCGCGCTGGGCGCCTCTTCGCTGCTGGCCATGCGGATGGCCGTGGCCGCGTCCGAGGAGTTCCAGGTGCCGGTCAGCATCGTCGCCGTGGCCGAGAACCCCACCCTGTCCGGGCTGGCCGGACACATCGCGGGCCTGGCCGGAGCGAGTGGTGAGCGTGAGGAAGGCGAGCTGTGAGCGGATGAGCCCGGTCCGCGTACGGCCCCTCCCGGAAGTCCCGGGAGGGGCCGTAAGCGGTGGACCGGGGCGGGACCCGTCAGGTGGTGTAGCCGGAGTTGAGCTCGACGTAGCCCTCGGTCAGGTCGCAGCCGTAGACGGTGAACTCGCCGTCGGCGATGCCCAGGTCGATCCGGATCACGACCTCGTCACCCGAGAGGTACGCGCCGGCGCGCTCCAGCATGGCGTCGTCCGGCTCCTCGGGGAACATCTCCAGGTCGCCGTAGTGGATCCGCACCCGGGCCGGCTCGATGTCGTGGTCGTCGTCGAGCTTGCCGACGGCCATCGCCACGCGTCCCCAGTTCGGGTCCGCGCCGTGCACGGAGGTCTTGACCAGCGGGGAGTTGACCACCGCCTTGCCCGCCCGCTTGGCCTGGGCGGTGTCCCGGGCGCCGGTGACCCGCACCTCCAGCAGCTTGCCCGCGCCCTCGCCGTCCGAGGCGATGTCCCGGACCAGCGCCAGCGCGGCCTGGTACAGCACCTCCTCGAACTCGGCCTCGTCCACGGGTCCGGCCAGGCCGTTGGCGAACACGGCGGCGGTGTCGCTGGTCGAGGTGTCGGTGTCGATGCTGAGCGCGTTGAACGTCCGGTCGGTCACCCGCCGGAAGACGGCGTCGAGCCGGTCCGCGTCGAGCTGGGCGTCGGTGAAGAAGAAGGTCAGCAGGGTCGCCATGTTGGGCTCGATCATGCCGACGCCCTTCGCGATGCCCACGACGACCGCGTCGCCGCAGCGCAGGTGGACGGACTTGGCGCGGGTGTCGGTGGTCATGATGGCGGCGGCGGCCGCCTCGAAGTCGGCGGGAGGCAGGGGCGTCGGCATCTTGGCGATGCCCTCGCGGATGCCCTCGATGGGGTAGGGACGCCCGATCACACCGGTGGAGCCGATCACCAGCTCCTCGGGCAGGACGCCGGCCTTCTCGGCGGCGAGCCTGCGCACCTCCTCCGCGTGCGCGGCGCCGACCTTGCCGGTCGCCACGTTGGCGTTGCGGGAGACGACGACCATGCCGCGGCTCCGGTGCCGGGCGGTGTCCTCGCGGCTCAGGACGACGCTGGGGCCGGCGAAGCGCGACTTGGTGAAGACGGCCGCCGAGACGGCCGGCACCTCCGACACCACCACCGCGAAGTCGTGCGCGATGTCCTTCAGGCCCATGTTGGCGGTGTACGAGCGGAATCCCTGCGGAACTGCCAGCTCCATGATCGATTGCCTTCTCTCAACTGTTCGGCACAGACCGAGTGCCGCATCAAAATTCGACGGGCAGCATACTTACTTGCTACAGGGTGCCATGGAACCACACACGGAGCGTGCAGATCCTCGGCCAACGTTCCTCACCGGCAAGGGGAACGAGGAGCGCCGGCAGCACCCCGACCGGCGCCACGGAGGATGATGGACCATCCCCCGTGCATAAAAGCTATGCCGACCCGTCCGGGCTCACGGGTTGTCGAGCCAGCCCCGGGCCATCGCCCTGGCGCCCGCCTGGAAACGGCTCTCCGCCTCCAGCCGCTCCATCACGTCGGTCATCAGCCGGCGCAGGGTGCGGGAGGACACGCCGAGGCAGCGCGCGATCGCCTCGTCCTTGTGCCCCTCGGCCAGCATCCGCACCAGGGCCCGCTCCCGCTCGTCGAGTTCGGAGCCGGCCGCGTCGGCCCCCTCCCGGGACACGCGGTGCACCGGCTCCCCCAGCGGCGGCACGACGGCCCCGTGCACCCAGCAGTGCTCGAAGATCCGGACGAGGACGTGGACGAGCTCCGGGCCCTTGAACTCCAGCGCGGCGAAACGCCCTTCGCGCGGGAGCGTCGAGGCGTACCCGAGCACGCCGTCCACCACGATCAGCCGGAGCGGCAGGACCGAGGCCACCCGCACCTCACCCCCCGCTTCCTGCAGGTTCATCAGATGAGCGCGTCCGTACGGGATGCGCAGCATGCAGTCGAGGTGGATCGAGCGCATCGTCACACCGCGCTCCAGGACCTGCTGGTTCCGCTCCATGCTGTCCGCGAGCATGGTGGCCGAGAGCGGAGCGCCCGGGTGCATGCTGAGGACCTCCTTGCGCGCACGGGCGGCCGCCCCCTCCAGGGCGGAGACCACCTCGGCCTCGTTCTCCAGGAGGGTCACGCCGAAGGCGCCCCGATCGGTCGCCTGGATGGCCATGAGGTTCTCGCTCAGCGCCGCGAGGACGACCCGCCCCCGGTGCAGCTCCTCCAGGCGCCGCCGGAGCGACACCTCCTCGCGTTCGAGCACCCGGGCGAGGGCGACCTCGGGCGACGCGGGCATCGGCTGCGCCGCGTTCGAGCGGACCAGTCCGCTGTCCGCCAGGAAGTCCATCGCGGAACTCAGCGCCTGCGGCTCCGCCCTGAGGTGCTCCTGGGCGTCCCGCAGGGTCGAACCCGGTGCGGTAACCAGAAACCGGAACAATTCATGAACAGCATCGGTCCCCACGTTCATCAGTCAACAACTCCCCCACTTGCGCCGCGCCTGACAAGGGGGATCCTGCGCGAGGCATATATATGCACGCAAGCTCATGTTTCATGATGTCGCGTTCACTCGAATCGAGGAATTTTCCGCTTTCACCCTCGTTCGACACTGATCAGGCGATATGTGAATCCAGGATCTTGCGGCGGACACCGCGCCCCTCCTCGGATTCTTCGAGGGCGCGGGGCGGTTCCCACCCGATCCTCCGCCGTCTCGCCATCCGAGAAGAATGCGTCCATGTCCGCTTTCTGTCATGTCCTCTCGTGGACACCGGGCGCCCCTGTACCGCCGTCCGCGGCCTGAGCATGCTGGGGACGACCGCCGGACCACACGAACGATCCGGCCGGATGTCGTCCTTCCTGGGAGATGCGATTCACGTGAGTGCACGTCATATGTCGGTGGGTGTCTGTACGGGCTTGGCCCGCGTGTGTCGCGGATCGGCCACGATCGCGGCCGCGATCGTGGCCGCGGCCGGACTGGCGGCCGCGGTGCCGACCGCCCTCGTCTCCGGCGAGGCCCGCCCCGCGCTGGGCCTCCAGAGCGCCGAACTCGGCGCGACGGAAGAGGACTTCGCCTGGGGCTGACGGGCACCCGCCCGCTCGTCCCCGTGACGGTCCGCGTCACCACGCCTCGTCGGCCGAGGCCACGACATTCCGATCCACCCGGGAGGGCTGCCGCGTGTCATCCATGAGTACGGCGACGGCGAGCATGAAGTGCGAGGTGCTGGCCGGCAAGGTCGCCCTCGTCGAGTTCTCGCACGCGCACGAACAGAATCCGTTCAGCAGGGCCCGGATGCGTGAACTCACGCGGCTCATGCTGGACCTGGACGCCGACGACGCCGTGGCCTGCGTGGTCCTGTACGGCGGGCCCGACCGCTCCTTCGGCGCCGGAGGCGACTTCCACGAGGTGTCGGAGTTCCACGGCGGCGACGAGGTCGACGCCTGGATCGACGACATCACCACCCTGTACAGCACGATCGCCGGCATCTCCAAGCCCGTCGTGGCCGCCATCGACGGCTACGCGATCGGCGTCGGACTGCAGATCGCCCTCTGCTGCGACCTGCGGATCGGCAGCCGCTCGGCGAAGCTCGTGATGCCCGAGTTCCGGGTCGGCATCGCCTGCAACTTCGGCGGCTACATGCTGGAGACCGTGGTCGGCCGCGGCGTCATGCAGGACATGCTCTACACCTGCGACGAGTGGCCGGCCGAGCGGGCCCTCGCCGACCGGCTGCTGCACGAGGTGACCGCCCCCGAGGAGCTGCTGGACCGGGCGCTCGACCGGGCGAACCGCATCGCCGGCTACACCGAGGCCGCCGTCCAGTCGACCCGCGCCCGCGTGAACGGCCCCTTCGTACGCGGCCTTCAGCGGGTGTGCGAGGAGGGCAAGCGGTCCCACCGCACGGCCTTCTCCGCGGGTGAGGCGCAGCAGCGGATGCGGCGGATCATCGGAAAGGCCTGACACCGCCACGGACGGGCCGCCGCCGCCCGCCGCTCCCCGGGGAGCGGCGGGCACAGCCGTGCACCGGCCCGCCGTCACCCGGCGGACCCGGAGGAGCGGGGGCGCTCCTCCCCGGCGCGGTCCCGGGTCATCGCCGCGCCGTCCGGCCCCGGCAGGTACGCCGACCAGTCGCGGGTCCCGGTGTCCGGGCGCCCCTCGCCGCCGGGCGTCCGCCGCTCCCGCGCGCTCCGTCCCCGGTCCGGGCGGCCGAGGCGGCCCAGGACGAACGCCTTCCACCCGCGGAACCGCGTCACCGGGAACCGCCGGGGCGGACGGCGGCCGGCAGGAGCGGGGCGGTCCCGTCCGCCAGGCCGTTGCGGCGCCGCCAGTCCTCGCAGACGAGCTCGAAGTCGCCGAGGGTGAAGCCCGCGGCGGCCATCCGCCCGATCATCTCCTCGCCCAGGACCAGCCGCAGCAGCTCCGCCGTGTCCCCGCCGGCGCTCTCGGGCAGGTCGACGGGGAGAGCGCGCACGGGAGGCAGCGTGAAGGCCACCCCCTTCAGTTCGTAGCGCACGCCGGGAGGGAGGGAGCGGGCACGGCGGGCGGCGAGCACGTCGAGGGAGACGGCCCCGGCCTCCGCGACCGTGTCGGCGGCGCACCCGCTCCTTCTGATCACTCCGTTCGTCGCGGGCAGGATCGGGTCGGTGGCGGGCACGTGGACCTCCGGTCGGAGTGGGCGGACGGACGGGTGCGGGGCGGTTCCGGACGGCAGGTTCACCGCCGGCGGCGGGTCAGTTCCAGGCGAGGAGCACGACGCTGCCGACGGCCAGCGCCACGCCGACGTGCTGGATCCCCCGGATGCGCTCCTTGAGGACCATCCGCGCCAGCAGCACGGTGCTGATCGGGTACAGCGACGACAGCAGCCCGATGACGGCGAGGCTGCCGTCCCGGACCGCGACGAGGAAGAGGGCGCTCGACCCCATGTCGAGCACGCCGGAGAGCAGGGCGAGCCGGGCGGGCCGGGCGGACAGCGCCGGCGAGGTCCGCCGCACCAGGATGAAGAGCAGGATCGCGCTGAGGGAGGCGCAGCGGGCCCACACCAGGGGCCACAGGCTGGTGTCGCTCGACGTGTGGGCCAGGAAGACGAAGAAGGCGCCGAATCCGGCGCCGGCGAGCAGGGCCAGGGCCAGGCTGCGCAGCATCGCCCGGCGGTCGGCGCCCTCCCCCGTACCGTCGCCGCTGAGCGAGACGAGGAGCACGGCGGCGAGGGCGCACACGACGCCGATGACGGCCAGGGCGGAGAGCCGGTCGCCGGTCAGGACGCCTGCGACGACGGGCAGCGCGGCGGCCGCGGCGGCGGTGGTCGGGGCGACCAGGCTCATCACGCCGCTGGCCAGGGCCCGGTAGAGCAGGACGGCGCCCGCGCTGCCGCACAGCCCGGCGAGCGCGCCCCAGAAGACCTCGTTCCAGCTGCTTCCCGTGCGGGAGAGCAGGCCGACGAGGGTGAGTGCCGTGGCGAGCCCGGCGGCGTTCGACCAGACGACCACGACGACGGCGCGGGCCGTCTTGGCCGCGAGCCCGCCGACGAAGTCGCCGGCGCCGAGCACCATCGCCGAGGCGAGCGCCAGGAACAGGTTCACCAGTTACTCCTTGTGCGAGGAAGCCGGGGGCGGCCACGGACGGGCCGCCCCCGGTGTGGATCCGGGAGGCGCTACGGACGGCTGGTCAGATAGCCGCCCATGGTGCGGAAGAAGTCGACGCCGCGGTGCTCGACGCCGTCGTCCGTGCGCACCCGCTCGACCACCAGGCCGTACTCCGAGCCGCGGCGCGCGCCGGGGCCGCAGACGATGGCGACGCCCTCGCCCACCGGGCGGAACACCCGGCCGACGGTGCCGCCGAGCCGCATGGGCGAGACCGAGGCGGACAGGACGCGGACGCGCTCGCCCTTGTAGTAGGCGAAGGCGTTCGGGTACGGGTCGACCTGGGCCCGCACCAGGTTGGCGAGGTCCTGGGCCGGCCAGGTCCAGTCGATCCTGCTGTCCTCGACGGACCGCTTGTGGAAGAAGGTGGCCTGCGCCGGGTCCTGCGGGGTCCAGTCGGTGCGGCCCGACCCGATCAGCTCCAGCGACTCCAGCACGGCGGGCGCGAAGAGGTCGATGGTCTTGTGGAAGAGGTCCGTGACGGTGTCCTTGTCCTCCACCGCCACGCGCTTCTGCACCACGATGTCGCCGAGGTCGAAGTTCTCGTCCATGAAGTGCACGGTGACGCCGACCTCGGGCTCGCCGTTGACGAGCGCCCAGTTGAGCGGGGCGAAGCCGCCGTACCGGGGCAGCAGGGCGTCGTGGATGTTGATGGCGCCGTAGGTCGCGAGGGCGTAGATCTCCGGGGCGACCCAGCTGCGCCAGTCCGAGGAGACCAGGAGGTCGGGCGCCAGTTCCCGGAGCCGCTCGGCGACCTCCTCGTCGTTGGCGTACTTGCGGGTCAGCACGGGGATGCCGTGACGCTCCGCGAGGGCGACGACGGAGTCGTTCCAGATGGTTTCGTAGGCGTGGTTGCTCGCCGGGTGGGTGATGACGAGCGGAACCTCGTGCTCGGACTCCAGGAGTGCTTCCAGGACCCGGTGGCCCCAGGTCTGGTAGCCCATGAAGACGACGCGCATGCGTGTGGCCCTTCCGGTCACGGCCGCGTCAGCGGCAGCGACCATACGTAGGCGAAGCCGGCGCCCGCCTTGTGGTCGAAGGTGTCGCCGGCCTCGTACGTGGCGAGCGCACCGCTGTAACGGGAGTTCGGGGACTTCCGGCTGACCACCGTGCAGGAGCCCTTGTAGAGCTCCATGGTGATCTCGCCGTTGACCTGCGGCTGGAGGGTGGCGACGAACCCGTCGAGGGCGCGGCGCAGGTCGGAGAACCAGTAGCCGTAGTAGGCGAGTTCGGAGTAGCGCAGGGCGAGTCCCTGCTTGTGGTGGAGGGTCTCGCGGTCCAGGACGATCGCCTCGAGCTCCTCGTGCGCGGCCATCAGCACGGTCGCGGCGGGCGCCTCGTAGATGCCCCGGGTCTTGAAGCCGACGACGCGGCTCTCGACGATGTCGACGCGGCCGACGCCGTGGCGGGCCGCGGTCGTGTTCAGCCGGTCGACCAGCGCGGTGAGCTCCAGCTTCTCCCCGTCGAGGGTGACGGGCACGCCGGCGGCGAAGCCGATGGTGACCCGCTCGGCCTGGTCCGGGGCCGACTTGGGGTCGGCGGTGAGCTGCCAGGCGCGGGCCGGCGGGGGCTGCTCGACGTCGTCCAGTTCACCGCACTCGATGCTGGTGCCCCAGATGTTGGTGTCGATGCTGTACGGGTTCTCCTTGGTCACCGACACCTCGATGCCGTGCTCCCGGGCGTAGGCGAGCTCCGACTCACGGGTGGTCAGCTCCCAGTCGATCACGGGGGCCAGCACCTTCAGCTTCGGGTCGAGGGCGGTGACGCTGGTGTGGAAGCGCACCTGGTCGTTGCCCTTGCCGGTGGCGCCGTGGGCGACCGCGTCGGCGCCCTCGGCGTGCGCGATCTCGACCATCCGCTGGGCGATCAGCGGCCGGGAGAGCGGCGCCGCCACCAGGTACTTGTTCTCGTAGCGGGCATGCGCCTGCAGGGCCGGGAGCGCGAAGTCCTTCAGGAAGCGCTCGGAGAGCGGCTCCATGTAGACCTTCGACGCGCCGGTGCGCAGGGCCCGCTCCTTGACGACCTCCAGCGACTCCATCTGGCCGATGTCCGCGCAGAAGGCGATGACCTCGGCGTCGTAGCGCTGCTTAAGCCAGTGCAGGGCGACGGAGGTGTCGAGTCCTCCGGAGTACGCGAGCACGATCTTCATGGATTCTCCAGGGTGCCGGTGCGGACGGGGAACGGTGCCTGCGGGGTCACCGCGGCGCCGGGGCGGGCAGCTCGGCCAGCACGGTGTCGAGGACCTTGGCGATCTCCGCGCCGCCGGCGACCTCGCGGGCGGCGCGCAGGGTGGCCTCGTGCGCGGTCCCGAGCGTGCGGCGGACGGCCTCCAGCCAGGCGGCGTGGCCCTCCACGGCGGCGCGCAGCTCGGCGCGGACGGCCTCCACGCTCTGCGGGGAGGTGCCGCCGGGGCTGGTGTAGCTGGTCACGGCGGTGCGGGGGGCGAAGATGTGCGCCAGCACCGACTCCTCGACGGGGTGGCCGAGCTCGGCGAGGATCCGGGCGCCGGAGGCGGTGTCGCGCAGCGTCGCGCCGCCCTTGATCAGGGTCGAGACGAGCGTGCCGGTGATGTGGTGGGCCTCGCGGAAGGGGATCCCGCGGTCGGAGACCAGGTAGTTGGCGAGCTCGGTGGCGGTGGAGAAGTTGTCCCAGCACAGGCTCTCGCCGCGCTCGCTGTCGAACCGCAGGCCCCGGGTCTGGCCCACGACGATGCGCAGGGTCGACAGGTAGGTGTCGATGGCGTTCCACAGGAACGGCTTGTCGTCCTGGAGGTCGCAGCTGTAGCCGAGCGTCACGCCCTTGGCCATGGTGAGCAGCTGGACGAGGGTGCCGACGGTCCGGCCGGACCGGCCGCGGGTCAGCTCGGCGACGACCGGGTTCTTCTTCTGCGGCATGATCGAGCTGCCGGTGGCGTACGCGTCGGAGACCTCGACCAGGCTGTACTCGTGGCCGCTCCACATCACGATCTCCTCGGCCATGCGGGAGAGGTTGTTCCCTCCGAGCGCGAAGGCCGAGGCGGTCTCGATGAGGTAGTCGCGGGCGCTGGTGGCGTCGAGGGCGTGGCTCAGGACGCTGCCGAACCCCAGGAGGCGCGCGGTGAGTTCGCGGTCCAGCGGGAAGGACGTGCCGGCCAGGGCGCAGGCGCCGAGCGGTGCCTCGTCGGTCCGCTCGAAGGCGCCGCGCAGGCGGCGGACGTCGCGCAGCAGCATGCTGGCGTGGGCGGTCTTCCAGAATCCGACGGAGACCGGCTGGGCGGCCTGGCTGTGCGTGTAGCCCGGGAGGATCGAGAGCAGCTCCTCCTCCGGGAAGGAGAGCAGTTCCTCGATCAGCGCGAGGTTCGCGGCGACGGCGTCGAGCTGGGCGCGGCGCAGGTACATGCGGGCGTCGGTGGAGACCTGGTCGTTGCGGGACCGCGCGGTGTGCATGTGGCCGCCGACCTCGCGGCCGAGGTCCTCGATCACCATCTGCTCGATGTTGAAGTGGACGTCCTCCAGCTCCGGGCGGAGCGTCAGTTCGCCGCGCTCGTGGCGCTCCCACAGCTTGAGCAGGGAGCCGAGGATCGCGCTCGCGGTCTCCTCGGGGACGACGCCCTGGCGGCCGAGCATCAGCACGTGCGCCATGTCCTGCCAGAGGTCGGCGAAGACGAGTCGGACGTCGACATCCGTCGTGAGCGTGTAGTCGAGGACATCGGGCGTGATGTCCTCGTCGAAACGGCCGCCCCACAACTTATCGGTCATGAAAGTTCTCTTCCTTTGCTCCGGGCCTGCTCCAGCCGCATTTCTCGTCCGTAGGCGGCGAATTCGATCATCAGACGCCGCCCGAAGAGCTGTCCATGGGCATCCCCTGGCCGTGTCGGGTCGTGACCGGAAACGGACAGCCCACCGCACGGGATCCGGCGGGACACAGGCCTTCGTATTCGGCCCGATTTCCGCTGTCGGATGGCGTGTTGAAGCCTCTGACCTGCATGTCTCGCCATGTGAAACAGCCTTGTCCGGCCGACTTCTCTGTGATTTCGTCACATCGCCCGCTGGTCCCGGAAGTCGCGACGGCCGGCCCGGGCGGTGTCCGCGAACGACACCGCGCGTCCACTCCCTCGAATTCCCTCCGCGCGAAATCCCATTTCCGCGGGAGATCGCTCCGTCGTACCGACGGATGAACCGCCGACCGTGCCCGACGCCGGCGCACCGCTGTCCTTTCGCACCGTCGTCCCCGCCCCCGCGCGTCCTGACCTGGAGGAATTCCACCGTGCCCCAGCGAGCCCCGGCCACCGGCGTCGAGAGCGTCCCGGAAGACCACGGCGCGCTGTACACCACCTTCCGGGACGCGGCGCTCGCCGCCCCGCACGCGCCCGCCGTCGTCGGCCTCGACGGAGCGGTGTCGTCGTACGCGACCCTGCTCGACGCGGTGGAGAGCGCGGCCGGGAGGCTGGGGGCCGAACTGGACGAGGGGGACGTCCTGGGCCTCGCCGTCGGCGACCCGGTCGTCTTCGTCGCGCTCTACCTGGCCGCGGCGAAGCTCCACGTGGTGACGGTGCTCCTCGACAGCCGGCTGTCCGAGCCGGAACGGGAGCGCAACCGCGTCCGGTTCGACCTGACCCGGCTGGCCGTGGACGCCCCCGGCCCGGGCGCCTTCCACCTCGTCCCCGGCGCCGACGCCACCGCCGGCCCCGACGCCACCGGGCGTGACGACCGGCCCGGGGAGGGCTACGCGCCCGGGGACTTCGTCGTGCACTGCACCTCCGGCTCGACGGGCGAGCCGAAGGGCATCGTCATGAGCCAGGCGGCCGTCGCGGCCCGCGTCCGCCTGTGGAGCGGCGAACTGGCGCTCACCGCGTCGGACGTGGTGCTGTGCGCGCTCCCGCTGTCGCACTGCCACGGCATCGACATCCTGACGCTGCCCGGCCTCCTGACCGGGGCGACGGTGGTCTTCGCCCGCGGCGACCGGCTGACGGGACGGGGCCTCGCCCGGCTCGTCGAGACGCGGGGCGTCACCGTGGTGAGCGGGCTGCCGGTGATGTACCGGATGCTCACCTCGGCGCGCGGGGTGCCCGCGACGGCGCTCCGGACCCTCCGGCTCGCCGTCTCCGGCAGCGCGCCGCTCGGGACGAGCACCCAGGAGGCGTTCCTGGAGCGGTACGGCCTGCCGCTGCGGCAGGTGTACGGGCTCTCCGAGATCGGCGCCATCTGCTTCGACAGGGGCTACGTCGGCAGGAACTCCATCGGCACGCCGATCGCGGGGGTGGAGCACCGGCTCGAACCGGTGGAGGACGGGGGCCCCGGCACCGAGGACCTCCGCGAACTCTGGGTGCGCGGCCCCGCGCTCGCCCGCGGCTACTACCGGGATCCCGCCCAGACCGCCGAGATGTTCGAGGACGGCTGGCTGAGGACCCACGACCTCGTCCGGGCCGACGAGGACGGCTGGTACGTCCTCGGCCGCCGGTCGGGCTTCATCAACGTCGCCGGGCACAAGGTCGGCCCGCTGGAGGTCGAGGCCGCGCTGCGCGAGTGCCCCGGGGTGCTGGAGAGCGCGGTGGTCGGCGTCCCCGACCCCCGGACCACGGAGCGGGTCGCGGCCCTGCTCGTCGTGGAGCCCGACGCCGACCTTGACGCGGTACGGGGGCAGCTCGGCCGGCGGCTGCTCCCCCACCAGCTGCCGCAGCGGTACGAGCGCGCCGCCGCGCTGCCGCGCACACCGCTCGGGAAGACCGACTACGCCGCCGTGAGGGAGCTCATGCGCGCCGAGGAGAGGAACGCCGAATGACCACCGGCCTGATCGAGGAGAGCGTCCTCCCGGACGCGCGGGAACGGCTCGACGGTGTGGCGGACGGACTCCACGCCGCGCTGACGGCCGGCACGGCGGAGGAGCACGAGCGGGACGCGGGACCGGTGTTCGCGCTGCTGAAGGCGACCCGGGCCACGACCATGCTCGTCCCCGAGGACTGCGGCGGCAAGGGGATCACGGCCGAGGCGGCGGTCCGCTTCCAGGTCGCGCTCGGCCGGTCGGCCCCCTCCGCCGCCCTCGCGACGACCATGCACCACTACAAGATCGCCGCGCTCGGGCAGGTCGCCTCCACCGGCGACGAGGGCGCCCGGACCATCCTCCGGGGCATCGCCCGCGACGCCCTGCTGGTCGCCTCCGGCGGCGCCGAGTCGACGCCCGGCCGTGATCTGGGGAACCTCGGCAGCCGGGCGGTGCGCGACACCGCCGGCTACCGCGTCAGCGGACTCAAGCGGCCGTGCTCCCTGTCCGGCAGCATGGACGTGCTGTCGCTGATGGTCGAGCTGCGCGCGGAGGACGGAACGCCCGACGGCTTCGCCCAGGCGTTCGTGGACGCCGACGCCGAGGGGCTGGAGCGCGAGCCCTTCTGGCGGAGCCCCCTGTTCCTCGCGGCCGAGAGCCACGCGGTGCGCCTGTCGGACGTGCGGGTGCCCGCGGAGCGGGTCTTCCCCCTGCGGGGCGAGACCGGCCGGCGGTTCGCCACCGACTGCTACAGCTGGTTCCAGCTGCTGATCAGCGCCTCGTACCTCGGGATCGCCCACTGTCTGGCGGAGGCCACGCCCGAGGGCCGGCGGCTCGGCTCGCGCCGCTGGACCGGCGCGACGGCGGAGCTCCGCGCCCTGGAGTCCGTCCTGCTCGAAGCGGCGCGCGCGACCGACGCCGGCGCCCCGGCCGAGGACCGGCTCGACCGGGCGGTGGCGGCGCGCGACCGGGTCGAGGACGCGATCGGCGGCATCGGCGGCCGCCTCCTGCGGGCGGCGGGCGGCGCGGCCTTCGCCCGCACCTCCTTCCACGCCCTCCTCGCGGGCGGTCTGAACGCGCTCGCGTTCCACCCGCCGCAGCGGGGCGCCCGCGACGGCATCGGCCTGGAGTCCCTGCACCCCGACGTGAAGGACCGCGACTGATCGTGTACACCAAAGAGCAGTTCAGCCTCCCCCTGGCCGCCATGCGCGACTTCGTCCGCGACCGGTCGTTCGGAGTGCTGGCCACCCACCACGCCGGCGAGATCTTCACCTCCCCGCTCCCGATCGACCTGCGCGAGACCGAGGACGGCGAACTCTTCGTCGCCGGACACGTGGCACGGGCCAACGGCATGTCGGAGGTCTTCGGCACCGGGGCACCCGCGACCGTCACCGTGCTCGGCCCGGACACCTATGTGCCGGCCGAGTGGTTCGGCACCCGCAGCCGCATCCCGACCTGGCTCTACTGCGCGGTGGAGATCTCCGGACGGCTCGAACTCAGCGACGACGGCCGCAAACGCGCGGACGTCGAGGTGCTGATCGACCGGCTCCAGAAGCGCGCGGTCGACGGCTCGACCTGGACCCTGGACGAGATCCCCGCGCACCTCTCCGAGGAGTACCTGAAGCACATCGTCGGCTACCGCCTGCTCGACCTCCGCCTCACCTCGTGCTTCCGGCTGAACCAGGGCAAGGGCGGCGGGGAGACCCTGGCCGACGCGCTGCGGTCCGCCGACGACAGCGCCCGCCACGAGCTCGCCGAGCTCACCCTGACCCCGCCCACCTACGGTCCGGGGCGTCCGGTCTCATGAGCGGGGAGGACCGGCTGGGCCGGCTGCTCGCCCTCCCGCCGAGCGACCGGATCGCCGTCGACTGGTGCGGGGAGCGGCTGACGTACGCCGAACTCGGCGCCGCCGTCGACGTCCTGGCGCGCGCGCTCGGGGAGCGCGGCGCGGCGGGCACCCATGTGCTGGTGCTCGGCCCGCTGAGCCCGGCCTACGTCGTCGGGCTCCTCGCGGCGCTGCGCTGCGGCGCCGTCCCGGTCCCGGTCGACGCCGGCATGGAGCCCGGCCAGTACGCGTGGGTCGAGCGGATCGCCGAGCCCTCGGCCGTCGTGAGCAGCGACGTCTCCCCGGCGTCCCACTACCGGGGCGCCGGCGCCCCGGACGAGTGGGTGCTGGAGGCCTCCACCGGCCGTGTCCTCCTCGACCTCCCCGCCCGGGGCCGCACCGGTCCCGTCCGCCGCCACACGGACCCCGACGCCGGCTACCTCATCCCCACCTCCGGTTCGACGGGCGCCCCGAAGGCCGTCGTGGGCAGCCGCGCCGGGCTCGGCGCGTTCCTGTCGTGGTTCGTGGCGGAGTTCGACCTCCGGAGCAGCGACGTCTGCGCCGCCGCGACCCGGGTGAACTTCGACCCCTCGCTGCGCGAACTCCTGGCCGTGCTGGCCGTCGGCGGCCGGCTCGCGCTGCCCCGGGCCGACGCCCAGCTGGACCTGGGGGCCCTCGCGGACCATCTGGTGGACAGCGGGGCGACCGTCTGCTTCCTCGTCCCCTCGCTCGCCCGGCGGATCGCCGGCGTCCTGGGCGCGAGGTCCGCGCGCCTCCACCCGCTGCGCCTGGGGTTCTTCGCCGGCGAGGTGCTGCCGGCGCGGGTGGCGCGGGAGTGGAGCGCGCTCGCTCCCGGGGCCGAGTTCGTGAACCTGTACGGGATGACCGAGGGCACCCTCGCGCAGCTGTTCCTGCGGGGCGTCCGGGCCGCCGGGGACACTCCCCGGGAGGGCGTGCCGGTCGGCTCCGCCCGTCCGGGCGTCTCCGTCACCATCGACCGGCCCGACGCCGACGGGCGCGGCGAGGTGCTCATCACCTCGGCGGCGCCGGCGCTGGGCACCCTGGTCGAGGGCCCTGGCGGCGATCCGGGGGCCTTCCGGGTCGCTCCGATGGAGGCGGTGCTGCGCACCGGCGACAGCGGATACCTCACCGGCCGGGGCCGGTTGGTGGTGACCGGCCGGCTCGGGAACGACCTGAAGGTCTCCGGCAGGCGCGTCTCGTACCACCGCTTCGCCGACGAGATCGAGGAACTGCCCGGCGTACGGCAGTGCGTGGTGGTCGACCGGCAGGGCCCGCAGGCCTTCCTCTCCGTCGACGACCCGGCCGCCGCCGGGGCCGGGGCGCTGCGCGCGACGGTGGAGGAGACGGCCCGCAGGCTGCGGCTGCCCCGGCCCGCCGTCCATCTGCGCGGTGCCTTCCCGCTGCTGCGCAGCGGGAAGGTCGACCGGATGGCGCTGGCCGCGTCGGTGCCCGCGGTGCCGGAGACCGGCACTCCGGCCACCGGCGTTCCCGCCACCGGCGTTCCGGCCGCGGACCGGGGCGAGGACGTCGCCGGGACGCTGCGCGACATCCTCGGCCTCGACACCGGCTCCGCCGCCCCCGCCTCCCCGGTCTCCTTCGTCGACGCGGGGCTGACCTCGCTGGACATGATGGAGTTCGTCCTGGAGGTCGACCGGCGGTTCGGCGTGGAGCTCTCGGTCCGCGACTGCTTCGCCCACCGGGACGTCGACTCCCTGGCCCGGGTGATCGAGCGGGCCCTCGGTCCGGTCGACTCCGCCGTCCCGGCCCCCGAGCCCCGCCCCGACACCCCCGACGAAGCGCCCGGCATCCTTCCGCTGTCGACCCGTCAGCGGGCCTACATGGCACTCTGCATGGCGGACGGCAACGCCGACTGGTGCAACATCTCCCGGGAGATCCGGGTCGCGGCGAGCGTGTCCCGCGCGGACGTGGAGAAGGCCGTCGAGGTCGTCGTCGCCCGCCACGACGTCCTCAGGCTCTCGCTCACGGCCGACCGGCGGCACCAGCTCCACCGCGAGGCGGCCGAGGTGCGCTGCCCCGTCACCGTCCACGAGCCCGCCGATACGCCCGGACCCGGCGGGGCCGGGCACCGCGCACGGGTCCAGGAGGCCCGGGTCCGGGCGGTGTCGGAGCTGATCGACCCCACCGCGCCCCCTCCGCTCAGGGTGGTCGTCGTTCCGGGGGACGACACGGCCTCCGTCCTCGTCGTCGCCCACCATCTCTTCGTCGACGGACTGAGCCTGGACCTGATCACCGACGAGATCCGCTCCCTGCTCTCGGCGAAGCCCCTCGGCCCCGCCCCGGCGCCCCGCGGCTTCCGCGACTACTGCCGGGCGACGGAGCGCGTCACGGACGCGCGGGTCCCGGAGGCCGCGTACTGGCGGGACCTGCTCGCGGGCGCCGGCCAGATCGAACTGCCGGAGTCCGCCGGAGAGGAGGCGCGCGCCGGCGAGCTGGTCTCGCGCCCCTTCGGCGTCACCGGCACCCGGGCCGCCCACCGCGTCGCCGAGGCCCATGGCGTCTCGGTCTTCGCGGTGGTGCTGGCCGCCTTCGAGCGGGCCGTGTCCCGGACCTTCGGACTCGGGCCGCTGACCCTCGTCGTCCCCGTCCAGGTACGGCAGGGCGTGCGGACCGGCACCGCCGGCATGTTCACGAGCCAGCTCGTCGTCCGCGGCCGGGGCACGGGGGACCTCGCGGAGCGGGCGGGCGGGTTCGCCCGGCAGCTGGAGGCGGGCGCCGACCACAGCGCCTGGGAGTTCGACCAGCGGGCCGAGGACCTGGGTCTCGCCGACGCGGAGTGCTTCCCCCTGTCGACCGTCCTCTTCAACCAGCACCCCGGCCCCCGGGGGCTGCGCGCCCGCGACCTCGGGGCCTGGCGGCCCCGGTCGCTGGGCAGGTCCCTGCGCTACCAGCTCCAGGGCGAACTCCAGATGTCGGCGGGCGAGTTGGCGCTGACCTACTACTACCGGCGGGGGATCGCCGTGGTCCGGCCCGATGTGATCGACCGGGTCCACGCGGACGTCCTCGCGGCACTGCGCGAAGCAGGGGGAGACACGCATGAGCGATGAGACCGCCGTACCCACCGACGCCGAGGCACGGCTCCTCGTCCACCGGGCGGGCCGGACGCCGGTGTACGCGTACAGCAGATCGGCGCTGCGCGACGCGGTGGCGCGGGTCCGCGCGGCCTCACCCGCGGGCGCCGGCCTCTACTACTCGCTGAAGGCCAATCCGTACCCCGGGGTCGTCAACGCGCTGGCTCCGCTGGTCGACGGCTTCGACGTCTGCTCGCTCGCCGAGATGGAGACCGCGCTCAACGCGGGCACGCCGCCGGAGAAGGTGCTGTTCACCGGCCCGGCGAAGTCCCGCACGGAGGCGGCGGCGGCCCTGGCCGCCGGGGTCGCGGTGACGGTCGAATCGCCCCGCCAGGCCGTCCTGTTCGCGGACGTGGCCCACGGGCTCGGGGTGACCGGACTCGGCGTGATCCGGCTCAACATGGCCTATCCGGCCCGGACTCCGGGCGCCGCCCCCTCGCCGAACCAGTTCGGGGTGGCCGAGGAGGACCTGGCCGAGGTCATCGGCGTCCTGCGCGCCTCACCGCTGTCGATCCACGGACTCCAGCTTTTCTGGGGCTCCCAGTACAGCGATCCCGAGGTCGTCCTGGCCACGCGGAAGGAGGTGACGGAGCGGGCACGGGAGTGCGTCGAACGCTTCGGCCTCTCCCCCGCGCTGGTCTCGATCGGCGGCGGCATCGCGATGCCGTGGCGCGACCGCGACCCCTCCGTCGACTGGGCCCGGCTGTCCGAGGCGGCGGACGCCCTCCCGGCGGAGGACGGCCGGCTGCCGCTCGTCTGCGAGTACGGCCGGTCCGTCGCGGGACCGGCGGGCAGCCTGCTGACCACGGTCCTCGACACCAAGACGATCGGCGACCGCAGATACGTCGTCGTCGACGCCGGGATGAACGACGTCCTCCTCGCCAGCCGGCTGCTGTCCGGGGGCGACCGGGGGGAGCTCCGGATCCGGGTGGTCGGCGGGGCGGACCGCCCGACGGTCCCCCGCGTCCATGTGACGGGCCCGCTCTGCTCCCAGCTGGACGTGCTGGCCGAGGACATCGAGCTGCCCGAGGTGGAGCCCGGCGACCTCCTGCTCCTCGCCGGCGTGGGCGCGTACGGACCGAGCTTCAGCCCCGGTGGCTTCCTGAGCCGCGACAAGGTGAGAGAGATCGTCTTCTGACATGAGCGACACCACTCCGCGGGGAGCCGGCGACCGCGCGCGGGAACCCCTCAGCCCGATCCAGCGGGCCTATCTGGTCGGCGGCCAGGACGGCCTCGAACTCAGCGGGCCGGCCCGCTACTACCTGAGCTGCGACCTCGCCCCCGACAAGGCGGCCGGGATCGGGGACCGGCTGCGCCGGCTGGTCCGGGACAACACCGTCCTGCGGCTCCGCGAGGCCGCCGACCTCTCCCTGACGACGCTGGGCGAGGACGTCGCGCGAGGCGTGGACGCCGACCTCCGCTGGGTCGCCGACGCCGACTTCGACGCGGCCGACGACGCGGTGCGCCGGGCCTTCACCTCCGACGCCTTCACGTTCGGCGACTGGCCCCGGTTCGAGGTGTCCGTGGTGCGCTCGGCCGACCGCGCCAGGCTGCATCTGGTGTACGCCCTGTGGCTGATGGACGCGGCGTCGCTCGGCGTCTTCCTCGCCGAGCTGGTGGCGGACCGGGACGGCGAGCGGGCCGACTCCGCACTCCGGGGCCCGGTCGGCGCGCCCGCCGCGCCCCGCCGTGACCGTTCGGCACGCGACGAGCGGTTCTGGCGCGCGAGGGCGGCGGAGCTTCCCGACGCCGCCGAACTGCCGCTGCGGCCCGAGTGGCGGTCCGCCGGCCCGGCGGTCTCCCACCGCGTGGTGACCCTCGCCCCGGCCACGGCGGCCCGGATCGACGCGCTCGCGAGCAGCCACGCGCTCACCCCGGCGATGGTCCACCTCGCGGCGTACGGTGCCGTCCTCGGCCGGCTCGGCGGCGGCTCGGCCCACACCGTCACCGTCCTGCACGCTCGCCACCCCGGCCCCGTGGCCCCCGACGCCCTCGGCAACCGGGGCAGCACCATGCCCCTGGAGATGCCCGGGACGAACGGCCGGAGCTTCGTCGAGATAGCCCGGACCGTCCAGAGCCGGTACCTCGGCCAGGCCATGCACGGCTCGCTGAGCGGCGCCGAGATCGCCCGGCTCGCCGACCCCGCCGTCGACCTGAGGCGGCTCGCCCACCCCTTCGCGTTCACGGCGCTCGACGTCGACAGCGCGCGCGAGGCCGCGCTGGGGCTGCGCCGCCGCTGGGAGGACGTCCAGCTCCGAGTGCCGCAGGTCCTGATGGACCACCAGGTCGTCCGGGACTCCGACGGCACCGTGCGGCTGGGCTTCGACTGGCGGACGGACGCCTTCGACGCCGGCTTCGCCGAGGACTTCGTGGCGCGGTGCGAGGAGTTCGTCCACGAACTCGCCGCGTCGGGCGAGCACTGGACGCGCCGCCCGACCCGCTCCCCGGCGCCCCCGGCCCCGCGCACCCCCGCCGAGCCCGCCTCCACCTCCGCCTCCTCGTCCACCTCCGCCTCCTCGTCCACCTCCGCCGCCGACACCGCTGACACCGCTGACACCCTCCACCGGCGTGTCCTGCGGTGCGCGGCCGATCGTCCCGAGGCCCCCGCCGTCCACGACGAGGACGGCACCCTCAGCTACGCGGAGCTGGTCGGGCAGGCCCGCGCGGTCGCGGAGTCGCTCCTGGACGCCGGGGCGCGCACCGGCGACCGGGTCGCCGTCCACCTGCCCCGGGGACGCGGCCAGGTCGTCGCGATGCTCGGCGGTCTGCTCGCCGGCTGTACGTACATCCCGCTCGACCACGGCACCCCGGACGGGCGCCTCGACAGCATCGCCCGCCGCGGAGCGGTGCGCTTCGCGGTCACCGAGGGCCCGCCGGCGGCGGACGCGCGCTGGACGGAGCGCGGGGTGCGCCCCCTGCCCCTCCCCGCCCACGGAAGCCCCGCCCGCCCCGACACCCAGGGGAGCCCGGCCCGCCCCGCCCATCCGTCCGCGCCGGCAGCTGCGCACCCCACCGCCTACGTCATCTTCACCTCGGGCTCGACCGGTGAGCCGAAGGGCGTGGTGATCTCCCACGCGGCGGTCCTCAACACGATCGACGCGGTGAACGCGGAGTTCGGGGTCACCGGCGCGGACCGGGTGCTCTCCGTCTCCTCCATCGGCTTCGACCTCTCCGTGTACGACGTCTTCGGCCCGCTGGTGTGCGGCGGGTCCGTGGTGATGCTCTCGGAGGAGAGCGCCAGGACTCCCGCCCGGTGGGCGGGGCTGATCGCCCGCCACAGGGTGACCCTGTGGAACTCCGCCCCGGCGCTGGCGTCCCTGCTGGCGGAGGAGCGGGCCGCCGTCCCGTCGGTGCGGACCTTCCTGCTCAGCGGCGACTGGATCCCGCTGAAGCTGCCGGCCGTCCTGCGCGGCCTGGCGCCGGAGGCCGGGGTCGTCTCCCTCGGCGGTGCCACCGAGGGGTCGATCTGGTCCGTCTTCCACCGCGTCGGGGAGAACGACGGCGACGGGCGGTCGATCCCGTACGGCAGGGCCCTGCCCGGTCAGGAGATCCTCGTCCTCGACGCCGAGCGGGACGTGTGTCCGGACTGGCAGATCGGTGAGATCCACATCGCCGGCCTGGGCGTGGCCGACGGCTACGCCGACGACCCGGTGAAGACCGCGGCCGCGTTCCACGACGACCCGGTGCACGGGCGGCTCTACCGCACCGGTGACCGCGGCCGCCGGCATCCGGGCGGGGTCGTGGAGTTCCTGGGGCGCACCGACAGCCAGGTGAAGCTCAACGGGCACCGCGTGGAACTGGGCGAGATCGAGCACCTGATCGAGAAGGTGCCCGGCGTCGGCCGGTGCGCGGTGGCCGTGCGCGACAGCGGCCGGCGCAAGCAGCTGGTCGCCTGCGTCACCCTCGCCGAGGGAGCGGCGGCCGGCTGGGAGGAGGACGTGCTGGCGGCGCTCAGGAACGCCGTACCGTCCTACATGATCCCCGAGGCGCTGCTGCGGCTGGACGAGCTCCCGCTGAACGGCAACGGGAAGCTGGACCGGCGCCGGCTCGAAGGGCTCCCCTGGCAGGACGCCCCGGCGGCCGGCGCGCCCGCGGCGGAGCGGGACGTGCTGTGCCAGGAGGTCTCGGCCTGCTGGGAGGAGGTGCTGGGCGAGGCGCCGGGCGGAGAGTCGTTCTTCGCCGCCGGCGGGAGCTCGTACGACGCGATCCGCCTCCTCTCGGTCCTGCGGAGCCGGTACGGCCACGACGTGCCGTTCGGCGCGTTCATGACCGCCCCGACCGTCACGGGCCTCGCCGCCCTGTGCCGCCGGCCCCGCGCCTCGGGCGGGTCCGGGATCTGGACGTACCAGCCCCGGTCCAGCGCCGCCCCGCGGCTGCGGCTGGTCCTCTTCCCGCCGGTGGGGGGCGGGGTCTCCTGCTACGCGGACCTGGTCCGCGAGCTCGCCGACGACGTCGACGTGCATCTGGTGGGCCTCGACGCGCCGTCGGAGGAGGGCGCCGAGGGCGGCGGGGCGCTGTCCCGGCTCGCCCGGCGCTGCCTCGCGGAGCTCGCCGGCCGGGTGCCGTCCGACGCGGTGCCCCTGGTGTTCGCGGGGTGGTCGTTCGGCGGCGCGCTGGCCCATGAGGCGGCGCGTGTCTCCGAGGCGCCGGTGGCGCGCGTGGTCGTCGTCGACACGCCCGTCTCCCCGGCGTCCCGCGGGTCCGGGGCGTCCCCCCGGTCCGAGGAGGCGCTGCGCGAAGGGTTCCTCAGGGACATCCGGGAGACCGGCGGCGTACGGCTCGACGCCGGGCAGGTGACCACGGACCCGGTGCTCGCCACCAGGTTCGCGGTCTACCGGCAGAACATGACCCTGCTGCGCGGCTGGGACCCGACCCCCTTCGCCGTCCCGCTGGTGGAGTTCCGGGCCCAGGACAGCCCCGCCGAGGCCGACCCCGGCGCCTGGGGCCGGTTCGCCCGGCGCGAGGAGAGCCGGGTGCTGGCCGGCGACCACTTCGCCCTCCTCGGGGGCGCCCACACGCGACAGGTCGGGAACGCGATCGAAGGAGTGAAGAGCGATGACCGGTTCTGAGGTACGAGCGGCCGTCCTCGCGGAGCTGGACGCCCATGGCTACCCCCCGCTCGCCGGGCCCGGCGCGGACCTCGTCGGCCACGGCGTCAACTCCGCCGCCCTGATCCAGATCCTGTCCGCGCTGGAGGACCGGTTCGACGTCGACCTGGACCTGGAGGCGCTCTTCGCCGCCCCGGTCACGGTGTCCCGCCTGGAGGCGGAGATCACCCGCGTCGCCGGAGGGGCCGGCTCGACCGGCCGCGCGGACGACACCACACCCACGGAAGGAACCCACGATGTCCGCGACCGATGACTACCAGCGGCTGACCCCTTCGGGGATGGGCGCGCTCGTCCCCTGGACCCCCGGCGGCGCCGTCGGCGACCTGGCGGCACGCGCCAGGAAGGCCGCGCTGGCGAGCGGCTGCGTCCTGGTCCGGGGCGTCGAGCTGGACGAGGACGCCTTCAGGCTCTTCGTGCGCTCCCTCGGCGACACGGTCGACCACAAGTTCGGCGAGGGGCAGGCCGACCTCCTCAAGCTCGACGCCTCCCGGGAGAAGGGGAAGGTGGTGACGGGCCGCGGTCCGCTGCCGCTGCACACGGACGGCCTCCTCGTCGGTGAGCAGGTCGACCTGATCGTGCTGTACGCGGCGGAGTTCTCGGACGCCCCGGGTTCCGGCGAGACGTACGTGAGCGATCAGCTGACGGCCTGGCGGGAGATGCCGGAGCACCTCCGCCGCGTCCTGGAGGAGCAGGAGTTCGAGTACCTGGTGACGGAGCGGGGCTACTTCCCGACCGTCCCCGTCGACTGGTACACGATCCCGACGACCCGTGACTACGGCCGGGTGAAGTCGCTGAACCTCACGACCGCCTTCCCCCGCGACGTGGAGCCGCGGTCCTGGGAGATCCGGGTGAAGGGCATGGAACCGGCCGACTCCGAACGGTACTTCGCGGAGCTCGACGCCTTCCTGCGTTCCGAGCGCTACGCCTACACCCACCGCTGGCGGGTCGGCGACCTGCTGGTCATCGACAACCAGCGCACGCTGCACGGGCGCACCGCCATCGGTGAGGGCGGCACCCGGGTGCTCTTCCGCGGCCAGCTGACGCTGTCCGAAGCGGCCTAGCCACACACCGGCGCCCCGCCGGCCGTTCCGATCAGGCCAGAGAGAAGACGAGGTCCCCCGTCCGTGGAACAGACCGAGAACCCGCCCGGTCCGGGCGGCGGGGCGCCCGGGGGCACGGCGCTGATCGAGGAGCTGCTGCCCGCTCCGCACCGGGTCGCCGAGGCCTTCGGCGACCCGGCGGGACCGGTGCCGCTCTTCGCGGAGGAGGAGCGGTACGTGGCCCGGGCCGTCCCCGGGAGGCGCCGCGAGTTCGCCACGACCCGGGCCTGCGCGCGGGCCGCCCTGGCGCGGCTCGGCGAGGTCCCCGGACCGATTCCGCGCGACCCCCGGGGCGCCCCGGTGTGGCCGGCGTCGACGGTCGGCAGCATGACGCACTGCGCCGGGTACCGGGCCGCCGTGGTGGCCCGGTCCGACGTGGTGCGAGCCGTCGGCCTGGACGCGGAGCCGAACCAGCCGATCGGGGGCGGCGGTGGCGCGCTCAGGATGATCACGAACCGTCAGGAGCGCTCCCATCTGGCCGAGTTGGCGTCCGCCGACCCCCGGGTCTGCTGGGACCGGCTGCTGTTCAGCGCGAAGGAGAGCGTCTACAAGGCCTGGTATCCGCTCACCGGCGGCTGGCTCGGGTTCGAGGACGTGACGGTGACCTTCGACCTGCCCTCCCGGTCCTTCACGGCGGACCTGACACCGCCGGGCCACCCGGCCGGCCGGCCGGCCGCGACCGGCTTCCGGGGGCTGTGGACCGTGCGTCGGGGACTGGTGCTCACGGCCGTCTCGGTGCCGGCCGCCTCCCCCGTCCCCTCCCCGACCCGGCCGCCGGGCCGGACCGCCCCCTGAGCCGGCCCCCGCCCCGGCGCACCGCCGGATCCCCCTTCCTCGTCCCCACCCCGTCCCGTACAGGAGTCCGCGATGCTCAAGCCCAGACAGCCCGTGCCCGCCCTCGACGTCCCGCTGGTCGGCGGCGGCCGCTGGGTCCTGGCCGACCAGCACCCCGAGAGCTTCACCCTCGTGGTCTTCTACCGGGGTGTGCACTGCCCCCTGTGCCGCACCCACGTGACACACCTCGACTCCCTCGTGCCCGAGCTGGCCGAGGTCGGGGTGACATCGGTGGTGGCGGTGAGCGGCGACGGCATCGACCGCGCCCGGCGGGCCGTCGAGGAGTGGGACCTCACCCGGGTGCCCGTCGGGTACGGGCTGAGCCTGGAGTCGATGCGGGAGTGGGGCCTGTACGTCTCGAAGGCCATCAACGAAGGCAATCCCGACGAGTTCAGCGAGCCCGGCCTCTTCCTCGTCCGCCCCGACGGCACCCTGTACGCGGCCGTGCGGACCTCCATGCCGTTCCTCCGCCCCCACCTGGACGAGGTGGTCGAGACCGTCCGGTGGATCAACGCGAACGAGTATCCGGCGCGGGGCGAGGTATGAGCGACGGCCCGCGGGAGCCCGCGGACTCCGCCGAGATCACACCGGCGGCGCTCAAGGAGCTGCTCGACCGCGGGGCCCCGCTCGATCTCATCGACGTGCGGGAGCCCCACGAGTGGGAGCTCGTCCGCATCCCCGGAGCCCGGCTGGTGCCCCAGGGGGCCTGGCTCGACGGATCGGCGCTGGCGACCCTGCGGCCGGACCGCCGTCCCGTCTTCTACTGCCGGTCGGGGGTCCGCACGCGTGCGGTCCTGGCCGTCGCCCACGAGGCGGGCTTCACCGACGCCGTGCACCTCGCGGGCGGCGTCGTCGCCTGGACGGCACAGATCGACCCCGGCCCGCCCGGACCCTGAGCAGCGAGCCACACCCCGGGGACCGGCGGCCCCGGCCCGCCCGACTGACGGCCCACCGGTCACCGGACCACTGGACCACTGGACCGGTGGACCGTGGACCGGTGGACCGACAGGCCACCGGACCCGACGGACGACGGACGACGGACGACGGACGACGGACCGGGGGCCCGCGAAAGAGGGCCCCTCGCCGACACCCGCGATCGCGCCCCGGGCCGGCCCCGCACCGCCCGCCGCTGCCCCCGCTCCCCCGCCACCCGCCCACTCCCCGCGCCCCGCCACCCACTCCGCGCGAGCGCCTCGCGCCCCACGCACCCCTCGCGCCCCTCGCGCCGCCCTCTCGACCGGAGCGGGGCGGCGGCCTCCGTGCCGCCGCCCCGCTCCGCGCCGCCTCACCGGAAAGGCCCCGACCATGACTCCCGTCAGCAAGTGGTGCGTCGTCACCAATGCCTCCCTGCCCGACTTGGGACACCTCGCCACCCAGACCGCCGACCTCGGCGACCTGACGGTGTACCACCGCGGTCCCGAGGGCGTACGCCTGCCCGAGAACCCCCCGTTCGTCGTCGACGTCGCCACTCTGGCCCCGCCCTCCCCCGGCCGCGCCGCCACGACCCTGCGCGTCGAGCCGGACGGCATCACCGCCCGGGTCTCGGCGCTCAACGAGGACCCCGTCTACTACGCGGTCAACCGTTCGCGAGGCCTCTTCGCCTACTTCACGGACCTGCTCCTCGCCCCGCTGGTGCTGCCCTCTCTCGGTCTCGCCGTCCGCTTCCAGGGCGGCGCTCCGGTCCACGAGTGCGGCACCCTGGTGGCCGACGTGGACCGGCTGCGGCACGCCACCGTGCAGCGGACGCGCCGAACCGGCGGGCGCTGGCTCACGGAGGCGGGCGACGAGCACGACGTCCTGGGCGACTTCCGCACTCCGCACCGGGACGACCCGCTGGCCGCCGGCGAGGCGCAGCTGGAGGCACTGGCCGCGGAGATCGCCCGCGTCGACGCGGCCGCTCCGGAGGGCACCGGCTACGCCACCCTCCTGTCCGGGGGCATCGACTCCGGGACCGTGACCCACCTGGCGGCCCGTGCCGGACTTCCCGTCACCCCGTACAGCGTGGCGAGCCCGTGGGGCGACGAGCTGGACGACGCGGCCGAGCTCTGCGCGGAGCTCGGCATCGGCCTGGAGCCCGTCCATCTCACCGAGGACCAGATCATCGCCTCCATACCGGAGACCGTCCGCTGGCTGGGGCTCGCCGACGCCGAGGTGGTCGAGGTCGCGCTGACCGCCACCACGGTGCAGCGGCTCGGCGCGGTCCCGGCGGACAAGGTCCTGCTGACCGGCTACGGCAGCGACCTCGTCAACGCCGGCCTCTACCGTCCCTTCGACCGCCGCGAGGACCTCATCGAGCAGGTCCTCGCGTCGGTGGACCGCACCCGGCGCAGCAACGAGCTGTCCAACCGGATGCCCCTGGCGTACGGCACGTCCACCCACCACCCCTTCTGGTCCTGGCCGGTGATGCGGGTCGCGCTGGAGACCGCCCCCGAGTGCAAGGTCCGTGAGGGCCGGGAGAAGTACCACCTGCGCACGGCGATGGGCCGCCGGGTCTCCGAGCCGATCGCGTGGCGCAAGAAGATCGCCGTCCACCACGGCGGCGGCCTCCAGGACGGTGTGGCGCGGCGCCTGGAGAAGGAGACCGGCGTCCAGGACCGGCAGGCCGTCTACCTGGCGTGCTTCGCCGGGCTCCTGGACCGGGCGGCGCGGGGCGAGCTGGACCCCGCCGACCCCTGGGAGCTCCTCGAGCGGGCGCTGGGCTCCGTCCGGTCCCGCTGACCGCCGCCGTACGAGAAGGGCTCCGTCGACACGGCGAAGAGCCGAGGTATTCGCCCGTTCCGGCGAAGCCGGGCCCGGGAGGCTCCCTCCCGGGTCCCGCGCCTGGAAGTCTGCCCCCATGGCGCAGACCCAGTGGACGGATGAACGGATCGGGCAGTTCGTGGCGGTCGACCCCGTCGTGGACCGGATGCGGTCGCTGCGGGCGGCCTGGCACCCGGCCGACGGGGTCGCCGTCTTCAACCGGGTGTACCTGACCGTCACCGAGGAGATCGGGCACGCCCTCGCGGCGGGCGCCTTCGAGGACCGGCGGGCGGCCGCCACCCTGGACGTGCGGTTCGCGGAGCGGTACCTCGCCGCCGTCGACGCCCATGCCTCCGGCGTCCCGGGACCGGCCTGCTGGCGGCCCCTCTTCCACTACCGCCGCCACCCCGGAGTGACCCCGCTCCAGTTCGCGCTCGCCGGGATCAACGCCCACATCGGGCACGACCTGGCGCTCGCCGTGGTCGACGCCTGCTCCACGCTGGAGTGCGGTCCCGCGGACCTGGAGGACGAGTTCGACCGGGTCGGCGACGTCCTCGTCCTGCTGGAGGAGCGGATCCGCGAGGAGCTGATGCCGGGCCCGGACCTCCTGGAGATCGCGGACCCGCTGACGCATCTGCTCGGCTGCTGGAGCCTGGACCGGGCCCGCGACGGGGCCTGGCTGGCCGCCCGCTCGCTGTGGCAGCTGCGGGCGCTGCCGGGGCTCGCGGGCGAGTTCACCGAGCGGCTCGACCGCTCGGTGGGCCTGGTGGGGCGGATGCTGCTCACCCCCCTGGCCAGGCCCTGAGCACCGCGGGGACTCAGTCCTCCGGGAGCTCGACCGGGGCGATCTCGTCGTAGACGTCGCCGGGGCCCGGGTTGGTGCCGTCGGTCGCGCCGCCGAAGTGGTGCATCACGCCCCACACCGCGTTGAGCGCCGTCTGCACCGCGCCCTCGGCCCAGCCGGCCGTCCACGAGATGTCGTCGCCCGCGAGGAAGATGCCCCGCTTGTCCTCGGGCAGGCGGTCCTGCATGAAGTGGGTGAAGAGGCGCCGCTGGTAGCGGTAGTGGCCCGGCAGGTTGGCCTTGAAGGCGCCCATGAAGTAGGGCTCGTTCTCCCAGGAGACCGTCACCGGGTTGCCGATGATGTGCTTCCGGATGTCGACCTTCGGGTAGATCTCGCCGAGCGACTTCAGCATGACCTCCATCCGCTCCTTCGCGGAGAGCGGCAGCCACTTCAGGCTGTCGTCGCACCACGTGTACGAGAGGCAGATGACGGCCGGCTTGTCCGGGCCGTCGTCCAGGAGGTAGGTGCCGCGGGTCATCCGGTCGGTCAGCGTCATCGACATGACGTCCCGGCCGGTCTGCTCGTCCTTGTCCAGCCAGAAGGGCCGGTCCACGGGGACGAAGAGCTTCGAGGACTCCATGTAGTGGGTGCGCTCGATCGCCGTCCAGTGGTCGATCGGGAAGAGCGAGTCGTCACAGGCGATCTTGGAGAGCAGCATCCACGACTGGGCGGTGAAGACCGCCGCCTGGTAGGTGCGGATGTCGCCGGAGGAGTCGGTGACGGTGATCCGGTTGCCCGCCGTGCGGTTCAGCCGGGTGACGGCCGGCTTCGGCAGGCCGCCGTCGTGCAGGGAGGCCAGGGAGGTGCCCTGCGCCCAGTGGATGATCTTCTCCGGCTCGCGCTCCCACAGGCGCAGCGGCAGCTGCTGGGAGCCGCCGACGATGCCGCGGTGGTGGTCGTCGGCCTCGGTGTAGACGACCCGCAGGATCTCCAGGATGGAGTTGGGGAAGTCGGTGTCCCAGCCGCCGGTGCCGAAGCCGACCTGGCCGAAGATCTCGCGGTGCCGGAAGGACTTGAAGGCCTCGGACTCGCAGAGGAAGCCGTAGAAGGTCTGGTTGTCGAGCTTCTCGACCAGCTTCGCCCAGATCTCGCGGATCCGGGGGACGTCGCGCTCGCGCATCGCCCGGTTCATGTCGGAGAAGTCGGCGCCCTCGTCGAGGCACTTGTTCCAGGCGGCGGCGACGTCGCGGTAGACCTGCGGCAGGTCGTCGACGGTCTCGGCGTAGTGCGACTCGCCCTTGAGGTCGACGACGGTCGAGGGGGTGGCCTCGGCCAGCGGGTTCGGGAAGGGCGAGGTCGTCAGGCCGACGAGGTCGATGTAGTGCTGGAGGGCGGTGGAGGACGGCGGGAAGCGCATGGCGCCCATCTCGGCCGTCAGGCCCTCGGTCTCCGGACCCTCGAAGCCGACCGTGCGGAGCCGGCCGCCGATCTGGTCGGCCTCGTAGACGACGGGCTTGAGGCCCATCTTCATCAGCTCGTACGCGGCGATGATGCCGGACAGGCCGCCGCCGACGACCGCGACCTCGGTGCCGTGCTCGGTCGCGGGTATCTGGCCGAGGCCGGCCGGGTGGGCCAGGAAGTCGTCGTAGGCGTACGGGAAGTCCGGGCCGAACATGGTGATCGGCGGCTGCTGCTCGTCGGCGTGCTCGACGGCGTTGGGCACGGTGGACGTCATGGGGTACGGACTCCTTGCACGGGGTGGGGCGGGAAGATCGGGGGGCGCGGGGGCCGGCTCAGACGAGCGAGCCGTACAGGCCCGGCCTGCGGTCGCGGAGGTACGGGTTCTCCGCGCGGGAGGCCGCCAGGACGTCGGGGTCGGCGTCGCCGAGGACGAGGTCGGCGCTCCGCCCGGCGCGGGCCCGGGCGGTGCCGTCGGGGCCCGCGAGCACCGAGAGGCCGACGAACTCGAAGTCGCCCTCGGCGCCGGCCCGGTTGGCGTACGCGATGTACAGCTGGTTCTCGAAGGCGCGGACCGGGACCACGGACAGCGGCACGATCTCGGCGGGGTGCATCAGCGCGGTCGGCACGAGGAGGAGGTCCGTGCCGGCCAGCGCCTGCGCCCGGACGTTCTCCGGGAACTCGACGTCGTAGCAGATCATCAGGCCGACGGTGAGGTCGCCGATGCGGGCCTGGACGAGGGGCTCGTCGCCCGGGGTGAACCACTTCAGCTCGAAGTCGCCGAAGAGGTGGGTCTTGCGGTAGTGCGCGAGCGGCTCGCCGTCGGCGCCGAAGAGCGCGGCGGCGTTGTAGATCACGCCGTGCCGCTCGGTGTCGCGCTCCGGGTAGCCGTAGCCGACGGCCAGGCCGTGACGGGCGGCGATGGCGGCGACCTCGCGGGCGGAGCGGCCGTCGGCCGGCTCGGCCAGGCGGGTGATGTCGGCGCCGATCGCGTAGCCGGTGAGGAAGAGCTCGGGGGCGAGGAGCACGCCCGCCCCTGCGGCGGCGGCGCGGCCGGCCGCCTCGTCGAGGATCCGCAGATTGGCGGTCACGTCACCGAGCCGGCCGGAGCTCTGGAGCAGGGCGGTGCGCAGCGCGGGCATGGTGAGTCCTCGTGGGGGCGGAGGGGAGGGAGGTGGGTCTCGGGGAGACGTCCAAAACGGTACGGTTCCGGGCGCTCCACGGACAAGACGGGACCGTTGCGGACCGACCGTCGAACCGTTGCGCGATGTACGACCGGAGCGGCGATTCGTTGCGCGGAGTTCGGACCGGGGTCGTACGCGACGTGCGACCGGCGGCGTACCCCCGGATCGTCCGCCGGCGCGACGACCCCGCGGGGCCAGGGCGGAAGGGTGGGGGACGTCCGATCGACCTGCCGGAAGGACCGCCGTGAACCGCCGTACGAAGATCGTCGCCGTCGCCGCCGCCCTGCTCGTCACCGCCGGGGCCGCCGGCTCCGCGACCGCCGATCCCTCCTCCGCCGCCGGGGCCGCGGGCTCCCCGGCCTCCGCCCTCGCCGCCGCCGGGGAGGGCCGGGGCGCGCCGCGCGAGGCGGCGGCGCTGACCGGGTCCGCCTGGCTCGACCGCGACCCGGCCACCCGGCAGAAGGTGCGCTTCACCTTCGACGCCCACCTGGCCCGGGCGGACCGCAACGATCCGCTCGCCGCGACCGGGACCTTCCGGTACGAGCACTCCGTCGGTGACGAGACCTTCACCGCCGCGGTGGACGTCGACTGCCTCGCCACCGGCGGCCCGGTCGCGACCGTCACCGGGATCGTCCGGGAGACGAACGTGCCGGGGCTCGACGGGAAGCGGGTCGGGGTGTCGGTGCTCGACGACGGGAAGCGCGACCGGCTGGGCTACAGCTGGCTGGCCTCCGCGCCGCAGACGGACGACGTGCCGCCCTGCAACGCCGCCGCCCCGCACGAGAAGGTCGTCCGGGGCGGCGGGGACTTCCGGGTGCTGCCGTGGGTCTACGACGGCATGGCGGAGTAGCCCGTCAGGCGGGCGAGCCCGAGGAGAAGCGCCGCAGCAGCGGCGAGAGCACCAGGACGGACTTGGTGCGCTCGACGAAGGGTTCGCCCGCGATCCGCTCCAGCACCCGCTCGAAGTGGCGCATGTCGGAGGCGAAGACCTGGACGACGGCGTCCGCGTCACCGGTGACGGTCGACGCGGACACCACCTCGGGGTACCGCTCCAACCCCCGCCG
Organism: Streptomyces sp. NPDC014861; assembly: GCF_043081625.1. Taxonomy (NCBI): domain Bacteria; kingdom Bacillati; phylum Actinomycetota; class Actinomycetes; order Kitasatosporales; family Streptomycetaceae; genus Streptomyces; species Streptomyces sp. NPDC014861. The sequence continues at coordinate 74,548 of NZ_JBIBWV010000031.1, forward strand.
GATGTCGTCCGGCGAGGTGTTGTGGCGGCAGTAGATCTCGACGAACCCCTCCGTCTCCCAGCCGAGCGCCGCCGGATCCACCCGTACGGTGAAGCCGGTGATGGCGCCCTCGGCCCGGAGCCGGTCCACGCGCCGCTTCACGGCGGGCGCGGAGAGACCGACGAGCGAGCCGATGTCGGCGTAGCTGCGGCGGGCGTCCTCCGCGAGGGCGTGGACGATGCGTTCGTCGAGGTCGTTGAGTCGCACTACGGGTGGATCACTTCTCTGCGTCGGTGGCCAGTCGGGAGCGGCGCATGCCGTACAGGAAGTAGAACACGAGGCCCACGGCCATCCAGGCACCGAAGTACGCCCATGTCTTCGGGGCGAGGCTGTACATGCTGTAGGCGCAGCAGGCGAAGCCGAGGACGGCGAAGACCGGGCCGAAGGGGACCTTGAAGGAGCGCTCCATGTCGGGGCGGCTGTAGCGGAGCACCACGACGGCGACGTTGACCAGGGCGAACGCGAAGAGCGTGCCGATGCTGGTGGCGTTGACCAGCTCGCCGAGCGGGACGACGGCCGCGAGGCCGCCGCAGAGCAGCGAGACGATGAGGGTGTTGGTGCGCGGGGTGCCGGTCTTCGCGTCGACCTTGCCGAAGACCTTGGGGACGAGGCCGTCGCGGGACATCGCGAAGAGGATCCGGGTCTGGCCGTAGAGGACGGTGAGGACCACGCTGGCGATGGAGATGACGGCGCCGGCGGCGAGCAGGGTGCCCCAGAAGCTCTGGCCGGTGACGTCGTTCATGATCGCGGCGAGGGTGGCCTCGGTGCCGGCGAACTTCTTCCAGTCCCAGGCGCCGACGGCGACGGCCGCGACGAGGACGTACAGCGCGGTCACGATGACGAGCGAGAGCATGATCGCCCGGGGCAGGTCGCGCTTGGGGTTCATGGCCTCCTCGCCGGCCGTGGAGGCGGCGTCGAAGCCGATGTACGAGAAGAAGAGGATGGCTCCGGCGGCGCCGACGCTGCCGATGCCGAGCGGCATGAAGTCGGCGTAGTTGCCGGACTTGAAGCCCAGGAAGCCGACGGCGCAGAAGAGCACCAGGGCGGCTATCTTCACCACGACCATGATCGTGTTCGCGCGGGCCGACTCCTTGGCGCCGCCGAGCAGGAAGAGCATGGCGAGGACGACGACGATCAGCGCCGGCAGGTTGAAGTAGCCGCCTTCACCGGGCGGCGCGCTGAGCGCGTCCGGGAGCGTGACGCCGATCGTGCCGTCGAGCAGTTCGTTCAGGTACTCGCCCCAGCCGACGGCCACGGCGGCGACCGAGACGCCGTACTCCAGCATCAGGCACCAGCCGCACACCCAGGCGACGAGCTCGCCCAGCGTTGCGTACGCATACGAGTACGAAGAGCCCGCGACCGGGATCGTGCCCGCCAGCTCGGCGTACGAGAGGGCCGAGAAGAGCGCGGTGAGACCGGCGAAGACGAAGGCGAGCGTCACGGCCGGGCCGGCCTCGGGGACGGCCTCGCCGAGGACGACGAAGATGCCGGTACCGAGGGTGGCGCCGATGCTGATCATGGTCAGCTGCCACATGGAGAGCGAGCGGCGAAGGGTGCCGCCCTCGCCCTGCCCACCCTCCGCGACCAGGCGTTCCACCGGCTTGCGGCGCATGAGGGAGGTCAGGAGGGTGGTCTTGCGGGCGGTCGGGGACTCGACCGGTGGGGCTGCGCCGTGATCCAGCACTGCGGGGGGCTCCTTATCGCTGCCTGTCGGTTCGACGGGGGCCGCGACGGCCGCGTGCCGGATCCGCGGGCATGCCGAGGCAGCCCACGGGGGCAGGAAGTCCGCCGAGCAGGCGGTCCCCGCCACTCCTGGTACGAGGGATGAGCCTAGCGCCCCGATTCGCATCCGTAATGCAGTGTTGTTGCGCAGTGGCAGATGATCATTGCGCTCTTGGGGCGCGGACGGGGAAACATTGCGCGCCCCCGCATGAATCGACACATCGGGGGCGGTAAGGAGTGCGGTGCGCGTGCCTTGACTCCTCGATCCCCGTGGACCACCCTGCACGCGGCCGACCGGAGGTGCCGAGTGAGCTGGCTGGAGCCCGAACCCTTTCTGCGCGGCACGGCCTGGCGGGACGGCGACCGGCCGGTCCGGGCCGACCCCGCCGACCTGGCGCGCCTGCCGTGGGACATCGCGGAGCGGGCGGCGCTGCCGATCGGGGTGCGGGTCGAGTTCCGCGCCGCGCCCGGCACGACGGCGGTGGAGCTGCGCTACCGGGCGGCCGTGCCCCCGGCCGGCGACGAACTGCGGTCGCTGCGGCACCCGTTCGCGCTCTGGCAGGGCCGCCGGTGGGTCGCGGAGGTCTTCGCGGAGCCGGCGGCGGAGGCCGTGGTGCGGCTCCCGCTCCCGCCGGGCGGCGGGGAGTTCACCGTCCACCTGCCGGAGGGCCAGGCGCCCGTCGTTCGGGCCCTGCGCGCCGTGGACGGGGCCCTCTCCCCCGCCCCGCCGCGCCCCCGCTGGCTGGTCCAGGGCGACTCGATCACCGAGGGCTGGTGGTCCACCCGGCCTGCCCGCTCCTGGCCCTCCGTCGCGGGGCGCGCGCTGGGCCTCGACCCCGTCAACCTCGGCTACGCCGGCGGGGCGCGCGGCGAACTCCCCCTGGCGGAGCAGCTGTCCCGGCTGCCGGGCGAGCTGATCACCCTGGCGTTCGGGACCAACTGCTGGGACCGGGCGCCGGCGACCCCGGAGTGGCTGCACGCCACCGTGCGGGCCTATGTAGGCCTGATCCGGCGGGGCCACCCCCGTACGCCGCTGCTCCTGGTCTCCCCGGTGCTCCGTCCCGCCGCCGAGCACACCCGCAACGCCCTCGGCGCGACCCTCACCGAGCTGCGGCGGGCCATGGAGCGGGCGGTCCGCGACCTCGCGGCGGACGATCCCCGCCTCCTGCTGCTCCCCGGGCGTCCGCTCCTCGGCCCGGAGCACCTGGCCGACGGGCTCCATCCGAACGACGAGGGGCACGCCCGGATGGCGCGGGCGGTGGCGGCGGCGCTGGGCGCCGCGCGGGCCGTGCCGCGCGCCTGACCCCACGGCCCCGCCGGGAGACGCCGAGAGCCCCCGGGAGCGGCGCTCCCGGGGGCTCTCTCACGCGTGCGGCGAGGGGTCAGCTCCAGCTGGCGTGCAGCGGCTTGCCCTCGGCGTAGCCGGCGGCGGACTGGATGCCCACGACGGCCTTCTCCTCGAACTCGGCGAGCGAGCCCGCGCCGGCGTAGGTGCAGGAGGAGCGGACACCGGCGATGATCGAGTCGATCAGGTCCTCGACGCCGGGGCGCTGCGGGTCGAGGAACATCCGCGAGGTCGAGATGCCCTCCTCGAAGAGCGCCTTGCGGGCGCGGTCGTAGGAGGACTCGTCCGAGGTGCGGTTGCGCACGGCACGGGCGGACGCCATGCCGAAGGACTCCTTGTAGGCGCGGCCCTGGGCGTCCTCGTGGAGGTCGCCGGGGGACTCGTACGTCCCGGCGAACCAGGAGCCGATCATCACGTTGGACGCGCCGGCGGCGAGCGCCATGGCGACGTCGCGCGGGTGCCGGACGCCACCGTCGGCCCAGACGTGCTTGCCGTACTTCTTCGCCTCGGCGGCGCACTCCAGGACGGCCGAGAACTGCGGGCGGCCGACACCGGTCATCATGCGGGTGGTGCACATGGCGCCGGGGCCCACGCCGACCTTGATGATGTCGGCGCCGGCCTCGATGAGGTCCTTGACGCCCTCGGCGGCGACGATGTTGCCGGCGACGATCGGGACCTGCGGGTCGAGCGCCCGGACGGTCCGGATGGCGGAGATCATCGACTCCTGGTGCCCGTGGGCGGTGTCGATGACGAGGGTGTCGACGCCCGCGTCGAGCAGCTGCTTGGCCTTGCCGGCCACGTCGCCGTTGATGCCGACGGCGGCGGCGATCCGCAGCCGGCCGTTCGCGTCCACGGCCGGGGTGTACAGGGTGGCGCGCAGGGCGCCCTTGCGGGTGAGGATGCCGGCCAGCTTGCCGTCCGCGTCGACCGCGGGGGCGTAGCGGCGGTTGGCGCCGTCGAGGGTGTTGAAGGCCTCGCGGGGGTCGATGTCCGCGTCCAGCAGGAGGAGGTCCTTGGACATGACCTCGGAGAGCTGGGTGAAGCGGTCGACGCCGCTGAGGTCGGCGTCGGTGACGACGCCGACGGGGCGGCGGTGCTCGTCGACGACGACCGCGGCGTCGTGGGCCCGCTTGGGCAGCAGGGCGAGGGCGTCGGCGACCGTCTGGTGGGGCTCCAGCACGATGGGGGTGTCGAGGACCAGATGGCGGCCCTTCACCCAGGAGATGACCTCGGTGACGACCTCGATCGGGATGTCCTGGGGGATGACGACGAGGCCGCCCCTGCGGGCGACGGTCTCGGCCATGCGGCGGCCGGCGATCGCGGTCATGTTGGCGACGACCAGCGGGATCGTCGTGCCGGTGCCGTCCGGCGCGGAGAGGTCCACGGCCTGTCGGGAGCCGACGGCCGACCGGCTCGGCACCATGAACACATCGTCGTACGTGAGGTCGTACGGCGGCTTGACGTCATTGAGGAAACGCACGTGCTGACATCCCAGTCGTTCGGATCGGCCCCTAGGCATTTCAGCCAGGGGAAAAAGCACGTAGTTCATTCTCCCACGTCGGGGGCGCGGGACACTGCGGTCGGATCGTCCGAGCCTTGCGAGGTGGCGCTTGTGCGATCCTCCCAACCGCCGAGCGAGAGGAGGACCGCGAGGCCCCGCCGGCTGGTGGCGGCCGCCGCGGAGAAGACCTCCTGCGCGACGGCCCAGTCGTCCGGTTCGGCCTCGGCATAAGCGTGCCAGCCGGTCACCACGATCGCCATGGGTTCGCGCAGATCGGCGAGGGAGTCGGCGAGGGCGTCCCAGTTGCGCCCGAACCGGACGGGCAGCGGCAGGGCGCGGACGCAGCGGTCCATGAAGGCGGTCTTGTCGGTGACCCCGCGCAGGTCGAGGACGACGGCGTCATCGAGTGCCATCCGGGACCACCTCCCGGAAGCTCTCGTAGTGGTCGTCGGTGTAGTACCTCTCCCCCGCGCCGCCGGTGACGACGCGGCGCGGCCCGCGGTCGCGCTCGCCGGGGGTGCGGACGGTGTACTCGTGGTAGTAGCCGCGCTTCCGGCGCGGCAGGATCCGCTCGAAGTTGGAGAAGACGACGCCGTCCCTGGCGTACGGGAACGGCCCGCCGGCGCGGATCAGCGCGAGGGTCTCCCGCGCCTCGGGCGGCAGCTCCGCCTCGCGCACGACGGGCAGCCCGGAGGCGCGCGAGGCGCCGTCGGCGGACGGAGCCGGGGCGGCCGTCGCGGTGGTACGGGACGGGGCGGCGGTGGCGGTGGAGGTGCCCGTCCCGGCGGAGCAGCCGGTCAGGAACAGGGAGAGACCGGCCAGGAGGGCGAGGCCGGACCGGACGCGGCGAGCGGTCATGTCCCGATGCTGTCACCGCCCGCCGGGGTCCGCCCCGGGGACGCGCCCGGACGGACGCGAGGGCGCCGGCCGTGTGCGTGGCCGGCGCCCTCGCGGTGCCGTCGGGTCCCGGCGGTGCCCGTCAGCGTCCGTCGGTGCCCGTGTCCGGGTCCTTGCGTTCGAGGGCCGGGCGCGGGCCCGGGCCGGCCTCGGTGAGCAGGTGGTCGGCGGCCGAGCGGTCGGTGACCAGGCTGGTGACGAGGCCGGAGCGGAGCACCGCGCCGATCGCCGCCGCCTTGCGCTGACCGCCCGCGATCGCGACGACCTCGGGGATCCGGCGCAGCCGGTCCGCCTCGACGGTGATGCACCGCTCGCCCAGGTCGCGCCCGACCCGGCGCCCCTCGGCGTCGAAGAGGTGCGCGGACATCTCGGCGGCCACGCCCAGGGAGGCGTAGTGGGCGCGCTCCTCCTCGGAGAGCATGTCGTGGACGGTGGAGATGCCCGGCTCCCAGGACCCGATGGAGACGCAGGCGACGGTGACCTTGTCGAAGTACTCGAAGGCCCGGGCGATGCCGGTCTGGCTGCGCAGGGCGGCGGCCGTGGCCGGGTCCGGCAGCAGCATGGGGGCGTAGATGGGGTGGGCCTCGCCGCCGGAGACCTGGGCGGCGCGCCGGACCGCCTCGACCGAGCCGCGCTCGGCGGTCCCGGCGTCGTACACGCCGGTGAGCTGGACGACCGTGCACGGGGGCAGCCGGTCCAGCGCGGCGGCCATGTGGATGGTCGACCGGCCCCAGGCCAGGCCGAGGACGTCGCCCTCGGTGACCAGCTCGCCGAGGAGGTCGGCCGCGACCTCGCCGAGGTTCTCCGGATCGGGCGACTCGTCGTCCTCCGCCGGGGACTCGACGACGACCGCGTGCCGGAGCCCGTAGCGGGCGCGCAGCGCGTCGGAGCGTTCGGCGTCCAGCTCGGCCGGTACCCGGATCTCGATGCGTACGAGATCCCGCTCCAGAGCGGTCTCCAGGACCCGGGCCACCTTGAAGCGGCTCACGCCGAACTCCTCGGCGATCTGGATCTTGGACTTCCCCTCCAGGTAGAAGCGGCGCGCCATGGCCGCCGCCTGCACCAGCTCCGCGGGGCCCATCCGCAGGGCTGATCGTCCCGCCGACATTCCCGCCACCGCGATCTCCTCACTGCTGTTCACGCACCGCTGTCCACGATCCGTGTTCGTTCACACTCTGGACCCGCTGTTCATCCTGTCAGAAACGGCGGGCCTTGATCAGTCCTGTCGGCGGCCCGTCGGACCGCGTTCACCGGCCGGAGGCTCAGTGGCCACATGCCCAGGCGGCACCGGCCGTGGCGGCGTCCGCCCTGGCCCGCAGAGCGGCCACCGCGGCGGCCGGGTCGGCCGCCCCGTAGACCGCCGAACCGGCCACGAAGACGTCGGCGCCCGCCTCGGCGCAGCGCTCGATGGTCGCGTCCGAGACGCCGCCGTCGACCTGGAGCCACAGCTCCAGGCCGTGCTTGGCGATCAGCTCGCGGGTGCGGCGGATCTTGGGAAGCATGATGTCGAGGAAGGCCTGGCCGCCGAAGCCGGGCTCCACGGTCATGATGAGCAGCATGTCGAGCTCGGGGAGCAGGTCCTCGAAGGGCTCGATGGGGGTGGCCGGCTTGAGCGCCATGGAGGCCCGGGCACCCTTGGCGCGGATCTCCCGGGCGAGCCGGACCGGGGCGGCGGCGGCCTCGACGTGGAAGGTGACCGAGCCCGCCCCGGCCTCCACGTACTGCGGCGCCCAGCGGTCCGGGTCCTCGATCATCAGGTGGCAGTCGAGGGGGGTGTCGGTCGCGCGGCTCAGCGACTCCACGATCGGCACGCCCAGCGTCAGATTGGGCACGAAGTGGTTGTCCATGACGTCGACATGCAGCCAGTCGGCGCCGTCGACGGCCTTGGCCTCGTCCGCGAGGCGGGCGAAGTCTGCGGAGAGGATGCTGGGATTGATCTGCGCCATGTGCCAAGCCTGCCACGTTCTTGGGGACTTCTTCGCCGCGAACCGGCACGGGTTCGTTCCGGCGCCGGACGTACTGGTACGTACCAGCGGATACCGTCAGGCGGTCCGGCGGATCAGCGCCAGATACATGGCGTCCGTACCGTGCAGATGCGGCCACAGCTGGACGTCGGGGCCGTCCCCGAGGCGGTCGACACCGGGGAGCAGCGGCCGGGCGTCGATCAGTTCGGCGCCACCCGTCCGCTTCAGGACGTCGTCCACCACGACCCGGGTCTCGGCGAGGTGCGGCGAGCAGGTCGCGTAGCCGACGACCCCGCCGACCCGGACCGCCCGCAGCGCCTCGGTGAGCAGCCCGCGCTGGAGCGGGGCGAAGCCGTCGAGGTCCTCGGGGCGGCGGCGCCAGCGGGCCTCGGGGCGGCGGCGCAGGGCGCCGAGCCCGGAGCAGGGCACGTCGACCAGGACCCGGTCGAAGGCACCCTCGCGCCACGGCGGGCGGGTGCCGTCGGCGGCGATGACCTGGTACGGGCCGGGGTTGCCGGCCAGCGCGCGCTCGACGAGCCGGGCGCGGTGCGGCTGCTTCTCGGAGGCGAGCAGGGCGGCGCCGCGCTCGGCGGCCAGCGCGCCGAGGAGCGCGGCCTTGCCGCCGGGGCCCGCGCAGCCGTCGAGCCAGCGGGTGTCGGGGCCGTCCAGGGGCGCGTTCGCCAGGGCGATCGCGACGAGCTGACTGCCCTCGTCCTGGACTCCGGCCCGTCCGTCCCGCACGGCCTCCAGGGCGCCGGGCTCGCCGCCCTCGGTGAGCCGCAGGGCGTACGGGGACCAGCGGCCCGGCTCGGTCTCGGCGGCCTCCGCCAGCTCGTCGACGGTGACCCGGCCCGGCCGGGCGACCAGGGTGACCTCGGGCCGCTCGTTGTCGGCCTCCAGCAGCGCCTCGATGCCGGCCCGGCCGCCGCCGAGCGCGTCCCAGAGCGCGGAGACCACCCAGCGCGGGTGGGAGTGCACGACGGCGAGGTGGTCCTCGGCGTCCTTCTCGTACGGCGGGGCGACCTCGGCCACCCAGGCGTCGAGGTCCTGCCGCGTGATCTTGCGCAGCACCGCGTTGACGAACTTGGCGCGCCCCTCGCCGAGCACCGCGCGGGCCAGCTCGACGGTGGCGGAGACGGCGGCGTGCGGCGGGATCCGCGTCCCGAGCAGCTGGTGCGCGCCGAGCGACAGCACGTCGAGGACCGGCGGGTCGACCTCGCGCAGCGGCCGGTCGACGCAGGCCGCGATGATCGCGTCGTACGTGCCCTGGCGCCGCAGCGTCCCGTAGACCAGCTCGGTCGCGAGCGCCGCGTCCCGGGCCTCGAAGCCTTCCTTCTCGCGCGCCTTCCGCAGCAGCGGCGGCAGGACGAGGTTGGCGTAGGCGTCCCGCTCGTCGACCGCCCGCAGCACCTCGAAGGCGAGCATCCGCACGGGGTCCTTCTTGGGCCGGCGGTGGGGCTTGGGGGGACGGCGACGTGCCTGCTCGCTCAAAGGTGCTCCGCGTGACGAAATGTGGGGTCGAACCCACCCAGCCTACGTCCGCCCCCGCCACCGGAGAAAACGCCCCTGACGCGGGGCGCGGCCGGGGCAGCGCTCCCGGGGAGCCGCCCAGCCCGGCCGCCGCGGACAGGGTCAGCCGCCCAGCCGCTCCCCCGGGGCGATGCGGACGCCGCGGGCCCAGTCGGCGGCCTTCATGGGCTTCTTGCCCTGGGGCTGGACCCAGAGGAGTTCGACGGCGTACGAGCCGGTGCCCGCGTACACGTTGTTCTTGCCGGCCGCGAGCTCGCCGGCGGCGAGGTCGGTGCGGTCGGTGACCGGGGCGACCTGGATGAGCTTGAGGCGCTCGCCGCGGAAGAGGGTCCAGGCGCCGGGGGCCGGGGTGCAGCCGCGGACGACCCTGTCGACCCGGAGCGCCGGGGCGGCGAAGTCGACGTGGGCGTCCTCGACCTCGATCTTGGGGGCGAGGGTGATGCCGTCGGCGGGCTGCGGGACGGCCTTGAGGGCGCCGTCCTCGATGCCGTCCATGGTGGCCGCGAGCAGGCCGGCGCCCGCGAAGGCGAGCCGGGTGAGGAGGTCGCCGCTGGTGTCGGTGGGACGGATCTCCTCGGTGATCACGCCGTAGACCGGGCCGGAGTCGAGGCCCCGCTCGATCTGGAAGGTGCTGGCGCCGGTCACCTCGTCGCCCGCCATCAGCGCGTGCTGGACGGGGGCCGCGCCGCGCCAGGCCGGGAGGAGGGAGAAGTGCAGGTTGACCCAGCCGTGGGCCGGGATGTCGAGGGCCTTCTGCGGCAGCAGCGCCCCGTAGGCGACGACCGGGCAGCAGTCCGGGGCGATCTCGCGGAGCCGGGCGAGGAAGTCCTCGTCGCGCGGGTGGGCCGGCCGCAGGATCTCGATGCCCTCCTCCTCGGCCCGCTGCGCGACCGGGCTGGCCACCAGGCGCCGTCCGCGGCCCGCGGGCGCGTCCGGCCGGGTGACCACGGCGGCGACCTCGTGGCGGCCGGAGGCGAGCAGGGCGTCCAGGGCGGGGACGGCGACCTCGGGGGTGCCTGCGAAGACGAGCTTCATGGGTGGCGACTGCCTGTCTGTCCGGGGGCTTTGCGGGCGACGCACCAGTCTAGGTCGTGTCCCCCCGCTCCCGCCGGGCCGGGCCGGATCGGGCGGCTCCGGGCGGGAGGGGGCGTACGCGACGGCGAGCGCCCCGCGCATATGCGTGTACGCCCCCGCAGCGTGACCCAAGTCCCGGTGGCGCGTTGGTCAAGAGAGATTGACCGTATCGGGCCGCCGCCCCCCTGCGGCCCGCCCTTCCATCGCCGGTTCGAGAGGCTCATCCATGGCCGACCACGCAACCCACGACGCCCAAGCCCGGGCGAGTCTGCACCTGTTGGTGCGGGACATCGAGCGGGTCCGGCGGCAGGTGGACGCCCTGCGCACGCTCACGGCCCAGCTGGGCAATGTCTACCGCCCTCGCCGCTCCGGCCCTTCCACGGGCTTCGTCGTCTACGGCCGCGCGCCCGCCCCCACCGTGCGGCTCGCCCAGGAGCTCCGGGACAGCGTCGAGACCCTGGTGACCGCCGCCGTCGAGTTCGACCGCTCCCTCGGCTTCTCCTGGGACGCCGTCGGCTCCGCGCTCGGGGTGACCAAGCAGGCCGTCCACCGCCGCTACGGCGCCCGCCGGGCGCCCGCGCAGCCCGTCGTGGAGCCGGAGCTCGGCCCCGAGCCGGGTGCGGCCCGCGCCCTTCCCTCGGTGCCCGCCGCCCGCTCGATGCCGCCGCAGCCGACCTCGGGGAGCGCCACCCTCCGCGACGAGCCCCGCTCGCCCGCCTTCCCCAGCCCGCGCAACGGCTGACCTCGCGGAGCCGACGACCGGCCGCCACCCCCTGGCCGAAGGGGGCGGCGGCCGTCGTCGTGTCCGGACCCTCAGCCGATGTCGGGCGGGTCCACCCGGATCCGGACGGTGTCGCCGGTGCCCCGGGCCTGGCGGCTCGCCCGGGCGTGCTTGAGCGCCTGGGCGAGGGCCGCCCCGCTGCCGGGCGGCACCCGGACCAGGGCGCGGTCCCACCGCTCGCCGGGCGGCGGGTCGCCGGGCCGGCGGACGGCCCCGGGTCGGACCACCGGCAGCGGCACCGGCCCCAGGACCTCCGCGTCCATGGGCAGCGCGGCCGCCGCCAGGAAGGTCTCCACCGCCTCGGGCGGCCCGCTGACCGCGGCCATCCGGGAGACCGGCGGGAAGCCCAGCTCGGCCCGCTCGGCCAGCTCCCGCTGGGCGTGCCCCACCGGATCCCAGCGGACGAGCGCCTGGACGGGCCGGAGCGTCGGCTCGGCGACGACCACCACGGTGCCGCCCTCGGCCTGGCCCCGCACCAGCGAGGCCGCGTCCATCCAGCGCCGCAGCGCCTCCTCGCCGGCCCGGAGGTCCGGGCGGCCGAGCAGCGCCCAGCCGTCGAGCAGCAGCGCCGCCGCGTAGCCGCCGTCGGCGACCGGTTCGGCGCCGGGGGTGGAGACGACGAGGGCGGGCCGGTCCGGGACCCGGTCCAGGACGTGGTCGCGTCCCGAGGTCCGCACCGGCACGGCGGGGAAGGCCCGGCCCAGCTCCTCCGCGGTCCTGCGGGCGCCGACCACCTGGGCGCGCAGTCCGGTGGAGCCGCACGCCTCGCAGTGCCAGGCCGGTTCCTCCCGTCCGCACCAGGCGCAGTGCAGCTCGCGCTGGTCGGGGGCCTCCAGCGGCCCGGCGCAGTGCCGGCAGCGGGCGGGCGTGCGGCACTGCCGGCAGGCGAGCCGGGGCACGTACCCCCTGCGGGGCACCTGGATCAGGACCGGTCCGGTGCGCAGCCCGTCCCGGAGGGTCTCCCAGGCGAGCGAGGGCAGCCGGGCGGCCCGGGCGGCCCCGTCCCGGGCGAGGAGGTCGTCGCCGACGGTACGGACGAGGGGCGCGGCCCTGCGGACCTGTTCGCGGCTCGCGGCGAGCGGCCGGGCCCAGCCGGACTCGACGAGCTGGGCGGCCTCCACGGTGCAGCCGGTGGAACCGAGCAGGAAGGCGCACCGGTCATGGGCGGCGCGCAGCAGCAGCACCTCGCGGGCGTGCGGCTGGGGGGCGTGCGGGTCGCTGTGGCTGCCGTCGCCGTCGTCCCAGAGGACGACCAGCCCGAGGTCCCTGACCGGCGCGAACATCGCGGCGCGGGTGCCGACGACGGCCCGCACGGAGCCGCGCCGGACGGCGAGCCACTGCCCGTACCGCTTCTCGGGTCCGGCCTCGGCGGTGAGCACCGCGTGCCGTCCCTCCCCCAGGACGGTGGTCAGCGCCGCGTCGACCCGCCCCACGGCCCGCCCGTCGGGCACGACGACGAGGGCGCCGCGCCCGGAGGCGAGGGCCGCGGCGACGGCGCGGGCGATCTCCTCGGCCCAGTACGGCCCTGGCAGCGCCGTCCAGACCGCCCGCGGGCTCCCGCCGCCCGCCAGCGACTCCAGGAACGCGGTCCCCTGCTCGTACCGCCCCCAGGTGTCCGGCGCCGGCGGCGCGGGCGGCGGCAGCGGCGCGGGCGAGGGTCGCCCCTCCGCGGCGGCGCTGCGCGGCGGCACGGCGAGCTGGAGCACGTCGGCGAGGCTTCCGGCGTACCGGTCGGCGACGGCCCGCGCGAGCGCCAGCAGCTCGGGCCCGAGCACCGGCTCGGGCGACACGACGTCGGCGAGGGCGGCGAGCGGCCCGGAGTAGTCGGACGCGGCCCGCCGCTCGACGAGGAACCCGTCGATCAACCGCCCGCCCTCGCGCCGCCCGCCCCGCACCTGCCCGGAACCGGCCCCGAACCGCACCCGCACCCGCACCCCCGGCTGCGCCGAGGCGTCCAGCTCCTCGGGCACCGCGTAGTCGAAGAACTGGTCGAGGTGCAGCACGCCCTTGTTCACCACCACCCGCGCGACCGGCAGCTCCTTGGCGAGCGCGGCCCCCCGCCAGGTCCGCGGCTTGGCCTTCGGCACCTTCGCCTTCCGCACGGTCTCCCGGATGAGCGCGAGCTGCTCGGGCCCCTCGGGATTCTCCTTCTCGCTGCTCACAGCCTCATACCTACCAGACGCCACCGACACTGCCAGATGTCCATGATCGGCCACGCTCGTGGCCGAATCGGCGCTCTGTCCGTCGCCCCCGCGCCGATGGAAACGTGAAACAGCGGCCATCGCCTTGTTGCCCCACCGTCGGCGGCCCCAGGCTGGCACATGTCGATCCCGAGGGAGCGGAGAGGTGAGAGGGTTGTCGAAGTTCGGACCGGAGCTGCGCCGAAGGCGGCTGGCGGCCGGAATGACGCTGGACGGGCTGGCCGCTCGCGTGCATTACAGCAAGGGCCAGCTGAGCAAGGTGGAGACGGGTGTCCAGCGCCCGACCACCGAGCTGGCCCGTCTGTGCGACACGGCGCTCGGGGCGGAGGGCGCGCTCGCCGCGCTGGTATCGCCCGCCACAGCGCCGGCTCTGCTCGACCGGCGTCGCGTCCTGACCGCCGGAGCCGCCTCCGCGCTCGCGCTCGGCGTGCCGTCCGCGCTTGCCTCCCCGGGTACGAAGGTCGTGGAGCGGGCAGCGGACGGAGCCGGCGGGCCGCTGGTGGACGGAGTGCGGGCGCTGTTCGACCAGTTCCGCGTACTGGGCCAGACAGCACCCTCGGCCGCTGTGCTGCCCGCCCTCGAAGCCCAGACCCGGGCCCTTCCCGCGCTCGCCGAGGGCTCGGGAGCCCGGTCGGCGAGGGAGTTGTACCTCCTCGCCTCCCGTTTCGCGGAGTACACCGGCTGGATGGCCCAGGAGAGCGGCGACGAGCACGCGGCCCTGACCTGGACGGATCACGCCGTACGTCTCGCGGCCGCAGGAGGTGATCACCATCTGGAGGCGTACGCGCTCGTCCGCCGCGGACTCCTGACCTTCTACGCGGGAGACGCCCGCTCCACCATCGCTGTCGTCCAGGGCGCACAGGCAGGCCGATTACCCGCCCGCATCAGGGGACTCGCCGCCCAGCGGGAGGCCCAGGGGCATGCCTTGAACGGTGACCGGGACGCGTGCCTGCGCTCACTGGACCGGGCACGGGCGCTGCTCGAACGGGCCGCCACGGACGGCAGCGCGGGCGCGCTTCCCGTCATCGGCACCACTCATCTCTCCGACCCCACGGCCATGACCAACGGATGGTGCCTGCTCGATCTCGGTCTGCCGCGCGAGGCAGCCGAGGTCCTCGACCGGGAGGTCACGCGGATCCCGACCCACGCGACCCGCACGCGCGTCCGCTACGGCGTCCGCCGGGTGCTCGCCCACGCGGTCGCGGGCGAGGTCGACCACGCGTGCGCCCTCGCCGTCCCCCTCCTGGGCGAGAGTGAGGCATTGGCCTCCGGGACCATCCGAACAGATCTGCGCCGGCTCTCCCGAGTCCTCGGCCGGCACCCCCGCAACACGAACGCGCGTGCCCTGGCGCCGCGGATGGCCGCCGCATTGCAGGACACCGTCCCGACCACTCCCGCACGAGAGGCAGTGCCGCGTGGCTGAGATCTTCATCAACTACCGCACCGGTGACGGCAACGAGGTCGCCGCCCTGCTGGACGAGGCCCTCTGCACCCGCTTCGGCGACGACGCCGTCTTCTACTCGGGGCGCTCCGGCCGGGCCGGCGAGCCCTACCCCCGTGCCTTGCTCACCGCCGTGCGCCGCAGCAGCGTCCTGCTCGCCGTGATCGGCCCGGACTGGGCGGATCACCCCGGCCTCCGCCGGGAGGACGACTGGGTACGCATCGAGATCCTGGAGGCATGGCGCTGCGGCGTCCACGTGGTCCCCGTCCTGCGAGGGCGCCGGACGGAGCGGCTGTCCCCCAGCTCACTGCCTTCGGAGCTGGCCCCCCTGGCCGAGCTGAACTCCCTGCGGATCGACTCCCAGAGCCATGTCGAGGGAACGGCCGCGATCGGGGACGCCATCGTCCAGCTCGTCCCGGGCCTCGCCGCCCCGCACGCCGAGCCCGACGGAGCGGACGACGTCCGCAGCACGGACACCACCCAGAACGCGCTGGCCGGCGGCAACAGCGGCTTCAGCATCCAGAGCCGGGACATCGGCCGGATCGACGCGCTCGTCACGAACCCCACAGGCCCTGTCAACACCGGTTCCGGCACGCAGAACAACCAGAGCCACACCCACCAGCCGCACATGTCGGGCGACGGCGCGGCCTACGTCGCGGGCGAGAACCACGGCGGCATCTCGCACCGCTTCGGACGCACGGAGAGGGACGAGGCCGACGGCCGATGAGCGAAGCGGCCTTCACGGGGGTCCAGAACCCGAGCGGACCGGTCAACACCGGCCCGGGTACTCAGACCAACTACGTCACGATCTACCACTTCCACGAGGCCGGGACCTCGTTCGGACGCGCCCCTCTCCCCCGGCCTCTCTCCCATGACCACCTTTCCTGGCTGGGGCACCGCTTCGTCCCGCCCCTCGGCATGCGTGCGGCCGCGGCCAAACTGCGGTCCGAGAGAGTGGTCCTGATCGACGCGCCACCGGGCAGCGGGCGCGACACTGCCGCCAGGATGCTCCTCAAAGAAACCCCCGGGCCTCGCACCGCCCGTCGTCTCCTGCCCGAGGACGACAACGCAGGCTCAGCGCTGTCGGGCGACCAGGTGAGCGACGGGGACCGGCTGCTGCTGGACCTCTCGGACGCGCGCAGGGGCTGGGAGACTCTGCAGGGCCAGCTCCCCGGTCTGGTGGAGAGCGTCCGAATGCACCGCGCGCATCTGGTGGTGATCCTGCCCCACGGGGCGTCGGTCGACGACGGGCTCGTGGTCCACCGTGCCGTCATCGAGCGCCCCGACGCATTGCGCGTCCTCATGCGGACCATCCGGGCCGAGGACGTGCCGGGTCTCCTCAGCCCTGACCAGCTTTCGCCTGCCGTGCACACGTTTCTGGCGGGGGCTCCGGCGCTGAGAGAAGTGGGTCGGCTCGCCCGGCTACTCGGTGAGGCCCGACGCGCCGAGCCCGGTGCGGGACCTGACCGCTGGTCCTCGGTCGCTCTGGAAGGGCTGATCCACCTCGGGGAAGCGGTCGCGGATCATGTGCGGAAACTGAGCGACGGCGGACAGCGCGCGCTGCTCCTGACCGTGGCGATGCTGCCCGGTGCTCGGCTCGCTGCCCTTCACCATGCCCGCCGGCTCCTCCTGGAGGCCGTCCGACACCCGCACGACGAACGGCCGGTGTTCGAGCACGAAGATCTGGGTGAGCAGCTCGATCGCGTCGACGCCGCGATTCGAACGGACGGGTACGTGGAGTTCCGCCGCCCTGGCTTCGCCGTGGCGATCCGTGATCATTTCTGGTCGAATCGGCCGGATCTGTGGGACGTCCTCCGGCACTGGGTCGACGTATGCCTCCGGCTTCCCGGACTTCGCCACGAGGACCGGGACGACCTCGTTGCCGGATTCGCCGAACAGACTCTTCGTCTGGATCAGCACGACCACCTACTCGGCCTCGCCCGGGAGTGGATCCAGCAGAACGACGGGACGCTGCTCCAGGCCGCGGTCCAGGCCCTCGGGCACGGGCTCAACGACCCTCGAGCCGGGCGGTCGTTCCGCCAGTTCGTCTACCGCTGGTCCCTGGAGCCCAGGATCCACGCGTGGACGGCGCAGGTCCTCGTCGCCGTGTCGGCCGATGTGATCGCCACGAGCCATCCCGATCAGGCCCTGGTACGCCTGCACCATCTGGCTCGAGGGGCTCACGGCCCCAGGTCCGGGGCTGACGATCGGCTGTTGCGGCTGGCGCGCACGGACGGACGTCTGTACCGCAAGCTGCTGGATCGGCTCGCCCTGGGCCTGGCCCGAGACGTACGGCAGCCGGATACCCGCGTCTTCCGTACCGTTGCAGCCTCGTCCGTACTGCTGGAGGCGAGCACCGGTTCTCGTCCGCTCATCGAGGACGCGAGGACTCGCGAGACCCTCCTCAATGCCTGGCGGGCCGTGTTCGCCGGTTCCGGTCCGGGCGACTGGCTCGAACCGGCGGAGGAGTGGCTGGCGGCGGCCCGCCCCGGCGACGATCTCGGTCAGACGCTGCTCGAAGTCCTGGTCGGGGCGGCGGCGCACCGTCCGGGCGCCCTCGATCACCTCTACGTCGCGTCCCTCCGACATCCCTGCGCGGCCCGGGTCCGTCGCCTCGTGGACACCGCACAAGGCGTCCTGCCGGCCCCCGCGCCACGGGGCTGATCCCCGCCACACGCCCCGGCACCGCTTCCTTCCCGTGTTCCGCAACCACCGGCCCGACGTCGTCGTGCCCATTCACCAGGGGACCTCTTTGAGCTCCGGACACAAGATCCTCACGGCCTTCCTCACCCTGCTCGGCGGACTGCTCATCGTGATCATCGGCCTCGGCACCGCATGGCCTTGGTGGTACTGGCCGACCGCGGCGGGCGGGCTGCTCACGCTCGCGGGGCTCTCGTGCTTCTTCGCCCGCAGACGTCGTCCGGCCATCCCGCGGGACCATCTGCTGGAGCCGGACCGGCCGATCCCTCCCGTCGAGCGGTGGGAGAAGGTCGTCCGCGAGGTCGCCCTGCCCAGCTCCTCCCCCGACTACGACTTTCTCGTCACGGCCCTCGTCCGGTGGATGCCGCTCGACGCGGCGCACGGAGCACCGGTCATCAGCGGCACAGGCCTGGCGGTGGACGCGGTACTCACCCGGGCCCGGGCGATCACCGCCACGCACGCCCCGCATCGCGGCAGCCTCGTCCAGCACCAGCTTGCGGGCGCGCTCGGCACGATGGAACAGGACCCGTCCGGGCGGGTGCTCGCTATGGCGGAGAACATCCACGTCTCGCTCTCACCCGCGGATCGAGAACGGCTGGAGAAGCTGGCCACCGTGCGCAAGGACGAGGCCGTCTGGGAGCACGAACGGAAGTGGGAGCAGAACAAGCGCGCCTACCTGGGCGAGGACGTGCTGACCTCGACCGGCAGCGCGGTCGTGTGGTGGCTCGCGAGGAACGACGACCACGTGGACAAGGCCGTGGCCGACATCGGCCTTCTCGCCCAGCTCACCTCGGTGGCCAACGACGAGCCTGTGCCCGAGTCGCTCCAGTCGTATGTGATGAGGTCCGGGGCCGGGGAGGCAGAGGAATCGGGAACCGCCACCGACCGGTTCGTGGCGGCACTTCGGGGGCTGGGTCTCGACGAGGACGACCCCGCCGGCTCACTCTTCCTGCGCCGTGTCGCCGAGGCGGCACGCGCCGCGCGCCTGGACGGTGCCGACTCCTTGGACCGGCTCGCGGCCGAGCAGGAGGAGCGCTACCGCGATCCGCTCCCTGCCGAACCGGCCGAGGACGGCGAGGGCCACCGGCTCGCGGGTGGCGTACCCGGTCTCTGACGCGCAGGAGGCTCAGAACCCCGGTCCGGGGTTCTGAGCCTCCTGCGTCATGGCGCCGCTTACAGGCCGGCGGCCTTCTTCAGGGCGTCGACGCGGTCGGTGCGCTCCCAGGTGAAGTCGGGCAGCTCGCGGCCGAAGTGGCCGTAGGCGGCGGTCTGGGAGTAGATCGGGCGGAGGAGGTCGAGGTCGCGGATGATCGCGGCCGGGCGGAGGTCGAAGACCTCGCCGATGGCGTTCTCGATCTTCTCGGTCTCGACGGCGTTGGTGCCGAAGGTCTCGACGAAGAGGCCGACGGGCTCGGCCTTGCCGATCGCGTAGGCGACCTGGACCTCGCAGCGGGTGGCGAGGCCCGCGGCGACGACGTTCTTGGCGACCCAGCGCATCGCGTAGGCGGCCGAGCGGTCCACCTTCGACGGGTCCTTGCCGGAGAAGGCACCGCCGCCGTGGCGGGCCATGCCGCCGTACGTGTCGATGATGATCTTGCGGCCGGTCAGGCCGGCGTCGCCCATCGGGCCGCCGATCTCGAA
>NZ_JBIBWV010000032.1:0-28981 GCF_043081625.1 Streptomyces sp. NPDC014861
GCCGACGTGTCCGCGATCCACGGCAGCGCCCCCACACCCACACCCACACCAGCACCCGCCATCGTGGTGACCGACACACCCATCCCCTCTCCACTGAATCCCGAACCGGGATGCCTGGCCCCGTGCCAGCCCGCCTACCCGGAGTCCTCCGGTCCACACCCACGAATTCTCACGTGGGTCGGAACTGTCCTCGACCTCAGGTCCTGAGGGACGCGAGCAGCGGTCCCCAGTCGAGGTGGCGTTCCTCGGTGCCCTGGGGCACCAGGACGAAGGTCTCGCGCACGACGCGGGCGAGCGCCTCCTGCTCGCAGCGGACGACGGCGCGCCCGCCCGCCGGTCCGAGGCTGAGGAGGAGTCCTCCGCCGGGGGCGGGGCAGAGCTGGACCTCGCCGTCTCCGGTGGGCCGCAGCGATCCGGTGAGGACCATCTCGCGGTCGACGCGCCACACCACGGGCTCCTCGCCCAGGAGGTGGAAGGCGACGCTCAGGGCGTGCGGGTCGCGGGAGTCGTAGCCGACGGTGGTGTCGACGCGGACCGCCAGGTCCGCGGTGAGCAGTTCCATGGCCATCGGCTGGGTGAGGACGCGCGGCGCGGGGAGCGGCGCGGCGGGGTGCTCGTACATGGGGTCCTCCGGCTGAGGGGCTGTCAGCGTGCGGGTGCGGTGTCCGCTTGACCCGTCCCTTCGCTGTTACACCTCGTATCACCGTGGCGGATGTGCCGATGAGGTAACGGTTCGGTGAAGGCCGTGGAGGAAGGAAGGACTCAGGGGCCGACGGGGCGGGGATGCTCCGCCGTACCGCTCGGGGTGTCCCCGTCGGGGCCGGCGGACTCGGACCGGCCCGTCAGGTGCTCGTACGTCCCGGTGAGCAGGAGCAGCCGGTCGAGGAGGGGCGGTCTGTCGTCGAGGTGCAGCCGGGCGCCCGCGGCCGCGGCGAGCCGGTGGAGCGTCAGCAGGGCGGACAGGCCCATGGAGTCGCACAGGGTCAGTCCGGAGCAGTCGACGTGGAGGTCCGTGGGGGCGGCGTCCGGGCCGGGGTGGGACCGTCCCGGGACGAGGTGGGGGCGTGCCGCGTCCAGCAGTTCCTCGGCGCTGTCCCAGGCCAGCTCGCCGGTGAGCGTCATGCGCAGCACCCCGTCGGGCGTGGCGACGGCCTTGAGTTCGAAGGTGGGGTCGGGGTGGTTCACGAGCGGGGTCCTGGGGCCGTTGGGGCGGGTACGCGGAGGAGGGCGCGGCGGCCTGCGGCGAGGTGCGCCCGCGCGCGGGGGAAGTCGTGCTGGGCTTCGGCCAGCAGGTCGAGGGCGGCGACGAGGGCGGGGGCGGGGACGCCTCGGACGCCGAGGATCCCGGCGGTCCAGGTGACGAAGCCGGTGAACAGCTCGGCGTCGTCGGTGTAGAGGGACGCCCCGAGGAAGTCGACGATGTGGGCGATGTCCTCGGCGGTCCGCTCCCGCTGCCGGTCGGTGTACGCGGCCATGGCCGGAACCGTCTTCTCCAGGCCCTGGAGGACGTGCCGGACGAGCTGGGTGCGGGCGCGCGTGACCAGGGTGTACTCCTGGTCGGCGAGATGGGGCAGGTGGTCGGTGGTCGTCGGCCGTGCCGCGTCCGGCGGAGGGGGGCCGGAGGCGAGCAGGCGGGCGGCGGCGCGGGCGTCCGGTGCCCATCCGTCGGCGCCCAGCAGGCGGGCGTACCGGCCGTCGGGTCCGAAGGCGGCTCCGCCGACGAGGACGGGGAGGCCGATGGCCTGGACGGCGGTCACGGCGGCGTGGGCGGTCGGGAGCCGGAGCGGCAGCGAGGAGGAGAGGGCGACGACGTCGGTGCCGGTCTGGTGCAGATGGGCGATGAGGTGGGGGGTGGGGACGTGTGCCCCGAGGTAGTCGACGTGGAAGCCCCGGCCGCGCAGGACCTCGGCGAGGAGGCGGGCGGGCAGGGCGTGCCACTCGCCGTCGACGCAGGCGACGGTGACGCGCCGGGGCGCCGTCCCGTTCTCCGGCCGGGGGGCCGGCGCGTCCGCCGTGCGGCGGGCGAGGGCGGCGACGACACGGTCCTGGATGGCCGTCGCGGCGTGCTCCTGAGCGACCCCGATGCGGTCGGCGGCCCATTCGGCGCCGATGCGTGCCTGGACGGGGCCGATCACGTCCAGGAGGAGTTCCTCGGCCGGGACGCCGGCGTCGTGGGCGCCGAGGACGGCCTCGGCGGCGGCCCGCTCGTCCCGCGCTTCCAGGGCCGCCCACAGCTGTCGGCGGGTGGCGGCGAGGCCGGTGGTGGAGGGCGTGGTGGGGGTCGGGGTCTGCGTGCTCATCCGGTGTACCTGCCCCGTGTGTGGCCGTTCACCGCCGAGAGGTGATGGGTGTGCGGCGCGGTGATGGCGACGACCGCCATGTCGTCGTGGGGGCCGCGGCCCACCCAGTCCCCGGCGATCATCTGCACGCGCTCGACGACCGCCTCGGCCGGGAGACCCACGCACTCGGTGAGCGCGGAGCGCAGCCGGTCCTCGCCGAACATGGCCGAGCCGAGCGGTCCGCCGCGCGCCTCGGTGATCCCGTCGGTGTAGAGCAGGCAGGTCTCGCCGGGCGACAGGTGGACGGTCGCGGACCGGCTGGTGACGTCGGGAAGGGCACCCACCAGGGTGCCGCCGGTGTCCGCCTCCTCCACCTCGCCGGTGGCGCGCAGGATGAGGGGGCGGGGGTGGCCCGCGCTGGTGAGCCGGAGTCGCACGGTGCCGCCGGTGCGCCGTACCGAGGCCAGGACCATGGTGGCGAAGCGGGTGTGGCGGGCGGTCAGCAGGGCGCCGTTGAGCAGCCGCAGGACGTCCTGGTGGTCGCCCGCGAGGGGGAGCAGGGCGTGGACGGTGCTGCGGATCCTGCCCGTGAGCACGGCGGCGTCCAGTCCCTTGCCGCAGACGTCGCCGAGGACGGCGAGCGTCTCCCGGCCGTCCTCGGTGCCGGGGTGCACGTCGTAGAAGTCGCCGCCGATCCGCTCGGTGTCCTGGGAGGTGCGGTAGCCGCCGGCGAAGTCGACGCCCCCGACGTGGTGGAGCTGCGGCGGGAGGAGTTCGGCGATCAGGGCGCGGGTGATGCGGGCCTGCTCCGCGTAGAGGCGCGCGGCCGAGAGGGCGGCGCCGGCGCGGGCGGCGAAGAGGCGGGCGAAGAGTTCCTCGGAGGCGTCGAAGGCCCGTCGTCCGCCGCGTCGCAGCAGGATCAGGGCTCCCGCGGGCACGCCGTGTCCGGGCAGTGGGGTGATGGCGACCGATCCGGGGGTTCCTCCGAAGCCCTCGGGCACGGCCCAGGAGGGCAGCTCGGCCGGGTCGATCCAGCGGGCGGGCACCGGCGGGAAGCCCTGAAGGGCCTCGGCGAGACCCGGTACGAGGGAGGGGTCGAGAGCGAGTTGGGCCCGCTCGAAGCCGCCGCCCATCGCGGTGACCACCGTGTATCTGTTCCGCACGGGCGGGGAGACGACGAGGGCGGCGTCACCGAGGTGGGCGGCGGCGAGGAGGGCGGCCTTCTCCAGGCAGCGGTCGGGGTTGAGCGAGGCCAGCAGCTGGGTGGACGCCTCGGCCAGGAGCTCGTGGCGCTCCCGTTCGGTCCGCAGGGCGTCCTGCGCGGCCGTCAGGTCGGAGTCGTCGACGAGCCACCAGGCGACGTCGCCGTGGTCGGCCTCGGTGGGGTGGGCTCTCAGGAGGCGGCCGTCGTGACTGCCGCGCAGCGGGGCGGGGCCCTTGCGCGCCGGTGCCGCGCCGACCGGGGTGCGGGGCGGGTCGGCGAGGCGCCGGTGGGCGTCCGCGAGCCAACCCGGGACGACCTCGTCGAGCCACGTACCGACCCTCATCCGGGGGAAGAGGTCGGCCGCGGCGGCGTTGAACTCCACGACCCCGCCGTGGCGGTCCGCCACCACGGCGGGGTGCGGCGACCCGAGCCAGGAGGTGCCCGCCGCTCCCGGGGCCTCCCGGGAGCGACCGGACTCGTCTTCGAAAACAGTCATAAGCGTGGCCGCGTGTGCGGGCCCGCCACCTTCCCGACTCGACGACAACTCGTCCTTCCACCCTTGCGGAGTGGGCGCCTCAGAGCAAGTGAACCCCTCTCCTCCGGTACGTACCCGGCGCTTCCCCGCAGTATCCCCACGATTCCGGCACAGGGGCTTCACCGCAGGCGGTTGCCATGTGACGGTCTTCACCGGAGACGTTTGTCATGTGGCAGTGAGGACGAGGACGGCCCGGTCGTCGTCGATGTCCTGTCCCCCGGTGAAATCCCGTACCGCCCGGGTGAGGGCGTCGATGAGCGTCTGGGACGAGGGGCGGGGCGGGGTGCCGGCGACGGCCTCGGCGAGGCGGTCCTCGCCGAACTGCTCGCCCGTGCCGTCCCTGGCCTCCGTGATGCCGTCCGTGTACAGCAGCAGGCTCTCGTGCGGGGCGAGGTGGAGGGTGCGGGCGACGACGTCGGTGTCGGCGGAGATGCCGAGCAGGGATCCGGGGGCGTCGACGGTCCGGGTGGTGTGGTGGGCGTCGAGGTGGAGGGGCAGGGTGTGGCCGGCGCGGACGAGTTCGACGTCCAGTCCGCGGCCGGCAAGGGTGAGCGTGCCGTAGACGAGGGTGACGAAGCCGGTGCCGTGGCTGCCCGGGCGGTTGACGAGGGCACGGTTGACGGCCGCGACGACGTCCGCGGGGCCGGGCAGGAGGGGGGCGACGGCGCGGGCGGTGTGGCGGACGAGTGCGGTGGTCGTGGCGGCGATGGCGCCGCGTCCGCAGACGTCGCCGAGGAGGAACGCCCACCGGTCGCCGCCGAGCGGGAAGACGTCGTAGAAGTCGCCGCCGATGTCGAGGCCCTCGCCGGCGGGGTGGTAGGAGGTGGCGACGTCCGCGCCGGGCACGTCGGGGAGTTCCGGCATGAGCAGCCCGGCCTGGAGGTCCCGGGCGAGGGTGACCCGGTGGGTGTACTGGCGGGCGTTGCGGGCGGCGGAGGCGGCGCGGCGGGCGAGTTCCTCGGCGAGGGCCACCCGGTGCCCGTCGAAGGGCTCCTTCTCGGTGGAGAGCAGGGTCACGGTGCCGAAGGCGGTGCCGCGGTCGAGCAGCGGGACGCAGAGGTAGCCCGTGACGCCGAGGTCCTGCCAGGGGCCGGGTCCGGTGGGGGCGCGCCGGGCGATCTCGCTCACGCGGGTGGCGAGGACCCGGGCGACGGCGTCGTCGTCGGCGTCGTAGACGGGGATGTGGGAGCCGAGGACCTGTCGGCTGCGTTCGTCGGGGGCGGCCGTGGCGACGCGGCGCAGGCGTCCGTTCTCGACGACGTCGACGGCGCACAGCGGTGCCAGGCGCGGGGCGCAGGAGGCGGCCAGGCGCTCCAGGGTCTGGACGGCGTCGAGGTCGGCGGTGAGGGCGGTGCCGGCCCGCAGGAGGAAGGCGAGGTCCTCGCGGGCGGCCCGTTCGCGGGTCTCGGCGGCTCTGCGGGCCGCCTCCTCCCGCTGCCGCTCCACGGCGAGCGCGGCGGTGTCGGCGAAGAGGCGGGCGAGGGCGAGGTCGGCCGGCTGCGGGAGCCTCGGGGTGCGGTGGTACATCGCGAAGGTGCCCAGGAGGGCGCCGTCGCGGCCCAGGACGGGGGTGGACCAGCAGGCGGACAGGCCGGCCCGGCGCGCCAGGTCGCGGAAGTCGTCCCACAGGGGGTCGGTGGCGATGTCGCCGACGACGACGGGCTCGCGGCGGTGCGCGGCGGTGCCGCAGGACCCCACGCCCTCGCCGATGCCGATGCCGTCGACGGCCCGGTTGTAGAAGTCGGGGAGGCTGGGGGCCGCGCCGTGGAGGAGGCGCCGGCCCTCGTGGTCGGCGAGGAGGACGGAGACGACGAGGTCCTCGGGCGACAGTTCCTCTATCGCGCGGGCCATTCCGTCCAGGACCTCGTTCAGCGGGGCCTGCCGGGCGATCTGTTCCAGGAGCACGCGGTGTTCCGCCGTGAACCGCTGGGCCTGCTTGACCTGTGTGGTCTCCACGCCGATGACCCGGACGCCGGTGACGTTGCCGCCGGAGTCGACGCGCGGCTCGTAGCTGAAGTCGAAGAAGGCCTCCCGGGACTCGGCGCCGTCGGCGAGGAGGACCCGGGCGTCGCGGCCGGTGCGGGGGGCGCCCGACCGGTAGACGCGGTCGAGCAGGCCGATGAGTCCCTGGCCGGCGGGTTCGGGCAGCAGGTGTCCGAGGGGGACGCCGGTGCGGGCCCGGGGGCCGGCGCCGATCGCCTCGAAGAAGGCGGGGTTGGCGCTCTCGATCATGTGGGCCGGTCCGGCGAGGGAGGCGAAGACGGCGGTGGATTCGCCGAAGAGCGCTCTGAGGTCGTCCTCGACCGGGGCGACGGCGGCGCGACCGGTGTCCTGCGCCGGATCGGGCCGGTGGGGGTGCTGACCCGGTACGCGCATCATGCGGTCTCTTTCCTGTGCGGTCGCGCCGGTGTTCCGGCTCCGGGTGCGGTGTCCGGCCGGTCCGGTCCGGCGGCGAATGCCTCGCGCGCGTCGGCGTGCACGGCGAAGATCTGGTCCAGGCCCGTCAGGGTGAGCAGGCGCTGGACGGTGCGGGGTACGGCGGCGAGTCCGAGGGATCTGCCGTGGGCGGAGAGGTGGCGGTAGAGCCGCAGCAGGGCGCTGATGCCGCTGGAGTCGCAGAAGGTCAGGGCGGCGAGGTCGGCGACGACGGGCCCTTCCCCGCTGCCGGGTGCCAGGCCCGTCCGACAGGCCTCGTCCAGTTGGACGGCGCTGTCGAAGTCCAGTTCACCGCGGAGCACCAGCACCGTGCCCCGCTCCTCCTGCCCGATGTCGACCGAGAACACCCTCGACTTCCTCCGTGTGTGCCTGATGGTGGGATGTCCCCGGCCTGGGGCGACGAGGACACCACTGTGCCCTTCCGCGTTCCCCGATGCTCCGGATTCATGGCGGAGGTGTGGGATTCGGTGTGTTTCCGGCGTCGGTTCTTCCTTGCGGGGCCGGTGGGGCCGGTGGGGCCCGCGGGGCGGGCGGTGTCCCGGTGCGTCGGGCCGCCGATGGAGCCGGCGGGGTGCCGGTGCATCGGCGGGGTGCCGGTGCGTCGGGCACAGGCCGCCGGTCCGGCGGATCCGCCGCCGTGCTACTCCGGCAGGAGGGAGAGGCGGGCGCGGACCCGCTTCCCCTCGGGCGCGGGCTCCACCGTCAGGCTCTCGCAGACGGCGACGACGATCTCGACGCCGTGCTGACCGATGCGGCGCGGGTCGTGTCCCCGGGGTACGGGGGCGGCGGCCTCCTGGTCGAAGACCGAGATCTCCAGGGCGTCGCGGCCCAGTTCGAGGAGGAGCCGGCAGGGGCCGGCGGTGTGCCGGATGGCGTTGGTGACCAGTTCACTGACCACCAGTTGCGCGAGTTCGACGCGCTCGTTCTCGACCGGTGCCGGCAGCACGGCCGTCGCCTTCTCGAGGAAATCGGCTGTGAAGGCGCGGGCTGCGGCGATGGCCCCGCCTCCGGAGCCGTCGTCGTAGACGGCCCCCGCGGACAGCAGGGGCTCCGGTAGGGCGCGCTCCGCGATGATCGCGTCCGTCATGGCGCTCGTACTCCCCTCTTCCGGATGGGTCGGCGGGTTGGCTTCTGGTACCCGCCTTTCCCCACTTCGCGGTTCCCACACCGCCGGCATCTCGGATCGCACCCGCCGGGCGGTACCTCAGGGGGACGCCGGCGGGGGTGGTGCGGGTTCCCCGAGCGGGCCCGTGTCCGGTTTCCCGGCCCCGTGGCCGTGCCAGTCGAGACAGAGTACGAGGACGGCGTCCGGCACCCCGCGGGGGCCTTCGCGCAGCGCCCGTACGACGGCCCGGGGGACGTCCGCGCCGTTCGGGCGGCCGTCGCCGGCGAGGGCGCGGGCGACGGGGCCGTCCGGTGCCTCGTGCCCACCGCCGCCCGCGGGCTCTCCGGTGCCGTGGGCGACGAAGACCAGGCGGTCGCCGGGCAGGAGGCGCAGGCGCTGCGTGGCGTAGACGGTGTCCTCGAACATGCCCAGGGGCAGTTGGCGGTCCAGTTCGACGCGTTCGGTCCCGGTGGGGCGGATGTGCCAGAGCGCCGGCGATCCGGCGTCCACGACCTCGGCCTCGCCGGTGGTCAGGTCGAGCCGGAGGAGCAGGGCCGCGAGCGGGTGCGTCCCGCGGTACTGCCCGTAGAGGGCCTGGTCGGTGAGGCTGGCCTGCGTCACCAGGTCGAGTCCGGCCCGCCGGGCGTTGCGGATGGCCGTCAGGGCGAGGGTGCTCGCCAGGGCGGCCGGGGTGCCGGGCCCGGCGCCGTCGGCGACGACGACCAGCAGTTCCCGTTCGGTCGCGCTCCAGTCCAGGAGGTGACCGCCGGAGGTGTAGGCGGGCTCCCAGTGGGCGTGGAGGTCGAAGGCCGGTCCGGTGCAGGCCCGGCCGGGCAGGGTGTCCCACTGCATCTCCCCAGCGACGCTGAGGGCGTGTGTCCTGCGGGTGCGGCGGTAGAGGTCGGTGTGGCGGTCGGCGACGCGCAGGGAGTGCCCGAGGGTCTCGGCGACGCGGGCGAGGCTCGCGGTGGTCTGCGGGCCGGACCGGTCGGCGGGCAGGTCGACGACGAGGACGCCGAACCGGTCCCCGCGGACCGTGACGGGGAGGTACGCGGTCGCCGTGGGGCCGACATCACGGAAAAGATATGGTTGCTGGGTGTGGAAGACGCGGCCGGCGGGGCCCGCGTCCACGGGCACGTGAGGCATCCCGGCAGGTGTCTGTACGGGCTCCACGGGGCGCAGGGTCGTGAATCCGTAGTCGACGAGCAGCAGGTCGGCGGAGGTCGCGGCGTACAGGTGCGCGAGACTGGTACGGAGGGAGTCCAGGAGGAGGTGTGGTGCCGCCCCGCGCAGTGCGCCTTCCACTGTCACGTGTCGATCCACCGGATCCGTACCGCCTTCTGGAGAGTTGTGGAGATGACAGGTCCGTCGCGAGGGCGGTGTCCCCGGCCCCGGACGTCCGAGGAGTGTCGGCAGTCATGAGCAGCAACCCCGCCCCGTCGCCGAAGGAACCGCAGCAGGCGGCCGAGGCCGCCCGGGAGCTGATCGAGCTGCTGGAGGTGCTGTGGGAGCGCGGCCGGGACATGGTGTCCTCGACACCGGTCTCGGCGAGTCAGCTGCGCGTGCTGTACAGCCTGGACCGCGAGGAGGGCATCAGCCTGCGGACCCTGGGCGAGCTGCTCGGCTCCGCGCCGCCCTCGGTGAGCCGCATGTGCGACCGGCTGGAGGCGCTGGGCTTCGTGCAGCGGCTGCCGAGTCCCGTGAGCCGGCGGCAGCTGGAGCTGCACCTGACGGCGCACGGCAAGGCGTACCTGAGGGACCTCAGGGCCCAGCGCGAGGAGGCCCTGCTCGCGGTCATCGGGGACATGTCGCCGACGAACCGCAAGGCGCTGCTGCGGGGGCTCACCGGGTTCCACGAGGCCGTGGAAGGGGGCGGAGCGGCCGCCTCCTCACCGTCCCGCACGCCACTGAAGGACGTCAGTTCGGCCTGATCCCCGCGCGACGCCGGCTCCGGCCGGGCGCACACCCCATGTCCTCATTGCCACCTCTGGTCGTCCTCGACGGGGCTCTGCCGGTCACCCCGTCAGGTATTGCCTCAAGGATACAGTTGCCACACGGCAACTGATCACATGGCGCCGTGCCAGTCGAGGCAGACGACCAGGGCGTCGTCCTCCAGCGGGCCGGTGCCGTGGTGGAGGGCGAGCTCCCGGAGCACCGCCTGCGGCACGAGCGTGGGCGGCAGCAGACGGGTGCCCCGTAGCGCGCGGGCCAGCGCCCGGTCCCCGTAGCTCTCCCCGGCGGGCGAGACGGCCGCGTACACGCCGTCGCTGCCGAAGAGCAGCCGGTCGCCCGGCCGCACGGCGAACCGCTCGGGGACGTACACGGTGTCCTCGAACATGCCGAGGGGCAGCTGCGCCTCGAAACCGATGGCCTCCACCGTCTGCCCGCGCTGGCGCCACAGCCGCGGCGAACCGGCGTCCACGGCCTCCACCTCGCCCGTGACCAGGTCGAAGCAGAGCAGCAGCACCGAGACGAAGGCCTTGCCCCGGTACTGGGCGTACACCGCCTGGTCGGCCAGCGCGGCCTGGTCCGCCAGGGGGAGACCGGCCCTGCGGGCGTTGCGGAGCGCGCTGATCGCGAGGTTCGTCAGCAGGGCCGCCTCGATGCCCTCCCCCATGCCGTTGGTGACCGTCAGGGTCAGCCGGCCGTCCGAGACGGACCAGTCGTAGTTGTCGCCGAAGATGGCGTAGGCGGGCTCCAGATGGGCGGCGAGGGCGAATTCGGGGCGGGCGCAGGAACGGCCCGGCAGGAGCTGCCACTGCATCTCCGCCGCGAGCGTGAGCCGCGTCGCGCGCCGGGCCAGGACGTACAGGTCCGTGTCGCGCTCGGCCACCAGGATCTCGTGCCCGAGCGCCTCGCAGACCTGGGCGAGCGCGGGCAGCAGCGGTCTGAGGTCGCCCCGCGGCGGCAGCTCCGCCGTCAGGACCCCCAGCCGGTCGCCCCGGACGGTGACCGGCAGATGGAGCCGGAGCGCCCCGGACTCCCTGACGACGTACGGCTCCTGGGCCTCGAAGGCGCGTCCCTGGGGGCTGTCGTGGATCGGCACCGACGGATCCGATCCCGGGTCGTGCCCGACCAGCTGGAGCGTCCGCAGGCCGTAGTCGGCCAGTCGGAGTTCCACCCGCAGCACTCCGCAGTGCTCCCGCAGGGCGTCCTCGACGACGCCCACGAGGCGGTGCGGGGCCGCCCGGCGGAGCGCCTGCTCGATGTCGGCGATCTCGCGCACGGTCTCCTTCTCCTCTTCCCTCTTCCGCGGGCCCTGTCCCGTGCACGGGGACCGGGCCCACCCGTCCGCTATCTCGCGCCGCCGGCCGCGGCCAGCGCGTCCGACACTTGCTCGTGCGGCGGGATCGTACCCGTCACGCCGGTGATCTCCAGGATGCGCCGCACGGCCGGCGTCGGCGCGGCGAGATACAGGTCACCGCCGGTCGCCCGCGCCCTGTTCACCGCCCTGAGCAGGACGTTCAGCCCCGAGGAGTCCATGAAGTCGAGGGCGGACAGGTCCAGCACGAGCCGACGCCTTCCGTGGCCGAACTGTTCCGTCAGACGGTCCTCCAGCCGGTCGGCCGTCTCCATGTCCAGTTCGCCCTCCACGGTCAGCACGGCCGTGCGGTCGTCGCGGATCTCGACGTCGACATCCAGGTTCGGTTCTCGCTCGGACATGTTTCCCTGCTTTCCGTGTAAGGGGGGTGAGGCGGTCGTGGGGCGGAGGGGTCAGGAGACCTGGACGCCGATCACACACGTGTCGTCGTCGGTGTCCGACTTGCTGCGCTCCAGCAGCTGGTCCAGCCGGCGTTCGAGGCTGTCGGACGGCTGCCTGGCGACGGTGAGCAGGTGGGCGACGGAGTCGAGGACGGCGGTGTCCCGCCGCTCGACGAGCCCGTCCGTGTACATCAGCACGGTGTCGCCCGGTTCGAGCCGCAGCTCCGCCTCCTCGTACTCGGCCTCCGCGAGGGCCCCCAGCAGCAGTCCGCGCAGGAGGGGCTGGTCGACGGCGTCGTCCCCGCGGACCAGCACCGGCGGGAGGTGCCCGGCGCGCGCCCAGCGCAGGGTACGGCTCCCGGGGTCGTAGACGCCGCAGACGGCGGTCGCCGTGACGTGGGCCGTGAGGTGGTGGGCGACGCTGTTGAGCCAGGACAGCAGCTGCCCCGGGCCCGCGCCCGTGACGGCGAGGCCGCGCAGGGCGTTGCGCAGCACCACCATCCCGGTGGCGGCCTCCACGCCGTGGCCGGCGACGTCGCCGACACACAGGAGCACCTTCTTGGACGGCAGGACGACCGCGTCGTACCAGTCGCCGCCGACCAGGGACTCCGACTCGGCGGGACGGTAGCGGACGGCGACGTCGAGCCCCGGCGCGTCGAGCGGCGGTTTGGCCGGCGGCATGATGGCGTGCTGGAGCTGGAGGGTGAGCCGGTTGCGTTCCTCGGCCGCCTCCTCCGTCGCCGCCAGCCGGTCGCGGGTGGCCGTGAGGGCCACCTCGGTCCAGTGCTGGGCCGAGATGTCCTGGTAGGCGCCCCGGACGGACTGGAGCCCGCCTTCGGTGCCCAGGGCGGGTTCGGCCGTCACCCTGATGTGCCGTGTGACGCCGTCGTGGCGGAGCATGCGGAAGGCCGCGGAGCCCACCCGGCGCTGGTACAGCACCTTCTGGAGGAAACGGCGGATCGTGGCGGCGTCGTCGGGGTGGGCGTGCGCGGCGAGGTCGCGCAGGGCGACCGGCGGCTCCGTCGTCCTGCGGCCGAAGAGTTCGAAGAGCTGGCCGTGCCAGGTGATCTCCCCGGTGACGACGTCCTCCTCGAAGGCGCCGACCCGGCCGAGCCGCTGAGCGTGCTGGAGGAGGCTGGCGAGACGGGCCGACTCGTCCTCGACGCGCCAGATGAGGAGGACGGCGGCGCCGCACCGGGTGATGCTGATGTCGGCGAGCGAGGCGAGCGCCACCTCGTCCACCAGGGCGGTGAGCCGGACCCGGCGGGCGCGGAACGGCTCGCCCGTGGCGTGGACCCGCTCGATCCGGTCGAAGAGTTCGCTCCCGCCCGCCGTCGCCGGGTAGGCCTCCAGGAGCAGGGCGCCGTCGACGGAACCGCGGGGGCGTCCCGCCGGGTCCTGGAAGTGCGCGTTGGCGTGCCGGACGCGGAAGTCGACGAGCCGCCCCGCCTCGTCCAGATGAGGAGTCAGGACGAGGGCGGGGTCGTAGAGCCCGTCGGCGAGCTCGGCCAGCGCCGACGCACCGTCCCCGTCGGCCGGGGGGAAACCGTCCGGCGACGCTTCGGGCAGCGTCTCCAGGGTGTGGGCGCAGAGTTCGGCGAGGGCCTCGATCTGGCGCTCCACTGCCTGGGGCAGGGGGTCGAGCGGACGGGCCCAGCAGATCTCCAGGACTCCGTGGATGCGGCCGCCGGTCCCGGCGGGGACGACGACCCGGCCGCCTTCGGGGTGGCGCACCCGTCCGATCGAGGGGATGCCCGCGGCGGCCAGGGAGGGGTACCGGACGGTGCGGCGCCCGGTGAGCGCCTGGCGGGCCGCTGTGGTCACCCCCGGGGGTACGTAGTGCCAGCGGGCCGCCTCGTCGGGGCCGAATCCGGCGTGGCCGCGCAGGCTCAGCGAGGTGTCGGGTCCGGTGGTCCAGATCGCCACGGCGACGGCGCCCAGGGGTTCGAGGGCGTGTCTGAGCAGCGACTCGGCGACGGCCTGGGTGTCACCGGCGCTGAGCGCCGCGCTCTCCGCCGTACGCAGGCGGACGGCGACCGAGGCGGCGGGGGCGGTGGTGTCGGGCTCGGCGACGGCCGTCCGTACGAACGCGTCGGCGGCCTCCGCCATCCGGTCCCGGGCCGCCTGGTTGATGATGTCCGCGGCCAGTTCGAGACGGGAGAGCCCTGCCCGGTCGGCGAGCTCCGCGAGCTGGCGGGCCGCCTGGGCGGGGCCGCAGCCGAGACGCTCGACGATGACGCCCTTGGCGAGTTCGATCAGGGCGCGCCCCTCGGCCGCCGCGTGCGCGGCGCGCACCTCGCCGCGCAGTCGTTCGACGGTGGCGGCCAGCCGCCCGTCACCCGAGGCGTCGGGCGCGTCGACCGGTGCGAAGGGGACGACCGGCGCGTCGTCGGCGGGGTGCGGGTCGGTGGTGCCGGGGGTCGTGGGTGCCACGCCGCCGGTCGCCGCGGGCAGCACGACACCGGAGGCGGGGGCCGGCGCCCCGCCCGGGGACGCGGGCTCGGCGGTGCCCGCCTCGGGAAGGCCGGTGATCGGGTCCTCGCCCGGGACACGGGGGTGGTTCACCTCGGCACCTCCTCGGTCGGGGCGGCGCCGGGGCCGTCGTGCGTACGGAGGCGGCCGGCGCCGGTGGGGGCCGCCCCGGACGGGCGGAGGACGTCAGCCAGGGCCGCGCCGGACAGGCGGGGGGCCTCGGACGGACAGTGGGCATCGGAACGGGCGGCCCCGGACCGGCATGGGGCGCCGGTCCGGCCGGGAGAAGCGATCCGGCCGGGAGCGCCGGTCCGGCCGGGAGCCGTCGGGTGCGAGGGGCGGGGCGGGGCCGCGGCGGCGGTCACGAGGTCTCCCCGCCGTCGAGCCAGCGGGTGACGCAGGCG
The DNA here is from genome assembly GCF_043081625.1 of Streptomyces sp. NPDC014861. Taxonomy (NCBI): domain Bacteria; kingdom Bacillati; phylum Actinomycetota; class Actinomycetes; order Kitasatosporales; family Streptomycetaceae; genus Streptomyces; species Streptomyces sp. NPDC014861. Next base: position 14,138 of record NZ_JBIBWV010000032.1, read on the forward strand.
ATGAGTTCGTCGGCGTCGACGGGCTTGGTGACGTAGTCGCTGGCCCCGGAGGCGATGCTCTTCTCCCGGTCGCCGGGCATGGCCTTCGCGGTGACGGCGATCACGGGCAGGTCCGCGTACTGCGGCAGCTCCCTGATCCGCGCGGTGGCCGTGTAGCCGTCCATCTCCGGCATCATCACGTCCATCAGGACGAGCGCGACGGCGGGGTTCGCCAGGAGCGTCTCGATCCCCTTCCGCCCGTTCTCGGCGTGCAGCACGGTGATGCCGTGCAGCTCCAGGATGCCGCTGAGCGCGTAGAGGTTGCGGGCGTCGTCGTCGACGGCGAGGACGGTCCTGCCGCGCAGGGTGGTGTCGACGGCCCGGGGCGCGGGGGCCCGGTGGTCGCCGCGCACCAGGGGCACCACGTCGCCGGGCTGCTCCGCGGACAGGTGGAGGGTGATCCGCTCGCGCAGCTCGTCGAGGCTGGAGAGGAGTTCCAGCGGGCGGCGGCGGGCGAGGTCCTGGAGGGCGCCCTCTTCTTCGGCCGGGAGCCGGCGGTTGTTGTGGGCGAGGACGGGGACCGTGCGCAGCGCCTCGTCGCCGTCCATGGCGTCCAGGAACCGCAGGGCGTCGCCGTCCGCCATGTCGACGTCGAGCACGACGCAGTGGAAGGGGCGGGTGGCGAGGGCGGAGGCCGCCTCCTGGGGGCCGACGACCGCGATCAGCTCGATGTCCGCCTGTTCCGTGTGCCCGCCGTCGGCCGCGAGCTGCGTGACGGCGTTCTCGGCGACGACGGCGAGCAGCCCGCGCGGGCGCTCCTCGATCACGAGGAGGCGCCGGGTCGGCCGGGCCACCGGAGCGCCGGGCAGGGCGAGCGGGCCGCCGCGGGCCGGGGCTGGGGCGGCGAGCGCTTCGGCGGGGTCCGCCGCCGGGAGGGCGGGGTCGGGCTGCTCGGTGAAGTCGGTGCGGGTGACGGGGAGGTAGAAGGTGAAGGTGCTGCCCCCGCCGGGGACGCTCGTGACCGTGAGGGCACCGCCGAGGAGGTAGGCGATCTCCCGGCTGATGGAGAGGCCCAGGCCGGTGCCGCCGTACTTGCGGTTGGTGGTCCCGTCGGCCTGCTGGAAGGCACCGAAGATGGCCTCCAGGTTCTCGGCGGCGATGCCGATGCCGGTGTCGGTGACGCGGAAGGCGACGACGGGGCCGCCGCGGCGGACGGACACCGGCAGCTCGCCGTCCGAGGCCGGTTCGATGCGCAGCTCGACGCTGCCGTGCTCGGTGAACTTGACGGCGTTCGACAGCAGGTTGCGCAGCACCTGACGGAGCCGCGCGTCGTCGGTGACGAGGTCGACGGGGACGCCGGCGGCCGTGGAGACCGCGAAGGCGAGGCTCTTCTGCGAGGTGAGGGGGCGGAAGGTGGCCTCGACGTAGTCGAGGAGCCGGCGCAGGGGCACGCGCTCCGGGTTGAGGTCCATCTTTCCGGCCTCCACCTTGGACAGGTCGAGGATGTCGTTGATGAGCTGGAGCAGGTCGGATCCGGCCGAGTGGATGATGCCGGCGTACTCGACCTGCTTGGCCGTGAGGTTGCGGGTCGGGTTCTGGGCCAGCAGCTGGGCCAGGATCAGCAGGCTGTTGAGCGGGGTGCGCAGTTCGTGGCTCATGTTGGCCAGGAACTCCGACTTGTACGTGGAGGCCAGGGCGAGCTGCTGGGCGCGGTCCTCCAGCTCCTGCCGGGCCTGCTCGATCTGGAGGTTCTTGGCCTCGATGTCGCGGTTCTGCGTGGCGAGCAGGGCCGCCTTCTCCTCCAGCTCGGCGTTGGAGAGCTGGAGCTCCTCCTGGCGCACCTGGAGTTCCTCGGTGCGCGAGCGGAGTTCGCCGGCCAGGCGCTGGGACTCGTCCAGGAGCTCGTCGGTGCGGGCGTTGGCGACGATGGTGCTCAGGTTGACGCCGACGGTCTCCATGAGCTGTTCCAGGAAGTCCCGGTGCACGGAGGTGAAGGGGCTGAAGGACATCAGCTCGATGACGCCGAGCACCTGTTCCTCGACGAGGACCGGCAGCACCACGAGGCTGCCCCGGGACGTGCTGCCGAGCCCCGAGGAGATCGTGACGTAGTCGGCGGGGACGTTCTCGGCGGCGATGGTGCGCCGGCCTCGGGCGGCCTGTCCGACGAGCGACTCGCCCAGCCGGAAGCGGACCGGTTCCCGGTCGGCGGGGCGTCCGTAGGAGCCGACGAGTCCCAGCTCGACGCCGTCCCCGCCCTCCTCGGCGAGGTAGAAGGCGCCGTACTGGGCGGCCACGAGCGGGGTGAGCTCGTCCATGACGAGTTCGGCGACGACGGCCAGGTCGCGGTGGCCCTGCATCAGCGCGGACATCCGGGCCAGGCTGGACTTGAGCCAGTCCTGCTCCTGGTTGGCCCGGGTCGTCTCGCGCAGCGAGCCGACCATGGCGTTGATGTTGTCCTTGAGCTCGGCCACCTCGCCCGAGGCCTCGACGGTGATGGAGCGGGTGAGGTCGCCCTCGGCGACGGCGCTCGCGACCTCGGCGATGGCGCGAACCTGGCGGGTGAGGTTGCCCGCCAGTTCGTTGACGTTCTCGGTCAGGCGCTTCCAGGTGCCGGAGACTCCCTCGACCTCGGCCTGGCCGCCGAGGCGGCCCTCGCTGCCGACCTCGCGGGCGACCCGGGTCACCTCGGCCGCGAAGGAGGACAGCTGGTCGACCATGGTGTTGATGGTCGTCTTCAGCTCCAGGATCTCGCCCCGGGCGTCGACGTCGATCTTCTTCGACAGGTCGCCGTTGGCGACGGCGGTGGTGACCTGGGCGATGTTCCGGACCTGGCCGGTCAGGTTGTTCGCCATGGAGTTGACGTTGTCGGTGAGGTCCTTCCAGGTGCCGGCGACGTTCGGCACCCTGGCCTGGCCGCCGAGCCGGCCCTCGGTGCCGACCTCGCGGGCGACCCGGGTCACCTCGTCGGCGAAGGCCGACAGGGTGTCCACCATGGTGTTGATGGTGTCGGCGAGGGCCGCGACCTCGCCCTTGGCCTCCACGGTGATGCGGCGGGACAGGTCGCCGCGGGCCACGGCGGTGGCGACCTGGGCGATCGAACGCACCTGCCCGGTGAGGTTGGACGCCATCACGTTGACGTTGTCGGTCAGGTCCTTCCAGGTGCCGGAGGCGCCCCGGACGGTGGCCTGGCCGCCGAGATTGCCCTCGGTGCCGACCTCCCGGGCGACGCGGGTCACCTCGTCGGCGAAGGCCGAGAGCTGGTCGACCATGGTGTTGATGGTCGTCTTCAGCTCCAGGATCTCGCCCCGGGCGTCGACGTCGACCTTCTTCGACAGGTCACCGCCCGCGACGGCGGTGGCGACGTGGGCGATCGCCCGCACCTGCGCGGTGAGGTTCCCCGCCATCGAGTTGACGGAGTCGGTCAGGTCGCGCCAGGTGCCGGAGACGCCCTTCACGTCGGCCTGTCCCCCGAGGATGCCCTCGGTTCCCACGTCACGGGCCATGCGCGTGACCTCGTCGGCGAAGGCCGAGAGCTGGTCGACCATCGTGTTGATGGTGTTCTTCAGCTCCAGGATCTCGCCGCGGGCGTCCACGTCGATCTTCTGGGAGAGGTCGCCCTTTGCGACCGCCGTGGCCACCTGGGCGATGTCACGGACCTGCGTGGTGAGGTTGCCGGCCATCGCGTTGACCGAGTCGGTCAGGTCGGCCCAGGTGCCGGAGACACCGGGCACGGCGGCCTGCCCGCCGAGCGTCCCCTCCGTGCCGACCTCCCGCGCCACCCGCGTCACCTCGGAGGTGAACACGGACAGCTGGTCCACCATCCCGTTGAACACCCGGGAGATCTCGCCCATCAGTCCGTCGGCCTCGTCCGGCAGCCGGGTGCCGAAGTCGCCGTCCCGCACGGCCGTGAGCCCGGCCAGGAGCTGGCGGAGTTCAGGCTCGACCACTGCGGCCGGCCCGGAGCGCTCCCGGTCCGGGGAGCCCTTGGTCGTCGTCTCAGACATGCCCCATCCTCAATTCCCGCCAAGCTGTCGCACACGGACCGTACGACCCCGCGCCACGTGCCGGACGTCCGCTCCCCCGGGACGGTCCCGACGGCCGCGATCGTTGCCGTACGGCAATCATGACGACACTACCCTTCCGTGATCGACAAGAGGAGGGCGGTGCCCGGTCGGGCGGCCTGAACCCGCCCTCCCGGCCGGTCCCGGACGGCGGGCATACGCCGGCGCGACCGGGGTACACGCGCGTCGAACCGGGCGGTCCCGCCCCGAAGACGAGGGGAGCAGTACGTGTTGATGGCCCATCCCGTGGTCCTGCGCAATCTCATCGAGCAGTACGAGACGCTCAAGGTGCTCCAGGCGGAGAACGGCGGCGAAGAGGTGCGACGGCGCATGGACGACCTCGCGTACACGCTGTGTGTCTCCACCGGTACGCGTGACGTGGACGCGGCGCTGATCGCGGCCCGGCACCGGCTCCCCGGCGCGCGCACCGAGGACGACTCGGTACTGAGCGCCTGATCACACGGCCGGGCCCGACGCCTCCCCCGGCGGAGGCGTCGGGCCCGGTCGTGCCGCCTGAGCCCGGCCCTCCCTCGGCGGAGGTGCCGGGCTCGGTCGTGCCGCGGCCCGGCACCGGCTCCCCCGCGCACGCCGGGGACGGCTCGGTACCGAGCGCCTGAGCACACGCCTGAGCCCGGCCCTCCTCTGGCGGAGGTGCCGGGCTCGGTCGCGCCGCGGGCGGCGCCGCGGGGGCCGCCTACCAGCGGTACCAGCGGCTCGTACCGCCCTTCGGCCGGGCCACGAAGCCGAGCAGCCACAGGACGAGGACGATCACGGCTATCCACCAGAGCGCCTTGAGGGCGAAGCCGGCGCCGAAGAGGAGCAGCACGAGAAGCAGGACGAGGAGCAGGGGGACCATACGGATCGACCTCCGTGGACGGATCGGCGTGCGGGGAAGGAGAAGGCCGGACCGAGTGCGGGGGCTCCCGCCTCCGGCCGGGGCGGGAGGTCCCGGCCGCTCAGCGGCGGCGGGCGAGGAGCAGGGCCATCGGGCCGAGGTCGCGCCGCGCGGCCAGGCTCCCGGTCCGGTGACCCCATCCGTACGCGAGGGCGAGCGCGGCGGCCGTGCCCGCGGCGGCGCCGGCCGTCACGGCCCGGTGCGCCCGCGCGGCGCCCCACAGGTCGCTCCCCGCGCCCCGGGCCACGTCCGCGGCCGCGCGGGCCTTCTCTGCGAGGGGGGACGGGAGGTCGCCCCGCTCCCCGAGGTTCGCCGGCTCGTACCGGGCGTCCACGTCGGGGTCGTCCTCCCTGGTCGGGCCGGGCAGGTCCGACACGCTGTCCGGGCCGGTCCAGGGGAACTGGTTGCGTTCGCTGTTCTCCGAAGCACTCATGGACACCGTCTGGCCAGACTCCCGCGCGCCAAACCTGGCCGATCTCCGACGATCCGTCCGGCCCGCCGGCCCGGGCCGCCCCCGGCGACCGTCCCGCCCGCTCGCCCGTACGGGAAGCCGGCCGTACGCCGTGCGCTTGGACCACGGTGCACCGGGCCCTCGTCGGCACGGGGCTGCGCGACCGGATCCGGATCGGCGCCTCCGGCAAGATCGCCACCGGGAGCGACATCGTCAAGCGGCTCGTCCAGGGCGCCGACTACACCAACGCCGCCCGGGCCATGATGTTCGCCCTCGGGTGCATCCAGGCCCAGCGCTGCCACACCAACACCTGCCCCGTCGGGGTCGCCACCCAGGACCGGCGGCGCGCCCGCGCCCTCGACGTCGAGGACAAGGCGGACCGGGTCCGGCGCTTCCAGGAGGCGACCGTGCGGAGCGCCATGGAGCTCATGGCGGCCATGGGCGCCGCCGGCCCCGGGGAGCTGGACCCCGGCATGCTGCTGCGCCGGGTCGGACCGGACGCGGTGCGATCCCACGCCGAGCTGTACGAACCGCTCGAACCGGGCCTGCTGCTTTCGCCCGCATCGGTTCCGGACACCTGGGCAGGCGACTGGAAGGCGGCTCATCCGGACCGGTTCACCCTCCGGTGACCCGGTCGGCAACCACAGCGAAAGGGAGACCCATGACCCGTACCGTCGCGCAGGTGATCGTCGACGGACTCGCGGACCTCGGTGTCGGGCAGGTGTTCGGCGTGGTCGGTGACGCGCTGAATCCGCTCACCGACGCCATCCGGACCACCGAGGGCATCGACTGGACCGGCTTCCGGCACGAGGAGGCGGCGGCGTTCGCCGCCGGAGCGCGCGCCCAGCTCTCGGGCGAACTGGCCGTCTGCATGGGCACCGTGGGACCGGGCTCGGTGCACCTGCTGAACGGACTGTACGACGCGGCCAAGAGCGGCGCCCCGGTCCTGGCCGTCTGCGGCCAGGTACCGCTGTCGGAGCTGGGTGGCGACTACTTCCAGGAGGTCGACAACGACCTGCTCTTCCGGGACGTGGCCGTGTACCGGGCCACCGTGACCTCCCCCGACCAGATGCCCCGGCTGCTGGAGTCGGCGGTGCGGGCGGCGGTGACCGGGCGGGGCGTGGCGGTGCTGACCGTCCCGGGCGACCTCGGCGACCGGGAGGTCGAGGAGGACCGGCCGACGCGGTTCGCCCTGCCGCGCCCGGCCGTCACGCGTCCCGACGACCCGGCGCTCGCCGAGGCGGCCGAGGCGATCGCCCGCGGCTCCCGGGTCACCCTCCTGGTGGGGCGCGGCGCCCGCGAGGCCCGTGAGGAGGTGCTGCGCGCCGCCGAGCTCCTGTCTGCGCCGATGGTGCTGACCCTGAAGGGCAAGGAGGGCTTCGAGGACGACAACCCGTACGAGGTGGGCCAGACCGGCCTCATCGGCAATCCCGGCGCGGCCCGCGCCATGGACACCTGCGACACGCTGATCATGCTGGGGACGGACTTCCCCTACCGGGACTGGTACCCGGAGGACTGCCGGGTCGTCCAGATCGACACCCGCGAGGAGCACCTGGGCCGCCGCGTACCGGTGAACGTCGGGCTCGCCGGGGACGTGGGCGCGACGCTGCGGGCCCTGCTGCCGCTGCTGACGCCCGTGCCGTCCCGCTCCCATCTGGACGAGGCCCGTGAGCGGTACGCGGAGTGGCAGGAGGGCCAGGCGGGCCTCGCCGATCCCGCGCACGACAAACGGCTGCTGGGGCGGATGCGGGCGATGTTCGACAACCGGGAGGACGACATCCGCCCCGAGGCCCTGGCCGCCGCCGTCGACCGCCACGCCGCCGACGACGCGATCTTCACCTCGGACACCGGGATGGCCACGGTGTGGCTCTCGCGGCTCGTGCGGATGCGCGGCACCCGCCGGCTGATCGGCTCCTACAACCTCGGTTCCATGGCGAACGCCATGCCCCAGGCGATCGGGGCGCAGCTGTGGGCACCCGACCGGCAGGTGGTGGCCTTCTGCGGCGACGGCGGCCTCGGCATGCTGCTCGGCGACCTGATGACGATCCGCTCCGAACGGCTTCCGGTCAAACTGGTCGTCTTCGACAACCGTCGCCTCGGCATGGTGAAGCTGGAGCAGGAGCAGGCGGGGCTTCCCGAGTTCGGTACGGAACTGGACAACCCCGACTTCGCCGCCGTGGCGGAGGCGATGGGTCTGACCGGGATCCGCGTCACCGCGCCGGGCGAGCTGGACGAGGCCGTGCGCAGGGCGCTCGCCCTGCCCGGCCCGGTCGTCCTCGACGTGCTCACCAACCCGGCGGAGGTGGCCGTGCCGGGCAAGCCGACGGTGTCGCAGGGGTGGGGCTTCGCCATCGCCAAGATGAAGGAGAACCTGCCCTCCGGTGCGCGCTGAGCGGTGATGTGCGGGGGGTTGCGCGGGCTCGCTCCCCGCGGGATCCCGTGCCGCGCCCGGCGTCCTGTCTCGCGGACGGGACGCCGGGCGCGGTGCTGTGGCGACGGGGGCGGGAGGGGGTTCAGTTCGCGTCGGCGTAGTGGGTCCGGACCCACAGCGGCAGAGCGAACCAGCAGAGCAGGTACCAGGTGAGGACACCGGAGACCAGCCAGGGCACGTACGGGTCGTGGGTCGCCACCCGCAGGATGAGGAACAGCGCGGCCGTCAGCGTCGCGAGGAGCAGCAGGATGCCCGTGAAGGTGAGCCGGGAGGCCCAGACGACGGCCTGGGGCTTGACCCGTCGCCCGGACACGATCCGGTGGAAGGAGACGGGTCCTATGAGCGCGCCCGTCGAGAGCGAGCCGAGGACGACGGTGACCAGGTAGATCTTCTTGTCGGTCTGCTCCAGGTCGTGGAAGAGCGGGGTGAACACCACGGTGAGGAGGAAGCCGAGGAGGATCTGGACGCCTGTCTGCGCGACCCGTATCTCCTGGAGCAGTTCCTGCCAGCGCCGGTCCGCGCGTTCCTCCTGTGTCTCGCCCCGCCCTCGGTCGCGGGCGGCGTCGCCGGCGTCGGAACCGGTGCGTCTGCCCGGTTCGGGGGTGTTCTCGTCGTCGCGGGCCTCCTTCGGCCCGTTGACCTGCGTGGCGGTGCTGCGTTCGTCCATGGGAGATCCTCCTCTGAGGCGTTGGGGCAGGAGCGGTGGGTCCGGGGCAGCGGGTGCGGGTGCGGCGCGAGGCCGTGGCGGCGCTGTCCCGGCGGGAGCCGACGTGGCGGAAGCCCCCGTCGGGGCCGGGGGCTTCCGCGTGGCACGGCACGGTGCGGAGTCAGGGCCGCCGTGTGCCGGCCGTTCGAAGGGGCGTGTGGGGCCGCCGCCGTCCGCGGCGGGCGGTCCCGCCGTCGCCGGGCGGCCGCCCGCGTCCGCCGGTGGCGGGGCCGCCGACACGCCCGTTCCGTCCTCGCCGACCTGTCTGCCCGTCCCGTCCGCGCGGCGCGTCGGGGGGCGCGGCGGGAGCACGCGTGCCGCTCTCGCCGTTCCGGCCCGAGGCACTGGGATCCTCGGACGGGACTGCGGCCTCCGGCGGCCACGACGACGGCGTCACCGGAAGGCGGGTCGGTCCCGAGGGGCCACCGGAAGGGTGCGCGGCACGGCCGGGCCGAGGCGATGCCACCGGCGTGGCGCTCGGCGCCACGCGGAGGAGGACTCGGGTCGGGTTCGACATGAGCGCCTCCTGGGTGGGTCGCGCGGGGCGGCTGTCCGTCACCCTGCTTCCGGTGCGTACGGGTCCGTCTTGCCGCCCTTCCCGCGGTCAAACCCCGGGGACGCGAGGAGAGTTGTCGGCCTCCGGCCCACGGGGCGGGGGTTCCGCGCGGGACGTTCCGGGCGTGCGCGAGGTGCGAGGCGTGCGAGGCGCGCGAGGCGTGCGAGGTGCAAGGTTCGTGGCGTGCGCGAGGTGCGAGACGTGCGGGGTGTTCCGCGCGCGTGCGGCGGACGTACGACGTGCGTGCGGCCCGCACCTCCACGAGGTGCGGGCCGCACGCGGGTGCCGCCGATCCGCGGCAAGGGGGGGAACCGCGGATCGTCCGGCGTGAGCGTGTCCCATCGCTCGACACCCGCCTGCCCCGCCCTCCGGTATCCATGCCACCCGGTCCGGCCCGGTTTCGCCCGGCGCGGTCCGGGCGGTTAGCCTGCCGCCGGGGGCGTCGGCGGATCCGCTCCCCCGGCGCCCGGAGAACCACGACGCCGAGAGGAGCGCCCCGTGACCACCACGGCCCGCGCGAGCATCCAGCACGAGGACGACCGGACCCGGGTGACCCGCTGGGACTTCGAACCCGGTCAGTCCACCGGCCGCCACGTCCACGCGTACGACTACGTCGTCGTCCCCGTCACGGACGGACGGACCCGGGTGATCGGCGCCGACGGCACGATCGGCGTCTCCGAGCTCCGCGCGGGCGAGTCCTACGCCCGCCCGGCCGGCGGCGAACACGAGGTCGTCAACGCGGGCACCGCGCCGCTCGCCTTCGTGGAGATCGAGCTGAAGTAGGCGCCGAGGGACCTCCGGGCGCCGTCCCCGGACAGGGGACCGCCCCGCGACGGAGGGGGTCCGTGCGGGGCGGTCGCCGTGCCGTCGTCGCGTGGCGTGGGGGGGGGTGGCCGCGGGCCGACGGCTGGGAGAGGTGGTCGTGGGGCGGTGCGGTGGAGTGCCCAGCCGCTGTCCGCGTGGGCATTCCGCCGGGGGGCGGTACGCGGCCGGGCGGGTCGCGGCGGAGCCGAGCCGCGACCCGCCCGGCCGCGCGACGAGGCGCGCGGCGGGTTCGCCCGTGCCGTCAGAGGCGGCCCGCGCCTCCCGGGAAGGGCCAGGAGACGCGGTAGTACTGGCCGATCTCCTCGCGGTACTGGCGGTCCGCGAGGTGCTTGTCGGAGACGAACTCGGGCGAGTCCTTCACCTGTTCCTTCGACAGGGCGAGGTGAAGGGTCTGCTCCTCCAGATCGACGATGGTCACGGCCCGCGCCGGGATGAGGACCTCCTTGCCGAAGATCCATACGCCGGTGTCGACGACGAGATAGGAGTCGTCCACCTCGTCGGAGTGCTTGTCCACCTTGCCGATGTGTCCGTCGGAGGCCTCGACGCGCCATCCGGTGAGGTCGGTACCCGCCAGGTGGCCGGACTCCGTGCTGTAGGTCCACAGATTCTCGGTCATCGCTGTCACTCCTCTGTCTCGGTGTTCGCGCAGGGCGCGGCGCCCGTCGTGGGCGCCGCCTCAGAGCAGGCCACGGCGGTCGTCGTCGGTGACCACCGGCGCGACCACGATCCGGCGGCGGCGCAGCACGCCGGCGCTGACGGCGGTCCCGAGCACGCCGACGCCCATGAGGATCAGGCCGACCAGATCGAGGTCGACGGCCGCGAGCTCCCAGTCGGACGCGAACGTGAGGACGGCGCCGACGGCGATCATGATGATGAACACTCCGGGACCCATGGCTGGTCGCTCCTCCCTGCGGGTTGGACAGCGTCCGCGTACCCGGGTCCCCGAGGATCATTCCGCCCTCCTCGCAGCGGCCCGCGCCGGGCGGCTCCGCGTCCGCGTGGGCACGCCACGATCGCGGAACCGGCGTCCTCCGGGGGATGTTCATGGACGGACGGGGCACGCGGTCAGCCGCGGGCCCGCGCACGTACCTGCGGGCGACGCAGCCGATTCCCGGCCCGGCGGCAGAGGGCCGGCCACACCCCCAGGGAGCCCCGATGCAGGTACCGGCGAGGCCCGTACACCCGGACGTCACGTGGACGGCCCGTACCGTCGCCGGACGCTACCGGCTCGACGCCCTCCTGGGGCGGGGTGGCGCGGCCGACGTGTACGAGGCGCTCGATCTGCGGCTGCGGCGCCCCGTCGCGGTGAAGGTGTTCCGGACCGCGGACACCCCCCGCACCGACGCCCAGTGCCACGAGGAGGCCCGGCTGCTCGCCCGTATGCACCATCCCGGCCTGGTGCCCCTGTACGACACGGGCAGTGACGCGGGCCGGCCGTTCCTGGTGATGCGGCTCGTACGGGGCACGACCCTGCGGGAGCGGATCGCCCACCTGGCCCTCACCCCCGCCGAGACGTGTCGGACGGGGGCCGCCCTGGCGTCGGCCCTCGCCCATGTGCACGGCCACGGCGTCGTCCACCGCGACGTCAAGCCGTCGAACATACTGCTCGACCGGGAGGACACCCCGCACCTCACGGACTTCGGCATCTCCCGCAGTGTCGAGGCCGCGGACGACCCGCCCGAGAGCGCGGGCGCCCTCGTCGGCACCGCCTCCTACATGGCGCCCGAGCAGGCGTTGGGCCAGAGGACCGCGCCGACGGCCGACGTGTACAGCCTCGGGCTGGTCCTCCTCGAAACGCTCAAGGGCGAGGCGGAGTACGGCGGGGCGCCGCTGGAGGCGGCGCTGGCCCACCTGGACCGCCCTCCGGTGCTTCCGCCGGGCCTCCCGGCGGAACTGGCCCGCCTGCTCACCGCGATGACCGCCCGCTCCCCCGAGGCCCGGCCGGAGGCCTCCGCCTGCGCCCGGGTCCTCGCGGACCCGAGGACGGCGGGACACGCCTCCGCGCCCGCGCACGGGCCCTCCTCCCGGAGGACGGGGGTGCTGGGGGCTCGCCGGCCGCGCCGGTCCCCCGCCGCCGGGCCGGGTCGGCCGGGCCCGGCCCGGGCCGTGGCGGCGACCCTGGTCACGCTCGGTCTCACGCTGACCGGCTCGATGGGCAGCGCGCCGGCCGGCGGGGCGACGCCCCCGCCCCACACGAACAACCGCCCCGAGTCGCCCGCGTGACGGTCGGTCAGCGAGGCGGAGGTGTGAGAGCGCGTCCTCGGGCAACACGGAGTGTCAGGACACGGAAGGCGCGGGAGCACTTGCGGCGACCGTCCCGCCCGTTCGACATCGGAGGAGAATCCCATGACCGCACTGCTGGCTCGCATCAAGCGACTCGCCCGCAGCCCTCAGGGCCGTGGCGCGGCGGCGTCCCTTCGTCGGGCAGCCGCCGACCCGCGCAAGCGCGACCAGGCGCGCCGCCTGCTGGGCAGGCTGCGCCACCGCTGACAGTTGTTCGTCCGGCCCCGATGCCGGAGATCCGACGCCCCGCGCGGGGTCCCGCGCGGGGCGTCGGCGTGTGCGTGCGGACCGGGCCCCGAGGCGGGTGGGCCGGACGGGCCTTCGGCCGAGGGGCCGGACGGCCCCTCGGCCGAAGGGCCGGACGCCTCCCGGCCGGACATGACCGCTAGCCAGGACCCGCACGCACCCGGGCCGGACACGGCCCCGACGACCGGGGGCCGTACGCACCCCGGGCCGGGCCGCACGGCCTCGACCGGGGGGGCCGCACGCACCCGGCGCCGGACATGCCGCCGGCCCGGCGGTGCGGGCCGTGAGGCCGTACGCACCGCCGGGCGCGGGAGAGGGGGCACTCGTTACGTCAGGTGGACAGCAGGCGCTGGAAGAGCGCGCGATACTGGCAGAGGGCGAGGCGCAGGCTCTCGGTGTCGGCCTCCAGCCCCTGGCTCCACTGTCCCTCCAGGTTCTGCCGGTGCCGGGCGAAGGTGTCCGTCAGGGTCTTCATCACGTCACCGACGAGGGCGTCCGCGGAGTGGACCGCCTGGCGCGGGTCGTCGACGAACCTGCCCTGGACCTCGTGCCAGCGGCGGATGAACTCGCCTTCCTCGGCCGGGCCGAGCAGGTCGGGGATCCCGTCCGCCTCCGCCCCGGTCCCGCGGTCCGGCCCCTGTGTCCGGTCCTGCGGAGCGGGCGCGGCGTGACGGGCGTGACCGGTGTGGGCCGCCGGCGCCTGCCCCGGCGGCGCGGAGGGCATGGGCGGCGGGTAGTCGCGGGGAGTGCGCTGGGCCGGCACCTGCGGAGAGGCGGGAGTCGCGCCGTCGGCGGCGGAGGGCCGGGCCTCGTCGTGCGCGGGCCGGCCGGATCGGGACGGGTCGGACTGCTGCCCGCCCGGCCGGGGCTGTTCGTACGGGGCCCCGCCGGACCGGGGCTGTTCGTACGGGGTTCCGCCGGACCGGGGCTGATCCCGCCGCGGTTCGCCCTGCTCATGGCCGTGCCGGGTGTCCTGCGGGGTCGGCGCGACCGTGGGACTGCCCTGGCCCTCCGATCGGGTCGTGGGGCCGGACGGCGCGGGCGGGGCCTGGGGAGCGGCCTGCCGGCGGTCGTCCGCCTGGTCCGCGCCGGGCTGTCGCGGCGGGGTCGGCGCGACCGTCGGGCTGTGGTCCGGCGCCCGCGTCGTGTCGCCTCCGGTCGGCGCGGGCCCGGAGCGGCCCAAGCCGCTGCCGTCCGGTCCGGTCCGCCGTTCGGGGCGGCCCTGCGACGGCTCGTGGTACTCGTCCGTCGGGTCCGCGTGGTGTCGTCGACCCGGTGCTTGGGTCGTGCGCTCGGGTGTCTCGTGGTGTCGCATCTCTCCTGCCTTCCGCGTCAGGACCGGCGGGTGCCGGTCGGCTCGCCGTCGGCGAGCAGGTCGTCGAAGAGGGTGCGGTAGTGCATCATCGCGCCCCTCAGCTGTTCGGTCGTGGCGGCGTTGTGGGTGCTCATCGCGTGGACCTCCAGGGCCGCGCGGTAGTCCTCCAGGGTGCGGCCGTGTCGCACGGACAGGTCGCGCAGCCGCTGCTCGTGCCCCTCGTCGGGGTAACCCCGGTCGCGCATCAGGGCCGCCACGAGTTCGTCGGCGTCGCGGACGGCGGCCTCGGGCCGGTCCACGAACTCCTCCTGGACGCGCATCCACCGTCGCGCGTACTGCTCCCGCGCCTCGCCGGGAACCGGCTTGATCTCCAGGTCGGCGAAGCGGCGTTCGCGGGCGTCCAGGTCCTGCTCCGCGGCCCGTCTGCTGCCGGTCGCCTCGACGGCCCGTTCGTACTCGGGCCCGAAGCGGTCGCGCAGTCGCGCCCGCCGTCGGCGGTCCACCGCCATGCCGGCGGCCAACCCGACCACGACGACCGCGACGACGACCATGACGATGACGATTCCGGTCGACATCGGCTCTCACCCTTTCGCGTTCGCTCTCCGAGTCGCGCTCTTCCGTCCCGGCCCCGTCGGGGGCCCGGAACTCGTGGAAGTCCGCGTGCCCCCCGCTCCGGAAGGCAAACCGGGCATCGGGGGCGGGCCGGGTCGGGACGAGGCCGGCGGTCGGGGCGGGGGCGGAGCGCCGGGTGGTGCGGAGTTCGTGTTCGTTCGGCCGCGGGGGAGGTAAGCGGAGATATCCGGGCAGAAGAAGAAGCCTCGGGCAGGAAGCGCCCGAGCTCCGGAAGACCCGGCCGCACGAGACGGAGAGCGAACGATGTGTCAGACGGACCACGCGCACACCACCCATCTCTTCGACCGGGGCGACGTCTCACCCGTCCGGGCCCGTCGCCTCGTCGTCGACTTCCTCCACGGCGTCGGGGGGGGGGGGGGGGCCCCCCCCCCCCCCCCCCGGGGGGACCCCCCCCGGGGGGGGACTCCCCCGGGGGGACACCCCCCCCCCACGCCACCCCCCCCCCCGCCCCGCGTGCGTGCGC